>NZ_JBVJHT010000013.1:114226-205594 GCF_055586685.1 Micromonospora sp. NPDC049529
GCGTCATCGGCAACAACTGGTCCGCCTTCGACCTCGTCTTCTGAGCCTGCTCCGCGATCCGACCCGGTGACCCGGGCCGCCCACGGCGGCCTGGGCGCCGGGTCCGTACCGCCCCATGTCCCGGAGGCCCCATGTCCGACATCGTGCTGCCGGTCGAGCAGACCCTCGCCGAGATACCCGTCGTCGAGAACGGCGAGCCACTCGTGGACCTCGACACGGTCGACGCGCTCCGGGTCGACCGCCGCCCCGCCTTCGGCGCGCCCGGTGTCTGCCTGCGGGTCGGCCTGGTCGACCGTCTCATCGCGGCGCAGACCCTACTTCCGGCCGGCCTGCTGCTCCTGGTCGTCGACGGTCACCGGCCCCTCACCGACCATCGTCGCCGCGTCGCCATGGCCGTCGAGGAATTGCGCCAGGCACGACCGGACTGGCCGGAGGAGAGGGTACGGGCGACCGTACGGCAACGGATCCAGCCCGGCGAGTTCGGCTCACACCTGACCGGCGGGGCGGTTGACCTCACCCTGTGCCACCGGTCCGGCGAACCGCTGTGGCTCGGAACCGAGCTCTACACCAGCCCGGAGGCCAGCTCGGGCGCGTGTTACGCCGCCTCACCCTGGGTCTCGCCGGACGCGCGGGCCCGCCGTCTGATCATCCGTCAGGTGCTCGCCGCGGTGGACCTGGTCAACCGACCCACTGCCTGGTGGCACTGGTCGTACGGCGACCGCTACTGGGCGTACGTCTGCGGGACGGAGTCGGCGCGGTACGGCCCGGTCTGACCCCCCGCCACAGATTCTGAAAGGCCAGGTCCGTCTGTTGTGGAGTTGATCCTCGTGTGACCTCGCGGTGATGGGCAGCGGACGGATCGTCGCCGAGGGCTCACCGCGTGAGTTGATCAATCGCTACGCCACCCGCGAGTTGGCGCCCACGTCGTCGTGACCCAGGGTGACAGCTAGCGGTTCAACCAAGCCACCGCCGGACAGGGCGTCAAAGCCTTGCACTGACCTCAGCACCACCCCACGGCGGGGAAACTATCTGGCCGCCACTGCCGTACCGGCGCGTCGGGCGCGGCGGTGCGGCAACCCCGCTCACCGCCCCGGCATCCACGTCGGCGGTCGACCCGGGCGCAGGCAGACGGAATTCGACGAACGCCGACGACCGCAGCCAGCACCAGCACTCGGGGCGGCAACGCATCGGCCGGGACCAACAGCGCAACGACGACAGCGGCGGCTACCACCACCGCACAGCCCGCCACGAGCCAGAGACCCCAGGCCCGAATTTTCGGATAGGTCATCTTCCGAAGCGGCCTCGCGACGCATGACCATCGTCTTCCTTCACCACCACCGGCCGCTCGCGCGCCCTCTCGCTACCTATGGGGGCTCGCCCCGTGTCCGCTGCCAAGGGGTCTTGACGAATCCGATACGCATTCGGCCGATTCCTTCACACGGACATCACGACCGGACTACCTGCGTCAGACACGTCCCGAAGGTCGGGTTCGTATGCGTGAGCCAGCCAGACCCTCATCCGCTCATCTGCAACGGAGTACAGCCACGAAGACCGACGGGGCGATTCTTGGCTGTGTGCCGATCCAATCCGGCAACCCGCGGCGGGCCGACCTCACACAGCCGACCGGTCATCGTCTCGGATAGCCGGAACGGCAGGGTCGGCCGTACCCGGCGATGGAGCCGGGCGCCGCGATGGCCGGTCGCTCCCGCGGGCCGCTACTGGTCCGCCCAATCGACCCGCCAAGCACCAGGATCTCCCCGGTCGCGGACACGGGACGTAACACGGTGGCGGACAGCAGATTTCCCCGCAGATGACGGGATCAGTCCTGGCTTCAACTGTGGAGGGCGGCGAGGTTGGCGCGGGCGCGGGCGGCGACGTCGTCGGGTGCGGCGTTGATCACGGTGTCGAGCATGGCGCGCGATGCCTGTAGTTCGGTGATGCCGGCGGTGATTCGGTCGCGTTCCTGGCAGAGTTCGGTGACGAGGTCAGAGCAGATCGGTACCAGGCGTTGGTTGTCGTCGCGGAGGCAGGGCAGCACGGTGGCGATGGTGTTGGTGCTCAGGCCTGCGGCGAGCAGGCTTCGGATGCGTCGGACGGTTTCGACATCAGCGTCGGAGTATTCGCGGTAGCCACTGGGGCGGCGGGTGGGCTGGAGTAGTCCTTGTTGTTCGTAGTAGCGCAGTAGCCGCTCGTGGACGCCGGTGCGGCGCGACAGTTCCCCGATGCGCATGTGACCCCACTCACTCAAGTTTGACTCTGACATCCGTGTCAGAGTCTAGCGTCCGGTTCATGAGGAAGAGTTATCTACTTCTGGCGGCGTTGTGCGCCAGTGTGTTCGTGGTCGGGACTTCCGAGTATCTGATTGCCGGACTGTTGCCTCAGGTGGGTGGGGATCTCGGAGTATCGGTCGGGACGGCCGGGCAGGCCGTGACCGCCTACGCGCTTGGCGTGGTGATCGGCGGTCCGCTGGTGACGATCGCGACCGCACGACTGCCGCGCAAGGGCGTGGCACTGGGGTTGATGCTGCTGTTCGCCGCCGGTAGCGCGCTGAGCGCGTGGGCGCCGGTGTTTGCGGTGCTGCTGGCCGGGCGAGTGGTGTCGTCGCTGAGCCACGCCGCGTTCCTGGCGTTGGCGCTGGTGACGGCGACGCAGGTGGTGCCGGCCGAGCGGGTGGGTCGTGCGGTCGCGACCGTGGCGTCGGGGTTCACCGTCGCCACCCTGCTCGGCGTGCCGTTGGGTGCGCTGCTCGGTGAGCGCGCCGGGTGGCGGGCGCCGTTTGTGGTTTTGACGGCGCTGGCATTGGCGGGCGCCGCGCTGTTGGCAGCGGTGCTGCCACGGCAGGCCGCTCAACGCACCAGCAGCATCCGGGAGGAGTTGCGGGTGGTGACGCGGCGGCCGGTACTGGTGACGGTCGCCACAACAGCGGTCGGGTTCGCAGGTGTCATGTTGGTCTTCACCTATATCGCACCGCTGCTGACGCAGGTCACCGGGTTCACCACGCCGGTGGTGTCACTGCTGCTGTTGGCATACGGGGCGGGCAGTTTCGCGGGAAACCTGGCCGCGGGACGGCTCACCGACTGGTCGCTGAGTGCGACGGTGCGTGGCGTGTTCGGTGGCTTGGTCGGGGTGCTCGTAGTGTTCCCGGTGGCCGTTACCTGGAAGCCGTCCGCGATCGTCGCGGTGCTGCTGCTCGGGTTGTTGGCGACCGCGACGATCGCCCCGCTACAGGGCCTGATCCTCAAGCACGCCGGCGCGGCGCCGACGCTGGCTGTGTCGGTCAACGTCGGTGCGTTCAACCTGGGAGCCGCTGCGGGCTCAGCGCTCGGCGGCGCGATCGTCGCCGCCGGCGGCCTGCGGTGGACCGGGCTGGCGGGCGCACTGTTCAGCCTGCTCGGGCTGGCGCTGTCCTACCTCGCCGTTCCCCGCAACTCCTCGACGGCCGAACCGGCCGCGCAAGCGGCACCGAAACCGGCTCCGGTGTCCTGACCCGACTCCACGTCGTCGGATTCAACGAACAGGAGAACTCGTGCGCGCTGTCCGTATCGATCGCCACGGCGGTCCCGAGGTGCTCACCGTCGCCATCACGCCCGATCCACGGCCCGCCGCGGCGGGTGTGGCGCCACACGTGCTCGTCTACCCCGATCGAGTCGACACCGTCGAAGCGGTTCTCGTCGTTGATCAGCACCCGCTTGCTAGACGCCGGCGGCGTTCATCAGTCGAGCGGAGGCGAGGGCTCGATGCAGGCCGTCGCAGGATAGTGATTTCTGTCTATTCCACCGAGAGTGGGTCGAGGTCCACTCGGGCACGGGAATCCCCATGCCCGAGTAGACCTCAGCACAATCGTCAGTTGGTCACCGGCGGTCGGACTTGTCAACCGCTTCTGGTGCTGGTCAAACGCGTACGAACTGCCACTGTTGGTTGGTCCCGCTGTTGGCGGTCCACTGTACGACCTGCGCGCCGTCACCGGTTGCTGCGGCGTAGACGTCGGCCACCAGTCCGCTGGCCTGGTTGACGATGGTGTAGTAGCCGTCACCGGTGGGCCGCAGGTACCACGACTGGTTGGTGCCGCCATTTGCCGACCACTGCTGCAGTTGCAGGCCCGTCGTGGTGCTGCCGCCGTTGACGTCGAGCACCTTTCCAGAGGCGGTGTAGCGCAGGGTGTAGGCGTCCTGGGTGGCGCTGATCGTCCAGGTGGGGGTGCCGCTCTGCTGGACCGTCTTGGCGCCGTCGGCGGTGGAGTTGCCGGCGATGGCGAGGGGCTTTCCGCTGTTGCGGTTGACGATGCGGTAGGCGCCGGGAGTGGGCCCGGTTCCACCGCTTCCGCCGAGGTTCAGGTATTGGGCCGAGTCGGTGAAGGTGGTGCTGCCGGACTTGGCGGTCGACAGCTGCACGTACACGCGGCTGCCGGTGGCGGGGGTGGTGAAGGACACCGGTTGGGTCACCCGCGAGCCGAGTGGGATGGTCAGGCTGCTGCTGCCGGACGCGACGACCGTGCCGGTCGGGCTGTCGAGCCGGGCGGTCCAGGCGAAGTCCACCGAGGTGTTGGTGAGGTCGTCGTTGAACACGGTGATGTTGCGGGTCACCGTGGCGTTTCGGGCGTAGCTGGGCACCGCCTGCGGCAGCGGGAAGCTGCCGTTCGAGTCCGAGGCGCCGGAGGCGGACCAGTAGGGGAGGTCGACCGCCGCCACCGGGTTGAACGCCGCCTGCACGCGCTGGATCTGCGAGTTGCTCCACGGGTCGGGCAGATTGTCGGCGCCGTAGACCGGGCGAGTGCCCTCCTCCGTGGTGAAGTCGGTGGTTCGCACGCCCGGCACCACGCTGGCCCAGGCAGACAGCAGCGTGTACGGGCGCAGGTCGCTGGCGTCCTTGCCGCGCTTGGCAGCAGTTGCGGTGGCGAACCACGTGAAGCCCTGCTTGGTGCTGCAGGCGGGCCAGATGTACTCGCCTTCGCCGTCCGGACGTCCGGAATGGCGATTCAGGGCCTCGCCGTAGCGGCCGACGCCGTCCAGGTAGTGCGCGAAGATGGCGAAGTTGGGGTAGTTCATGGCCGGGTACCGGCTGGGCGAGTCCGCGCCAATGCCGGCGTCGATGCTGATCGGCCGGGTGCCGTCGTTGCCGTTTATCGCCGCGTACAGGTCCTGTTGGAACTGCTGCGAGTCGTTGTTGTTGGAGCTGGGCTCGTTGATCTGGCTCCAGCGGATGATCGCCGGATGGTTGCGGTCGCGCAGGGTCAGCGCACGAGCGTGGGCCACCATGTTGTCGCGTCCGGACACGAAGTCCTGGGAACCACTGCGGATGGCGGTCTCGTCGATGACCATCAGGCCCATCTCGTCGGCCACGTCGAGCATGTACGGGCTGGCCGGTTCCATGTGCATGCGTACCACGTTGTAGTTGAGACGCTGGTAGTTGTTCACCGCCGCGGGCCAGCCGCCGTTGCCGGACGACGGCGGCAGGAAACCGGGCAGGGTGTCGTACGCGTCGCCCTTACCGCCGTAGTCGACCCGGTCGTAGTCGGCGCCCTGCAAGCTGTCGCCACGGAAGTTCACCCGCACGCCGTTGAGGTAGTAGTACTCGCCGTTCTGCGTGCTCTCCCGGAACCCGAAGCGGTACGTGGCGTCACTGGTGCGGCCGTCGTCAACGGTGGCGTGGATCGCCAGGCGGTGCAGTTGGGCCCGGTATCCGGACCGGTACGGCACATTGGGCCACCAGTACGAGGTGGCGCCGAGGTCCCACGCCACGGGGCCCACCGTGACCTTCGCCGTCGAACGGGCCGCCACCGTCACGGTCCGCTGCGGCAGCTGCGGGTAGCCGAAGGAGCCCGGGCCGTCGGACGTGATCGACCCGCTCAGGGTGACGGTTCTGGTCGCGGCCGAGGAGTTGGTCACCGACACGTCGTAGCTGAGGGTGCGGTTCGCCACCGAGGTACGGACGAACGCGTCGCTGACATACACCGCCGGGTACACCCGCAGGGACGCGGACCGGTAGATGCCCTGCGGTATGGCCTCGGACCAGTCGGCCGCTATCGGGACCAGGTACTTGCCGTCGGACGACCTCAACGCACCGCGGCCCTTCACCTGCACACTGACCGTGTGGGTGGTGCCCGGCGCCGCGTATGCGCTGATGTCGAAGTTCGACGGGGTGAACGCGGTGGTCTGGGTCGCGACCACGCGGCCGTCGACGGAGAGTGTCGCCTGGTGGTTGACGGCGCCGAACTCGATCCAGGTTGACTGCGGCTGCCCCGAGTCCGGCACGGTGATGCTGCGCGAGTACACCGCCTCGGTCACGTCGGTGAAGCCCTGCTTGTACCAGCCGCCACCGGGCACCGTGATCGATGTCGTTCCCCGACCCGAGGGCGTGAAGCTCCACGTACCACTCAGATCGACCGAGGCGATCGCGGCGTTACCGGCCGCCACACCGTCAAGTCCGGCGGCCGCGACACTCTGCGTCGCGACCGGCACGGCCAAGGCCGACCCAGGAGTCGCCAGGGTCAGGCCACCCAGCGTCAGGGGCAGGCCGAGCGCCACGGCCGCAGCCAGCCCTCTGACCGACGCCGACAATCGGCCACCCCAGCGGACGTTCGTACGATGCACGGTAACCTCCTGTGACTCACCCGAGAGCCTCATGACTTCGAGTCAAGGCATACGTGCCAGATGATCATCGAATCGATTCGACGACCCGCCGACGCCGTCGACCACCCGGGAGGGTGAACACAGTCGACATGTAGATGTGATTAACCTGCAACACGGACAATGAGTCAAGGATTCGCACTCATCTATCTTGTGTTGAAGCCTGAAATTAGATCAATCTACACAAAAGCCGCAGCAAAAGACGATTCGCATCAGCCTACTGGCGGCCCAGTCGTCTAGTCGGGTCGGCCTGATGGTGCCGGGGTCGTGGGGCTGGTTGAGGTCGTCGACGATGGCTCCGATCACTGTGGCCCGTTCGGTCGGATCGGTGACCGTTGTTGCGTGCGCCGGCAGGTCTGCTCTAGTGCCGCTCTTGAGGTGGAAGGTGAAAGCGGGGTTCGCTCGTAGGTTCGCGTACCAGCCGGTCGCGCCTCCGCCCGCACCACTGCAAAGGTAGGTTGCGCCGTTGGCGCGATAGAAGAAAATCTCAATGCGACGGGGTCGTCCGGTACGCCGCCCGGTGGTGGTGATGTCCACGATTCGTTCGCGGGTTCCGGCCGCGGGTGTGATCTCGATGGCGCGCCTGATCTCGTGCGGCAGGTGCGCAAGTGGATCAGGCGCGCGGCGCTCACCATGCTGGTCTGCGGGGTTCATGCGGCTTCCTTCTGTAAGGCGGGGCCGAGGAGCAGCCCCCCGTCGATGACATACTCGGCGCCGGTGATGAAGGCCGCGTGTGGCGAGATGAGGAACAACAGCAGCGCAGTGATGTCGGCGGGCTGCCCGAGTCGCGGGACGGCGAACGGCTCGGGCGAGTAGAAGTCGGAGATCGGGGCTTGGCTGCCGGCCGCCGGCTCGGTGATGAACGGGGTGGCGACAACGCCGGGGTGGATGGCATTGACGCGGATGTTGTCGCGGCCCAACTCAAGGGCAGCGGTCTGAGTGAGCCCTCGGACCGCCCACTTGCTGGCGACATAGGGCGCGTAGAAGGCAGTACCGCCGATGCCCATGGTGGAGGCGATGTTGACGATTGCTCCTCCCCCAGCGCGCCGCAGCGCCGGTGCGGCCGCCTTGATGCCGAGGAAGGTGCCGGTGAGATTGATGTCGAGGATGCGAGCCCACGTAGCCCGGTGGGTGGACTCGATGAGGGCCGGCGGGTTCTGCACCCCGGCGTTGTTGACCAGGACAGTGAGCGCACCGAAGGCCTTCTCGGTCTCCGCGATGGCGGCGGCCCACGACTCCTCCTGGGAGACGTCGAGGTGGACGAAACGCGCCCCGCCTCCCAACTCGGCAGCGAGGCCGGCGCCGCGCTCGGCATCGATGTCGCCGATGACGACGTTGGCGCCTTCGGCGTGCAGGGCCCGAACGTGGCTGGCTCCCTGCCCACCGGTGCCGCCGGTCACGAGTACGGTCTGATTGGCGAAGCGGGGCATCTGATCCTCCGAGTACGAGCGAGAGACGACAACCCGCAGGGCCGGGTGGTGAGTCGGGCGACTCACCTTGCCGAAGCTACGCCCCGGCGAGTGGTGAGTCAACCCACTCACCTCGCTATGATGGGCGCATGACCCCAGCGCCGTCGGCCTATCACCAGCGCGTGGCGCAGGAGAAGCGTGCACTCATCGTGCAGGCCGCTACCGAGCTTTTCCTCCAGTTGGGCTACGACCGGGCATCACTAGCGCGTGTTGCCGAGAGCGCCGGGGTGTCGAAAGCGACGCTGTTCAAGCAGTTTCCAACTAAGGCGGCGTTGTTCGATGCCATCGTCATCGACTCGTGGGCCGAGAACGACGTCGCAGACGCGCCGCCCGCCGGTGACCTGACGGCCGGCCTGACGGTGCTCGGCCGGCGCTACGCGACGCTGTTGAGCCAGCCAGAGATGACGGACCTGTTCCGCATCGTCATCGCCGAACTGCCACGCTTTCCCGAACTGGCCAAGGCGCATTTCTCACGCGGCAAACTGCCATACTTCGAGTCCGTCCGGATCTACCTCATGACCGAGCGCGACGCGGGGGCCGCTGACATCGCTGATCCGGAGATGGCCGCTACGCAGTTCCTCGGGATGATCTCCAACTACCTGTTCTGGCCGAGTCTGGTGCTCCCCGACTGGACGGTGACCCCTGCCCGCACGACCGCAGTTGTGGACGAAGCCGTCCGCACCATGGTTGCGCGGTACGGCGCCTAGGTTGACCGCCCGGGCTTGTGAAGTCCTTGCCGGCCGCCGCATCGAACAGGGAATATCGAATTCTGTCGATGACAAGTCGATCTTGGCGGACAAATTCTCTACCACCGCTCCCACGCGGCTCCCACCACGGCACAGAAAACGGACATCCTGGACCAGGAGAATCGCTGCCCAGGTAGCGTTTCGGCTGCTCAGCGGGGGTGCCCCCAGCAGGATTCGAACCTGCGACACACGGTTACCAACCGTCACCCCTTCGAGCTTGTCGTCGCTAGTCATGCTATGGCGTTAAGCTGCACAAACGCCGTCGAGCGTTGATCGGGGCTTGTCACTGGTAGTCAACTCTTGGGAAGGGTTTTCGGGGGGTAAACGGGGGCAGGTTGCCCGCTGCCGCCAGCGAGCGGATACACCTACCCCCACTGCGTCGGGAAGAAGCCTGACGGTTGGCAGGCGGCCGAATCACCCCCACCGCTATGGGAGTGGAGTACCGTACCGTGACCGGCGGTGACGGGCGGCGGTGGTTGACCGCTCCGCCCCGGCCGCTCATGAGGGGCACGGCGGCCTGCCGGTGTAGGACGCGGCGATGGCCCGTACGGCGAGCTGGAGACCCTCGACGCGGCCGGCGGCCTCCTGGGCGTGGGCGGCGCGGTGGCGGTGCGCCTGGGCGGCGTACTCCGGGTCGCCGTGGACCGGCTTGTTCAGATGGGCGGCAAGGCGGGTGGTGGCTTGCTCCAGGTCGACGGCCGCCTGCCGGTAGGCGTCGATGGCGGCCCGGTGGGCGGCGATCCGGGCCAGGACGGCCGGCTGGTCGTTGGCGACAATGTGCCAGACCAGGGCGTCGGCTTCCTCGGCAGGCACGGTCCGGTGGGTCTGCGGGTCGACGGTGCCGGGCTGGTCGTGGTGCACGGACGCGATTGCGACGGTCGGCTCGCATACGTGGCCTCCGTCGATGGACTCCACATCCTGGTATGTCCACGGCCCTGCGGGTGCCGCCAGCGCTGCTCCCTGCTCGGAGAGGCGTTGGCGGCGTACGGTAAGCAGCAGCGCGGCGGCCGCTCCGCTGGCCGCGAACAGGCCGATACCGAACTTGATCGCCTCGATTTGTAACTTGGCCTTCTCGGTGGCGGTAAGCCTGCCGCGACTAGCAGCATCACGACCAAGGCCGCGATGCCGAGGGCCGCCAGGATGCCGACGACTGTGAGGACACCGGGTCCGACAGCAGCCAGGGCCATCGAAGCGTTGGTGTTTCAGTGGATGGAGCGGCCTGGGCGGGGCGTGAGCGCCGCAGGGCTACCGCCGCCGTCACCAGCAGCGTGAGGGCCGGCAGGCCCAGCCCGATGAGCACAAGGTGCCCGGTGATGGCATCCGCCAGCCCACCCCACGGCGCCCATCTCCACGGCTGGGTTTCGAGTAGCACCGCGACCGCGAGCACGGCGGAGCCAACACCCAGCGAGATCTTGGCGGACTGTCGACTCATCACCCACGCATGGTGGCTGATCGCCGCCATGCGGGTCACGCCGTAAGCAAAGCCAGCCCGCCGCCGTCGGCACGACGACCATTCGATCACCGGCCAGTCCTGCACCAGCCGCGCACACCGAACCGAGGATGACGCCGTCCGGGAACCACGAACCCTGCGCCCTCCTCCGAAGAAAAAGCGTAGGGCAGGGGCACTGTGACTCACGCGTCACGTCACGCGTGAAAGACCTGCTGCACTCCGACGGCATGGCCGACAGCCAGGTGCATCCGGTGCCCGGCCGGGGCCGCCTCCTCAACGCCAAAGCCGACGACCTGCTACTCCCGTGGCCAACGCGCTACACGACATCAAGCTCTACCCGTGGGAGATCCTGCAGCAAGGCGTAGCCCGCCCAGAACCGTCACCCCGAGCCCCATTCCGGTGACGACCAGGGAATCCGGCGTTCGGGCCACTCACGGCTGCGGCCGGGGCGGCACGCGACGTCGCTGATTGTGTGCCGTCTGCGGCGTGTCAGGAGTCAAAGGTGTCGCGGTTGGACCGTACCGTCATTGCCCAGCACCACACACACATGCACAGGCACCACGCTCCACGCTCGGCTCCCGCTCCTCGGGGCGGACGCGCGGCGCCCCGGACGAACGCTCCGGGGGCCGATCAGGAGTGCAGGTGCAGGTGCAAGTGCAAGACGAGGAACCGGAACCATCACGGCCCGTCCCGCTCGCCGAGCGGATCTGGCGGATCGTGGGGCCCGTGCTTGAGGTGGTCGCGCTGGTCGCGGCCCATCAACAGCACGAGGGCCTCGCCGTGGCGGCTAAGGCCCTCGCGGTGCTGGGGCAGTCATCGGCAGCGATGTATATATGTAGAGTGCGCCGTTGACCGCCTGAGTGAGTGGAGGGGTGGGACGTGGCGCGTCCTGCCCCTCTGCACTTACCCGCCATCACACGCTGCGGTTTTATTCCTCGTCGTGTTCGGCTGACCGAACGGTACGTCAACGCTGACGGGAAGGCCACAACCAACACGGTGTTGACTCACTCCGCACAGGGCGGTAGTCGACGGGGCGGAATCAGGCCCCCAGACAACCTTCCACCGGCGGACTCGCCACCACGCCCGACAATGGCAGAACATCAGCCCTCCGGAGCGACCGGTGCTGACACCTCTGCGGCTGCCGCGACGGTGCCCGTGACGTGATTGATCGACAGGATCCGGTGGACGGTCGAGCCGGGTGCCCTCCACTGGACGTCCGGCCAGCACCCTGAACGGCGGGGGCGGCATTCTGTACTCCTTGATCGACGATCGGCACGCCTGTCGCCTGCTGCAACGGATTGGGTCGTGGTAGCAGGCGCGGCGTGATGGCCGCCACAAGCCCAGTCTCAACGTCACCGATGCGATCCCGGACTACCCTCGCCCGCATGACTACCTACGACGGGCCCGCCGTCCTCGTCGATCAGGACGGCAACGAGCACGACACGACAGCCACTCTGAGCACCGGACCCTCAGGGCGTCTCAGTAACTGGAGTGGTCGCCTTGATCTTCCCGGGGAGATTGCCTGGCGCGCGTTCGAGGTGTCGGACCCGCTCACGCTGCGACTGCCCAGCGGCCGTGAGGGGAAGGTCCTGGTGCAGGCAGACGGTTCGGTCACCGGCTCTGGCGAGCCGCCGTTCGGGGGATGATTCGGGTTCGAGGGTCCTCGAACGACGGCTTCTCGCGGTCTTCCACTGCGGTCACCGTATCCAGTCTGTCGAGGAGGGGCTTCGCGGCGGCCAGTCCGACCGTATCGAGGGTATGGGGCCTGACGACTGAGCGGCGATCGATGGGGCGCTGGGCAGGTTCACGGCTGCGTCCGTGATTCCGTTGCTGGACCACGCCGAGCAGCAACGACGCGGCGGCCGGCACAGCGAGGCCGGAGCCGACACCGCCGAGAGCGAGCAGCCCGGCGGCGATCATTTGGGACCCGCCTGACTCGGCGGGTCCCTCATCCTCGGATCGTGGCCACTTCACAGCATCTTCGTGATCATGTAGGCGACGCCCGCCGCGCTAATCGCCTTCTGCCACCCTTTGGGCAGGAAGCCGAGGGCGGCCAGCGCGCTGGCCAGAGCCAGCCACTTGCCCAAGTCCCCGGAAGGCGCACCGCTAGATGTCTTTGGCATCGTGAAATCACCTCCTGTCTCTGGTCTTGGGATCGGCAGCCGCGATCGGCGCAAAACCGCTCCTCCTCCAAACGATTGTTACGTGCGAAGACGCCCGGGTACATCCTCGCCGCACCACCAAGCAGGTGTAATCTCCATAGCGTGGAGCCCATCACGCAGTCGGGCACGATTGAACAGCTCGTGACCGATGCGGCAACGCACGGCCACGCTGTCAGCGTGCGCCTTGTTCGCGACTGGACCGAGCTGGGACTGCTTGCCTACCCGCAACGCCGCCCCGCCGGCAAGGGTCACGGCTCCCACCCGGCCTTGTACTCCGCCAACCAGCGCAACCTATTCCTGACCCTCCTGCACCACAGGGCGAACAACAAGATCAAGAGTCTGGCCCGCATCCCGGTGGGCATCTGGATGTACTGGGGTGACGAGTTCGTTTCCACGAGCCAGGCCCGACGAGCGATGATCACCTGGCTGGGCGACCCCCGCGTCAGCAAGAAGCAGGCCAGACAAACCGCGCAGGAACTCCTCCGGCAGCTCGACAACCCCGACGCGAGCATCGCCGCAAGACGCGAGCTTCTCGATGCCCTGACCGACATCGCCTACACCGGCCGGGCGGACTACCCGCGCCTGGAACACGCGGTGCGTAACGTCTTCGAGCCCGCAGGAGGCAAGATTCGCAAAGCTGTCGGCCATCCCGCTGCTCCGATGATGGCGGACTCGATAGTCGACCTAACCAAGGCTCGTCTCGCCGCCGTCGCTCGCCTGTGCGCCGGCAAGGTAACGGACGAAGAGTTCCTGCGAGCCCGCCATCTACACCTGGTGACCTACGCCGAGTACGCCATCCAGCAGCCCAGACTTGCCGCCGAGGCACCTGCAACCGCCCCGGACATGTACGAGCCCGTCACGGCCGAAGCCGCGCTGAACAACTCATGCGGCAACCTCCTCACCACCCTGGGGCTAGCCGAACTACACCCGGAACACGCCACCCGTATCACGGCAACACCTGCACCCCGGATCAACTTCTCGTAGGAGCCGACGGTCGACCCCAATGGCGCATAGTCGCCCGGTCCTCACGGCGGCCAGTCACGCGACGATGTACGCGACGGTGATCGGCCTGCTTCTTTTGGCCGCCGTTGCAGGGCTGTCCACCCGAACTGCCCATTACGGCGCAGCGGTGGGCGCTGAGCCGCTGTGCGTTCCAAGGCACGTCACCGGTGGCCGGAGGTCACGGAGACTCCGAAAGCTGTGTACCAGGGTCACGGGTCGCCTACACCCGCAACTAGCTACAGCGAGCGCGCCACCGCCATGCTCAAGTGCTGTGTTCAACCCGTTGCCGCCGGTCTACGCTGTGCCGCGAGGCCCGCCAGGCACCCGATATCCGCACCCTGGAAGCGATGTCTCGCGTCGCCGTGACGCGCTAGACGGAACACAGGCGGCGAGTGCCAGCAACTGAGAGGCAGGTATGAGAGCAGACACGGTCCAACTCGTCCACGTCTTCGGCACCGACCGCCGGCACGTCGTGCCGGTCTTCCAGCGCCCCTACGTGTGGGAGGAGGAGCGCAACTGGGAACCTCTCTGGTCCGATGTCCGGATGGCGGCCGAGGAGGTCGAGGCGGAGATCAGTGGGGCCACGATGACCTTCGCCGGCTCGCCCCGCACGCATTTCCTCGGGGCGATCGTACTGGAGCGGCTGCCCCCGGCCCCCGGGCGGATCCTCGCCATGAATGTCATCGATGGGCAGCAACGCCTCACGACCCTTCAGGTGTTACTCGCCTCATGTTGGGCGGCGGCGCAGGAGCATGCCGCAGACAACGCCGAAGCCCTGCTGAAACTATTCCTCCACAACACCGCGCAGCTCGTCCACAAGGACCATCCTTACGAGCGGTACAAAATCTGGCCATCCCTGCCGGACCGCGACGGATTCAAGAAAGTTTTCGCAGCCGAGCTCCCAGCAAGGCGACCCGACGATCACCGCCTGCTGACGGCACGCCGGTACTTCGACGACGAAGTACGCGCCTGGCTCTCGGAGTCAAGCAAGCCCGTTGAGCGAGCGGACGCCCTTGTCATCGCCCTGCGGGAGCGGCTGGGTCTCGTGGAGATCCAGCTGGAGGCCCAGGACGACGCTCAGGTCATCTTCGAGACGTTGAACGACCGCGGCACCCGTCTTCGGGCCTCCGATCTCGTGAAGAACACCCTCCTTCGGATCGCGGAGCAACAAGGACAGGACGTAGCGACCCTGCACGCCGAGTACTGGACGTCCTTCGACACCGCGTGGTGGGGCAAGGAGGTGACGACGGGTCGAATCAAGCGAGCCCGCATCGACCTGCTGCTGTCGTACTGGCTGTCCATCCAGACCGGACATGAGGTGCCAGTCGAGCGGTTGTTCGCCGACTTCCGCCGCTGGCAGGCCAGCACCCAGATGTCCGCAGCGGAGATTTTCGCTGACCTGGCCCACCACGGTCGGGCCATGCGAAAAATGGAGAACCTTTTGGGGAACGACCCCACCGGACGGCTGCTCCAGACACTCAACATGCTCAACACCACGACTCCAGTGCCAATCCTGCTACACCTGCAAGCCCGAGAAGGGGTGAGCGCCGAACAGCGGTCCATCGCAGCGCGCGCAATCGAATCCATGATCGTGCGCAGGTTTGTCTGCGGCCTCACCACCAAGGACTACAATCGGCTCTTCCTGTCCATCCTCCAGAAGATCCGTACAGCTGACGATGCCGTGGTGGGTGATTATCCCGATCGCCACGAAGGGCGGTGCCGCATGACCTCGCCGATCACGCCGGCTGTATCCGCGCAGCAGATCAACCGCTTCGCCGTCCACGGGTACCTCGTCCTCCCCGGCCTGTTCCCGCCCGCCACCATCCAGGACCTCCGGGTCGAAGCCGACACCCTGCTGGACCACCGACTCGCCCAGATGGTCGCCACCAGAACCACCGACCCGAGGGTGACTTGGTGGCGCCTGGCCAGCGGGCAACCGTACGTCCTCAAGGTCAAGCCGGTCGTCGACCTGTCTCCGACCGCCGCCACGGTGGCCGACGACCCGCGCCTGCGCGGCGTCGTCGCGGATCTGCTCGACACCGCCGCGCCGAGGCTGATGGACAACAAGCTCATGTACAAGCGGACCGTCGACATCGCCGCCGGGTGGGCCACGCTGCCCGTACTCGGGGAGGAGGTCCGCAAGCACACGGACGCCGCCTACTACGCCGCCCGCGGCTACCCCCGCGTCCTCACCGTCGCCGTCTGCCTCGACCCCTGCACAGAGTCGGCCGGTGCGCTGCGGGTCTGGCCCGGCAGCCACCGCCGGACGGTCGAAATGATCCCGACCGACAACCAGGGGCCAGTCGTACCCGACGACGGGGCTCCCGATGACGCGGCCGTGACCCTCGTCGCCGCGCCCGGAACCGTACTGATCTGGGACGCCGCGCTGGTCCACGCCAGCGGCCCGAACACCTCCGGCCACCCCCGCCGGCTGCTCGTGCTCGGCTACAGCCCCACACCAGCAGGCGGCGGCGAGCCACGATGAAAAAGATCCTTGTCCTCGGCGGTACCCGTTTCATCGGGCGGCACATCGTCGAGAGATGCATCGCACAGGACGACGAGGTCACCGTGCTGTATCGGGGCCGCTCACCGTCACCCTTCGCCAGCATCGCCCGACACATGCTGACCGACCGGCGAGCACCGACCGCCGAGGCCGCCGCCGTCCTCGCTGAGCCGTGGGACGCGGTCATCGACACCAGCGCCCACGATCCCGACGACCTACGACCCGTGCTCCCCCTGCTCGGCGACACCGGCCTCTATGTCCTGATCTCCATCTGCGGCGTCTACCGCCGCGAGCCCAGCCGGCACGGACTCACCGAACGCTCGCCCACCATCCCGGCCGACGCCTCCCACCCGGTACGCGCCTCCGCCATCCGGAAACTGCGCTGCGAGCGGTACCTCAAACGCCGCCTCGACCGCCTGCCCATACCGCTGCTCATCGCCCGCCTGGGCCTGGTCATCGGCCGGTACGACGACAGCGAACGCCTCGCCTGCTGGCTCGAACGCGCGCTGCGCGGAGGTGACGTACTCGTCCCTATGCACGACTACCAGCCGCTCCAGCTCATCGATGCCACCGACCTCGCCCGGTTCCTGCGCGCCGCCATCGAGCGACAGATGTCCGGCGTCGTCAACATTGCCGGACCCACCACGACCGCTCGCACGCTGGTCGACACCGTCCTCACCCGTGCCGGGCGGGCCGTCACACCTTGCCGGGTCGGCGAGGACTTCGCGCTCACCAACGGCGTACGCCCCTGGACCGAAATCCCCCTCTGGCTCCCCGCCGCCAGTCCAGAGATCGGCCTCATGTCGGTCAACACCACTCGCGCCACCAAGGCCGGCCTGACCCACCGCCCACTCGGCGACAGCGTCGCCGACGCCCTCGCCTGGCAGGCCCTTCGCCGCGGGTGGTCTCAGCGCTGGCTCGATCACAACCGTGAGCGGACCCTCCTGCAGAAGTGGCGCGGGTGAACGCGTGCTCCCCTACACCCAACCCGCGCCGTACCACTCCCAATGGGGCGAGGATCGCTGGCTCGCCGACAACTACCACCTGCCCACGTACGGCGTCTTCGTCGACATCGGTGCCGGCGACGGCGTACGCGGCAGCAACAGCCTCTACTTCGAGAACCTCGGCTGGCGCGGCCTCTGCGTCGACGCCGACCCCCGCAACCACGAACGTCTCCGCCAACGCTGCTGCGCCGTGGACACCTGCGCCGTCTCCGCCACACCCGGCCTGTGGCCCTTCGGCATGTACCGTCACAAGCCGTCCTGGTCCGGCCTCCACCGCACCGGCGACGACTACCAGGAGATCCTCGTCAACTGCCGAACCCTCGAAGACCTCTTCGACCGGTGGTGCATCGACCAGATCGACCTGCTCAGCATCGACGTCGAGGGCACCGAAATCGACGTCTGGAACTCCTACGACCCGGACAGGCATCAACCCGCGATGGTCATCGTCGAGTACGACGACGACCACCCCGACCGGCACCGCCGCACCATTCACCGCCACCTCGGCCCGGACACCTACAAACTCGTCCACGAGACACCAGCGAACCTGATCCTGGAGCGAACAGACCGGCCATGGCGGCGACGCCGATGATGACCAGGCCCAGTCTGCCGATCAATCAACTACTCCCCGACGGCAAGGTGATCGTTGTCTGCGGTCGCGCCGACGACGCGCGGGCCTGGCAAGCCCTGCTCGGCCCGACCCGTTGCCTCGCCCTCGCTCTGGACGACGCACCGCCCGAGACCCGACGTCGGACACTACGCGGAGCGTCCGACCACTTGGCGTGGCAACACCACACCATTGGCGGCCTCGACGGCTCCGGCTGGCTCGCCGAGCTGGCGAACGCCTTCGACCCCGACAACACCGCGACGCTCGTCCTGCCCGATCCGCTCGATCCGCCGCATGCCGGCATCCGGAGGCGGATCGGCGTGAGACAGCCCGCGTGGCGGCTCTTCGAGGACAAGACCGTGGTCGACACGCTCTGGGACGCCGCCGGTGTACCCCGGGCCCGGTCGATCGTCAGCGACGGCACCGCCGACCTCGCCATGCTCGGGGCGATCGTCGACCAGGGCAGCGGAGTCGTCTGCTCCTGCCAGCCCGTAGGCGCCGGACCATCGGCCGGCGGCGACGGTATCTGGTGGTGGCGCGACAGCCCACCACCGGCAACCATCCCCACGGCCAAGCCCGGAACCTGGCGGGTCCGGCTGATGCCACTCCTCGAAGGAGTCCCGGTACGCCTACACGGGCTGGCCCTCACCACCAGGGTCATCCCATTCCCGCCCATGGAACTCGTGACGCTTCCCCGACCTGGACAAGGGACTTTCCTCTGCGCAGGTGCCGTTCCCACGCTCGGGCACGCCGCCGAGCTAATCGCGCAGACCGAACTGATCGGGGCTGGTCTGCGCGAGTGTCTCGGCTATCGCGGTGGCTTCTCCGTTGACGGCATCCTCACCGCCAACGGGTTCCTCCCCACCGACTTCAACGCCCGGCTCACCTCCGCCATGGAGGCGGCGCCCTCCGAACGTCGAGTCCTGCTCCACACGGTCAATCTGCTCGCGCGCGACGGAATCGAGCCCGACACCAGCGCCGTCGAGCAACTGGCGGAAGAAATCTTCACCCCTGGCGCCACCTGCACGATCTTCGGCGCCGCCACGCACGCCGACGAGAGGGCCCCTCGGGTGACGTCCGCTCGCTGGGATGGTGACCGGCTAGTCGCCGATCCGAGGGGAACGACTGGAACTCTCATCGTCACCCCATTCCCGCGCGGTTGGCTACTGACCGCGACCCTCATCACCGCCCGGCTTCCGAGCGGTGGCCAAGTCGGACCCTGGGCACCCGAGGTCTTCCGGCTCAGCGACGAGGCCCTCGGCACCAACTTCGGCCACCTCGCACCGCCATTCGACACACGGCCAACCTCTCGCCGGCCAGTAGCCAATCCAGCTCGACGTAGGCGGGTTGCTTTGTAGCGCGACGCGTCTCTCCGCTATAGGGCCGTATGAACCCGCGGACGAACGGCGATCGGGTCGCAGCAGGTGACCGCTCCAACGTAGCCAAGCGCGGATCGCGGCAGATGACTTTGGCTGGTGGTGCCCGAAGTGCAAACTATGTGAGCAGCCTTGCCCCGTGTCTCAGCGCCCTTTCGGCAACGATGCCAGCCCATTTGATGACGACTACAAGAAGGTGGGCTCGTTCGAGCTCGGTAGCGCGGCGCGCCCTTGTCGGCGACACGAGGGCATGCGCCTTATTCCTCTGCCTGCTCTCGATTGGCAAGCTGGCTGATCCACCGGCTCAGCCTTCCGGTGTTGTTTTCTGCGACCACGTACTCACCGGTCGGCAGTATGGCACCTAGAGCATCGACTGCGATGAGTCGCATCTCTGCTCCTTCCATCGCTATGAGGCCCGTGGCGACAAGCCGCTTCCGCGCATCTTCAGGATCGACTTTCCTTTCGCCGAGCCACCGGATGAGCTTCGAGTCTTCCATGCTAACGGGGTGGCCGGCACATAACCTCTGGAAGATAACGAACTCCTCCTTAGAAAGAAATGCCGGACTCCATGCTTCAGTGGCAGGCAGGGAGGCGAGATCTTTCTCTGGCGGATCCACGAAACGGAGGTGCCATCCGTTCGTCTCTGCCTTCGCGGACAGAAGGGTTCGTGGAACCTCAAGATCGAGATCATCACCCCATAGATTTGGCACCCCGAACATTTCATCAAGTCGAGTCCAAATTAGCTCGAGGAGCATCAGCATTGGGTTGACTGGCGTCGAGACGTAGAACGGCCACCATCCGTCAACAAGCCGAGAGGAGTACGGCCTTCCGTTCATCTTCGCAATCGAATAGCTGCCGGAGATGACGAGTTGCGGCAGGGATCCGGGACTGAAGCCTCGCTTGCCAACGTTTTCGCTGAGCAGATCAATGAAGGCCTTACGGAACGATGACTCGCTCTTAAACCCGTGATAACCCAGGGCCACACGAACGATCGAGTGCTGCTCGCTGACGAGGGTATGGAAAATCATCTGGTTCTCTATGGATAGGCTATCGATTTGATCGTACGGAGGCGCCACCAACCCAGTTGTCTCAGAGAATGCTCTCCGCGCCAATTGAATGGAAATTGGATCGGTCGGCATTTCGACGGATCGAAGCTTTCCGTCACTCCCCTCCAGTTCCCAGAGTGATCTCAATAGATCGAGCGACTCGGCCATCTGTGCGCTATACAGCGTTTTTTTGACCTCGATAACGGCTACAATATTTTCTATTGGCCATACGAAAGAATTCGTGTATGGAATCGACTCACCTCTGCCGTGAACGAGCATGCAATCGAGTTGGTTTGATATGTTTCCGCCGCGATCCTTGGCGAAACCCGTGACGACGCTCAACTCGATACCTTCGGGGAGAGATCGAGACAACAGATCGGATGACAGCCCTTCGTACATGTCTCCGATTGTTGGGCCGTGCTTAACCTCAGCAGCGTCCAGCTTTGGGATATTCTCATTCGTAATGCTCAAGAGTAGCTCGGCGACCGTTCGGATCATAATGGCACTCTAGTGGAGTGCATCGCCGGCTGTACATGGGTGCGGCTCACATTTGTTATCCGATACGACACCGAGCACGCACTCAATTCGGCATGTCCGGACGCCCTCCCACCAGCGCGCACCAGCGACTAGGGCTACCGAGGGTGACGGGCGCTCCCGGTGCGGGCGCGCGCGGTCGGCGGCATGAGAGTGCATTGAGCCGATATTGATAGGCGCTCTTCAGCAGTGAGGCGTGATGACGCGGCTGCCGTCAGGTCGCCGATAGGTCGTCCATCGTCAGTGGCTGGTCTGCCAGACCTGCGGCCTTGAGAGACAAGATCGCGGCGTCCACGTCCGTGGCGTAGAGGACGACGGCGAGTTCGTTTCGCGCTCGTGAGACGCAGACATACAGGAGTCGCCGGCTCCGATCGACGGTGGTGTCCTGGCCGCTGGCCTTGTTACGACGATCGGTGTCGGAAAGCTCTGCGAGTCCGAGAAGCTTATCGTAGGAGTGGGCTGGCAGTGTTCCTTCGGAGTCGTCGAGCAGGACAATGACGTTCGGAAATTCGGCGCCTTTGGTCCCATGCTGTGTGGAGTAGGGGGACTCGCGTCTAACGTATCGCAGGTATCCGTCGAGCTCATGGACGTCGCACGCCATGAATGCGTCCAGAACTTCCCGGGTTTTTTCACCGAGCACCTGGTCGCTGTGCGTCCCGTCGGGGTCGAGGTAGCGGGAGAGCAGCGGGACCGCTTCAATGAGTCCTTTCTGGTACGCGTGCCGCAGCGCCTTTCCCACCGAGCCTGCACCAGCCTCGGCTACCAGCGTTCGGAGCTCCCGCACTGCTTCGCGTGCCGTGGCAAGGCGCTGACGCGCAATTCCCGGTTCGGCGATGCCGTCTCGCAGGGTGGTGCTGTGCTTGCGCAGGATCCGCGGCGTTATGGCGGCATTCGTTGCCTCGCACAGTGGCAGAATGACGTTCACGAACGGTGCGATGGGCCAGGCTGTGCCTTCGTCGAAGCCAGCGGACAGCGCGGCTGGGGCTTTTGAAGGGTGGAAGGCGGCGTATAGGCCAGCGAAACCGAGCCGCCGAGCCGCGAGTTTATGCATGGCCACAAGAATTTTGGCGCCGCCGGGCGCATCACTGGTCCAGGCGTCATTGGATGTGCGATGCGCGAGCCACCGGCGGACGGTGTCCATGCTGGCGGTGCGGTCGGCATCTGCGGGCAGGACGAAGAAGTAGGCGTGTCCTTCCGGGGTCAGTTCGCCCGGCCGGCCCGGGATTTGCTGATCTCCGTCGCCGGCGGCCCGGACGCGGTTGACAACCTCGAGAACCTGCCGTGACGAACGGAAGTTCTCCGGTTTGTTGATCAGGGTCCAGTCGGGCTCCGCCGGGATTCGGCCTATGCCTGTGGCATAGATCTGCTGCATAGTGTCACCGAAGAATCCCAGGAGGAAGTCACCCGAAACGGTCCGGTACAGGTGGATAAGGCTCCTGACGACTCCTGTCTCCGTGTCCTGGCTCTCGTCGACAAAGATGATCGGGAACCGTGCAGCCACAACCTTCGCCAGAAGCGGCTGGCTCATCAGCATGTTTGGCACCATCTTGAGGATGTCCGCGTGCCCGATCTGCCCCTTGCCGTAGTCAGGTCCGACGCCGTAGGTGAATCTGCGAACCGATCGTAGGCCGTCGCGCTGACGCTGGTAGCGGTCACGGTCCTGCTCCGCTGACTCGCGCTTGGCGGACGTCCTAGCCCTGTCGATCTTCTCGGCGGTCTCAGCGAGCTTGGCCGTGAGCTGGCCCTCAATCCAGGCGCCTATGTCGGACTGGAACGGTGCGACCAAATCCCATAGGAAGCCGTGGATCGTGGAAACGTAGACGAGCGGATCGTCGTGAACGTCGTCGTGGATCTCGGCAGCAGCGACTTCCGTGTAGGTAATGCAGGCAACCTGCTGGGTACGTGCACGTAGCTGCTCGCGGCGTTGGCCGGCGACATACGCCAGCGCCTTGACCAGCGAGGTCGTCTTTCCGGATCCCGCCCCGGCGTTTACTACAAACCCGCTCTTACCGCGCTGGTCGAGAATCGCACGCAGGGCCCGGTCGGCGTCGGTGTCCCGGGCGTCGATGCGCCTGGTCATCCGCCCACCTCAGCTTCGATCTCAGTCAACCGTGAAGTGTCAGACGTCTCCACCGTAAGTTGATCACGCAACCAATCGAGGCCTTCTACGATGTAGCGCGGCCCGGTCCACTCTGCCGGGTTCGCGGTGATCAGCGCGAGGGCGAAGTTCGTCTTGTCGAGGTTCTTCACGCGTCGGTGGATCGCTTCGTGTAGCTGATCCAACGACATCGTTGCTGCCTTCCGCACGCACAGGCCGAGGTCTGCTTGTTTCGGGTCTTGGCACCAGGTCAGATTCTCCAAGGCGAAGGCCTCTTCAAAAGTACGGCCGGCTCGATCGTCGCGCTCGCCGTTCCACTCGACTGCCTGGCGCGTCTCGTACGCGACCCGAACGTGGCCGGGACTGCCGCCTGACGGCGGACACTTGTCCTTGTCGGGCAGGTTGAGGAGATCGGCGATCGTCCGCATGCCTGGAATCCAGGTCGCCAGCGTCTCGTTGCTCGTAACGGCGTCGTCCTTCGTGGTCATACACGACGCCCGGCATTCCTGCCCGTCGGCATCATCCGGCCCGCTCGCATCAGGCGCGGCAGCAGCATCGTCTGCTTTCGGTCCGTGGACGCTGTCGATATCGGTGATGACCAACGTCGGCAGGCCGAGGAATTCGACGAGTTCCCGGAACTTGTGGGCGAAGGCCCCACCGACTTCCAGGATTGTCAGGTGGCACGACTGCAGCTCTGGTGCCGACTGCTGGATCATCAACGGAAGAAGCAGGCGCTCGACGTTCCCCTCGACCAAAACTGCAGCATCAGCGAAGAACAGGTCGCAGTGAGTGAGCTTCAGATACTGCCGGAGGAAGTGCCGCGTGGCTTCCTCCGCGGCGCCCCTGAACGTCATCAGGTCCCTGACGTCGGTGTGGTGGATGTTGCCGTCCAGACCGGTTCGTTTAAAGTAGCGGATCGGCTCGAACGACTTCTCGTAGATGACGTGCGCGGAGTGGGTAGTGACGACCATCTGTGTGGTGAAGGCCGGGTCGGCGTCGGGAAGGATTTCACGGATCTTCCGGATGAACACCTGCTGGAGCTGGGCGTGTAGATGAGCTTCCGGCTCCTCGATGAACACCAGGTGGATCGGCGGGCGGTCGCCGTCTGCGTCGATCCACCGGTGATGGAAGTCCAGGACCTCGACGACCATGTAGATGAGGTTCTTGAAGCCCAGCCCGTTGTACTGGTCAGGCAGTGTTCGCTCCGCCCCGCCACCAGAGCCGTCGCCCGCAGGCAGCGCGTAGTGGACCCGCGCTCCGCTACTGAGAACGGTCTGCGCGTTGAATGATGCCTTCACCACCAGACGCGGATGCTGGAAGCCCGGGTAGCCGAGGTCGGAGAGCTTGTCCAGGGTCGACTCGAAGACTTCCGCGAAGTGCTGGTTAAGCCGAAGTTCCGAGTCCGCGATAGCCGCGACCGCCGCCAGGTCAGCCTCCCGCTGTTCGAGGTTTCGAGCATAAAAGCCGCTCAGCTTCCGAGAAAGATCCTCCGCCCGGCCACGACTCTCCCCATCAACCAGGTGGCGCTGGGCATCGAGGAAGTCTATCCTGATTAGGCCATCGAGCTTGCCGCCGAGCTTGCTCTCGCCACCGCTGACCCAATCCGGGCTATAGCCATCAATGAACTCGAAGTTCTCATCGCACTGGCTAGCGTCCAGGACCGCATAGGCGATCTCGTATTCACGTTGCAGCTCGCGCGTCAAGTAGTCGGTCAGTGAACGCGGCCACGGCTCATACGACGAGCCCTCCGCGCGACTGGCCGCCGTGATCTTGCTACGGCACTCCTCGAAATTCTCGACCAGCTGCTTGCCGCTCCTGGGCCGGTAGGATAGCCGAACGCCGACCAACTCCGAAGACCAGCTCAGATCGGGAAGGAAGTCGATCACCCGGTGCAGGTTGACATCGTCACCTTTCAGATCCAGCCAGATGTCAAGCTCGATACGCGGGAGTTCGTCAGGATCGTCCGACGCGGTGTCGAAAGCATCGAACGCATCCCAGCAGTCAGCCGTGAAGTCGTAAAGCTGGAAACGGCCTTTGCCCTCGCCGAGGAACAGCCTGAAGACCTGCGCCGCAGACGTCTTTCCACTGTTGTTCGCTCCGACGAAGACCGTCGTCTCCGGGTCGAGATCGATGCCGACCTTGCGCAGCCGGCGGAAGTTCCTCACCCGGAAGGTCTTGATGTACAACACCGCTCCGCTCTGACAGACGCGCCACAGGAGCGCGCGGGCCATCGAATGATAGACCCTCCTCGCGATCGGCGTTTCGCCAGATCAGCACCACCCGTTACGATGGAAGTAGAAGATCGAGGTAAAGCACCAAAACCATCGATAATGATCGCATCATTGCTACGACATTCACCCGTTCGGGTGACAATGAGCTGTCTCCGAGTCGGGCCGGGCAACGCACTCTTCTCGGCATTTGCGGGCGGCGTCTGCTACGAGAAGGGTCAGCTCAGGCGGTCGAGGGCGGCTCGCAGGCGAGCCAAGGTTCGCTCACGTCCGAGGATCTCGATCGACTCGAACAGCGGTAGCCCGACGGTGCGGCCGGTCACCGCGACCCGTACCGGCGCCTGCGCCTTGCCGAGCTTGAGTCCCCGCTCGGCGCCGATCGCCTCCAGCGTCGGCTTGAGCGTCTCGGCCCGCCACTCGCACGTCTCATACGCCTCGGCCACGGCGGCCAGCAGCACCGGGGCCTCGGCGTTCATCGCCTTCGCCCACGCTGCCTCATCGGCGACCGGCTCGTCGAGGAACAGGAAGTCGACCATCGGCACGACCTCGGAGAGCACCGCGATCCGGGTCTGCGCCAGTTCGGCGACAGCAACGAACGTGCTGGCGTCGTACGCCTCTGGCCGCCACGGTACGGTCTCGCCGCTCAACCACGGCTGACATGCCTCGACAAACGCCTCCACCGACAACGCCCGGATGTAGTCCCCGTTAAAGGCCCGGAGCTTCTTCACGTCGAAGAACGCTGGCGAGGGGTTGACGTCCTCCAGCCGGAACTCGGCGACGATGTCGTCCCAGGGCAGGATCTCCCGATCACCGGACGGCGCCCAGCCGAGCAACATCAGGTAGTTGCGCATCGCCTCGGCGAGGTACCCCTCGGCCCGGAAGTCTTCCAAGGCGACCCGGTCCCGGCGCTTTGATAACTTCTGCCGCTTCTCGTTGACGAGGATCGGCGCGTGTACCCACACCGGCGGCTCCGCTCCCAGCGCCTCCCAGAGCAACTGCTGTTTCGGCGCGTTGGGCAGGTGCTCCTCGGCCCGGATCACGTGGGTGATGCCCATGACCATGTCGTCGACCACGTTTGCCAGCAGGAACACCGGCGACCCGTCGCCGCGGGCGATCACGAAGTCCTCGATCAGCTTGTTGTCAAAGGTCGGCTTGCCGCGCACCAGGTCAACGATCACTGTCGAGCCGTCGTCCGGCGTGCGGAAGCGCAACGCGCGACCTTCCCCGGCGGGCAGGCCACGTTCCCGGCAGAAGCCGTCGTAGCCCTTGTGCTCGCTGCCCGTCCGGGCGACGACCTGATCCCGGGCGCAGTCGCAGTAGTAGGCGAGCCCTGCGGCGAGGAGCCGGCCGATGGCCTCACGGTGATGCTCGGCGTAGTCGGACTGGAACAGCGGACCCTCGTACTCGCTCGGGCCGATGCCAAGCCACTCCATCGCGTCGAGGATGCCCTGGACCCACTCCGGGCGGTTCCGCGCCGCGTCCGTGTCCTCGATCCGCAGCACCATGGTTCCGCCCGACTGTCGGGCCAGCACCCAGTTGAACAGGACGGACCGGGCATTGCCGACGTGGAACATGCCGGTCGGGGAGGGCGCGAAGCGTACGCGGAGATCGGAATTGGTCACGGATAGCAGGCTACCGAATCACCCGCGTACAGCCTGACTGATATCCGGCTCGCCGCTTTCAGGACGGCGAGGAGCCGCCCGCGCTGGGCTCCGGCGCCAAATGATCGACCTGCCGCTACCGGTTGCGGCTACTTGCGTCACCAGTGGGCCGTCCACGCAGGCCATGGTGCCAGGTGTCGGCCTGGAGTCGGACGTTGTTGATGGCCTGTTGGTCGCGTTTGGATCGGTATCCGCGGCGGGGCTCGTATGGGCTCCAATGGCCGGTGAAGGGCCGTAGGTCGCCGGGCTTGGGCTCGATGTCAAAGTGATGGTGGCGAGGGCCGGGGTTCCTCGGGTGGGGTCGAGATAGTCGGCGGAGACTCGTGCCCAGGCCCCTGGACGCGGAACCCGGCCCAGGGGCCTGAGTCGGCGGGTTCACGTGACCCCGACCAGTTGCGCCGCCGGAAGAGCAGCGGAGCGCCGTGCCGGCGGGACCCGGTGCGAGTCGATCGCCATGCGGATCGCGGTGGACCAGTCGGCGAACCGGTGGCGCGGCGGGCGGGCGCCACCGGATTGGCCGGGGGTCGTCACGGCGGCCCGGCCGGTCGCGGGCGTCTCGGAGGCGGGTGTCTCCGACGTCACGGATGTGCCGGTGCGGCTGAGTCGCTGGGCGCGGTGGGCGGCGCGGGCCGGTAGGCACGGGTAGTGCTGTCCGGTACAGAGCAGGCTCGCGCAGCGGGTCGGCCCGTCGGGCTCGGGTTGGTGGGCGGCGAGGACCCTTTCGGCCAGGCGCCAGAGCAGTACGTCCACGACGGTTCCGCGGGACGTCTTCGAGTTGCTCGACCGAGTGGCTGGTGTTCATGTTCGACCTCCTGCGGCGACGGGTTGGGCGGGGTCGTCGTCGGAGTGCCCCGGTTCCGGCGCGGCTGGTTCGACGTCGACCGGAACGATCCACGCTCATCTCTTCCCGGAGGTCAAGTCGTTCGCGACGGTGGCCGGCGCCGTCGCCCCTGTCTCTCAATCGCGGTTTGTCAGACGTGGCGAACACTTGGCGATCTCACAGCGTCTGACAGCGGCCGCCGGAGCCGACGCGGCGGGCTTCGCCAGCCTCCCGCCCCGTTCGCCGTCCGCCTCGGGTTCCGCAGTCCCGTTGCGGTCCAGACACCGAGCCGGTCCTCGATCGGGCCGCGAGCGGCACGGGCCGGGTCGCCTAGCACACGACTCTCACAGGAAAATGATCTGCGGTTTCCGCACCTCTCCGGCCCGGGTGGCCATTGACCTGCGTTGTGAGAGGTTGAGAGGGGCGCGGTGCGTCTTTCCGACACCGGGGCGTTGGGTTTCCCACCGTGGCCTGACAGTGGTGGAGCCACCGTCTCGCGGGGGCGGGCACTCGCGGGGCGACCCGCGTCGTGAGGTGGCGGCGGCACCGTCTCGGGACCGCGACAGGTCACCCTCGGTGACCAGCGTACCCGGGCGGCACAGCCTCTGACAGAGGCGGGTTCAGCACTGACAGACCGGGCGCCGTGGCGCAGGTTACGCTCCGTCTCTGTCAGCGTCTGGGCGGCGGGGCCTGTCAGACCGCTGTCAGATGCGAAAGTGTTCGCTACGTCTGACAAAGCGCGATTGGTAGGTGGCGGGACAGGCGGATCTCGCCGGGGACCGAGGTCCCACGGCGTACGGGCGGCGGTGTCACTCCCGCGCAGCCCGTACGGCTCGGACGCGACGCGCAGGTTTTGACACCGGCGGCCCTGTGGCAGAGGTGGCCGCGTCACTGGCACGGGTGGCGGTGACACTAGCGGTGACCGGCCCTTTGACACCTTTGACACCACCCGTGTCAAAGGTGCTCGTCGATGACACAGGTTGGATGCCCACACTTGTCAATAGCCATGCCTCGATGTCATAGGTGCCAGTGACAGAGCTCGTGTCATCGACGCGCACGAGTGTCATGGGTGTCCGCGCTGGGGCGCCGTCCAGTGCGCGGCGGTGGTTCGAAGCGGTGGCGTTTCGTACGGTAGACGGCGCGGTCGTGCGCCGCCGGAGCGGAGGCGCTGGCGGCGGGTCGATCCGCTGCTATGACGAAAAGCTACGCACCGCAGCCGCCGAGATCCTCGTCCGAGGACCGCCGACGTCTCACAACCAGGCTCCCCCGCCGACAGACACGGAGCGTAACTCTCACGGCGGGTCGGGCCGCCGAACCGGCAACGCTTGTGAGCCGGTGTGAGTCCGGCAAGTGTTCGCCAGGGCTCACAAACACCGGTTTGGGTATGGAGGCGGATCAGGAGCCGCTCCGATACCACGGCCCGGCCGGGTACGCCGACGGCCGCAGCGGCGTCGTCCGGCCCTGCGGCGTCGACAGCGGACGGGGCGGACGGCAGCCACATACCGCTGTCGTGTCTCTCCCGGCTCCATCCAGGAGAGAGCTCTCTGCCTGCCTGCGGCGGTGGGTACCCGTCTTCAGCCTGGTGAGGCTGTCTGCGGGGAAGCTCCAACCCGGTCCGGGGTCGGTGTCACCGTCGGTGTCTGCCGCCGTTACCGGGTCGGTCTTGAGACTGACCCGGCAACTGACCCCGACCACCTCTGTCATCCCCGCTCACCGCGCTGTCACCAGGGTCCGTCCGTGCCCATAAAGAGACCCCTCAGGTCTCTCCCCTACCCGGAAACACACACAGAAGGAAACGAGACCAGTGTCCGACCAGGTCCTGCGTACGCAGTCCACCCTGACCGCCCGCGACCACGTACTCCTCGGCTGGCTGGCCGACCACGGCGTACTCACCACCCCGCAGATCGCCCACGCCCTGTTCCCCTCGCTGGACTTCGCCCAGCGCCGGCTCCACCGCCTCCGCAAGCTCACCCTCATCGACCGGTTCCGCCCACTCAAACTCGACGGCGGCACCTACCCCTACCACCACGTCCTCGACCAACTCGGCGCCGAGATCACCGCCTCCCAACGCGACCAGCCACCACCACCCCCCAGCCACACCAAACTCCGACGCCGCCGCTGGACCGTCGCCCGCACCCTCGAACACCGACTCGGCGTCAACCAGTTCTTCACCGACCTCGCCGGCCACGCCCGCACCCACCCCGACCACGAACTGCAACGGTGGTGGTCGGAATCCCGATGCCGCGAACCCGGCGCGTTCGCCGGCCCCGACGCCCTGGTCGAACTACGCGGCTACCCCGCACCCGTCCGCCCCGACGGCCACGGCGTCTGGCGGGCGGGCGCCCGCCGGGTGCCGTTCTTCCTGGAGTACGACACCGGCACCGAACCACTCACCGAACTGGTACGCAAACTCGCCGCCTACGAGCGGATGATCCAGTACCGAGGCCCTCGCTGGCCGGTCCTGTTCTGGCTCCACTCCGCCCAACGCGCACACCACCTCCACCAGCGCCTGACCGGCGAGAAGCTCCCCGTACCCGTCGCCACCGCAAGCCGCGACCACGCCACCCACGCCGACCTCGGCCCCGCCGGGCCCCTGTGGTGGCTCCACGGCCACAACGGCCTCCTCACCCTCGCCGACCTCGCCGACGCCCTCCCCCACCTCCAGCACCCGGAGTACGGGCCCGACGCCATCGCTCACACGGCCGTCGAAACTCGCCGGGGCAACGCCGCACAGTCATAGCCCCGGACCCCGGTGGCGTCGTCGATGCGGCTGCCGCCTGGCGAGTCGCCCGGCCAGAGCAAGCGTCACGCCACCAGCCAGCACCCAGACCCAGCCGTCCACATCCGCCCGCATGGAGCCTCACGTGACCACCCACCCACGTACCCGCACCCGCCACTCAGACAAGAATGCCGACGACCGCCCGGTCTGGAACGCCGAGACGATCCACGCCCTCGGCGTCAGCACCGACCTCGCCACCGCCGCCCAGATCTTCAACCTCTCCCTGGCCACCGCCTACCGGCTCGTCAAACGCGACGCCTTCCCCGTACCGGTCATCCGCGCCGGCGGCCACTACCGCGTACCCGTCGCCCCCATCCTGACCACCCTCGGCCTCACTCCGGGCCCCCAGAATAGGACCCCCGGCCCGCCGTCAACGCCGGCCGACCCGCTCCCGCCCGACCACGGCAACACCGGAACGGACTGACACCCAACCCGCCGATCGACGTCCGCCGTCCCGCGCAAGATTGAGCGGCGGACATCTAATGGCCTCCTGTCGTCAGGGCCTGGCGAAGCCGAGATCGCCTCGGAGCAGGATCCTTTTCACGGACTCATCCGGCGATCCGCTCGCGTGCGTCGATTGTCGCGGCGAGCAGCATCTCGTCCGCGCGCATCTCGGCGTCGTCGTCGCCGATGTCGAACCCCGCTCGACGCCGCGAGGCTATGAACCGATCGAGCCGGTCGAGTATCGGCCGCGCATGCAACCCCATCGCGGCGAACACCCGCAACGCCCTGGGCCCGCGCAGGTCGTCGGACAGGTACTTCGGCAGGACCTCAAGCAGTTCGGCGGCTACCGCCGGACCTTCCTGGAGCCACAGTGCGCCAGCCGATTCCACCTGCCCGAATCCGGGAACCCTGAACAGATTCCGCAGCTGCCTGTGCTGGCGGACGGTGAGCCCGCCGTGCTCGGCGAGCCACGTCAGCATCTCCGGTGCGAAGCGGTCACGGCGAAGTTCCTCCGGACGCCCGGCGAGATACCGTTCGGCCACCGTCCGGTCCGACGTGATTTTGAGCAGCGCGGACGTAGCGCCTCGCGTCGAGTACTCCCGCAGCTCCGGGACCGCGGCCGCAGCGGCCGGGCCGATCTGTCCCAGGACGTGGATCGCCCAGTCCGGGGTGTCGTTCTCGGCCCCCTTGAGCCTGGCGATGAGCTCCGGCACCGCGGCAGCCGCCGCCGGACCGAATGCGGCCAGCACCCGCATCGGCAGTTCCGACGCACAGGAACTCGGAAGCGCGGCCAGGGTCTGCCGGGCGGCGGCCACCAGCCCATCCGGGTCAGCGCCCGCCCGGGCAACGGCCCTGATCGCCCCGGCCAGGCGGGGCTCGTCGCTGCCGGTGAGCATCAGCCGTACCAGATGCGGCACCGCCCGGTCGTCGCCGACGCTGCCCGAAGCGGTGGCGGCCACATTACCGAGGTCAGGATCGTCCAGCACCGCCGCGAGATCGTCGGCCGCCAGCCGGGACGCGGTCAACGACGCCGCCAGGGCGTGCAGCGCCGCCAGCCGGACCTCGGAAGACTCCCCCTTCAGCAGGGCGGCCAGCACCGGCGTCACCCGGCCGGGCGCGGCGCCCCACTCACGCATCGCCGCGACCGCCATTCGTACGCCTTCGCGCCTGACCTCCGGGCGTTCGGCCGGGTGTGCGAGCCGTTGCGCCCAGGCACAGCAGTCGTCCTCTCGGTCGAGGCGGGTCAGCGCTCTTGCCCAGCGCTGACCCGCCGTCTGCGCGAGACGGGAACCCGGCGCGTCCAGAACACCCGCGCAGGCTTCGAGATCGGTACGGATCGCGGCGTCCAGCGCTGGCCAGGCCGCTGAATCCTCTTTGCTGAACACCGCGATGTTGGCCAGCAGCCGGACGGCCGGAACGGAATCCGACCGCAGGCGTTCCAGGATGACTTCATGTTGCGGGACCTGGCGCCAGGGCATGGCCTCCACGAGAGCGGTCCGGACGACCGGATCGGTCGAGGCGGTCAACGCCGCCATGGCCCGATCAGCTCCGGCGGTGTTCACCAGCAACGTCGCCGCGCTACGCCGCACCTGCGGGTCCACGTCGTTCAGGGCCGGCTCGGCGGCGTCTGCCACCAGAGGCCAGTCGGAGTTCTGAAGGCACAACTGGCCCAGCAACTCGAAGATCGTCCGGCGCGCCGGCACGCGGGGGTCGATCGTGAAGATCAACAGTTGCCGGGTCATCGGCCCGTCCCTGTCAGCCCGGACAAAGTAGAAAATGTGTTGCCGCTCATCGTTGCCGGGGACCAGGACATCACCGGAGGCGATATCCCGCTCCAACCATTCCCAGGTGGTCGGCGACGCCGCCGGCGCCGGGCCGTTCACTCTGTGAGGCGCGGGGCGCCCTTCCCGTACGTCACGGGACGGATCATGCCGAGGAATGTTCCAGTGCGCAACGCGCGGGCTTGTACGGCACACGTTTGAGTCGATCCTGCTCATCTGGACGAGGTCGTCGACGCTGCCGGCGGCCAGGTTGGCCACACCGCGTTTTAGACCGAACCACACGTTCTCGGTCGGATTCAGCTCCGACGCCCAGCGGCGGCCGGGAGGCGACGAGCCGGCGCATCTTGACGGACGCGTGCGCGGGAAGACCGTCGCAGACGAGCACCAGCTGCCCGCCCAACTGCCGGTATACGGCGTCCAGCAGATCAGCGAACTGGTCCTCACCGAAGCCTTCCGGTTGGCCGTGCCCGCAGTCAGGAGCCACTACACAGGCGCGCGCTGGCTCGGTCGGTCCGCCCCGCCGTGACCGCACACGGCGCGTTCAACGCCGTGACGACTTGATCCGTTGCGCGAGGCACGCGTCCATGTCCACCAACGAATCCGCTGCTCACCCGAGCACGACAACCAGCGAACACCCATCCCACAAGGAGAGCTCGACTCCCATGCCCGACGGATCGATTTTCAAACGATGCGGCTGCCGCGACACCGAAACCGGCAAGCTCATCGGCACCCACTGCCCCAAACTCCGGCGCGTCAACGGCTCCTGGAGTTCCGACCACGGCCACTGGCACTACCAACTCGAACTCCCCCGGACCGCCGGCGCACCCCGCCGTCAACTCCGCCGAGGAGGATTCGACACCCGCACCGAAGCCGCCGACGAACTCGACCAGGCCCGCTCCCTGCTCACCCTCGCCCGCCGCGACCGCGCCCGCGGCATCGAGATCGGCGACATGCTGCAAAACGCCGCCCGAACCTGCGGCCCCCTACCCGACCCCGACGAAATCCGACGGCGCCTACGCGCCGGCGGGCCGCTCGCCGACGCCCCCACCGTCGCCGAGTACCTGACCACCTGGCTCACCGGCCTCCAGATCGACGAGAACACGATCCTCAGCTACGAATCCCACGTCCGTAACTACCTGATCCCCCACCTCGGGACCATCCCCCTCGACAAACTCCGCCCCCACCACATCAAGAACATGTTCGCCGCCATCGAACAACGCGCAGCCGAGGTCCACGCCGCCAAGACAAGCCCCGACCCGAAGGTCCGGGCCACCGTCAAGGGCATCCGGGCCTGCGGCCCCGCCACCCGCCGACTCATCCGCGCCACCCTGCGCAAAGCCATCAACGACGCCCTCGCCGAAGAGATCATCGTCGGCGTCACCAACCCCGCCACCCTCGTCAAAACCCGAGGCGACCGCCCACACCCCATCGTCTGGGAACCCGAACGCGTCGAACACTGGAAAACCACCGGCAAGATCCCCGGCCCGGTCATGGTCTGGACCGATGAACTCCTCGCCCAGTTCCTCGACCACGCCGCCGAACACGACCCCGACCTACACCCCCTCTTCCACTTCATGGCGTACCGCGGACCCCGCCGCGGCGAAGCCTGCGGCCTACGAGACTCCGAAGTCCGCCTCGACAAACGAGAAGTCACCATCAACAACCAGATCGCCACCCACGGCCACCGGACGCGGCAGAAACCACCCAAGAGCAGAGCCGGCAACCGCGACCTCACCATCGACGCCGACACCGCCACCGTCCTCACCGCCTACCGCGCCCGTCGCGCCGCCCAACGCCTCAAAGCCGGACCCGCCTGGCCCGACACCGGACTCTTCTTCGTCCGCCCCAACGGACACCCCTGGCACCCCAACCTCGTCACCCAACGCTTCAACAAACTCATCCGACGAGCCGGACTACCACCCATCCGCCTCCACGACCTCCGCCACGGCGCCGCCACCATCGCCCTCGACGCCGGCATCGACATCAAAGTCGTCTCCGAACAACTCGGCCACACCACCACCACACTCACCCGCGACACCTACCAAAGCGTCACCAAAGAACTCCACCACAAGGCCGCCACCGCAGTCGCCGAGAGAATCAACGAGAAGCGACGCAGAACCGCCTGAAGAGGCACTTGGATCTACGGGGATTCCTGCACCGATTACCGGCGTTCCTGGCCAGGTGCACAAGGGCTCAGCAGAGTCGGCGACCGGGGCGAGGTCCGGGACGGTGGGACCGGATCGGGACAGTAGCGCCGCCGTCGTTGCTGCTACTGAGCCGCGCAGCCCAGGCCTTGGCCCGCCTGTTGGCGTGCAACAGCCACGCCAGATCCTCACCTGCCGTTGGCGCACCAAAGATGAGCGAAGCCACGAGTTCTTTGCAGCTTGTGGGTTCGCTCATCTCCTCAACGAGCGTCACGAGATCGTCAAGTCGATCGTTGATGGGAGCCGGCAAGGAAAGGCCGATGCGTTTCTCAAGCCACTTAGGCAGCGTCATGTTGACGCTAATTCGTCGCCGCGTGGTCATGTACCTGCCCCGCACATCGAGGTAGTCTATCACCAAGACGCGCACCTAAACATCTTTACCACATTTTGACTTGGCAATGTACGATCACACATCCGGCGAATGGGCCGGCAGGAGGTGGCATTACTGATGGCGACGCAGATCGACAACGGTCCGGTCTTTCGGCCTCGGCTCGTGAACCCCGCCAACTTCCTCTTCGCAACCCGCGACACTGGCTATAAGACGACCGGCCTGGCGATCGCGGAGCTGATCGATAACTCCCTGCAGGCTGGAGCGCGGCAGGTCGGGGTTGAGGTGGCTGCCAAGCGGAGCCCCGAACAGCAAATTGAAATCATGGTCGTTGACGACGGCGTGGGCATGGATGCTGAGACACTCACGGAGGCGCTGAGCTTCGGCGGGACGAGCCGGTTCAACGACCGGAGGTCGCTGGGACGCTACGGCATGGGGCTGCCGAACGGTGCCCTCAGCCGAAGCCGGCGCGTTGAGGTCTACACGTGGCGACCTGGTGTCGGCGTCCTCTGGTCGAGGCTAGACATCGACGAATTGGCCCACTCTGGTGATGCTGCGCTGCCTCCCGTCGAGCACATCGACCGGCCGGCGTTTGTGCCCAGCACCGGCTCCGGTACGGTGGTGCGGCTGACGCGCTGCGACAGGGTGGAATACAAGCGTTCTTCTGCACTCGCGCGGCGACTCAAGGAGGATCTAGGGCGGATCTACCGACACTTCCTTGCCGATGGCGTGAGCCTGCAGGTGAACGGGCAACCTGTGGCAGCAAACGATCCCCTGTGTCTGCAACCTGTGTCGAAGATCACCGGCGGCAGACGATTCGGCGACGATCTACTCTATGAGGTCCCGGTAGATTCCAGGACCGGCATCATATCGGTTACTTTTAGTGAACTTCCGATCGATCGCTGGCACGGGTTATCGACGGAGGAGAAGCGGGTAATGGGCGTTACAGCTGGCCCGCCGGTCTCTATCGTCCGGGCGGGCCGCGAGATCGATCGTGGATGGTTCTTCATGGGCGGTAAACGTCGCGAGAACTACGACGACTGGTGGCGGTGCGAGATCAGGTTCGATCCAGTCCTCGACGAACTATTTGGGATCACCCATGCCAAACAGGCGATCTCGCCGCGACCAGAACTGTTGGAGATTATCTCACCAGATCTGGAAACGATCGCTCGCGCGCTGAACGGCCGAGTCCGAAACCGATTCATGCTCGTCAAGGCGACAGAGCCGCTGAGCGCGGCGGAACGGCAGGCAGCACGCGCTGAAGCCTCACTGCCATCCTTGCCGCACGGGCGCCGGCCAATCCCTGACGAACTCAAAGACTTGGTGGATGGCCTGAGCCGACACGAGGCGCCGTACCAGATTGCAGCCGCAGAATTGCCAACGATGGGCGCGTTTGAGGTCGTCGTGCGAGATCGGCAGATCATCGTGTTACTCAACACGAAGCATCCCTGGTATCGCGATCTATATGGTCCGCTCGCGATGAGCGACCTAGGCAGAGACCGCGATCTTGCTCGTCAGGTTGCTCTGACTCTTCTGGCCTCCGCCCGCGCCGAGGCAACGCTCCGGCGTGGTGCCGAGCGGTGGCATGCACAGACCCTGCGCCAGGCGTGGGCCGACATACTCGCCACCTTCATGAATGCCTAACATGATCGAGATGTGGTACTCACTCCCCTGCCCGCCAGGGTGTCAACCCGCTGAGCGGCGGGCCTTTGCCGCGCTTGGCCGCGCGCTGGCAACCGATGACGCTTCGGCACGTCAGGCCGCACGGGAACGCTGCCTCGCGAAGGACAACGCCGCGCTCACAGCCGCCACCCACGTTCTGATTGATCTTGTCGGCCAAGGCTGGAACGTACGGGTCGATGACCACCAGGTGGCCATCGCTCCGCCGCTTGGAGTCGCCGATCCGGTCGAGGAAAAGGGTCGAGTACGGCGACAGGAACTCATCAAGCGAGATGAGCAGCTGTCCATCCCGTCGGTGCGTCGTTTCATCGCCGCCATGGAGAAGCCGCGGGAGTACGAGGGTAAGTTCGTATCGATCTTCAGCCTTATGAGAGATGGCAAGGAACTTTCGACGGCTCTTCAGGCCCTCGAGATCGACGGCGACGCGGATCTTGCTCGGTTGCGCGGAGTGATCGACCCGTACGTACAGGTAGTGTCCAGTAGTGAGCGCTGCGCGCAGACCGGGTTCAGGCTTATGGATATATGGCGGTACTTTCGTCATACCTGGTCTAATCAGTACACAAGCACTCCCGGGCGCACCATGATGATTCTAATTCGGGACCGCGCAGCCTCATTCCACCCGGTAATCGGGATCGCCGCACTTGGCAGCGCTGTTGTACAACTAGCGGAACGCGATGACTGGATCGGTTGGCAACCGACGGTGTTCCTGGAAAATCTGCGTGCGGCCCCGACTCTGCGGATGGCTCGGTGGATTACCGCCCGGCTGCAGACAGCCCTGGAAGAACTGTATATCGATGATTTGGTTAAGGACGGCTTGTACTGGCCGTCGCTATGGGAAAACCCTGCCGCCGATGCAATCGAGCGATTGCTGAAGGAGGCGGAAACTCGCCGCCGAGATCATCACCGGTTCGTCAAGGCGACGGACTTCAAAAAGGTTCACGATGCCGACGATGTCAAAAGCTGGCGTCGACGTGCCGAATCCGACCTCTTCCGCAGCAAGCGTTGTCTGGCACTGGCCGATCTTCTCAGCGCTCGACAAGCGCTCGCGCCCTACCTATACCCAAAGGCCAGCCGCACCGGGCTGTCCGACGCGCTCGACAGCCCGAAGGCCCGGCGGGCGATCATGTCTGTACTGCGTAGGGCGAAAGCTGATGCTGTAGGAACCGAGATTGCCGATCTCACCGTCTGCGGCGCTGTCGCTCCCTATAATGCATTGCTGGGGGGCAAGCTCGTCAGCATGTTGGCGGTCAGCCCAACGGTCGTCAAGGCCTACCACCGGCGCTATTCGACCTATGCCAGTGAGATCGCGTCATCAATGGCTGGTCGGCCGATCCGTCGGCGGTCAAACCTCGTTTTCGTCGGAACGACCTCGCTCTACGGCTCGGGCGCTAGCCAGTACAACCGGATCCGGATCCCGCCCGAAGTCCTCGGCGGACTCTCTCCTATCGAGTTCCGCCAGCTTGGCCGGTCGAAGTCGTTCGGCACCTCGCACCTATCGGCGGAGTCGGTGCGAGCGTTGGTGCGTCTTGCAGAGCAGACCGCACGTGGTGCGCGGGTCAACAGCATCTTTGGCGAAGGGGTAAACCCGAAGTTCCGCAAGGTCCGTCACGGCTTCGACCTCCTGCAGTGGCCGTCGGACACCCTGCTGCAGCATGGGCGTCAACGCATCATCTACGGCATCAGCTTGGTGGACAACCTTCTGCCCTACCTACTCGGTAGCGACGCGGAGCCGAGCTACAAGTTCCGTCGTCGTCAGAGCACCGCGGACGTGGACGCCATCTCCGCATGGTGGATGCGTCGGTGGTGCCACCCACGCAGCAAGTCGACGGCGGTGCTGGAGGCGGTCGCGGCGCATCGCCTAACCAGACCGGTCAGGCACGGTGCACGCGTTACACTGCCAGATTTGCCACTTGCCGCCGGTGAACATGAGCAGTTGGAGCTGTACTGACTGCCTAGAAGAGGCGATCGTGTGGCACCGGGTCAACATCGATGATGCGCTCGTAGTAGGGACGAACTGAGGTTCGTGTGTACGGCGTCTGGTGGGCGTTCTGCACAAAGCAGGTAAGGGGAGCCATCGTTCTTACTGCCTCGGCTAAGCGTTCGGCCTCAGGACCGCTGGTCTTTCCGACCAGGGCTTTCTGGACCGCACGGACCTGGTCGACTTGGGTCTGGCTGAAAAACAGCCTCGTCGCCGTAGCGCCAGACACTGCATCGGGCAGATCCTTGGGGTACTGCGTGGCAATGACGACGCCCGCGCCGAACGCCCTGCCCTCTCGCATGAGAGGCTCCAGGAAGGGTGATTGGACGAGACGCCATGCCTCGTCCAGCACGACAAGCCGCTTCAGCACCCGCGGCTGTGGCCGTCGGATGAGCTGGTTGTAGAGGGCCATCAGCAGGAATTCCGCCACCGCATTCTTGACCTCCTCGCCGGGCAGTTGGCTGAGGCGGACCACGGAACGCCCGTCGAGCAGCTGCTCGAGCGTGGCGCCGTCTCCATCGCCGGCGAACAACCCAAGATCAAAGATGGGCGACAGGCGCCCGATGAGCGCATCGTGGCCTTCACGTTCGAGCACCTCAGGGATGGCGTCAAACGGTAGATAGCTCTGGTCCGATGCCGGCGTGAAGGCTTTACCGTCGAGCCCAAGGATCGTATAGGTCTCTTTCATTGCTTCACGCAGGTGGTACGCCTGCTGATCCCCAAGGCGATAGATCCGCTTGAGGATGCCGACGAGTTGATGCACGTGCGACATGGGGTTTGCCCGCCCTGAGGTGGGATCGGTTGGCGGTACCAACGGGTTGAAGGGCAGCCCCCCAATACTGGCGTCGAACATGGACAGCTGCTCGGTACGCGTGTATTCCGCGCCCGCGTAGTCATCTTTAAAGTCGAGAATCAGGGCTGGTAGACTGTTTGGCGCCGCCATGAGTTCGCGCAGGATCGCTTTGGTGGCTTGGGTCTTGCCACTGCCTGTCTCACCAGTGATTGCAATGTGGCCGTTGGCCAGCGGACGGTCGGGACGCTGCGGGTCGTACCAAACCTCGACCGGCCTACCGTACTGCCCGGCAGCTTCACCAAGAAACACGCGCGGCCGGTCAGCCGACGACGACGCTGCTGCTGCTACCGAGGCCTCAGGGGCTGCGACTCTGTTAGACGCCGACCTCGCAACGGTCGTCTCGGCGGAAGCAGAGACTGAACGCCCCACTTCAGGAGGTAAAGGGCTGTCCGATTCCGCTCTTGGTGGCGTCTCTTGTTCCGGCGGACTGGGCACCTCACGTATGGGCGGGATGCCCTGCTGAAGCGCGCCTACCTCGGATTCGTTCAGTTGCGTCACGGTGAGCGGGAACGTATGACCCTTGGTGGACCGGGCGCTCACACGCCTGGGCGGTCGTAGTGACTCCGTGTCCACACCGATGGAGACCTCGACGAGATGCAGCTCGATAGTGAAAGGCACCTCGCCTTCGAACAGCCGTTGCGAGGCACTCGCCCAGGCCCGTCGTTCGTCGGTGTCGTGGCTGCGTTTCGCGAGTTCGCGATACACGTGCGCTCGGAGGATCTCCCGGCGAGCTGGCGTAGTGATGAGCTCATCCGCCCGGTCGGGATTGAACACGTCACGAAGCAGCATGCCGGTGGACAGGGCCTGATTGACTGCCGGCCCCGTGGCGGTGTCACCATCAATATGAAACTCAGCCGAGGTGTCCTGCATCGTCTTCACCTCGAAGACGGTGATGATGCACCCTTCTTCGCTGTACTCGATCCCGAGCAGGTCGGCTCTTCGGGCGTCTTCGTGCAGGTGCAGCCACCTGCGGGCCATGTCATCATCAAGGCTGATGAGCAGACGCTTGCGATCCGCGGGCCGGTTCTTCTTGAACCACCGCGCCACGATGAGCGTTCCAAGCAAGCCCTTGGTCCGGTTCTGGTCAACTTGGCGCTCGAGGTCAGGCGTGAGTGTCAAGGCACCCACGTCGAGAAGTTCTGTTAGCTCCTGCAGGAGTTCGTCAAGGTCAGCGTCACTGACGGCAGTGTTGTACTGACGGACGACCTCGCGGAGCGCTCGTCGAAACGGGTCTGTGGCGTCGGCGAATGCAACTACCTCACGGGTGCGATCGCGACCGCTGAAGACTTGGAGCTTCCCGAGCATGAGGTCTCGGTCGACGTGCCGATCGGCCAGGACGAACCACGGTGCCGTTGCCGCTACGGCCTTGAGGCGTTCCCGCACGTCGCCGTCCTGTCGCACGGCCAGGCGTGACGCGGGTGCCTGCTTGGCAATCAGTTGGGCAACCGTGAAGTAGGCGGCGAAGGGCCCGCCTGGCGCGGGTTCTAGGTCCACAGTCTTGGCAAATACGCGGTACTTAAGTCGCTGAGGCATCGCGAGGGGCTGGACCGGCTGCTCGATGAAGCTGAGCGCATCCTGCATGCCCGCTGATTGGTCGAATGCTACCAGGACGTGTGCGAGCATGCCTACCGGTGGCTTCACCGTGTCGGCTGGCAGCGCGCGCACTTCGAAACTGAAGCGCCGATCTTCTGCGGTTGCGTGGAAGAGTTGTGCTACCCGCGCCTCGTCGTCGTCATCAAGTTCGAGCGACTGGATTCCAGCGTTGCGGCCCTTGTAGAGCACGGTGAGGTGAGCGCCCTGGATCTTCTCGCTGTACGCCAGGTCGGTCAGCAGCTTCAGGTAGGGCCCTGGGCCGGGCGGGTCCAGCAACGCAAGGCGGAGCCCGTGGCGCGCTGGAGGGTGTGCTTCAAGGAACGCCTCGACGATGCGACGAATTTGCGCATAGCCGTCTTGGCCCACGCTGCGTTCTTGCTTGACCGCGAAGTACGGAAGATGCCCGATGTCGCTGACGTGAGGCAGAACCTGTGGCGTGTCAGGCGTCAGATCTGGGAGGCAAAGACTGGTCAGAAAGTTAGGTAGCTTTCCCGCCGAGTCTCTCACCAGTTGGAGGTCGCGTGCGCTGAGTCGATCACGCTGAGCGACAACGATGCGCGCGAATTCGGAGTACCGCCACAGGTATAGGGGATGCAGGGGCGTGAGCATCGCGATCGCAGTCAGGCCAGACCCAAAGGCAATGGTATCGAGCTTCAAGATCTGGGAGATAACCTGGTTTACATCTTGGGTGTACTCTGCAAAAAGCTTCCCGTACGTGCTGCCGATGCACGTTAATAGGTCGTGATACCGCTCGACGTAGTCGCAGATCGCGACCCGTGAATTCCGCGCCGCGGCCACCGCAAGGGGCTCGACTGTCAGTCGACCCGCATACCCCACGATCTTGTCTCGAGCCTTGTCGAATGACTCGAACCGCGCACGTAGTTCCCGGCCGGCGTCGTCGTCGAGGCTGTCGAGGAACTCAAGGATCTGTTGGCTGGTCCATTCTGCCTTGAGGTCATCTTCACCCCGGTAGCCGCGGATTCTCTCCCAGATGTCGCCGTCGTTCCCGTCGATCCAGCCCCCGTAACGACCGACGCCGACGAGCCGGGTGACGATGTCGACGACTTCGCCGGAGACCTGCCCCTGGACGATGATCCCGGAGGGAAGCTCGTCCTCCCATCGTTCCGTGCCGACGGGAGTTCCCCCGCTGTCGAGTTCGCTGACCCCTGCAGCCGACTCTACGGCCGCGTCGAGATCATCCTGAAGAGACGCGTCACCGGAAAGCAATGCGTCCGCAGCGACAGTCGAGGCCGAAACCGGCGTGTCGAGCGGCCGATTGCCGCTCCCATCATCCGCGACGCCGTCCGAGGGGTGAGAGCCTTGGGTGCTGCCATCTGGCGGTATGATGGGGCCAGTTTGCGGTACCGCGTCATGGCCTGCTGGCAGGGGCGGGGGTTGCCACCGGCGGACCGAGAAGAGATCTTCGGCGTCAGCGACGGTGAGCTGATCCGCCGACTCGCCGCGGCGCAGCTGCCGAAGGAGGCGAAGACTGCGCCGAAGAGCCGCGCGTCGGTTCGGATCGGCCTCCTTAGCGATGTTCTCGGCGATTGCACGCCGGTCTTTTTCCGTCAGCGCTTGGAGCCGACCGACCAGATCGCGGTTCCTCTGAATACGATTGGCGACCGCCCGGTCGCTCGCGTCGTCAAACAGCTTCGGGTCTGCCAGCAGGCCTAAGCGCGGAAGTTCCCGGCTCGACTTCAGTTTGAACTTCATCGCCTGGTCAGGCCCGTCTGGCAATGAGGTGTAGTAGTCGAGAAGTTGGCCAAAAGAGATGTTCCGGTCGCCACCGAGCCTTTTCCACCAACTGATGAGTACATCGTTGGCGCCAGCGAGCTGCTGCTGTGCTTGCCTGATAAGTAGACCCTTGAGCTCGACCGGGCCGATGGGAGCGAAATCTTGCAGCGAGGAAAGCCGCGCCTGATCGCCGGTCGCGATCACCACGATCGTCGCCTCAAGGCTTCTGTCATTACGCCATTGCTCGGCTTGCTGGACACTGCTGGTGAACTTATCTGCTGGCATGCCGACCTCGGTGGCCAGATCCAGGGCACCACTGGACAGCAACGCAATCCGCAAGTCGGACGTGTCTAGGATCCCGCTCAGCTGAGCTAGCACAGTGCGTGCATTAAAATGCGGTATGTCCCGGACAAGGACGCCCACCGATCCGTATAGCTCAATGACCTTGCGACACAGCAGCTCGCTGACTAGCTGTTCTCGAGGGTCGACCATCGTCATAGCAGCGCCAAACTCTTTGGGTCGGTAGTGATGACCGTCTGTCCGTCGGCGAACGCCTTCGCGAAGCCAGCTTCAAGCATTGCCCTGCGCAATGCCTCGACGTTGAGTCGCAACTCCTCCTCGCTTACGGAAGTTGGCGTCCCGAACGGCTTCTGTGCCAGGTTGTTGCATCGCACGATCTGGTCATCAGAGCGCTGGCCAACTACGATTCCATAATTCGTGCGAATTTCGTCAAGAAACTCCGGAAAGTCAAGCGGCCTTTCTGGATCGACAGTGGCCGCAACGAGCGTTTCGAGGAATTCGGCGTTGATCCCATAGCGCTTTTGCTGCTTGCCGCCACGGCCGGCGACGGACCAAGGGGTGAGGTAACCAGCGCGGCGGCCAAGGTCCGCCAGGAAGCCTCGCGGATGGTTTTTCTCTTCCGCGGCAACTTGCCAGAACGCCTCGGCGATGGCTTCCAATTCGGACACTTGGTCGTCGTGACGGTACGCATCGAAGCCCTGCCGGACCCGGTCCTGAACCTTGGTTGGGAGGCCTGCGATCACTTGTTCAGCCCCGAGGTCGCTGACCTGCGGCTGAAGCCTTTCTCGAATACGAAGCAGCATCAACGCCTCGATCGTGTCGCCCGCAGCCCGGAAAGATGCTCGCGATGCATTACGCAGGGATGTGCGGGAGCCATCGAACATGTCGAGCAGGATCGGGGATCGTGGAGCGCCTTCTACAGCCTCGGAGTAACGGGAGATCAGATGGACGTGTACGGCGAAGCAGGCGAATGTCACCAGCCTTCGAAGGGAATTCAACTTCGAACCGCTGTTTCGCTCGAAACGGGCGAGACGGTCGAATGAGCGGCGAAGATGGGTGAGGGTAGGTGAAGCAAGAGCAGGTGTGCTCGCCTCATCAACGATCATGGGAGCATAGGCGTGCTGCATCGCAGCTTCGGTTGCGGTGTCAACGGCCTGCGGTTTAGCGAGCTTCGCCATCGGCATTGCCAGCATCGACCACGGGTCCTCGTCAGTTGACAGCAATTTACGGATGTGGGTGGCGGCATCCGCTTCATGCCCAGCCGTCAGTAAGCGCGCCAGAAAGATTCCGCAGCGATGATCCGATGGGTCACGGGTGAGGAGTGTTTCGTTCGACAGGGTGTATGAGGAGCGTGCCGCTTCGCCGAATACGGCCTTGTCTGTGCCCAACACACCTTCGGCAAGGTTCCGCAACGTGCTCAGTGAGTCTCGATCGATGACTTCACCATCTCGACCGGTGATCGCCTCGCCGTAACGCTCAAGGATTGCGCTATTCGGATTGCGTTCGACTTTTTCACGTGTCTTCTGATTCAGAATTGATGGCCGAAGAAATTCGGCTAGTGCGTCCGAGTCATATGCGCGTCCCGTCAACGCCCGTCCGAGGCCGTTGGCTACGTGCACGGGTTTGATCGAGTTGTTGGTGGGAACAAATCCAAACTCGGCGATGTAGAGGTCATTCAGGAACGTCTTCAGGTCCGTTGTCACAGTCGGTACCTCGCCGGATGACGTTGAATTTCGAACCTCGCTTCGATATTTTTCTCCACGTTGCGGATTCGCACATCGACAACTTCTGTCTTGCTCGGCCCCACGGAATTGTGCACGCTGTCGACAAATCGTGTGATGCGCCGAGTAGCGCTCCGCGACCAACTCGTTCGCCCGAGACCCCACCTGGCCTCGGTAAGCGTTAGGTACAACGCGCGATCGACCAAGAGGCTGGCGACCGCCACGCCGTACTCGTCTGTAGCGGTGAGAGCGAAGGTCCGGACGAGACGCTGCTCATCGGGCAACCACTCGTTCACCCACGGAGCCAGCTTGGGTGGGTCTACCTCGAATCGGCCATGGTGAACCTCGTGCAGGGAGAGGAACGTGCTTGGGGCCCTGACGTCGAAACGGTGGCTTTGCCAGAGGACGAGGCGTTCGCGGTCGCTATCGGGGCAGTCTGGCTCGTAGAACCTGTTGATTGCTAGAAGCAGTTGCCGGACAACGCCCCCGCCTGCTCCGTTACCGTCCGTGACCATCCTGTCGAAACTGCGTTCGTCGCTCGGCAAGAGATCGAGAAGCGACCGACCGTCGCGGTGCTCAAAGAAGAACCGCCGCTTGAGCGCGCGATACTCGTTATCTCGGTCATCCGCCGGCATCGGCTGTATGGCAGACGGGCGGAGCCCGTTGATCCACTCTTCTGCCTTTGTGGTCCCCTGCCAGAGCTCCGTGTCGCGCCGGGGGTGCGTTACGGCAGCGGGGTCGAAAACCTCCCGGACAGCATCGAACAGCGGTCCGACGCCGCCTTCGAAGGCAAGCTGCGCGTAGTGGTATCGGTGCGAACCCTGGCTCGCGAGCCGGACCGCAGCCGTTGCCCCTCCGGCGATCAGGAACGCCACGAAGCCGACCAACTGCCGCATTGTTGCGTGGTGGCCTCGCCGTGCAACCTCCGCAAGCATCAAGGCGATCCGCTCTCGAACCTGAGGATGGCGCAATGCCTCGCGGTTGACGACGGCCGGGTCTGTTGGTGACAAGCTGGCATAGAAACGATCATCGGTTAGACGGGCGATGACCTTGAGTGTGATGGGCGCAGCAAGCACATTTCGCAGGCTAAGGTCGAGGACTCGAACGAGGCCCTCAACATCCTTCACAGGCTCCCGGCCATATGACGCCGCCTGCTGCACCTGCCGAAGCGCTGCCTTGAGTGGCTCGAAGTCGACAGCCAACGGATGGCGACGCAGCACGAAAAGCGGCCACTCATTGATAGCTAGCACCATGGCTCGACGGTCGCGGTCGCAGTCGCGCCAGCGAGAGAGGATGCTGTCATCGGACAATTCGTTGGCATCGGTAAGAACAACCGCCCCGGCCGCCTCTAACGCTGGCCTCAGCCGCTCGATGAGGTGCGTCTTTCCGTCACCGGGGTTACCCGTGATGATGATCTGATGGTGGGCGCGAGCCAGACCCAGGACATGATCGTTGAGACCGAGGTCCACATCGATCCAAGCGAGTTCTTCGGCGGTCAAGCGGTCCGCATAGCTGTTGGTGCTGCGGTACAGGCGTTCCACGAACTCACTGGTCTGAAGAGAGGTCGGCGAGGTTCCGAGGAACCCGGTGGCGTCCCTGCCGCCCGAAACTGGCGCACTCTCACCGCCCGGTGTCACCCAGCAACCGCCCGTTCCCAGGTACATGCTGAGAGGTCGGCCAACCGCTGCTGATGCACAGGCTCATGCGGACGGGGCATCGAGGTCACCACCATAAGCTTCTCGTTGCTACAGAGGGCTGACTAACGAGGGGTCGACCGCGCAACCGCGGTCAGCACACCCCGACAGAGTAGTACCTGACACGGTATCGCCCACGTCTGACATTCGGTGCAAGCGATCTAGACGCCCTGGGATCGGTCAGGGGATTTACAGATTAGGCCTTGAACCAGTCGATTAGATTTAATAAGTCTGGTTTTGGGAGAAAGGGTGTTTTTGCGTTTTTCGCCATAGTTCTCATGATCGGTGCCCCACGCGGCCTCAACAGAGGGCCTCGGTGCCGCAGTGTTGGGCCGGATGGCATCACCCACCAGTACCAGGGAGGCAGGACCCGTAGGCTGTGCTCTGGCGACCGTCAGGCTCGAGATCGGAGACCACCCGTGGGAAGAGCGCTGGCTGCACAAGAAGTCAACGTTGCGCGCGAGTGGGTCGCGGGCAAGAAGATCGAGTCTTTCCGGGTGTACGGCGTCAACTCGTTGAAAACCTTGGCGCCCTCGCTCGACGACCTCGTCGGCGACCAGATCGTGGACCTGGTCGCCCAAGACGACGCTCGGCGGGTCGACGTGGTTTGCCGCGTCCACGTCATAGCCGTCGACCTTGAGCGGACCGGGAAAATGGCGGCGTTGCGCGAGACCACCGCATGGAGTCCGGCCGCCGGGACACCTATGCCGACCGGACGAATGACCTTCGAAGACGGCACCGGACTTGACTTCAGGGAGCCGGCGAAGACGAAGCGAATCACGTTTGCCGTGCGTCGTCGCTGACCGCAACTCCTTACTGGCCGAAACACCACCCCACGCCAGCACGCAGATCAGAAGCTTCCTGCCGGCCTTCTCAGTACCCGCCTGCAGCGGTCGGGGGCGGGAGATGAGCGTCAAGGCTCACAGCCCAGCCGATGACGCGCGTCCGGCCACTTCCTCTTCCTGTCTGCCTCCCCTACCCGACCAGAGGCCGTCGCGAAGCAGCCGCCAGCCTTCCTCGTAGCCGCACAGAGGTGTGCAAGCATCGTTGCATGGATGCCCTACCCGGCTCCACGAGGCCGCCCGCTTCGGTACAGGGGTGTTGGACCTGCTCGAGAAGGCCGAAAGGATCTGTGCAGGTTCTGGCCCCCCCAGAGCAGGTGAGAGCGGCCTGGCGTCGACTCATCCATGCTTTGCGGTCTGGCGGCCACGTGCCCAAGGGCTGGCATCTGGTTCACCGCGGCCGCAACACCGGTGACTTGGTTATCGAGCTACGGCGGGGCCGCCACCCGAGCAAGCAGTACCTGCCGGCAAGTCGCTCATCAGTGCCGGTCCCCGAGTTACTGGTGGATCCTCATCCGGTCATCGACCGGTTGCGTGAGCAGCCCAGCCGCCTCCCGGAGTCCGATGAGAACCGCTCCCGGACGCTGTTGCTCCTGCAGGCGCTGTGTCTGGAGGCGGAGAAGCGGGAATGGGCCGTCAGGTTCGGTACGGACGCGCTGCTGAGCGTGGTCGTCGACGAACAGCCGCTCGATGTGCGGGTACGGGAGGAGAAGTGTGCCCGCTGGATGCTGCGCCTAGTGCTCACGGTCACCGACGCCGACGCCGGTGTGGCCGAGTGGAAGGACTACGCCCGCAAGCGGCTTGAGGACGAGTTGCCCGCCGTCCTGACGGACCTGCGCCAACGTGGCCGGCGGCTACGTGACCGCCGCGAAGCTGCAGCGCGGGCGGAGCAGGTGCGGCTGCAGCAGGAACGCGACCGGGTGGTGACGGCGCACCGCGACCAGATCCTGCGGCAGCAGGTGGCTGCGTGGCTGCTGGCCGAGGACATCCGCTCCTACTGCGCAGATCTCGTCAACGGCGGCATGCCGATCGACGACCCGTGGCTGGCGTGGGCACACACCTACGCCGATGACCTTGACCCGCTGGCCGACCCGCCCGGAATTCCCAGCGATCCACCGTCATCGGTGGCCGTGGCGACACCGAGACAGCAGCACGTCGGGAGGACTGCCTCTGCGCCGCCCTATCAACCGTGGCATCCGAACCGCCGCTGGTACCACGGCTAGTAGTGCCAGTGGCCCGCAGTCAGGTACGGCAGCAGGTCATCGCGCTCGGGCTTTGGCGTCTTCGGCATGCCCTCCCGGCTGAGCCGGGGATCCACCTGGTCGGCATGCTGCAGGATCCACGTCGCCCAGGCCCGCACCTCCTGCGCACGGTCGGGCTCCAAGTCGTCAGCGACCGCCGCTAGCGCTGCCGCGTAGGCGCGGGCGTCGTCGGCGAACTGCCGCTCGCCGATACGAGCCTGGATGGTCTTGCGGCGGTGGTCCTCGGTAAACTGTCGTTGGGCCTCATCTTCGCGCCGCTGCCGTTCCCGTCGGCGCTCCTGTTCGCGGCGCTCCTCGGCCTCGCGACGCGCGATCAGGAGGTCGGCCCACCGCTCGATGTGGGTGAAGATCTCGCCGAGTTGCCTGTGCAGGGGCTTGTCGGCGGTGTCGGTCCAGGTGTCGTAGCCGCGGCGCCGCGCCGGATGCACGTCCTTGATCGTCAGCTGTAGCGGCTTGCCGCGCTCCCCGTAGAGCTGGAGCGGGAACTCGTCACGGTCGATCCGCAGGATCAGCTGGCCGCTGTCATAGTGGTCCCGTCGGTTGTGCCGAAACAGCGTCTCGTACCCGCGGAACTCGGCCTCGGTGATGATGGCCTGCCAGATCTGGCGCATCCGCTGCACGGGCCGACGCTTGTTCGGCATCAGGTAGGGCCGGTGCTGGTAGATCATCCGCTCGGGGAAGTCCAACGCCTCGGTGAGGTCCTGCACGATCGGGTGTGGGCGGCGCACCGTCGAGGGGACCGGGACGATCCGGCCGAGGAACTCCTGGGTGCGGGGCCGTGGACGCGGAGGCGGAACCCACTGCCGGGTTGGCTGATCCGGTGGCGCCAACGCGGGCGACTCGACGCCCCGGCGGTCGACCTCCACAAGCAGCAGCGACATGCCACCCGGAAACGACCAGCTGCGCAGCCGGTGCGGACCGGCTCGCAGCAACCGCAGCTTGGCTACCTTCGCCGCGTGTCGCCACGCGGCCAGGGATTCCTCGTCCAAGCCCTCTAGCTTGAGCCGGCCGTGCGCCGCTCTCACCCGGTCGAGCACCAGCTCCGGTGTCACCTCCATCACCGTCTCCTTAACGATTCCACTCGCTGTGCGGGACGCGTTCATCCTGGCCAAATTGCCGTAGCGAATTCGCCTCCGGGCGCTCAGGCACGGGCATGGCCGAGTTCCTCGATGCACTCGTCGGTTGACTAGCCAGAGCCAGTGGTGCGCTGGGCATCGTCGCCAGCTGGCTGGGGCTGATGCTTGGAGGCTTCGTCCGCGCTCGGCGCGCGAACAGCGGCCGTCGGCGCCTACGGCCCCAGTTCCGAATATCGAGGATAGGGCAGACCGAACCACTCCGCGAACGGTGGAAATTCGTTGACTGCCGTGCCCACCTCGGGGGTGGGCTCAGGGGCGCGCCACGGCGCTGCGGTTCGCCCATCAGGCTCTAGCCCGTAGCGGCGCAATTGCTCCGCCTCGACCCCTTCCAAGCTGAGTTCGAGATCAACGAGGCCGGCACCTGCCAGGCACGCGTCGCGAAGCGCTCGATCCGCCTCCTTCGCGCGCCCGTCATTCTCGAATACATCGGCCAGCGCCGACAACACTTCCGTCGTTGGTTGCGCCACGCCACGCAGTAGTTGTTCCGCCTCAGCAGTGCGCCCGGTTTCGCCGAGCATGCCGGCCAGTTCGACGAGCGCGTGCAGGTCCTCGGCGGCTGTCTGACGAAGGAGCGCTTCGGCCTGCTCGGGCTGACCGGCTTGCCGCAGGAAGTGCGCGAGCCGAACCGGCGCCTGGGGTTTGCCAGCGGCGGTCAACCGCCGAAGCACCTCGTTCACCTCGTCGTGATGCCCGAGGTGCATGAGTTCGTAGGCAACATCGAGAAGGACCTCCTGGTCGTCGGTGGCCGCCCGCTGCTGTAGGACATCCGCCGCATCCTCGGTCTTGCCTAGGCGGTCTAGCAGGTTGGGCAGCAGCAGATTCGCGTGCTTGTCGCCGGCGTCGGCGGCCCGCCGCAGCCAGCTTTCGCCTTCTTCGAAGAGCTCGGGATCGTCGTCGAGTTCGATGCCGTCCTCGATGAGCAGTCCGGCGAGCCGCTGCATGGCCCAGGCATGGCCCTCTTCGGCTGCGTGTCGCAACAAGTCGTCCACTCCGCGCCACTGGTCGGCCTCGATCAGTAGTTCGATGCAGTGCTGGAGGGTATCCGCGGGGATCCTCTGGACAAGGGTCGAGCGTAGTGTTCGGCTCTCCTCTGCGCGGCCGAGTTCATCCATGAGGCCGGCGAGCAGAATCGCGGCGATCGGGCTGCCTTTGGCGGTCTGCTGGTGCAGCAGGGTTTCCAGATCGCCTTGCTGGTCTTGCTCGTACAGCACGTTGGCCAGCACGACGAGCGCAGGGGGATCGCCTTGTTCGGCGCGTCCCGTCAACAAGCTGCGGGCCTCGTCGCTGCGTCCGCTGTCGGTGAGTAGGTATACGAGCCGAACAAGAGCATCGAGATCGTTAGGGTTTTCGACGAGCTGTCGCAGGTGCCGCTCGGCGTCGGTGGGGTCTTCGTGCACCTCCTGACCCGAGGTCGCGTCCCACACGTACCGCTGTGCGAGCGACTTGATGGCGCCCTTATGGCCGAGTTCGGCGGCCCGCCTTACCCAGGGGTCGCTCTCGTCGTGCCGGCCGAGCCGGCTGAGGAGAACGCCGATGGCCATGGCCGCGCCGGGTGAGCCCTGATTGGCCGGCGACGCGCAGAGCGTTACCGCGTCGCGGTAGAGGTGGCGTTCCTCGGCTTCCCTGGCCAGGCGTAGCTGGTCCTCAAGCGGGCCTGGGTCGGCGAGCAGGACGGCCCACAACTGTGGGGGCAGCGGATACATATGTTGCTCGGGACGCAGGTGCTGAAGGAGATAGTCGGCGAGCACGTAGCCGTCGGGCTCGCCGAGGTCGGGCTGAGACCGCACCGGCGTCAGCGGAGCGATGACGCCCTTGACCATCCGGGTGACGTAGGCGATAGCCGCGGCGAACCAGGGCGTCGTACGGGCCCGTTGCTGTTCGTCGAGATAACCTGCCGCCGCGTGTTCGAGCATGGTCGCCGACAGCGGGGCGGCGCGACCGGCGGCGCGGGCATCGGCTGCGGCGAGCATGAGCGCTCGGGCGTACGGATCGGCATCCCGGTACGCGGCGATGAGGTCCGGGCCGGCTGCCAGTGCTTGGGTGATCCGGTTCGAGGATCCGGCGGTCGCGATGGCCTCGCGGAGGCGTGAATCGGAGCGCGACCGGGCCAGTTCGACATCGGCGGCTAAGAATGTCGGCGGTACGTCGATGCGGACGGCTCGGGCCAGCAGTGTTCGAACTTCATGGTGCGGATCGGCGTCGCCCGGGTTCGGCTGCGCGGTGAAGCGTTGCCAGTACTGCGGCCACAGGGTGCCGATCACGACCACAGGCGCGTTCGATCGCAGTATCTCCATCAGGGCGACGGCCGCCGCCTCGCCGTGCGGGGAGCTGAAATATCGCTGCGCCTCGTCGAGCCAGATGACTGAGGGTGGACTCGCTGGCCGATCCCGCAAGGCGAGCGCGGTAGTGGGGAACTCCAGCGCCCAGTCCGGCAGACACGTCAGGACCGCCTCGTATGCGGTGCGCGTCTTTCCGGTCGACGAGCCACCGACGAGGACGACGAACACCCCGTTAATGGGCATGGGGTGCAGCAGGCGGCGAAGGTGCGCGTCATGGCTTCGACCGACGTAGTCCGGCAGCGTCGTCGCGACCTGCTCCGCCGGGCTGATCGAGCGGTGCACGCCCAGGTCGAAGGGCTCCCAGTCGACTACCTGGCGCTTCGGCGCTCCGGCCGCGCTCCGCCGCTCACGCAGGGCTTCGCGCCGCTGCTCACGCAGTGCCTCGTTGACATCATTGATGGTGTCCATGGCCTGAGCCAGGACATCACCGGGCGTGAGGAATTCCGCGAAACGTCGGCTGATCTCGGGATAGGCGTCCAGGTAGGCGGACAACTGATTGGCGTCCCACAAGGCCCAGCCCTTGAGGCCGAGGCGCTGCCCGTATGCGGTGAGTAGGTCGTTGACACGGTCGATGCCGCCGCGCCCCGCGACGCTGGAAAGGCGGACGTTCGTGGCAACAATCAAGTACTGCGGGATCCGGCCGTTGGTGACTCGCCGTCGTCGCGGATCAAGCCACTGGTCCAGTTCGCTCGTGAGGGTCTGGCACAACCATTGAGCATCGGCGGCACCGCCAGCGGTCCGGCGGCACTTCGCCTGGAGGACGCCGTAGCCGCACCAATCAGGCCGAAACGACACCTCGCCGTCGAAGGTGGCCTCGCGGCCACCGTCCGGTCCCGCACCAAAGGCCTGGACCGCCGGGCCCAGCACTCGCATCGCGAGCGCCCTACACAACTCCTCGAATCGCCGCTCGTCGAGTCTGCTCAGCTCGTATGCCACAGAACCATCATGAACCTAAGCCCTGACGCGCTCTGTCCTGGCTGGACGGGGCGTAGCTCGAACGAGGCAGTCCTCATGTCCTACGCCCTCGAGGCAGCACGAACTACGAGCCTGTAGGTGGGTGGCCCCTCGACTTCTTTGGCCGGGAGAAGCGGCCAGACTCGTCGTGCGTGATCAGCCGTGCGATGTGATGGGCGGTGCAACGCTGGTTGCGAGTGCAGCGCCGACTTCTGCGGTGCAGGTAGTCCGAAGTGGAGCGCAGACGCCTTGGTGCCGCGACATCTAGACATCCCGGACAGCCGGTCGAGTTGGGCTGCTGCGTCGCTGCTTAACGCTTGCTGCCGCCGGGAACTGGCGACGGAGCCCGCCCGACCGGCCGGAGCTGCTGTCAGTCATCGGGTTCGAGGAACCCGAACCCGGACGCCAGGTACCGCAGTGTGTGCTCGACGAGGTCGTCGACCTCGGCGACGGTGAGGTTCAACGGCGTGGTCACCGTCGCCGACATCCACGGACTGAGCTGCTCGGGTGGGCTGCCCCAGTCGGCGAGATCAAGCATGTCCAGCAGCCCGACGGCCCGTCCGCCAGGCGGCGACGCCCACGGCCGTTCAGTGCCCAGGTGCACTTCGAGACGGCTCGGTCCGGCAGGTGTGGCGGTGTCGGGATGCGGGGTGGCGGCGAGCGGCAGAGACTGGGACGCGGCCAGCCACGCAGCGGTCAGGTAGTGGTGCAGGTCGGCCGGGTTTAGCCGGTGAGGCGGGTCGACCGGCGGGGCGTCCGGGCCGGTGACGTGCTCGGGCAGGGCGGTGAAGTCGATGCGCAGGTCGATGATGCTCACGACGGTGTCACGCAGCCCGTCGGCCAGCTGAAACCGCGCCCACACTCCGAGCGCTGGACGGCCCTCGGTGCCAGGGACGAGCCGGCGGTAGCTGGCGAAGCGCCGGTTGTTGTAGCCCTCGGCCTCGGGAATCCGGTCCCAGTCACCGCCGGCGTCGAGCCCGAACCGGGCGGCGAGCGCGGCGATGACCTCGTTGAGCGGTCCTTCGCGCAGCGCAGCGCGGCGCGCAGCCGCCGCCGTCCGTCGCCGTCGATCGCGAACGCTGCGATGTCGGCCCAGCGCATGGTGGCGGCACACCGGAGCCGCAGGTCCATCATGTCGCCGCCAGCGGTGTGCCAATCGCGGGTCATGCCGACGTCGAAACTGAACGCCGTCTGCGGCTGCCACAGCCAGCCGCCGGGGTCACGGACCAGGCGGCCAGCCTGCCAGTCGCCGCCGTCGAGGAGCACCTCGTCGGCATCGGTGGATAACAGCGGCGGAGTGTCCGCGGTGACGACCGGGTAGCCGACCGAGGACAGCTGCCCGGCACCGCCGGCGGCGCGGATGGTGTCCCACAGTGCGGCGGCGACCGCGACCGCCGGTCGGCCGCGCCCGGCGCAGATCACCGCCTCGCCGCCGACCGGTACGTCAGATGTCTTGCTGGATGGGGCGGTGAAGTGCTGTACCCAGCCGGGTCCGTCGTCGTAAACCTCGCTGCTCGGCTCGCCCAGAACGGCCGCACCACCGGCGGCCCGGTACGCCGCCTCGAACGCCCTACGACAGCCGGGCTCGCCTTGGCCGACCGTGAACCGGCCGCCGGACAGGGCGGCGTGGACATCATCGAGCGTGCCGATCGCCTTGAGCAGCACCTGACCCGGCGAAATGGACTCGGCGAAGCGTGCCGCGACATCGGGATGGGCATCGAGGAACGCGGAAAGCTTGTTGGCGTCCCACAGGTCCCAGCCCTTCAGGCCGAGTCGGTCGGCGTAGCCGGCCAGCAGGGTCCGGACCCGGTCGATGCCGCCGCGCCGCGCGACGCTGGTCAGCCGCACGTTCGTTGTGACGATCAGGTACTGCGGGACGCGGCCGTCGCTGACCCGTTTGCGGGCGGGATCGGCCCACAGGTCCAGCTCCCGGATGATCGTGCGGCTCAGCCAGTCCGCGTCGTTGCGCCCGACGTCGTGCTGGCGGCACTTGGCCTGCAGTATGCCGTAGCCGTCCCAGCCGTCCCAGCCGTCCCAGCCGTCCCAGCCGTCCCAGCCGTCCCAGCCGTCCCAGCCGTCCCAGCCGTCCCAGCCGTCCCAGCCGTCGCTGCTGGTCGGGTACGGCACCGGGCCGTCGAACGCGGCTTCCCGGCCGCCGTCCGGTCCGGGACCGAAGACCTGCAGGCCAGACCCAAGCACATGAACCGCCAACGCCCGGCACAGGTCCTCGAACCGCCGTTCGTCGATCCGGGTCAGGTCGTATGCCACCGCACCATCATCCGGCACAGATGCGGCAGTTCCTGAGGGCGACGCGGGTAGCACCGCGCCGCAGGCAAGCGCGCCACTGACAGCCGCCGCACCGGATCGGGTGAACACCGGCCCGGGCCGACGGGGTCCGCACGTTGCTGCCGATGGCCCGAGCGGCGGCGCTCACGCCGGTGTGCTGAGGGAATACCGGTGGCGTCGGCGACGAGTTAAGTGCGTCCGAGCCAGAAAGTCAGCGGCGGCATCCCGGGTGAGTGCGGCAAGATAGAGCGGCTCCAGGCGGTCCATGGACACGTCCTGTTGAGCGAGGCAATAATCCGGCGAGTTGCGGTCGGAACGGCTCGACCGACCCGACAGAGCATCAGTTTCGAAAGGTGGACGGCGTCGTGCGCGCACTCAGGGTTCGCTTGCAGCGCTTCCGCGGCTTCGTCGACTTGGAGCTGTTCCCGGCCGAGCACGCCGTGGTGGTAGGAGAACCGAGGGCAGGTTGCACCGATTTGATCACTGCCTTGCGGCGGGTGCTCGATCCGCGTAGCACCAACGCCCGTCCCAACCTGCTCGACGTGCACCGACCGGTCCCGACGCCGGACGCGGAGGATGAGCTGACCGAAGTCGAGGTCACGCTGGTCGAGCTCGACGATGCGGTCGCCCAGGAGCTCGACGACCGGTTGGAGCTGATCGATCCGGACACCGGTCTGCCGGCGGAGGAGGCCCGTGCCGACAAGGCGGTCATGGGGCTGCGGTTGTGCTACCGGCTGCGCGTCGACCAGGCCAGCGAGACCGCCGAGCACTGGGTGGAGTATCCGAAGAGCGGCCTGCGGGCACCTCGCGCCGAGCGTGACCTCGTCGCGGCGATCGTGCTAGACCGGCGTGCTCCGCTGCAGCTGCGCCCGGACGGGACGTTCCGGCGCCTGGTCTCCGACGCCGACAATCCGGACCTGCTTGCGGCGCTGGCGGCGTTGAACACGGATCTGGCCGACGCGACCGACCGGCTGACCGGCAGCAACAGCATCCGAAAGACGATCGAGGAGGTTCTCGGAGCCGGCGCGGCGCAGTTGCTGCAGATGACCGGCACCGCCCCGGCCGGCGACATCGGCTTCGCCGCCGATGACGGCTCCGTCTCGGCGATTCTGCGGGCTCTACAGCCCACGCTGGCCCTCGACGCCGCCGGCCCACTGCCGCTCACGGCGCACGGCTCCACCACAACTGGGGTGCTGGCCGCTGCCGAGGCGGTGGTGTCCGCGTCGGCACCTGGCGCGATTGTGCTCGCTGACGACTTCGGCGATGACCTCGACGCGGCGTCTGCGGAGTACCTGGCCTGCTTGCTGCGGCGCAAGGCCGGGCAGGTGTGGCTGTCCACCCGCCGCCCCGACGTGGTCCGGGCGTTCACACCTGAGGAGATGATCCGGCTAACCCGCAGCCACGGTCACCGTCAGGTCCATCAGTTGGCGCCCAGCACCGGCCGCAAGGAACGCTCGGCCCGCCGCCAACTGCACCTGCTCCTGCTGCCGGCGATGACAGCCCGAACCGTGGCGCTGCTGGAAGGTGCGCACGACTTAGACGGCTACACCGCCGTCGCCGACCGCCGGCTGCGCCGGAGTGACGTGGCACCGCCGGCCGCGTCCGGTGTGCGGATGGTCGCCCCGGCCAACGGCGACGGCGGCAAGGATGAATTGCCCAAGCTGGCCCGCCTCGCCAGTGAACTCGGCTTCCACGTGCGCGTGGTGCTCGACAACGACAAGCCCGGCGCCGACGCCGCCCTCATCGCCGAACTCACCGGGGTGGTCGAGCAGGTGATCCAACTGCCCGAACGCACCTCGGTCGAACGGGCACTGACCCACGGGGTCGAACCGGCCCGGCTGCGGACAGCGCTGCGCCAGCTCGCTGACGACCACGACTTGACCGGCATCGACGTTGACACGATCAACGACAAGGATCTCGAAGGCAAGATCATCAAGCAGTTGAAGGCGAAGGGTGGGCTGCACCAGCCGTATGTGGAGGCGCTGCCGCCAGGTCAGGCACCGCCACTAGCCAGAAAGGTCCTCAACACGCTGTGCAAGCCAGTCGGCGCGGTCGGACTGGTAGAGCTGGCGCTGCCGTGACCCATCAGCCTGACCCGACGCAGCGGCAGGTCGTCGACGCCGAAGATCCCGTCCTGCTGGTGTGCGGCGGTGCCGGCACCGGCAAGACCACAACGGCCGCGGCAGCTGTCCGAGCACACCTGCAACGCCTCGACGTCCATCACGCCGCCACGGCCGTCCCGCGCCAGCGCACCCGCCGGCCGACGGCTCGGGCGCTGTTCCTGTCGTTCTCCCGCTCGTCGGTGGCACAAATACTCGACCGCACCGCTGAGGTCCTCGGCCCTTACCAGCCACGAGTTGAGACCACCACCTTCCATGCCTTCGCCTGGCGGATGCTCGCCCGCTGGGGTGGGACGATCGGGCTGGCCGAACCGAGGATGCTCAGCGAGACCGAAGCCAAGCTGTTCCGCGTCCGCGACACGGTCCGCTACCGGGACATGCTGCCCCGCGCCCTTGAGCTGTGCGCCGTGCCGGCCGTCCGCGAACACCTTCAGGCCCGCTGGTCGATCATCGTCTGCGACGAGTTCCAGGACACCGACGACCGGCAGTTCGAACTGCTGACCACCATCCGCGGCGACGCCCGGCTGTTGCTGCTGGGCGACCCCAACCAGTGCATCTACAGCGAACTGCCCGACGTCGTCGGCGTCGGGCCGGAACGGCTCGACGCTACCCTTGAGCTGCCCGGTGCCCGGCGCATCGACCTGCCCGACGTGTCTCACCGCGACCCCAGCAACATCCTGCCGGCCGCGGCAGCCGCGATCCGTCGCCGCGAGTTCGACCATGACGCCGTCACCGCCGCCCTGGACACCGGACGACTACACATCCGGGCGGGCCTGCCGACCGATCGGGAGGCGGAGGTCGTCGCCCGCGTCGTCGAGCAGCTGCGGGCCGAAGGGCACACCGTCGGGGTGTTCAGCCATCACGTCGACGCCACCACCGGCCTGTCCGACCAGCTCACCGGACTCGACATCGCCCACGAGGCCATCGGCCTGCCGGAATGCCTGAGCTCGGCCCTCGACGCGCAGCACGCGATGGTCCAGTTCGCAGGCGATGTCGCCTCCTGGGCGCGGGTGCTGCAACGTCTCGCGGTCTTCGTGACCAGCTCGGTACGTGGCAAACAGGTTCCGGACCTGGCTCGGATACTCCTTGGCCAAGTCCCTGCGCCCGCGACCCTTGAGCGGCGTCTGAACAACCTCCGCCAACACCTGGACGGTGCCGGACCGTCCGCCGCTGTGGTCCTCGCCGCCGAGGCGCACGACACTCTTGGACTGCCCCGCGGCGGCCGTCACTGGCAACGCGCCGCTCAGCTGCTGCAGCCGCAAGTCGTACGTCACCTGCGTCGGCACAGCGACCCGGCCGAGGCGTTGGGAGCCCTCGACACCGCCATCGCCGCGTACCGCACCGACCTGCTCACTCACGTCACCAATGAGCCGGCCGCACCGGTGCAGCTTATGGGGCTGTACCAGACGAAGGGACGCGAAGCCGACTCCACCGTCGTCGTCCTACGCAGCAACGACTTCTACGGACCGGAGCGCCACGAGCCCTTCGAAACCGGCTCTCGCCTGCTGTACGTGGTGCTAACCCGCGCCCGCCACAAGACCATCGTTCTGCTCTTCGGTGACGACCCAAAGCCGCTCGTGGCACCACTGGTCAAGCTGGCCCGCTGAGCCGCGTCCGCGCCCAACCGATCAAGTGATGCCGGTCCGGGGACCAGACTGGCCCGACGAGTGGGCTGACCTCATTCGTAGCGCCCACCCGGACTGCACCGGATCAACAAGCCGGCTATGGGGCTTGGGCCTGACCCGGTTTGACGGACATCCCAGCTCAGGGGGCTTTGAGCCCTCTCGGGAGGATGTTCATCATGGAAGGCATGGGTAAGAAGCCGCGCCGGCCGCGTAGGGCGTTCACGCCGGAGTTCAAGGCGGAGATCGTCGAGGTGTGCCGGCGGGGTGACCGGTCGATTGTCCAGGTCGCGAAGGACTTCGACCTGACCGAGACTGCGGTACGGGACTGGGTCAAACAGGCTGATATCGACTCCGGCGCCCGGTCGGACGGGATCACCAGCACGGAGCGGGAAGAACTCGCCCGGCTGCGGCAGGAGAACCGCCGGCTGCGCGAGGACGTCGACATACTCAAGCGGGCCACGGCTTTCTTCGCGAAGGAGACCCGGTGAACGTGTACCCGTTCATCGAGGCGGAGCAAGCGCGGCAGGACGGCGGGAACGTGAAGCGTGCCTGCCATCTGTTGAAGGTCTCCCGGTCCGCCTACTACCAGCACCGCAACACCGGCCCATCCCTTCACGCCAGGGTCGACGTCGACCTGACCGAACAAATCGGCCGCGTCCAGGAGGCGTCGGCCGGCACCTACGGTGCCCCGAGGGTGCACGCTGAACTCCACGCCCAGGGCCACCGGCACTCCCGTAAACGGATCGCCCGGCTGATGCGCACCGCCGGCCTGTGCGGCCGGGCTCCGAAACGGTGGCGCACCACCACGGTGCCCGACCCGACCGCGACACCACACCCGGACCTCGTCAGGCGGGACTTCACCACCAACCCGGGCGGGGTTGATGCCCGCTGGTGCGGCGACATCACCTACATCAACACGTGGGAGGGCTGGCTGTATCTGGCCACGGTCATCGATCTGGCCTCCCGCCGGGTCGTCGGCTGGGCCACCGCCGATCACCTACGTACCGACCTGCCCGCCCAGGCGTTGTCCAACGCCATCAGGTCACGGCGTCCGGCCGGTCCGATGATCTTTCACAGCGACAGGGGGTGTCAATACACGAGTGCCCAGTACGCCCGCCTCGCGAAGCGGCACAACGTCCGTCTCTCCGTCGGGCGCAAGGGGCAGTGCTGGGACAACGCCGTCGCCGAATCGTTCTTCGCCACCATCAAGACCGAGCTACTCGACCGGCGGGCCTGGCCAACCCGGGACGCCGCCCGCACGGCGATATTCACCTGGATCGAGGGCTGGTACAACACCCGCCGAAGGCACTCCACCCTCGGCTACCTCAGCCCCCGCCGCCTACGAGGCCTCCGCCTACCCGGGCAGGTCATTCAGCACGGTAGCGTGAGATCAACTTATCGACCCTGTCCGTCAAATCGGGTCAAGGCCAGGTCCCGAAGCATGTGGTGAACACGAACAGTGTCACTGAGCAGGACTTATGCTGCTCTGCTGATCTTCAGCAGGCGATCACAGCGGCGCGCACGAGCGACCGGAGCAGGTAGCCCGAATAGAGAGAAGCCGCAGGTCATCAGCCTGCGGACGTCAACGGAGCGTCGGGTTAGGAAACCGATGCTCTATCCCCTGAGCTACGAGGGCGCGGGGCTACAAGGTATCTGTCTGCGGACGGTAGCCGTCGACAGGGAGCGGTAGGCGTCGTTGGTCGTTGGTAGTCGTCGCAGTCGGACCAGGGACCCCACGCACACCCCCACGAACCGGTCAGTGATCTTGTCGTACGGTCACGCCACCGGACAACGGCGATCGTCCTCAACACCCTCACCCTCACGGCCATGCTCGGCCTCATGGTCTGGATCTTCCAGGACGGCAACCTCCGGCCCCCTGGCATTCACTCCGACCGGTCTCACCCGACACCGCGATGCCGCTGCTGATGTTCGCGGTCGCCTCCGGCCTGTCGATGGACTACGAAGTCTTCCTCCTCGCCCGAATGAAGGAAGGAGTACGACCGCACCGGCGACAACCACACCTCGATCGTTACCGGCCTCGCCAAGACCGGACGGATCGTCACCGCCGCGCCGATGGTGCTCTCCACCACCTTCTTCGCCTTCGTTACCAGCGGGATCACCTTCATGAAGACCGCCATAACCTGGTGTTCATCACTCGGCCTTACGGGCCGGTGAGCGGCTACGCGAGCGTGTACGTGTGTTCGGGGAGCTGCGGCGTAAGCAAGCACTGGAGGAAGGTGGTGAGGACCTGCCGTTGGTCGTCGGCGCGCCAGACCACGGCCAGTTCGGCCAGCGCCAGATCGGTCACCGGCCGGCATTCGATGCCGGGCCGCCGGTAGAGGTCGACGTTGCCCTCCGCCAGCAGCGCCACGCCCAACCCTGAGGTAATCGCCTCGAAGACCTCGTCCGGCGAGGCAGCCTCGCCGCCGAGGATCGTCTCCCGACCGCAGCGGGCGTCTGCGGCGAGCCAGAAGTCGCGCAGCGGCCCGGCGGCAGCCGGCAGGGCGATGAACGGCTCCGCCAGCAGGTCGGCGAAGGCGATCTCGGTACGGACGCTCAGCCGGTGATCCGAGGGCAGGGCCACCCAACGCCGCTCGCGGGCCAGGACACGGGTACGCAGACCGTCACCCGGCACCGGCAGCCACACGAAGGCGACGTCGCTGGTGCCGTCGGCCAGCCCGGCGGTTGGTTCGTCCCAGCCGACCAGCCGCATCGAGACCGTCCAGTTCTTGGCCACCTCGCGGAACCTCCGCAGGGCTGGCCGTTGCAGGTTGCGACCGACGGCGGTCTGCATGCCCACCGTGAAGACCTGCCAGTCGGCCAGGGCTCGGGCGGCTTCAAGCCCGCGGGTGAACACGGCTATGGCCTCGCGGGCGGCCGACAGAAACGCCTCGCCTGCGGGCGTCAGCCGTACTCCGCGGGTGTCCCGAAAGAACAGGAGAAATCCGAGCCGCGTCTCCAGGGCCCGGATCTGCTTGGACAATGCCGGTTGGGATATGAACAGCCGCTCGGCCGCCCGGGTGAAGTGCAACTCCTCGGCGACCGCCACGAAGTAGCGCAGTTCCCGCAGGTGCGCGTCCATGACCAATGGCTATCACAGATGGTCAGGCCCTCCAACTCGCACGCCGTAGCTCATAACCACCGGTTATCACGACGGGTCTTGGCGCCTACCACGCCAATGTACCGAGACTGGCAGCCAACACGGATCACAACGGAGGGAAGCGATGTCTGAGGCAATCGGGCGGCCGTCGAGACGTGGTCTGCTGGTGGCAGGTGCCGCCGGCATCTCCATGGCCGGCCTCGCCATGGGATCGGCCAGGGCAAACACCCAACATCCACCAGAGCCGGGGCGTGGCCCGGCAAACCCGAACGGCCGGTTCGCCGACAAGGTCGTGCTGATCACGGGTGCCACCTCCGGTATCGGCAAGGCCACCGCGTACGCGATGGCACGCGAAGGCGCGCACGTGTTCTTCTGTGGTCGCCGAACCGCACTGGGCCAACGCAACCAGCATGAGATCCGGCAATTCGGCGGCGAAGCCACGTTCCTGCGGGCAGATGTCCGTCGGGAGCAGGACATCGCCGCGTTCGTCGCCGCGTGCGTACGCCGGTACGGGCGTATCGACATCGCCTTCAACAACGCGGGTGTGGAGACGCCCAGCCCGGCTCCGCTGCACGAGCAGTCGATCGAGGTGTTCGAGGACGTGTGGCGGACCAACGTCGCCGGTGTCTTCCTCGCCATGAAATACGAACTACCGCACATGCTGCGACAGGGCGGCGGCATCATCATCAACACCGGCTCGATCTCGTCGGAGGTCGGCTTCGCCACGATCGCGCCGTACAACGCCAGCAAGCACGCCGTCGCGTCGTTGACCAAGGTGGCCGCGCTGGAGTACGCCGACAGGAACATCCGGGTCAATGCGCTGGCGCCCGGCGCAGTAGACACCCCAATGCTTGAGCGCGCTGCGGCCGGGTTCGGCGTGACGTACGAGCAGATCGCCCAGGACTACCCGATCAAGCGCATCGTCAGTCCGGACGAGATCGCCCGAGTGGTGATGTGGTTGGCCTCCGACGACGCCACGGCCGTGATCGGGACGAACATCGACGCCTCGGGCGGGTACCTCACCGGCTGACCCCCGCCACGGGCCGGCAACGACCGACCAGCCACAGTCGGGACGGCAACAGAACGGCGACTGCCACGACAGCCCGGCCCACAGGCGCACAGGATCGACAATCACCACCGCACACCCGACCTGATCCACACCGTACGCATGGTGGTCATTTGATCACTTTCAGCCCCTCTCCCTGCTCCTGACGCGCTGGCCACGGGTGCCGGAGCGCATCGGCAACCCCGAGCACACGGCGACGAGCACCTTGCCTTGATCTAGCGCACGGCAGGAGAAGATTTTCGGCCGTCGCCGGACCCATAGTGGGTGGGCCCCGTCCAGCCGACCGGTACGGCGTACACCGGTTGTCCGGACGGGCGCCGCCCCATGCCCACTACGGGCCGACCAACCAGTTCCTCCAACCGAATGCCGTCCCGCACCACGGTTGGAGCGCCTTGGCGAGCACCTTCGCCGCCCCGTTCATCTACATCGTTACAGGGAGGGATCGCGTGAAGAAGCTCGCCACCGTGTTTCTGGCAGTAGTCCTGGGTGGTTTTCTGGTGGCACCGGCGCAGGCCGGCCCGAGGCACCAGGACCAGGCCCATTGGCGCCCCGGCTGCGCGCAGCGGTTCGACCAGCTCGTCCGCCAGCGGGATGTGGCCTTCCAGGCCCGTGACCTGCGCCGGCTGATGCCCACCTACCGGCAGGATGCCGTGGAGGTCGATCCGAGCGGGACCTACCTGCCCGGCAAGGCGAGGATCGAGGCCCACCTGACGAACCTCTTCTCCCTGGACTTCGAGTCCACCTTCGTGGAGTACAAGCGGATCGTCGACGGCTGCGAGACCGCGCTGCTGGTCCTGGAGTCCCGGTTCACCGGCGCCGCGATCGGTGGCGAGATGCACTTCCTGACCACGCAGACCTTCACGTTCGAGCGCGGCGAGTGGCGTCTCCTGCTCGCCGCCAACACCCCACTGCCCTGACGGAACACCGCCGACGATCCCGCGTGCCGCGCAAGATCCAAGCCACCGCACGCGGGATCATCGGCGCCCAGCCGGGTGGCCACGGAGTGACGGCCGGGGCCGCAGGCTGGGTCTACAGGTCGACCGCTCGGGAGTTGAGTACCGACAGCAGGGTACGGGCCTGCACGTTGACATAGTGGCCGTGCCGGACGAGCGAGTTCAACTGGCCGCTGGTGACCCAGCAGAAGCCCGGCGGCGGTTCGGTCGGCGCCTGCTCCGGCTCCGCGTCGATGATCAGGTAGCGGCTCTCGGCGTGGTAGAACCGGCCGCCCTCCTCGGAGTGGACCGCGTCGTAGCGGATCGTGCGGGCCTGCGCGTCGAGTACGAGGTCGAGGAACGGCGGACGACTCGGGCCGGTCAGGTGGTTGTGGTAGTTCGGGGTGAGCTGCACCGTCGGGCCCAGCTCGACCGTGTTGAGGAAGCCGCCCTCGACCCTGGCCTGGGCCAGCAGGTGGGGTACGCCGCCGAAGCGCCGTACGAGGAAGGCCGCGATACCGGTCCCGAGCGGCTCGAACAGGGGCTGGGTCCAGCCGGCGACCTCGCGGTTGCCGGCCTGGACGGCCACCGCCATCACCCGGAAGTACCAGTTGCGTACGTGGTCGATGGAGGAGTCGTCGCGTACCCAGTCGCGGACCTCGTTGAGCGGGATCAGCCGGGCGGAGACCTGGTGCCGGGCCCGCTCGGCGGTGATCCAGGAGAGCAGGTCGGTGTCGGAGTGCAGCGCGCCGGAGTCGGCGTGCCAGGCCGGTGCGCAGGCCAGCACCGTACGGGAGTCCATGTTGACGACGTTGTCGAGGCGCAGCAGTTCGCCGATCTGGCCCAGGGTGAGCCAGCAGAAGTCGTCGTCGAGCGGGACGTCCTCGTCGGTCTCGACGATCATGTTCCGGTTGACCTTGCGGAAGAACCAGGAGCCGTGCTCGGACTGCAACACGTCGGCCAGCACCCGGCCCCGGTCCCGCCGGGTGAAGTGTTCCAGGTATTTCACCTCGCCGCCCTGGTGCACCCTGGTGTAGTTGCTCCGGGTGGCCTGGACCGTCGGGGACAGTTGCAACAGGTTCGGGTTCCCCGGCTCCATTTTGGCCTGCATCAGGAAGTGCAGTACGCCGTCGAACTCCTTGGTCAGGATGCCGAGGATGCCGATTTCCGGCTGCACGATGATCGGCTGCTGCCACTCCGGGAACGGCCCATCCTCGACGGTCACGTGCAGCCCTTCGACGGTGAAGAACCGGCCGCTGCGGTGCCCGAGGTTGCCCTGGTCCGGGTCGAACGACCAGCCGTCGAGTTGGTCGAACGGGATGCGGTCGACCTGGAAGTGGTGGGCCTGCTTGCGGGCGGCGAGCCACTCGGGGAACTGCGCCGTGGCGATGCCCGCGCCGGTGGTCCTGACCTGGGCGGAGTAGGCGAACCGGCCGGGCACGGTGGTGTCCTCGCGGGGCCGCAGCCGCGGGTCGGGCGGGAGGACCGTCGTGCCCCGGGCCGCCGGGCCCGGCAAGCCGGTGCCCATGTCGAGGTCGGTCATCGTACGTCTCCTTCCCGCCATCCGACGAACAGCCCACGTCCGGCCTGTACGTCGCTGATGTACTCCGTCTTGCAACCGGCGTTTGCGAACGCGGCCTCGTACTGTTCACGCGTCCAGAGCCCGAACACGTGGTTCTCGGTGAAGTGCCGGATGCCTCGCCGGTCGGCGACCGTCCAGTGGCTCTCGATGTGGGTGGCACCGTCCCGCTCGCGGCTGTGCGACACCCGGGCCACCGTCATCTCGGGTCGGCGGATGACGTCGCCGGCGATGTAGCCGTCGAGGTAGTTTTCCGGGAAGTACCAGGGTTCCACGACCAGCACGCCGCCGGGGGCGAGGTGGGCGACCATGCGGGTGAGCGCGACCCGCAGCGCCGCCACCGACGGCAGGTACGCGACCGCGGTGGACAGCGAGATCACCGCGTCGAAGCGCCGCCCCAGGTCGAAGTCGCGCATGTCCCGCAGGTGGACCTCGACGCCGGGCAGTTTGGCCCGGGCGACCGAGATCATCGGCCCGGACAGGTCGAGGCCCTCGACGTGGTCGAACGCCTCGCGCAGGGTCAGCAGGTGCTCCCCGGTTCCGCAGCCGACGTCGAGCAGCGATGTCGCGTCCGGCCGGCGGGCGCGGACGATGTCGGTCACCAGTTCCGCCTCGCGGTCGAAGTCCTGGCCGCGGGCCCGGTAGGTCAGGTCGTAGACCCGGGCGAGGTCATCTCCGAACATCGAACCCCCTGTGTCGGTGCTGTCCGGCCCGGGGCGACCGGGCGTCGGGCGCGGCGGTCACGCGGCCAGCTCGATCCACGCGTCGTCCCCGACCACCATGCGGCGTCCGGTGGCACGGGAGCGGATGGTGGCCGAGCGACCGATGAGCGAACCTCGCAGACCGGGTACGTCCGAGATGGACGCGTCGTCGAGCACGATCGAGTCGGCCAGGTTCGTTTCCCGTACCAGGCAGTTGTCGCCGATCGCGGTGTACGGTCCGATGGTGCTCGCCTCGATGACGGTGTTCGACCCGACGACCACCGGTCCCTCGATCCGGGAGCGCAGCACCCGCGCGCCGGGTCCGATGGTCACCTGGCCGATCAGCTCGCTGGCGTCGTCGACGACGCCGAGGATCGCCGACCGCAGTGTCCCGAGTTGGTGCCGGTTGCATTCCAGCACGTCCTCGGTGCGCCCGGTGTCCTTCCAGTAGCCCTGGTACTCGATCGCCGTGACCTCGGCACCGTTGGTGAGCAGCCACTGGATCGCGTCGGTGATCTCCAGTTCGCCACGGGCGCTGGCCGGGATCGCGGCGACCGCGGCGTGGATGGCCGGGGTGAAGAAGTAGACGCCGACCACGGCCAGGTCGCCGGCCGGTTGTTCGGGCTTCTCCACCAACCCCCGGACGTTGCCGTGCCGGTCCAGTTCCACGATGCCGAACTGGCGCGGGTCGGCGACCTGGTACACCAGCACCTGGGCGGCCGGGCGGCGGGCGGTGAACTCCTCGGTGCTGCCGAGGATGCCGTCGGGCAGGAAGTTGTCGCCCAGGTACATCACGAAGTCGTCGTCGCCGAGGAAGTCGCGGGCGATCCTGACGCAGTGTCCCAGCCCGAGCGGCTCGTCCTGGACGATGTAGGTGACCCGTACGCCGAGGCGGGAGCCGTCGCCGATGACGTCGCCGATGGCGGAGGCCCACTCGCCGACGACGATGCCGATGTCGGTGATGCCCGCGTCGCGGATGTTCTCCAGGACGTACTCCAGCACGGGCTTGTTGGCGATCGGGATGAGCTGTTTGGGCATCGAGTGACTGAACGGTCTCAGGCGGGTACCCGACCCGCCGGACAACACCAGTGCCTTCATGACAGTCGGGCGCGGCGGTGCTCGACGGCCTTGCACAGTTCGCCGGCCACGGTCCGGACGTCGGCGTCGTCGAGTCCCTGGTGGATGGGGAGCAGCAGGACGCTGGCGGATGCCTGCGCGGTGCCGGGCAGGACCGCGTCGGACCGGAAGAGCGGCACGGTGTGCAGCGGCTCGTATCGGAAGGTCGTGTAGATGCCGCGTTCCAGAAGGTCCTGGGCCACCTGGTCGCGGATGGCCGGGTCGAGCTGGACCCAGTAGAAGTAGTAGGTCGTCTCGTGCCCGGCCGGCAGCGGTGGCGAGATCCGGATGCCCTCGACATCGGCCAGCAGCCGGTTGTACGTCTCGGTGATCTCGCGGCGCCACTGCACGAAGTCCGGCAGTCGACGCAGTTGCACGCTGCCGATCGCGGCGGTCATGTCGTTGCCGATGACCCGGCGGCCGACGTCGTGGATGTTCAGGTCCCACCACCGCCGGGACACCTTGGACGCGGTGGTGAAGGCGCTGCGGTCGTCCACGCCGTGGTAGGCGAGTCGCATGGCACGCCTGCCGAGTTCCGGGTCGCGTACGTACAGCATGCCGCCGTCACCGGTGGTGATCACCTTGCGGGAGTCGAAGCTCCAGGTGGCGATGTCGCCGAAGGTGCCGACCCGCTTGCCGTCGACGGCGGAGGCGACCGACACGGCCGCGTCCTCGATCAGCGGGAGTCCGCGATCGCGGCAGAAGGCGGCGATGTTGACGATGTCGCCCGGATGGCCGCCGTAGTGCAGCACCAGCACCGCCTTGGTCCGTACGGTCAACGCCCGCTCGATGTCGGCGACCGACGGGTTGAGCGTGTACGGGTCCACGTCGCAGAAGACGGGGCGGGCGCCGGTGGAGGCGATGGCGTTGGCCGCGCCGACGAAGCTGACCGACGGCAGCACCACGTCGTCGTCGGGGCCCAGGTCCAGCAGTTCCATCGCCAGGAACAGGCCGGAGGTGGCCGAGTTGATGAAGATGAGACGGTCCGGGTCGACGCCCAGGTGCTCGGCGAACTCCGCCTCGAACTTCTTGGTCCGGGGGCCGTACCCCAGCCAGTTGCCGGCGAACACCTCGCGTATCGCGTCGAGTTCCTCGGCGCCGAGGTTGGGCTGGGATATGTTGATCATCTTTCCTCCGACGGTGCGGACGTCCCCCGGCCCGGCGCGAACCTCCGCCGAACTTCCGCCCCGGCCCATCGGGCTCCGCGAGGAGCGAGCCAGGCACGGAAAGACGTCATAGCTGACAAATTCGCGCCGCATTTGCACTGGTCACACCAAACAATGCATATCGTCGGGCTTCGTTGCGGAGCGTCGCATCTCCCGTATTGCGCTATCGGGCGCGCACCCTCGGAGATGACACGGACATATCTGCTGGTACAGGCTTTCGCAGGTAGCGGGATCAGATCTTGGTCCTACCCGGACCCGGCGCGCGGCGAGCAACGGCTGACCCGACTCGTCCCGGTTCGCCACGACTTCCGAGGGGGGTTGCCTCGTGCTTGGCAACGATGTACCGCCGACCGTAGGTACGTGCCGCGTCTGTGGCGGCGCCGTCCAGGAATGCCTCGATTTCGGGCAGCAGCCCGTCTCCAGCGCGTTCGTCGACCCCGAGCGGACCGACACGGAGGTCTTCTTCCGGCTGGCGGTGGGCTTCTGTACCACCTGCACGATGGTGCAGCAGCTCGAAGAGGTACCCCGGGACCAGATGTTCCGGCTGGACTACCCGTACCGGTCGTCCGGCTCTGCGGTGATGCGCAAGCACTTCGAGCAGACCGCCCGGCAGCTGCTGGAGACCGAACTGACCGGGCCGGACCCGTTCGCGGTCGAGATCGGCAGCAACGACGGCATCCTGCTCCAGGACATCGCCAACGCGGGCATCCGGCACCTGGGCGTGGACCCGTCCGGCGGGGCCGCCGCCGTCGCCCGGGAGAAGGGCATCCGGGTACGGGTCGAGTTCTTCGAGGAGAAGACCGCGCGCGCGATCCGGGCCGAGGATGGCCCCGCCGACGTCATCTTCTCCGCGAACACCATCAGCCACATCGCCTACATCGGCTCGATCTTCCGGGGCGTGGACGCCCTGCTCGCGCCGACCGGGGTGTTCATCTTCGAGGACCGCTACCTCGGCGACATCATCGAGCACACCTACTTCGACCAGATCTACGACGAGCACTTCTACCTCTTCTCGCTCCAGTCGGTCCAGGCGATGGCCGCCACGTTCGGCTTCTCCCTCGTCAACGCCGAGCGGCTGTCCGTACACGGTGGGGCGGTGCGCTACACGGTGGCCCGTACCGGGTCGCGGGAGCCCGAGCCCGCCGTCGCCGAGTTGCTCGCCCGGGAGGACGCCCTCGGTCTCGGCACGCCGGTGACCTACGAGCGGTTCGCGGCGAACATCAGCAAGACCCGCGACGACCTGGTCGCGCTGCTGCACGACCTGCGCTCGAAGGGTCACACGATCGTCGGCTACGGGGCCACCGCGAAGAGCGCGACCGTGGCGAACTACTGCGGCATCGGGCCGGAGCTGGTCTCGGCCGTCTTCGACTCGACCGTGGAGAAGCAGGGACGACTGACCCCCGGCTCGCACATCCCGGTGCTGTCGCCGGCGGAGTTCGGCGACCCCTACCCCGACTACGCGCTGCTGTTCGCCTGGAACCACGCCGACGAGATCATGGCCAAGGAGCGACGTTTCCGCGAGAACGGTGGCCGCTGGATCCTCTACGTGCCGGACGTCCACATCGTCTGACCGTCGGCGGCGGGACCCTCGGCCGGGCTCGGTGGACGGCACACGTGACCCCCGGTCGAGGGAGAGGCGGCGCGCAACGGCTCGCGGCGGGACGACGGGGGTGATCGGCGGGTCGGTCCGGTCGAACGCGGTCCTCAGGCGTCAGCTCGGCAGCGCCGCCGCCACGACCAGTTCCGGCAGCCGGTCGACGATCTCCGCCGGGGTGGGTTGCGCGGCGACCTCGGCCGCGACGCCTTCCGCCGCGCGGGCGAACCCCGCCGTGCTCAGCAACTCTCGGGTGTACTCGGTGACCGTGCGCGCGGTGGCGTGTTCGGGGCCGAGGCTCAGCCCCGCCCCGGACGCCACGACCGCCTGGGCGTTGTCGGCCTGGTCGTCGAACTGGGGCAGGACCAGTTGCGGCACGCCGGTCGCCAACGCGGTCAGGGCGGTGCCCTGTCCACCGTGGTGGATCACGACGTCGCAGGCTCCGAGCACCTGGGCCAGGGGCAGCCGGCCGGCGTGCCGGACCGCGGTGGGCAGCGGCGGCCAGGTGCTGACGACGTCGTCGTCCACCGCGACGACGACGTCGAGCCCGAGCCGGGCCAGGGCCTGCAGCACCGGTACGACGAGCCCCGGCACCGTGTCCGCCCCGAGCCGGGGCACCAGGGTTCCGACGGTCAGGCAGACCCGCGCCCGCTCGCGCGGCTCCAACACCCACCGAGGTACGTAGGCGTCGCCGTTGTACGGCACGTACCGGATGCCGTGGTGGTTGCCGGTGTGGGGCAGCCGCAGGCTCGGCGGCCACGGGTTGATCACCCGGACCGGGTCGGGCAGCGTGTCCCGACCGAGTTCGGCCAGCACATCACGCAGTTCGGCCGCCGCACCCGCCCGGTACTCGGGCATCGCCGGGATGCCCCAGTGCATCTCCACCTGCGCGATGCCGTACGACGCGGCGGCCAGCGGTCCGGCGAACTCGGCCCGCTCGCTCACCACCACGTCCGGTTGCCAGGACTCGACCAGCTCCCGTACGTGCGCCAACCGGGCCTCGGCGAGCTGCCCGAACGCGCGGCCGTGCGCGTACCGCCGGTCGTCCGGCCCGTGCCCGGTCACGGCGGCGGCCAGTTCGACGAAGTCGACGTCCGGCCCGCACGAGGACGCCGGCAACCCGGACCGCAGTACCACCGGCATGAACCGGTCCGAGGTGGCGACCAGCACCTCGTGACCGGCCAACCGGCCGGCCCAGGCCAGTGGGACGAGCGGGAAGAAGTGGCCGGACAGCGCCACGGTGGTGAAGAGGATCCGCACGGGTGCCTCCCCCGGTGAGGGGCCGACCGGGTCGGCTGCGATGGCGGACCCGGACGAGCCGGGCCCCTGGAGCAGGTTCGACCGACCGTCGGCCGGGCCAGGCAAGCATGTACCGGCAACCGGCCCCGTGACTTCTTCCGCCGTGCCGTCCCCGGCGCGGTGGCACCCGGCGTGCCCGATCACCGCCGTCGATGTGGGTCGCCAGCTCGCGCCCGGGCGTCCGGGCCGTTCCCGTGGCCGGGCACGCTCCGGATTGATCGAGCACGATCGGATAAGACAACCCGGCCGCACGCCGCTAGACAGGGGAGCAACAGAAGATCGAGAGTAGGGAGTCGTTGGTGCGAGGGAGCAGCAGCAACCGCGGACATCCGTACGCCGGACCGCGCCGCCGCCTGGCGACGGCCGTGATGGCGCTGTGTCTGGCCGTTGGCGGCGTCGGCTACCAGCCGGCTCCCGCCTCGGCCGGCTCGGCTGCCTCGGCCGGCGCGGGGCGCACCGACAGGATCCTGGTGTTCCACCAGACCGGCCCCTACCTCCGCCACGCCTCCATCGAGTACGGCCTCGCCGCCATCCGGGAGATGGGTGAGCAGCACGGCTTCACGATGGAGGAGACCCAGGAGTCGGCCGCCTTCACCGATGCCAACCTGGCCCGGTTCGACGCGGTCATCTGGCTCAACGCGATCGGTGTGGTGCTGAACCGCGACCAGCAGGCGGCCTTCGAACGCTACGTGCGCGGCGGCGGCGGGTACGCCGGGGTGCACGGCCCCGGCGGTATGGAGACCAACTGGCCGTGGTTCTACAACGACCTGATGGGCAGCTTCTACGAGTCGCACCCGGCCCAGCCCGCCTATCCGGAGACCCAGCCGGCGCGCATCCGGGTCGAGGATCGCGGGCACCCGTCGACCCGGGCGCTGCCGGCGGAGTGGACGTTCGCCGAGGAGTGGTGGAACTTCTACCAGAGCCCCCGGCAGGACGTGCACGTGCTCGCCTCGCTGGACGAGTCCAGCTACGACCCGGGCACCGGCGCGATGGGGGATCACCCGGTCACCTGGTGTCGGGAGGTGGCCGGTGGCCGCTCCTGGTACACGAACCTGGGACACAGCATCGAGAGCTACGCCGACCAGGCGTTCCGGGGGCACCTGCTGGGCGGCATCACCTACGCGGCCGGCTGGGCGGCGGGCGACTGCTCGGGCCGGAACACCGACAGCGACAACGTCTTCGAGCAGGTCACCCTCGCCGAGGGTGGGGCGCTGACCGGTGAGGCGACCGCGCTGGCCGTGCTGCCGGATCGACGGGTGCTGCACGCCGCGCGTACCGGCGAGGTACGGCTGACCACCCCGGACGGAACCACCACCGTGGCCGGGAAGCTGCCGGTGTACGCCCACCGGGAAAGCGGCCTGTACGCGATCGCGCTCGACCCCGACTTCCGCACCAACCGGCAGGTGTACCTCTACTACGCACCGGCGTTGAACACCCCGGCGGGCGACGTGCCGGCGGACGCGAGCCCGTCGGTCCGGGCCCGCTACCAGGGCTACAACCAGCTCTCCCGGGTCACCCTGGGGCGCGACAACCGGCTGGACCTACGCGGTGAGCAGAGGATCCTGCGGATCCCGACCGAGCGTGGGCGCTGCTGCCACGCGGGCGGCGACATCGGCTTCGACCGGGCGGGCAACCTGCTGCTGTCGACCGGCGACGACACCGATCCCTCCGCCTCGGACGGGTTCACCCCGATCGACGAACGGCCTGGCCGCAGCCCGGTCTTCGACGCCCAGCGCACCTCGGGCAACACCAACGACCTGCGGGGCAAGCTGCTGCGGATCACCGTGGAGCCGGACGGCGGCTACCGGATCCCGGCTCACAACCTGTTCCCGGTCGGCACCCCGAAGACCCGGCCGGAGATCTACGCGATGGGCCTGCGCGACCCGTCCCGGTTCACCGTCGACCCGGCCACCGGCTGGATCCAGCTCGGCGACGCCGGCCCGGCGGCCGGTGCCGCCGATCCCGCCCGTGGTCCGGCCGGTCGGGCGGAGTTCAACCTGCTCAAGGGTCCGGCCAACCTGGGGTGGCCGTACTGCGTCGGGGCGAACCAGCCCTATCACGACCACGACTTCGCCAACGGTGCGTCCGGTAGCGAGTTCGACTGCGCGGCGCCGGTGAACACCAGCCCCCACAACACCGGGCTGACCGCCCTGCCGCCCGCACAGGGCGCGTGGATCAGCTACGACGGCGGCTCGGTCCCCGAGTTCACCACCGGCGGTTCGTCGCCCCCGTTCGGCAACGGCGGCGAGGCGCCGATGGGCGGCCCGACCTACCGCTTCGACCCGGGGTGGGCGTCACCGACCAAGTTCCCCCGCTCGTACGACGGGCGGACCTTCGCCTTCGACCGCGACCGGGCCTGGATCAAGGAGATCGGGGTCGGTCCGGACGGCCGACGGGGAGAGATCCTGCCGTTCGGCAACCAGTTGCGGCTCACCCGGCCGACGGACCTGGAGTTCGGTCCGGACGGCTCGCTCTACGTGCTGGACCGTGGGCGGTCCGGGACGGACTCGGCGCTCTACCGCATCGACTACGCGAAGGGCCGCCGGGCGCCACTGGCCACCGTGACCGTCGACCGGGACAGCGGGCCGGTGGGGCAGGTGGTGACGTTCCACTCCGCCGGCTCGTACGACCCGGACGGCGGCTTGTTGCGCTACTCCTGGGACTTCGACGGCGACGGGCGTACCGACCGGACCGGGGCCGGGCCGGTGACCTTCCGCTATCCGAGGCCGGGCAGTTACCAGGCGCGGCTCGTGGTGACCGACCCGACCGGACGTACCGGCAGGGCGCTGGTGGCGGTCACCGCCGGCAACACCCGTCCCACGGTGAGCCTGACCGCGCCGGTCGACGGCGGGCTGCTCGCCGTCGGCGACCGGGTGCCGTACCGGGTCTCGGTCGGCGATCCGGAGGACACCGGGGCGTGGTGCGACCGGGTCGTCGTCGAGTACCGGTTGGCCGACGGCCCGCCGGTGAGCCGGGCCACCGGCTGCGAAGGGGTGATCGACACCCCCCGGACACGAACTCCGGGTACGACCCACGGCGTGCTCACGGCCAGCTACACCGACCGGGGTGCCCCCGGTGCGCCTCGGCTCACCGGCACCGCCCGACACGTCCTGCAACCGACGACGCGCGAGGCCGAGTCCGTGGTGGAGGCGTTCGGGGTACGGGTCGTACCGCACGGCGCGGCCAGCGGCGGCGCGTACGTCGGCGACATCGATCCGGCGGACTGGATAAAGATCGACCCGGTGAACCTGCACGGCATCACCGGACTCGGGCTTCGGGTGTCGTCCACCGCGCCCGGCGGGAAGATCGTCGTCCAGAACCACGAGGTGGGCGGGCCGACACTGGCGACCGTGGACGTCCCCGACACCGGCGGTCCGGACGTCTTCGTCGACCTGCCGATCGCCGCGCTGACCGACACCGGCGGCACGGAGCCGCTGTACCTGGTCTTCACGGGCCCGAGTGGCGGGCTGTTCAACGTGGACAGCATCCGCTTCGACGGAACAGGTGTGGGCGGCTGACCAACCGTCAGAGGACGCCGGGCCGGCGGAACGCTCGCTGGCCCGGCGCCCCTTCCGGGATTGCCGACGCTCGTCGACCTCCGGCAGGGCTTCCTGGTCGTCCTATGTCTTCGACCGGAGCGCCTCAAGGCGGTCGGCCAGTTCCTTCGGGCGGCTCAGGGCGACCGGGTGGCCGCCGTCCATCTCGTCGGCGGTGATGCCGATGCGGTCCCTGACCAGCCGCCGGAGGAACTCGACCGGGAAGAAGTGGTCGTCGCGGCAGATCAGGGCCCGGGTCGGCACGTCGGGCCACGCGTCGAGCGGCCACGGCTTCCCGAACGGCGTACCGGACTGGTCCCGGGCGTTTTCGGCGGACGCCTCGACCAGCTCCGCCGACAGGTCGTTGAAAAAGATCAGGTTCGGGTCCTCGTCCTGCTCCGGCGTCCAGCCCCGCTGCTCGGCCTGCGCCTGCCGCGCCTGCGGGTAGCCGCTGCGGACCCACCACTCGCCGGGCGACTCGCCGGGCGTCGGCACCATGGGCGTCAGCAGCACCAGCAGGTCCGCCGGCACCCGGTCGCAGACCAGGGTGCCGGTGTACGCGCCGAAGGACTGGGCCACCACGACCAGGTCGGTACGATCACCGATCGTCGCGACGGTGACGTCGGCGTATTCGGCCAGCCCGGCCGAATCGTCGTCACAGGGCAGATCGACCACCAGCACGTCGTGGCCCCGGTCCCGCAGCTCGGCCGCCAGTAGCTGCCAGTACCACGGGCCGTTGCCGGCCGGCGGAATCAACACGTACGTCGCCATGGTCAGCGATCCTCCGGGGTCGACGAACGGTCGGGAACCACGCCCAGCCGACCATGCTACCCAATCGCTATACCGAAATGCCCCGGGAACGCCACGGGAAAGGTGACCCGAGGCGCCCCGGAGGCATTCGATCAGCGACGGGTCAGGCGCGGTTGCGGTGGTGCGCCGTCAACCGCTCCAGGATCGGAATGATGTCGTGGGAGTTCGGCGACGAAAGCCACTCCTGGTGCACCCGGGCCGCGCCCTCCCGGTACGAGGGGTCCTCCAGTACCTGGATGAGTTGCTTACGCATGTCGTCCACCGACTGGGTGGATCGGTCGAGGGCCACACCGGCACCACGGGAGGCCATGTACGGACCGGTCACCGGCGACTCGATGCCCCACATCTCCACCGGGATGATCTGGGGCACCTGGAACGGAATGGCCGACGCCCAGGTACCGAGGCCGCCGTGGTGGATGAATGCCGAACAGGTGGGCAGCAGCAGGTCGAGCGGGATGTATTCGACGATGCGCACGTTGTCCGGAATCCGGGGAACGCCCTGGAGCTGCGTCTCGTTCAACGTCGCCACCAACTCGACATCCATGTCGGCCACCATGTCGAACATCTGCGTGACCAGGGAGCGGACCGCCGCTTCGAGTTCCTCGACGCCCTTACCGAACTCGCGCATCGAGGCGCCCAGGCAGAAGGCGACACGCGGACGGGTGGGCTTGTCGTACAACCACTCCGGCAGCACGGCCGTACCGTTGTAGGGCTCCCACCGCAGCGACACCGACGACCGGGTGGTCGGCAGGCGCATCCCGGCCGGGGTCGGGTCGATCGTCCACTGCCCGAAGCGGAGCTCGTCGTCGACCTCGAACCCGTACGGCTCGGCCACCGGTCGCACGTACCCGGTCAACGGGTCCTCGCCCAGCGTGGAGCCGGGCAGTTGGCGGGCCTTCTGCCAGCGGTCGTAGCTGGCGGCGAACATGTCGTGACCCCACAACAGGCGGGCGTGTGCCGCGCCGCTGGCCCGCGCCGCCACCGCGGCCGAGGGCCAGCAGGGCTCCCAGATGATCAGGTCGGGCTGCCAGCCGCGGGCCAGCCGGACGAGGTTGTCCACCCCGGAGTCCTGCACGGCGGTCGCTTCGTCGGCGGGGTGGAAGTTCCAGATGCACGGCAGCATCCACATCCGGAAGAAGTCCCAGGCGTACGCCTCGTCCGGATTGTCGATGGCCAGTTGGTCCGCCAGGTCACCGTACTGCTCCGCCGACAGCGCCCTGAGTTCCGCGCTGCCCGCGCCGACCGTCTCGGGTAGGTCGTCGCCGAGCGACACCGCCGTCAGGCCGGCTTCGGTGATGTTCTTCGCGACCGCCGGACCGGACACGATACAGACCTCGTGTCCAGCGGCCTTGAAGGCCCAGGCGAGCGCCACCGATGGATAGAGGTGCGCAATGGCGGGCCAGACGGCGAACATGACTCGCATGTGGTTTCTCTCCTTATGCGACATGGCTTTGGTAGGACCAGGTCGGCGCGACGCGGCCCCGAAAATGTGCGGCGTGGTGGCATCGCCGGGCGCCGCACCACCCTACTTTATATCGATGATCCTCGTTGCATAACACGTTTCGCCGAGCCACGTCGACCCGGCTCGTTCGACATCACCAGGTGACCACGGCCCGAAAACGCACCTCGCCGTTTGCCACCCGTTCGAGCGCATCCGGAATCTGCTCCTTGGCGTAGGTCTCGACCACCGGTGTGCACCGGCCCCGGGCGACCAATTGCAGCGCCTCGGTGAGGTAGCTCAACCCGCTGTGGGTGGCACCCATGATGCGGTGCCGCTGCGAGAAGAACGGCTTCATGCGATCCGGCGCGAGATTGAATCCGCCGGAGGAGTCCAGGCCCACCAGCACGAGCCGACCGTCGAGCCGCAGACCGTGCAGACTGTCCGCGGCGGCCTCAAAGGAGCCGCTGGTGTCCAGGATGACGTCGGCGCCCCCCACGTCGCGCAGTTCCTCACCGCTGCTCACGACGATGTCGGCACCGAACTGCTTGGCGGCCTCGTGCTTGTCCGGCGAGCCGGTGATGGCGATGGTCTCGTACCCGCTGGCGTGGGCGAACTGCACCGCGAGATGTCCCAGCGCGCCGATGCCCAGCACGGCGATCCGCTCGTGCGGCTTCGGTTCGCTCTGGCGCAGCGCACTCCAACTGGTGTAACCCGCGCACATGATCGGCGCGGCGAGCTCGTACGCGAGTCCTTCGGGCAGCAGCACCGTGGCGGCGGCGGCGGCGACCAGGTACTCGGCGTGCCCGCCGGCAACACTGAACCCCGTCGTACGGGGAGCGGCGCAGTTCATCGCCGCCTGCCCCGAGACCGGCAGGTTGAGCCGGCAGTAGTCGCAGCGACCGCAGGTGGCCTGCACCCAGGTGGTGCCGACCCGGTCGCCGACCGCCCGGGAGGTGACCCCGGCGCCGACCTCGACGATCTCACCGACCGGCTCGTGGCCGGTCACCGCCGGGGTGATCGCCGGGAAGGGGATGACGCCACGGGTGGCCAGCACGTCGTTGACGCAGATACCCGAGGCGCGCACCCGGATCAGCACATCTCCTGGACCCGGTCGGGGAGTCGGGATCTCCTGGATCTCCCACCTGGCGTTGACCTCCGGGACGACCGCTGCCTGCATGTTTCCACCACTTTCGTTGTGTGCTTGTCTGGCCGTACTCTGACGTCGCTAGCGGGTTGGCGAGCTCACCCGGATCGGTGCCGCCGACCTCTTGTTCCGGCGGGCGGTCCACTCCAGCCACCACTGGGCAGCGAGCAGATTGAGCAGGACTCCGATCCAACTCGCCGTTTCGAGCAGCAGAGGCATCGATGACTGATCGAAGCCGGGCAGGTGTGGAATGGTCAGCACCATGACCCGGCCCTCGATGATCTGCATGCACAGGGCGAAGCTGTAGATCATGAAACGGCGGTGCGACTGGTACCGGCGCAGGCGGGCCATCCGCCAGCCGTAGACGCTGGCCGCGAGCCAGAGCAGCCCGCCGATCGCGTTACCCGCCGGCCCGGCCGCGAACGGCGTGATCACCAACGCCAGCAGCGCGGACGGGATCACGCCCACGAAGACGTAGGCCCGGCCCATGTAGCGGTGCGCCACCGGGAAACGCTGCCGGAAGCGGGGCCACAACTGGAACGGCACCGTCGCCATCGCCACCACACCGAACAGGACGTGCGCGACCAGGACGCCGTAGTGCCACGAGACGTCGTCGCGCAGATTCACCCGAGCCAGACTGGGATCGAAGGTCAGGTACGGCGGGACGAACAGCACGATGAACAGGTACGCGATCACCGCGGCGGGCAGCACCCAGGGACGGCGCCACCAGGACCGCGGACGTGTGGAAGGTGAACCACCCTTGCCGGCCGTCGCCGGCTCCGTCGGCCGAGGTTCGGATTCCCTCGTCGAAACATCGATCCCCGATGGCTGCGTCACGGTTTTTCCCCCGTTCGTCTGAGGTACTTCAGCCACAACGAAGAATCTCCGCCGATGATCTTCGTATGATCAACTCCTACTTCCGCCGTGCGTGACCCTGCCGAGGTCACCCGGACGGCCCACCAAGAATGACAAATTGGGCGAGCCAGCGCTCCTTCGATCGTGCTCAATTTATGGACGTCCGAGTGGTACCGGGCAGCGGATCCCGCCGGCAACGGGCGCGCGCGCGTGGGGAGCCGATGCCGGGTCCACCGCCACCGTCGGCGCGGACCCGGCTGAGCCGAGTGAGGCTGAGCAGCAGGCGGAAATTCCCGCCACGGCTCGCCGGCTCACGGAATCGAAACGTCAACGCCGCAAGCGGAGAGATGCGGATGCATCCCGAATCGAAAGACGATGGCAACGTCGGGCCCGACGGGCCTGGGTCGGCCCGCTTTCCGCGAGCCGGTCCCACACAGCTACCCGGCGTCAGCCCACGACTTGCGTCTACTCCACGGAGGAATCGCATGCCCACTGTCCCAGCCACCGTCACCGAACGCGAGGCCACCCGGACGCCTGATTCTGCCCGGCGACAGGTTGCATAAGGGCCGTTAGGAAATTCGCGCACATTCATGCCGCCGTTTCGGCGGAACCTTTCCAGAGCAGTTCCCGAGGGCGTACGGAGATGGCGATCCATCACGTCCGCCGAGGGTCCGTCGTGGCGTCAACCACATCACCCAAACCCGCCGGCTCATCCCTGCGGAGCTCGACTAGTGGAGGAGCACATGTACGACTATGTGATCGTCGGCGCCGGGTCGGCCGGATGTGTACTCGCGGCACGGCTGAGCGAGGACCCCGGGGTGACGGTGTGCCTGGTGGAAGCGGGCCCGAAGGACAGCTCGCCGAACATCCACGTACCGGCCGCGTTCGGCAAACTGTTCCGTACGGAACTCGACTGGGACTACGACACCCACGAAGAGCCGTTCCTGGACCGCCGCCGTATCTACCTGCCCCGGGGTCGGGTGCTGGGCGGATCGAGTTCGATCAACACGATGATCTACGTACGCGGCAACCGGCTCGACTTCGACGAGTGGAACCAGCCGGGGTGGGGCTTCGACGACCTGCTGCCCTACTTCAAGCGCTCCGAGGACAACGACCGTGGTGAGTCCGCGTACCACGCGGTCGGCGGGCCGCTCGCGGTGTCCGACGGTCGATCGAACAACCCGATGGCGGCGGCCTTCGTCGACGCCGCCAGCCAGGCCGGACACGCCGTCAACCCGGACTTCAACGGGTCCGAACAGGACGGTTTCGGGTTCTTCCAGGTGACCCAGCGCGACGGCAGGCGGGAGAGTTCGTCGACCGCGTACCTGCACCCCGCGCTACACCGGCCGAACCTCACCGTGGAGTCGGACCTCCAGGTGCACCGGGTTCTCATCACCAAGGGCCGCGCGACCGGTGTGGTCGGCCGCCGGCTGGGCGAGGAGATCACGATCGAGGCGCGGCGGGAGGTCATCCTGGCCGGGGGTGCGTACAACTCGCCGCAGCTACTGATGCTCTCCGGTGTCGGTCCCGCGGGCCTACTGAGCGCACTGGGCATTCCGGTCAACCTGGATCAGCCGCTGGTCGGCCAGAACCTGCACGACCACACCTTCGTGCCGCTCGTCTTCACCCACCCGCATCCGATCAGCCTGCTGGCCGCTGCCGAGCCGGCCAACGTTGCCCGGTTCGCGGCCGAGGGGCGGGGGCCGCTGACCTCGAACGGCCCCGAGGCCGGTGGCTTCGTCCGGACCAGAGCCGACCTTCCCGCCCCGGACGTGGAATATCTCGCGGCGCCGGTCATGTTCGTCGACGGCGGTCTGGGCACCCCCACCCATCACGCCTTCTCCTTCGGTCCGTCCGTGCTCACCCCGCTCAGTCAGGGCAGCGTGATGCTCGCCTCCGACGATCCGACGACCAAGCCGAAGATCGTGCACAACTACTTCGCCGAGGAGGCGGACGTGCAGGCCGCGATCGCGGGTATCCGGATCGGCCTGGAGATCGCCCGCCAGAAGGCGTTGGAGTCCTACACCGAGGCGTCGTACCGGCCGCCGGCCTCCGAGTCCGACGCCGACCTGCGCACCTACATCCGTCGGTACGCCCACTCGATCTACCACGCGGTCGGCACCTGTGCGATCGGCTCCGTGGTCAACACCGACCTTCAGGTCGAGGGGATCGACGGGCTTCGGGTGGTCGACGCGTCGGTCATCCCCAGGGGAATCCGGGGTAACCCGAACGCCGCGGTCATCGCGATCGCAGAGAAGGCGGCCGACCTGATCAGCGGCGCCACGCCACTGCCCGCGGCGAACGCGGCGCTCGCCGGTCAGCCCGCCGCCGCGAGCCGGGCCGGGTAACGCCGGTCAGCTCGCAATCGACGCGACGAGCGGGGAAACCGGCTCGCCGTACCTGCGGTGACCAGCTCATACAACGAGGGCCCGGCCGCGACGAACATCCGTCGCAGCCGGGCCCTCGTTGCCGGTCGGCCCGTGGCTCCCGGACGCCGTACCCTGCCATCCCGGCACCAGGACAGGGGTTGGGGCGCACCGGCGGGCACCGGGAACGCACCGACATCGCACGGAGCCCGGATCGGCCGCCGTGCCGCCGGGAGGCCGGCTGGAAAAATCGGCCTCCCGGCAGCGCGACGAATCCGGGTTCAGCACCGGCCGGTCAGCCGCCGACCTGAACCGCCGGCGCGTCGGCGTCCGCCTCTTCGGCGGGCTGCTCCGCACCGGTCGGCGGCGCGTGCCGCAGGGTGGTGATCGCGATCACGGCCAGGCAGACGAGCAGGATGGCGCTGACGATCGCGACGGCGTGCAGACCGCTGGTGAACGCGGCACGAGCGCTTTCGAGCACCTCGGCACCGACCGCGCCGGGAAGCTGCTCGGCCACGGCGACGGCACCGACGATGCTCTCCTCCGCGCTGCGCGTCGCCTCTTCCCCGGCCGCGCTCGGCAGGGTGCCGGTCAGCACGTTGCCGTACACGGCGGTGGCGATGCTGCCCATCACCGCGAAGCCGAGGGCCATGCCGAGCTCACCGCTGGTCTCGGAGATGGAGGCGGCGGAACCGGCCTTCTCCGGCGGTGCGTTCCTGAGCACGAGTTCGGTGCTCAGCGCGGCCTGCGGCCCGCTGCCGGCGCTGCTGATGACGACGCCGATGATCAGGAGGAGCACTCCGCCGCCACTGTCCACCTGGGTCAGCAGCAGGTACCCGACGGCCGCGATGAACAGACCGCCCGCGACCACGTAGGCCGGGCGGACCGTACGGGCGATCGCTGGCGCGATCATCGCGGTGGCCACCAGGGCGATGCCGGAGGGCAGCATCAGCAGACCGGCCCGCAACGGGTTGAGGCCCTCGACCATCTGCAGGTAGAGGTTGACGACCAGGATCGTTCCGCCACCGATGGCGGCGCCGAACAGCGCGATCACCAGGGCTCCGCTGAACGACTTGTTCCCGAACAGGCTCAGGTCCATCAGCGGCTCGGCCAGCCGGCGCTGCCGGAGCGCGAACAGCGCACCGAGGGCCAGGCCGACCACGACGACCGCCACCGGGATCGGCTGCCAACCATCCTTGGCGAGCTCCTTGATGCCGTACACGATGGCCAGGAGCGTGCCCAGGGACAGCGCCACGCTGAGCAGGTCGATCCGGCCGGTCGCGCTTTCGTCGCGGAATTCCGGCAGCAGCACCGGACCCGCGACCAGCAGCAGCACCATCACCGGAACCGCCAGCAGGAACACCGCGCCCCACCAGAAGACCTCCAGGATCGCTCCGCCGATCAGGGGACCGATCGCCATACCGCCCATGAAGCAGGCCACCCAGACCCCGATGGCCGCTCCCCGCTGCGCGGGATCGTGGAACATGTTGCTGATCAGTGCCAGGGTGGACGGCATCAGGGTCGCGCCGGCGATGCCCATCAGCGCCCGGGTCACGATCAGCATCTCGGGCGAGGTCGAGAGCGAGGCCGCCACCGAGGCGACGGTGAACAGCGCCGCGCCGATCAGCAGCAGTTTGCGCCGGCCGATCCGGTCGCCGAGACTACCCATCGTGATCAGGAAGCCGGCAATCATGAAGCCGTAGATGTCGATGATCCACAACTGCTGGATGCTGCCGGCGCCGAGGTCGGCGCTCAGATGGGGAAGCGCCAGGTGCAACACGCTGAGATCCAGTGACAGCAGCAGCGTGGGCAGGGCCAGCACCGCCAGACCCAGCCACTCCCGTCGGCCGGCCTTGGGGCCGGCTTCCGGAGTTGCCGTATTCGCGTCCATGGAAGACCTTTCTGTGGTGATCGAGCAAGTGAGTACGGGGGCGCGAGCGGGTGTTACTCTTCGTAACGGTCGTGATGGTTGTAGATGGTGATGAGCTGCCTGCGGCCGTCGAACAGACCGAGCAGGTCCGTCCGACCGTTCGGCCCCACGAAGACGTACTCCTTGTCGCCCTTGACCATTGGCAGTTCACGTCGAGGGGCACCAGCGCGTCCGTGTTCCTCCCCCACCCACGGGGATTGCTAGAAACGGGCATAAGCTGACGAAATCCCACTGCATGGTTGAGCATGTGGTGCTATCCCATCCCGCACCATCTCCCTCGGGCGTCGTTCTGACGTGGCCCTACTTGAGACGGTCATGGTCGGAAAAACTCATCGCTGCGATGGAAAGACGATCGGGAAACGGATCGGCGGGATCGACAAACGGGCACACAAAGCCGCGTGACCAGCGGTTTCGCTGGTCACGACCGGGCTGGGCGCGGGTGGATCGGACGGTCCCCATGGGACACCGCCCGACCGCTGTCCGTCAGGCTGTCAGCGGCAGCCCGAAGGCGGGGAAGACCTGCGGTTGGAAAGTGGTGATCTCCGTTACCACACCGCCCTCGATCCGCAGCACTTCGAGGCCCAGTGCCCGGTACGTCGACTCCCCCGGCCCGCGTACGTAGGAGGCGGCTGCCGGTTGCCGGTTGGCCCGGGTGAACACGTGCCGCCAGCCCGGCCACGCCCCGGGACCGACCATCGCCGGAGCCCAGCTCGCGATGATGGCCGACCGCCCCTCGAACCAGGCCGGCGTGGGCGGCATCGTGAAGCGGGCATCCTCCCGCAGCAGCGCCGCCAGCCCCACCAGGTCGGCCCGCTCGGTCGCCTCGACGTAACGCTGCAACACCGCTCGTTCCTCGTCGCTCGGATCGGTGGACGACGACCACTCGATCCGTCGCTCGGGCAGGTGGAGCTTCAGCGTGGCCCGAGCCCGTTGCAGTGCGCTGTTGACCGCCGCGACGGTGCCGTCCAGCAACGCCGCGGTGTCGTTGGCCGACCAGCCGAGCACGTCCCGCATGATCAGCACCGCCCGCTGCTTGGGCGGCAGATGCTGGATGGCGGCGAGGAAGGCCAGCTCTATCGTCTCCTTGGCGACGACCGCCGCGTCCGGTTGGACCTCGGACGGGGCGACCGGTTCGAGCAACCGATCCGGGTACGGCTGCAACCAGGGCACCTCGACCTGCGGCAACGGCAGTCGGTCCGCACCCGCGTGGCCGCCACCGAGCGGGGCGAACGACCGGCGCGGCTGGCGCGGGTGGCGGTCGAGGAAGTCCAGGCAGGCGTTGGTGGCGATCCGGTACAGCCAGGCCCGGAAGGTGGATCGCCCCTGGAAGCTCTCCCGCCTGCGCCAGGCGCGCAGGAACGTCTCCTGGACCAGGTCCTCCGAGTCGTCGAACGAACCGAGCATGCGGTAGCAGTGCACCTGCAACTCGCGCCGGTAGCGCTCACTGAGATCGGTGAACGCCAGTTCGTCGCCCATCCGTACGGCGTCAACGACGGTGCTCTGCTCGGACCTGCTCGTGTCCGCTCCGATGCCGCTCACGAAACGCCCTCCATCGCTTGACAGGTGCCTGCCGGTTTCCGGGCCGCCGACCAAAGCGCCCGCCCGGATGTGATCCGGCACGGGCAGAGAACGTGGGTAACACAATGACCGCCGTTTATGGTCGATCGCCGCTGCCGGTGGTATCACCCGACGGGCACCAGCCTATCGCAGGGTGGGCACGGGTGGACCGATGAACGCGGCGCCACTCGGCGCGTCTGCTGCCGAGGATGGTGCCGACGAGCCGAGACCGCATCCCGAGAGATGCGGTTCGGACCGTCTACCGGACAATGTGGCGGGAGGACTGCCGGACACCGGGCGTAACCCGCCCCCGCACGACACCCCGATTTCACCGTCGCAAAGGGTTCATGTCGGCATTCGTTCCCTTCAGGGTGTCTACCAATGACCTCGGTCGACCTGTTCGACAGGGGCTTCCGTCGAACCCCCGATCTGGTGACGGGTTATTCCGCCGGTGCACGAATCGCGGGCCACGGGGCATGACCGGTTCACCTCCGCACGGATCACGGATTCGGGACGTCGGGGCTCAGCCGCAGGGCGGGGAGACGTTCGGTGCCGGCGTCGATGACGGCGTGGGTGAGCGACGGAGGTAGCCCCGTCTGTCTGGCGAGGCTGCCGGTGGACACCCGTTGCCGGTCGAGGATTTCGACGGCCCTGCCGAGCAGCGACGGCTGTTCACGGGGGCCGAGGTCGCCGGGCTCCGGATAGCCCCACTGGGCGAGCAGGCTCATCCCCCGCCGGTAGGTGTGGTCGCGGTAGATGCCGAGCTCGTGTCCCCGGTAGATCAACGCTTTCAGGCTGATTCCCCACCGGCGCTTCAGCTCGTGCAGCCGGTCGAAGTCGAGCCGCGCCGGCAGCTCGGCCCGCAACACCGCGCCGGGAGCGAGGAACTCGGACGCGAACGCGGTGGCCTCCCGCTCCAGCAGCTGGCTGCCCGGCTCGGCGTCGTGGTGCATCAGCAGGTGGCCGAGTTCGTGCGCGGCGTCCATCCGGGAGCGGGCCTTGTCGTCCTTGTCCGGGTTGAGGAACACGAACGGACGCTGCCCGTACCAGTGGGAGAAGGCGTCGACCCGTTCGGAGACGTCGGGCAGGGCCAGCACGATCACCCCGTACGACTCCAGCAGTCGCACCGTGTGCGCCACCGGCGCCGCCCCGAGGCCGAATGCCGCACGCGCCGCCGCGGCTGCGTCCCGTACGCCGTCCGGGCCGGCCGGCTCGGCCAGGTCCAGGTGCGGCAACCGCAACTCGGGCAGCAGCAGGTGCCGCTCGACCACCTCGACCACCCGCCAGGCGATCTCGCCGAACGCCTCCGCCTGATCCCGCTCGGCCTGGGTGGCCGTACGGAGGCTGCGGAAATGCGCGTGCCCCGGGGTGACCGGGGCGGGGAACCCGGCGGCGAAGAACTCGACCGGCATCGACAGCGCCAACGCCAGCCGGGCCAGCACCGCCGCCGACGGACGGGCCTGCGCCAGCTCGTACTGGCTGACCGCGGCCGCGGTCACGCCGACCTGCCGGGCGAGTTCGTTCTTGCGCATGCGCCGCCACCGACGGGCGAGCGCCAGGGCGTGGGGCTCGAAACCTGCGGCGGCGGCAGCAGCCGGAACCGGCGGTCGTAGTGCCCTCGTCACGCCGACCGGCCGGACACCCGGCCAGGCCGCAGGGCGAGCAGGTCAAGCTCGGGGATCGGCAGTTCGTCATGCCGCGACTGCGGCACCACGACGCGGCCGTCGGCGACCGGCAACGGCGTACCGACCACGGCCGAGGCGCCCAGCCACGGGGTGACCTCGAACCACGGCGAGCCACCGTCGCGGTTGTCCCTCGGCAGCCCGATGTACGCCACCGCCTCACCGGTGGCGACGTCCCCGGTGTGCGCGATCCGTACGTGCCGCTTCGGTGGCACCACGCCCGCGAACACCTCCGGGAACTGGCCCTCGTCGTCGAACGCCAGCTGCCGGTCGCGGCTGTTCTCCACCGCACCGCCCAGCCGCGCCTCGCTACCCTCCCAGCGGATCGACTCGATCCCGCCCTGCAACGAGTACAGCCGCACCACGTAACCCGCGCACAGGATCTCCAGCGAGTTGTCGTCGAGTCGGGCCCGAACCCCGTCGACACCGTTGAACTCGGCCTGACCGAGATGCACCAGGTTGCGCCACACCGTGGTTCCGAAACTCATCGCGTCGTCGCCGAGCTCCGGCTCGTGCCGATCAGCGGCCCGCCGGTACACCTGCTGGATCAGCCGACCCAGCCGGTCCAGCACCCCGCGCTCGTCCAGCACCGCCACCGCGTCACCCAGCAAGCTCATCCCGAAAACCTAGCCGATCCGGCAGTTGATATTGCGAAAATCAAGCGGGCAACACGCCACGGGGCACCGGTACGCTTCGCGACCGTCCACCTTGTCCGGGAGACCGCGCGATTGTGCCCTGCGAGCGGGCTGCCGGTTCGATGTGTCAAGGTGGGCGCGTGGCCGGGCGTGTAATAGGTGATCGTTATGAACTGCAAACGATGCTGGGCCGGGGCGGGATGGCGGTGGTCTGGCGCGGCGTCGATCTACGGTTGGGCAGGTCAGTGGCGGTGAAGCTACTGAATCCGGCCGGCATTGCCGACCCGAGCATGCTCGAACGGTTCGACCGTGAGGCGCGTACGGCAGCCCGGCTGACCCACCCCAACATCGTGGCCGTACACGACGTCGGCAGCGACGGTGACGAGCCGTACCTGGTGATGGAGTTGGTCGACGGGCCCAACCTCGCGACCATGCTCGCCGACGGCCCGCTCGGGCTCGACCGGGCCCTGGAGATCGCCGGGCAGGTCTGCGGCGCGCTCGCCACGGCACACGCCGCCGGGGTGGTGCATCGCGACATCAAGCCGGCGAACATCCTGCTCGACCCGACCGGTGCGGTGAAGGTGTGCGACTTCGGCATCGCCCGCCTGCTGCACGGCGGCCAGGCGACGTTGACCGCGCCGGCCACCACGGTCGGCACCAGCCACTACATGGCGCCGGAGCAGGCCGCCGGCAATCCGGTGGACGCGCGCACCGACCTGTACGCGCTGGGCTGCCTGCTGTACGCGATGCTCACCGGTCAGCCACCGTTCACCGGGGACAACCCGCTCCAGGTGTTGTGGCAGCACCTGCACGACCCCGTACCTCCCCTGTCGTCCGTGCGTCCCGGGGTTCCGGCCGGCCTCGATCGCCTGGTCGGTCAGCTGTTGGCCAAGGATCCCGCCGACCGGCCGGTCACCGCCACCGACGTACGCCACCGCCTGGCCGCCCTGCCCCCCGTCGAGCTTCCCGCCGCCGCTCCCAGCACGTCCGGCCACCACTCTCCCGGCCAGCCGTCGGACGGACAGCGGTCGGCCGACGAGCAGCAGACGGTGGTGGTCGGCGGCGTTGCCGCCCCGCCGTCCGCGCCCGGTCCGACCGGCCCGGTACGCGCCGCCGCCTCGGTCGCGGACCGGACCCGCACGCTGCCCGCTCTCGACGAGGGGCAGGTCACCGACCGGCACGGTGCGGGAGCCGGTTCCCGGCGACTGCGGGCGGCGACCCTCGGCGCGTTCCTGCTCGCCGCCGTCGTGATCGGCGTCCTGCTCACCACTCGTTTCAACGCGGACGACGGTCCGGCGGGCGACGCCGCGCTCCCCGGCACGTCAGCCGGTGTACCCGCACCCACGACCGTCCCGACCACCGCTGCCGCCAACCCGGCCAACAACCCCTCCGCCCGTTCCGCCGCCGCTTCCAGCACCGGTTCCGCCAGCCGCGGGGCGGGCATCGTGACCGCGCGTCTGCTCGCCGTGCAGACGACGCTCGATCTTCAGGTGCGGGCCGGAGGGGTGGAGGCCGACGTGGCCGAGGACCTGCAGGACAAGCTCGACGACGCCGCGCAGAAGCTCAACGAGGGCGAGCCGAGGGAAGCCGCGAAACGGGTCGCCGACGTCCGCGACAAGCTGGTCGACCTGCGTGAGGACGGCAAGATTCCGGCCGGGGCGTACGACGAGCTGCGGACACTGCTGGACCGTCTTGCCGAGAGCCTGCCGTCCGGCAGGAACTGACCGGGGCGGCAGCGGGGCAGCGAGTCGCCGATCCCCGTACCCGGTGAAGGCGGCACGGGGATCGGCGGCGACGTCGGTCAGCGGCATTTCCAGACCACGGCCTGGATGACGTTGTCGGCGTCCTCGCTCTGTCCGGTGATCGTCCGCCCGTCGTCGCTCACCGTCAGCACACGGTCCCCGGACATCAGCTCGTGCGGCTCCACGAAGGGCAGCTCCACCATCATGGTGTCGGTTATCAGCGCCAGGCGCCCGTCCGGCAGGGTGCCGCCGACCCAACCCGAGCGGTTGCCGTCCTCCGGAGCGAACGATCCGGTCGGGAAGTCGACGAACTCGTTCGTCGGCAGGTGGTAGCGGGCGGCGGTCATCTTCAGGTCACCGGCGTCGTCGTACCTGACCGCGGTCCCGGTGATCCAGCCGTTGCGGATGCTGTTCGGCCGGAACTCGTCCACCGGCTGGCCCGCCACGGTCGGCTTGGGCAGCTCCCGCATCGACCCGTCGGGGAGCCACAGGTAGCCCACCGCCCGGAACCCACCCGACCTGGTCGGCGACTTCGCCCGAGCCGGATCGTCGGTGGCGCCCGGCGCGAGCTGCCCGCCGTCGCGTCGACCCGCACTCAGCAGGCCGACCATGGTCCCGTCCTCGTCGATGCCGGTGACCTGGCCGGTCCAGTCGGCGCCGGGCAGCGGCAGGTCGACCGGCTGGGCCGACGCGCTGGGCCAACGAATCGGTTTCGAGTCGCCCGCGTCGTCCCGGGTCCCGACGATCTGCCCGGCATCGTTGATCGCCCGCGCCCCCGAGGTGCCCTTCGCGGGCAGCGGGCTGACCTTCCCGTCCCGGTAGACGTACGCGTGCTGGCCGTCGTCGAGCCAGCCCGAGCCGACGGCGACGCCAGCGGTGTTGATGTCGGTCAGGGACTGGTCGGCGCCGGGTAGGACGATCTGGTGCGGTACCCCGTTGTCCCAGATCAGGATCGGGTAACTGGCCCGCCGCTCCTTCGGGTAGGTCCGGCCGGCGATGAACCGTCCGGTCGGGTCGGCGCCGGTGACCAGGCTCATCGGCTCCTTGTTCGGCAACGGCAGCCGTTCGACGAAGCAGCCGGTCGGTGGCGCGGGCGGTGCCGGCCGGGCGGCGGCTGTGGGGGTGGCCGAGGCGGCCACGTCGGCCGCCTGGTTCTTCGGTACGGACGGCTCCGGCCGCAGCGCGGTCAGCGCGACCGGCACGGTTGCCACCATGGCCGCCACCAGTACGACCGCACTCCCTCCGCCGAGCACGCGCCGGGTCCGGCGGCGGCGTCCCCCCTCGACGATCGCCCTGCCGAGGTCCACCCGACTCGGGGTGGACGGCTCGTCGTCGAGCCGACGCAGCAGGGCAATCGCGTACTCGTCTTCGTTCTCCATCTCTCATCCTTCCCGTGTCATGCCGACGGCCGCCGGTGTCGGACGGTCGACAACCGTTGTCGCTGCGACGAGGTCCCGGTCGCCGAGCAGCCGGCGCAGTGCCTTCAGCCCGTGCGAGGTCTGGCTCTTGACCGTGCCGGGGGAGCAGCCGAGCGCCTCGGCCACCTCGTTGACCGGCAGGTCGTGCAGGTAGCGCAGGACCAGGACGGCCCGCTGCCGGGGCGGTACCCGGGCCAGCGCGGCGTGCAGGACGGTCCGGTCCTCGGTGGGTTGGTCGGTGCTGCGGCGTACGTCGGGCGGGTCGCCGAAGAGGCGGACCTTCCACCACCCCTTGCGCTGGCTGTCCAGGAAGGCGCGGACGAGGATCACCCGTACGAGTGCGTCGAGCGAGTCGGCCCGCGAGGACTTCGCCCAGCTCACGTAGAGCTTGGTGACCGCCTCCTGGACCAGGTCGTCGGCCTGGTGCTCGTCCCCGCAGAGCGAGTACGCCATCCGGCGCAGTACGGGCAGCCGGGCGGTGACGTACTCGATGTATTCGCGTTCCGATCCTTCGCGCATCCGGCGACTACCTCCCTGGGATCCCCTCTACTGACGGGCGCCACCGGGATTCGGTTGTACGGGACCGGCCGGATCCACCGGCGGCTGACAACTGGAGACGGCAGCGGGGGGGGGGGGGGGGGGGGGGGGGGGGGGGGGGGGGGGGGGGGGGGGGGGGGGGGGGGGGGGGGGGGGGGTGGGGGGGGGGGGAGGGGAGGT
>NZ_JBVJHT010000013.1:205603-269207 GCF_055586685.1 Micromonospora sp. NPDC049529
GGCCGGAACCAACTAGTGAGGACCAGTGGGGGAGGGGGGGGTGCCCCGCCCCGGGGGCCCCCCCCCCCCCCCCCGCCGGTGGTGCTGACCGCTGTCCCGGTCAGCTTTCGGGGTAGCTCACGATGGTGCTGGTGCCGTACGAGCCGACGACCGGGGTGCCGGCGTCGTTGATGGTCCGTTCGATTCCGCCGCTGCCGTCGAGGAAGACGGTGACCATGTTGTGGAACTTGACCTTCGGGGTCTGCGGCACCTCGATGCCCCGGTCGGCGCGGATGTCGACCTCCTGGTTGAAGTACGAGTAGACGCCGAGCCCCCAGGCTTCGTGTTCGCGTACGTGCCGGCCGACCTTGTAGGAGGCGTAGCCCTTGCCGGTGGGGCTGGTCCAGGCGGCCTGGCTCGGCGGGTCGTACGGCAGTTCGCTCTGGTAGAAGATCGTCCGGCCGTCCTCGCCGTTCCAGATGGTCTGGTACTTCTGGTAGTGCTCGACGAAGAGCCCGTACGCGGTCACGTCGTCGCCGTTGATGACGACACCGGTGTCGGCGGTGTTCTCCGACCAGCCGATGCCGTTGCCGTGGTCGCCGCGCCAGGCCCAGATGTTGTCGATGATGGTGTCGTCGCTGTTCACGACGAGGCTGGTCTTGGCCTTGCCGACCCACGGGCCGCCGATGCGGAAGAAGACGTCCTGCAACGAGATCGGGTTGCGGGAGTGGTCCTTGCGGCTGTGCCGGTCACCGACCTCGACCAGCACGTCGGATTCGCGCGCACCGGCGTCGACCAGCACCCCGGCGATCCGTACGCCGTCGACGTCGTCGATCCGCAGTGCCGCGTCGCCCCGGTCGGGGGCGAGGCTCGGCATGCCGAGGCCGAGTACGACGGTGTTCTTGTGCTTGACCCGCAGGGCCCGGTCGAGGTGGTAGACGCCGGGGGTGAGCAGCAGGTGCTTGCCGCGCGCGAGGGCGTTGTTGATGGTGTGTTCGCTGTCGGACGGCTTGGCGATGTAGAAGTCGCCGATCGGCAGCGAGTAGCCCTGCTCGCGCTGCCCGTCACCCCAGGTGGTGCCGGAGGTGTTGTGCCGCAGGGTCGGCACGAAGACGCGGTAGTCGCCGCGCGCGTCGACGTACAGGTAGGGCTTCTCGCGGGTGACCGGGCTGGTCGGCAGCGTGGTGTACGGCGGGTTGGGGAAGCCGGTTTCGGGTGCCCCGACGACACCGGAGAAGACCTGGTTCCAGACACCGTTGGTCCAGACGTCGCCGAGGTGGCTGTCCCGGGTGAGCCACTGCTGCTGGGAGCCGTTGATGGTGACCCCGTCGACCTTGGAGTCGGCGATGTAGCCGCCGCTGGAGTACCCGGCGTTGCCGGGTTCGAGCCAGAGCACGCCCTTGATGTGCACCCGACGCATCGGCGACGCCTGCGACACCGCCCACTGGTTGGACCAGTCGGTCGGCGTCACGGAGAGGTTCTCCGCCGAGCGCCAGAAGTTGGTCAGGGAGGAGATGCCGGCGATCGAGTCGGGGTCGGCCTGGCCGATGACGCGTACGGCACCGCGGATGTCGACGTCGTCCGGGGACTGGCCGAGGCCGGCGACGGTGGTGTAGTAGCCGAGTTTGCCGTTGACGTCGTACTGGCCGGGCTTGAACAGGATGGCGTACCGGTCCGTACCCATCTCGTTCTCTTCCTGCTGTGCGAAGAGTTCGTCGAACTTGGCCTGGATCTGGGCGACCGGTGTCGACGGGTCGTAGATGAATACGTTCGGTCCGAAATCGGGGCGTCCGCCCCAGTGTGCGGACGCGCTGCCGGCGAGCGGCACCAGGCCGCCGGCGGTGAGCAACGCGGCCGAGGAGATGACCGTGCCGAGGCGGCGCAGCGTGCCACCGGTACGCGGGCGCGCGTTGGCTCGTACGCCCTGGTCGTGGATCGGTTTCATCGACCTGCCTATCGGGGACGGCGGCGAGTCGTCACCGACCGGCGAAGAGAGCGCTCTCTTTGCCGACCCGGCCCGGTCCAAGCCGCGAAGGAAGGGATCGGTGTGTTTCTACCCCGTCGATCGCCCCGGCGCTATAGCTGGCACCCGCATTTGCCAACCCGATTCACCGACGGTCCAGGTCCACATCGGACAGAGCCGCCATCAATCGCGCTATATCCGGCGGCCGCGAAGGCGATCTGCCGCGCCGTGCCCGCACCGGCTACCGGTCGGGCAGGTCGTCCAGGAAGTCGAGGGAGGGTACGAAGAAGAGGTTCCCGGTCACCGCCGTGGAGAAGTCCAGGATCCGGTCGTAGTTGCCCGGCGGATCACCGACGAACATGTTCTCCAGCATCCGCTCGGTCACCTCGGGCGTGGCCGAGTAGGCGATGTAGTAGGTGCCGAACTCGCCCCGTCCCGGCGATCCGAAGGCCATGTTGTCCCGCAGCACCTGCCGCTGCCGGCCGTCCGCGTCCTCGATCACGTTCAGCGCCACGTGCGAGTTCGTCGGCTTGACCTCGTCGTCCAGCTCGATGTTGTCGAGCTTGGTCCGCCCGATCACCTTCTCCTGCGCCTCGACCGGCAGCGCGTTCCAGGCCGTCAGGTCGTGCAGGTACTTCTGCACCACGACGTAGCTGCCACCGGCGAAGTCCGGGTCCTCGTCGCCGATCACCACCGCCGAGTGCGCGGCCGCACCGGTGGGATTCTCCGTACCGTCGACGAAGCCGAGCAGGTCGCGCCCGTCGAAGTACTTGAAGCCGTGCACCTCGTCGACCGCCCGCGCCGCCCCGGCCAGCCGCCTCATGATCTGCGAGGCCAGTTCGAAGCAGAGGTCGAGCTGCCCCGCCCGCAGGTGGAACAGCAGGTCGCCGGGGGTCGCCACGGCGCGGTGCCGGGAACCCGCGAACTCCCGGAACGGGTGCAGCCCGGCCGGACGCGGCCCGGCGAACAGCCGGTCCCAGGCCAGCGCGCCGATGCCGGTGACGCAGGAGAGCGCGGCCGACTCGGCCCGGGAGCCGACCGACCGTTGCAGCCCGGCGATGTCGGCGAGCAGATCCCGTACGACCTGCTCGCCGCCGGGGTCGATGGTGACGACGAGGAACATCGCCGAACTGGTCAGCGGGCTGAGCACCGACTGCGGCGTGACCGGTGCGACCGGACGTTCCGGCTGCGGCATCGGCGCTCCCTTCCCTGGTCGCGGGGCGGCCGCCCGCGCGCTCGGATCCTAGGCCTAGGCCCCGGTCGGAATGTGCGTGGCCCGCACCGGTGACCCGATCAGGGCCGCCGCCCGGGGATGACGGCGCGGTGCCGGCGGCATGCCGACCATGAACTCGGGGAACATGCCGTAGAACGTCCGGGCGCTCTCGATCTCGAAGGTGTGCGCCTTCGACCACCGGAACGAGTTGGTGGCGCGGGCCCAGTGGTGGGTCCACCGGACGTCGCCGATCAGCGCCACCGGCTCACCGTGCCGCCAGGCGCGCAGGCCGAGCTCGTGGTCCTCGTAGTAGAGGAAGAACCGCTCGTTCCAGCCGCCGATGCGCATGAAGTCCGCCGTCCGGGCGGCAACCGCGGCCCCCATCACCCAGGCCACCCAGATCGACTCGCCGGGATCGGCGATCAGCCGGTACGAGGCGTGCATCCGGGACAGCGGCCAGATCTTCCGGTTGCCCAGCTTGGCCGTGGCGTAGGGGAAACCACGCCCGTTGGGTTGCAGGGTGCCGGCCGAGGAGAGCAACTGCGGGGCGGCCAGTCCACCGTGCACCTCAAGATGGCCCCGCAGCACGTCGAGGCCGTCCGGGCGCACTTCGAGGTCCGGGTTGGCGAACAGGACGTACTCGGTGGTCACCTGGCGTACGGCGACGTTGTTCGCCTTGGAGAAGCCGACGTTCTCCGGCAGCCGGATGACCCGCGCGCCCAACTCCTGCGCGACCTCGGCCGAGTCGTCAGTCGAGTTGTTGTCGACGACGATCCATTCGTAGGGCTTGGGTACACCGCCCCAGCACTGCCTCAGCGCGTCCGCCGAGTTGTAGGTGACGGTCACCACACTCCAGAGGTGTCTGGTCATCCCGCTCTCCGAACCCTCAGGTAACCCAACAGCGAAGCGATTCCGAACCGCGCACCGGTCCACTGCCGGCGGGCACCCGGCGCCTCCCGCAGGCCGCGCCACACCCCCCGCAGGAACGGCCGCAGCAGGCCCTGGCGGATCCGCCGCAGGGCCAGGCCGCAGTGCGCCACCACGATCAGCGGGATCGCGAAGACCATCAGCGGCCGGGTGAAGGTCCTGGCCGCCACCAGCACCCTGTTGCGGGCGAGCAGGAAGGCCCGGAACCCGAGCAGCTTGCTGTCGCCCTCGACGCTGTGGCCACCGGCGTGCGGCAGCACCAGGTCCAGCGCCCGGGTACGCAGACCGCTGGCGTAGAGCCGGAACGCCAGGTCGGCGTCCTCGCCCCAGGCGAACAGGTGCTCGTAGAGCCCACCGAAACGACGCCAGAGCTCGATCGGGAAGACGGCGGCGCCGCCCGACGGTCCCAGCGGTCCGCGGGCCGCGTCGATCGGCCGGTCGATGAAGAGCGAGATCGGGTTGAGGTCGATGCCGACGTACTCGCCGCCGTGCATGGCGAGGCCGACCGCGACCGGTGCACCGGGGTCCTCGGCGATGGCGGCGAAGATCCTGGTCAGTGCGTCCTCGGGCAGCCAGACGTCCGGGTTCAGCAGCATCACGTGCCCGTCCGGCACGGCCGCGACGGACCGGTTGCACCCGGCCGCGAAGCCAGGGTTCGACGAGTCGGGCAGGTAGGTGTACCGGTCGGCGTCGAGCAACTCGGCGATCACCTTGTCGCAGCCGTCCTCGGGCCAGTTGTCGGCGAAGACGAAGTTCACCGGCAGTCCGGCAGCGCTGCGCACCCAGGTCGGCAGCGTGTCGGCGAGCATGTCGGCGGAGCGGTAGAGCACCGTGACGACGGTCAGCGTCTGCGTGGCCATCAGAGGAGCGACCGGTAGAGGGTCTGCCACCGCTGCACGCACCGGTCGAACGCGTACTCTTCCGCGTACCATTTCGCGATCGTCTGTCTCCGATCCGATGGTGTCCCCACGGTCGCCTCGCGGATGGCCGCGGCGAGCGCGGCGGGGGTGAGGTCCGCGCGGAAGGCGAGGGTTCCGGTGGCGTGCCGGGTGACCTCGGCCAGGCCGCCGGCCCCGGTGTGGACCACCGGTACGCCCAGCGACAGTGCCTCCAGGGCGCTGAGGCCGAACGACTCGACCCGCGACGGCACCACCAGGCAGTCGATCCCGCGCAGGAAGTCGGCGGCGTTGACCCGGCCGACCAGTTCGAGGTTCGGCTGCGGGGCGATCGGCACCGAACCGGCGCCGGCGATCTTGAAGTCGGCCTCCGGCAGGTTGGCCGCGACCTCGGAGAGCAGGTCGACGCCCTTCTCCTCTTCGAGTCGGCCCATGTAACCGATCACCGGCCGCCGGCCTGCGGCAGCGGGCTCGGGTGCGAACGTCGGCGCGGGCCAGGTGACCGGCAGCGGGTTCGGGATCAGGTGGATGTTCCTGGTGACGTGGCCACGGTTGCGCAGCTCGTCGGCCTCGAACTCGGAGACCGCGACGGTGGCGTGCGGGCGCAGCCGGCGCATCGCCAGGTCGAGGGTGATGTTGGACTGGATCGCGGCCTTCCGCTTCAACGACAACGCCATGTCACGGTACTGCCACAGGCTGTTGTGCAGGGTGACCACGAGCGGCGTACGGCGTTCGGTGCTCAACGCGGCCCGCGAGTGCATCGCGGCGGAGAGCAGGTGGGCGCAGACCACGTCCGGCTTGACCTCGTGCACGAGGCGACGCAGGTCCCGTACGTAGTTCAGGTCGATCCGGCTGGTGGCACTCAGCCCGACCCACGGCACCCCGGCCTCGCGCAGTTCGTGACCCACCTCGTCGTCGGTGGTGGCGGCGACGACATCGACGCCGCTGCGGGCGTGGGCCGGGATGATTTCGGTGAGGATCCGTTCCGCCCCACCGAGTTGCCGGCGACCGGAGCCACCGGTGGTGCACACGAACAACACCTTCATCGGGCGCGCAGTCCCTCGACCGCTCCCCGGGCGATCGCCCGGCGGACCGCGTTGCGGCCGATCGCCGCCCGCAGCACCGTGCCCCAGACGTACGCGGTGCACGCCGCCCGACCGCCCATGCTCCTGCTGGCCCGGATGAACTCCCTGGTCCGGCGCTGCGAGATCTCCTCCTCGGACCAGCGCCGCTTCGCGGTCGCGTCGTCCTCGTGCATGATCACCGCGTCGGGCAGGTACGCGAGGCGCATCCCGTGCTGGCGTACGGCCCAGCAGAGGCGCATGTCCTCGGAGTAGAAGAACGACGTCTCGTCGACGCCACCGATCGCGTCGAACGCGTCCCGCCGCATGGCGACGAACGGCCCGGTCAACCAGTCCGCCTTCTCCGGCGGTGCGATCAGCCGCAGGCTCGGCACGACCAGGCTGAGCCCGGTGGCGTGGGCGAGCCCGACCCGCATGCTCAGGAACCGCCCGCCCTCGGTCTGCTGCACTCCCTCGGGCGTGACCACTCCGGGGAAGGCCGCGCCCACCTCGGGGTCCTCCAGCGCCTTCAGCAGTCGGGCAACGGCATCCTCGTGGACGAGGATGTCGTTGTTCGACAGGATGACGTTCGACCGGGTGGTGTGCCGGACGCCGAGGTTCATCCCCCGGGCGTAACCGAGGTTCGAGCCGGACTGGACGTAGGTGACGCCCTGTTCGGCACAGAACTCGCTCAGTGCCCGCTGGATGTCCTCGGAGCTGCCGTTGTCGACGACGACGATCTCGGCCTCGACCGGCAGGGACAGAACGCAGGCGCGGGTCCGTTCGAAGTCCTCCCAGGCGAGGACCACAATCGAGACATCCATCTCAAACCGTCCCATTACTTGGCGGCTGCGGCTTGCGCAGGCTCGCTCGTGAGGCGAAGGCATGTACGGCGTAGGCAAACGACGAGGCGAGCGCCGCCCCGATCAGCCCCGCCCACGGGATGATCCCGAAGTACGCGGGAATGGCCGCCGCCAGCGTGATGAAGGCGACCACGGTCGTCGCCTGTTCACCCCGCTTCTTCAGCAGCATGGCACTCCAGGTCTTGCCGGCCGCCGTGGCAAGCGAACCGGGCAGCAGGCAGAGCCCGAGAATCCAGGCGTGCCGGTATTCCGGGTTCAGGAAGCCCAGCACCGCGAGCCCGACAACGGCCGCCAACGCGATCGGCAACGCCGCCTTGACCACCGCCCGGGTCCGGTCCGGCCCGTTCTCGTTGCCCCGCTCGGCGAGGATCTGCTGGGCCCGTACCACGGAACCGGCCTGCGCGAACTCGAGCGCGGCAACGGCCAGGGCGTACACACCGAGCGGTCCGGCTCCGGCGAATCTGGCCACCAGGATCTGGTTGAGCCGGAGCGTCAGCATCTGCGCGAAGACCCCTATGTGAAGCTTGCCCACCGCGACCACGTCAGCGCGGTAGTCCGAACCGGTGGCAGTCGCCGCCGGCATCGGGCCGGCACGCCACAGCAGGCGTAGTACGACACCGCAGACCGCAACGGCGCCGAGCCACTGAACCGCGAGCCAGACCATACTCCACAGACCACCGTCGAGATCCCCGCGGGCATAGAGGATCGCGTACCCGCCGACCAGGATCACGCCGCTGACCGCGCGCATCGAATAGACCAGCCAGAACCGTTTCTGCCGCAGGGCGAGCGACGACACGGTGTTGAAAACCGTCAGGCCGGCGGCGGCCCCGATGCCGATCACGTAACTGCCGATTCCGGCAATCGCGGTGAGTATCCCGGCGGCCACGCCGGACAGGAGCACCGAGACGGCGAGGATCGCGAACACCCAGAGACGGCCTCGGGAGAAAACCCAACCAGCCGGCCGGGACAGCAGGAACGTGTCCAGGGAGAGTCCGCCGATGGCGGCACCGAGGGTGGCGCTGACCATGTTGGCGGCGAGTTCGCCCCGCTCCGCCGCCGGCAGCGTGACCGACACCACCGCCGCGAGCCCGGTGAGGCCGAGGGCGCCGATGTAGAGGCGTTCGGGAGAGAGCAACCGCAGGCGGCGTCGCGGTTCCCGCGTTTCTCCGCCCGGCTCGCCGTTTCCGGCCGTGCCGCCTCGGCGCCTCTTGAGCAGGGTAACGCCCCCCACCGGGTCCTCCCCTATCAGAAGCGCGACGAAACTGTTTCGAAACCTGGGCTACGGCGTAGTTGTGGCCAATGTCGCTCGCACTTTGTACCCGACCACGCGGGGCCCCGCAACCGGCCCCCGAGCACGTTCACTCGGTCACTGCTAGCGGCCCGGGCCACCGGCGACGAAACTCTCGAAATGCACCACCGTACGGATTGTCGGGGTGACGTAACGCTACTTCGCGACTCCGGCGGCCAGGATCTCGGGAACGGCGTCACGGCGCATGGCATCGTAGAGAAGTTTCGCCTTCGCGGTATCCGCCACCACCACGCTCTCGTTGCCCCGCGTGCCGGTGCCCTCGGTGGGGCTCGTCATGAACGTCAGATTGCTGCTGCGCAGATGACGCAGGCTCATCGCCATGTCGGTGAGGGAGAGCGTGTCGTCCACCTTCACCGTGTCCGAGGAGGCCTTGACGAAGCTGTTGAGCTTCGCCGGGTTGGTGAGCAGCCCACCGGAGGCGGCCTTGTCCAGGATCGCCTTGATGACATCCTGCTGGTGCCGGATCCGGGCCAGGTCCCCGTCGGCAAAGGCGTGCCGCTCACGGGCGTAGTCCAGGGCGGCGGCGCCGTCCAGGGTCTGCAACCCCTTCGTGAACGTCCGCCGTCCGCTCGGGCTCAGCGAATAGACGGTGGTGAAGCTCTTCTCGACGTTGACCTTGACTCCGTCGAGCGCGTCGACAATGTCCTTGAACCCGGCGAAGTCGATGACCGCGACATGGTCGACGCGGACGCCGGTGAACGACTCGACCGTCTGCACCATCAGCGGAATACCGCCCCAGGCAAAGGAGGCGTTGATTTTCGCTTCCCTGTTGCCGTGCCGGCCGTCCTTGGACGCCGGCACGTGCACCCAGGTGTCCCGTGGGATCGAGACCAACTGGGCGCTCGACCGGTCCGCGGTCAGGTGGGCAAGAATGATCGTGTCGGTACGCGCTCCGGATTCGCTGCTGGGGTCACGGGTGTCACTGCCCAGCAGGAGAATGTTCATCGCACCGTCGGCCACCTTGTCCGGCCGCGACTCCTCCGGCACCTCGTCGAAGGCGTCGACCCGGGCGATACCCGACTCCAGCGAACGCAGGTAGAGCCCCGCGGCCATGGCACCGCCACCACCGAGCAGCGCGAAAACCAGCGCCGTGATGAGGATGGCCTTCTTTGCCCGTCGATGCTTGGAGGGGGCCTTCTTGGTCTTCTCCCGTCCTCCCCCGGACATGTCGATGACCTGTGTCGAGTCGCGCTCCGCAAGCGGTGTACGGCGTGGCATGGCACCGATGCTACTGACTCGGGGCACAGGACGCGTACCCTCGGTCGGCTCATCACACGGTCGCTGACGGGTACCCGACCACCCGTTCACGCAATGCCACCCCGACGACACTGTGCGAATCCGAATCCATCGATGAACACCAACCTGTGGATGGGACGAATACACAGTCCACGGGCGATGCGACCAGCCAACCGCCAGGTGGGGAACGGCCGCGGGCCGGCTGCCCTCCCCCACCTGGTCGGCGTACTTTCCACCCTCCACCCATCGACGGGTGACGTGACGCACCTGGTGTGCGACCGTACGAAACCGAAACGCTCCCCCTCAGCCCGGTGACCCGGCCGTCGCCCGTACGTGAATCACGACCTCCGGGTTGCTGGAACCGAGCCGACGCGCCCACGAGGAACTCATCCGGTCCATCGCGGCACCGCTGATCACCTCTGCTCCGGACACCTCCCAGCCGCAACCGGCCAGCCGCTCGGCGAGCACGGTGTCGACGTACTCGGGGGTGAGTTCGGGCAGCTCGCGGATCTCCAACGGCACCGGGTCCCGCCAGATGCTGGTGCCGACGGTGACGTCGAGCGTGGCCCCGGGCCGGGCCACCGACCGCAGGCCGGCGCAGACGTCCGCGTCACCCTGGACGATGCCGCGCAGCAGCTTGCCCCAGGGCATCAGCACCGACACCTCGTCGGCGATTCCGTGCAGGTCGGTCGGGACCGACTCGATCGCGGAGTTGACCAGGAGCAGGTTCGGCGCACCGCCCTTGGCCGGCTTGCGGCTCGCGCGCACGCTGGTCGGCGACATCCGCTGCCAGGCCGGGTCGACCCCGATCACCAGCCAGTCCGGCTGGGCCCGGGCAAGCCGGTACGCGGTACGCGCGTCACCCGTACCGACGTCGACGATCACCCGAGCGGCTGCGGCCCGGAGGGAGTCGAGCACCTCGCCGTCGGGCGTGACCAGGCGCTTGCCCTGTACGACCTGCATCCGGCGATTCTGTCAGGTGCGTACGGGCACACCGCCCGGACCGCCGGCGGACCGGTCCGGGCCCAGCGCGTCGTACACCCGACGCCGGGTCAGCCCGAACGGTGCCAGCGCCTCACTCAGCGTGCGCGGCGACACCCCGGCGGTGGCCAGCGCCCGGACCAGTGCGTCGAGGTCCACCGGCTGGTCGGTGACCGGCGACGCCGCCAGCACGATGGTGACCTCCGGCACACCGAGCCGGCGTACGGCGGCTCCGGCGCGCCCGGCCGTGGTCCAGCGCATCGCCGTGCCGACGTCCGGCTGCCCGTCCGGTACGGCCACCCGCCGCTCGGGGGTCGCCGCGACCACGTGTTCGAGCACCGCGTCGACCTCGTCGGACGGCAGTGCCAGCACGGTCGGTGCCAGGGCGGAACGCAGCGCCACCTCGACCTCCGGCCGACGTACCGCCCGCCGGTCGACCCGGCCCAGCGAGAGCGCCGGGGTCGGCGGCAGGCCGGCGGCGAACAGTGCCTCGGTCGGGCCGCCCACCGCGTTCAACAGCGCGAACCGGGCGCCGGTGCCGGCGGCGGCCAGCCACCCGAGCGCACCGGTGGAGAGGGGGTCCGCCGGACCGGGCAGGGTCACCGCGACGATCCCGGCCCGCTCGACGACCGCCCCCGCCGTCACCGGCTCACGGCCCCCGACGAGGTCGACCACCGCGTCGGCGTGCCGCCAGAGCAGGTCGAGCCGGCCGGCGGCCACGGCCGCCCCGGTCGGCCGGAGCAGGAACAACGGCGCGGGAGGGGCCACCTCGACCAGGGTCAGGGTCACCACCGTCGCCGGGTCGGTGAGCGCGGCGGCCAACTCGCGGTCGAGGTCCTCGGCGGTCAGCGTCGCCGCCACGGCCAGCGTGCCGGGATCGGTGTGGTGGCTGCGCCGCAGCACCAGCCCGTCGCGTACGGCATGGTCGGGGTTGATCGTCGCCTCGCCGCTCGCCTCGTGCCCGGCGGCCTCGACGGTGAAGCGCACCCGGCCGCGCAGCAGGCCGAGCTCGCTCGGATCCAGCTCGGCGGCGACCCCGACCACGCAGGTGGCCCGCTCGGTCACCTCGGCATCGTGGGTGAACTCCAGCGTCTTGGCGTGGGTCGCCCGGATCCGGGGGTGGCCGTGGCCGCGTACCAGCGCTCGGCGCCTCGTCCTCGCCACCAGCCAGCTCCTCCTCGAATGCCGCCCGACGCGGGGCGAGCCAACGCCAAACGATATCCCCTGCCCGATCCACGACCGGCGGCGTTGCCGCGCGGGGCGCCGATATCCGACTGGAATGAGCGCTGACGAAATGTGAATGACGTGCCATATTCGTCACACCCGTGAACGAACAGCCTCGCAGAAATCGACGAACATGATCCCCTCCGAAGTCACCACGGCACCACCCGCCGGGGTACGCGTCACCGCGTCCCGGCTGGGCCAGACCGTCCGCGGAGGTCGGCAGACCCTGCGCGACGTCTCGCTCACCATCGAACCCGGCGAACTCGTCGCGATCATCGGCGCCAGCGGCTCCGGCAAGACCACGCTGCTGGAAACGCTGGCCGGGATCCGACCACCGAGTACGGGCACAGTGGACCGCCGGCACAACGAAGCCGCCGACCCGACCGGTGCACCGACCGCCGTCGGCTACGTGCCGCAGGACGACATCATCCACCGCGAACTGCCGCTGGAACGGACCCTGCGGTACGCCGCCCGGCTCCGGCTGGCACCGCAAACCGAACCGGCCGCGCTCACCCGCCGGGTGCACGAGGTGATGGCCGAACTGGGGTTGACCGAACGGGCCGGGGTGCCGGTCGGGCGGCTCAGCGGCGGCGAGCGCAAACGGGCCAGCATCGCGGTGGAACTGCTGACCCGACCCGGGGTGTTCTTCCTGGACGAGCCGACCTCCGGGCTCGACCCGGCGATCGCCGTCGACCTGCTGCGCGTACTGCGCGGGCTGGCCGACTCGGCGGCCACGGTCGTGCTGACCACGCACCAGGTCACCGACGTGGAGTTCTGCGACCGGGTGGTCGTACTGACCCGGCAGGGGACACTGGCCTTCGTCGGCAACCCGGCGGCGGCGCGGGAGTTCTTCGGGGTGGGCACGCTCGCCGAGGTCTACCTGCGACTGGACGAGGAACCGGAGCCCGACGCGTGGCCCGACCGGTTCGCCGCCCGGCCCGAGCGGCGCGACCCGGAGCCGGCCGCCGTCGAACCCACGGCGCCGACGACACCGCCAGCCGGCAGACCGGGTACGCCCGGCGGGTCGCGTCGGCGGGTCGGCCCACTGCGCCAGTGGGCCGTACTGACCGGCCGCAACCTGGAGATCGTCGGCCGGAACCGGCTGACCCTGGCCATCCTGCTCGGCTCACCGCTGATGGTGCTCGGCATGTTCGCGCTGCTGTTCCGGCCCGGAGCGTTCGACCCGACCGACCCGAGCCCGAACGTGACGGTGATGATCCTGTTCTGGATCGCGTTCGGCGGTTTCTTCTTCGGGCTCACCTACGGGCTGCTCCAGATCTGCACCGAGCTGCCGATCGTCCGGCGGGAACGACTGGCCGGCGTACGCGTCGGACCGTACCTGTTGGCGAAGGTCGCGGTGCTGCTGCCGCTGCTCGCCTTGGTCGACCTGGCCCTGCTCGGGGTGCTGCGCGGCATCGACCGGCTGCCGGCGGCCGGCGGCGCCGCGTTCGCCGCCCTCTACCTCACCCTGCTCCTCTCCTCGGCCGGCGCGCTCGCCCTCGGCCTGCTCTGCTCCGCGTCGGTGGCCGACGCCGCCCAGGCGACCCTGCTGCTGCCGATGCTCTGCTTCCCGCAGGTGCTGTTCGTCGGCGCGATCCTGCCGGTGCCGGAGATGGCCGTCGGCGGGCAGTGGCTCAGCTACGCCATGTCCAACCGGTGGGCGTTCGAGGGACTCGGCCACACCGCCGAGGTGGAACGAATCTGGCGCGACGGCGCCTCCCCGCTCGGGCCGCCGCTGCTCGCCAGTTACGGCGACAGCTTCGCCCGACCGGTCTGGGTGAACTGGGTGATCCTCGGCGGGTTCCTGCTCGCCTTCCTCGGCGCCGCGTGGACCGTCCTGGCCCGGAGGGACTCCCGTGGCGCGGCGGCCTGACCCGCTGACCGCCGACAATCCGGTGTACGCCGGCACCGGTCGGATCGACGAACTGCGCGGCGACGAGTACGCCCACCTCGACCGCGACGGCCAGGTCTACCTCGACTACGCCGGTGCGGGTGTGCCCGCACGGGCCCAGATCGATGCCCACCACCAGCGGTTGACCTCGGGTCTGTACAGCAACCCGCACTCGGAGAACCCGACCTCGGTGGCCGCGGGTGCACTGGTCGAATCGGCCCGACGGGCGATCCTCGACTACTTCAACGCCGACCCGGCCCGGTACGCGGTCGTCTTCACCCCGAACGCCAGCGGCGCCTGTCGGCTGGTCGGCGAGGCGTACCGGTTCGGGCGGGGGGTGCCGCTCGTGCTCACCGCCGACAACCACAACTCGGTCAACGGCATCCGCGAGTACGCCCGCACCGCCAGCGCGACCTGCCGGTACGTGCCCCTACGCGGCGCCGACCTGAGAGTCGAATGGTCCGATGTAGAACGGGCACTGACCCGGCGCAATAATCGGCGGGGACTGTTCGCCTTTCCGGCGCAGAGCAACTTCAGCGGGGTGCAGCATCCGCTGGAGTGGGTCGGGCAGGCCCAGCGGCACGGGTACGACGTCCTGCTCGACGCCGCCGCGTTCGTACCGACCAACCGGCTGGACCTGAGCGCGGTCCAACCCGAGTTCGTCTGCCTGAGCTGGTACAAACTCTTCGGCTACCCGACCGGGATCGGCGCACTGGTCGCCCGCCGCGACGCCCTGGCCCGACTGCGCCGGCCATGGTTCGCCGGCGGCACCATCCGGGCGGTCAGCGTCCAGGGCGACTGGTACGAGTCGATGGACGACGAGTCCGCCTTCGAGGACGGCACGCTCAACTTCCTCGGCATCCCCGACGTCGAGTTCGGCCTGCACTGGATCGAGTCGATCGGGATCGACGTGATCCATGCCCGGGTCGGCGCGCTGACCGGCTGGCTGCTCGACAACCTCACCGAGCTACGGCACCGCAACGGTGAGCCCCTGGTCCGGGTCTACGGCCCGGCGACCAACGACCGCCGGGGCGGCACCATCTCGTTCAACTTCCTCCACCCCGACGGCACCCTGGTCGACGAGCGACTGGTCGCGGCCGAGTCGACCGCCGCCGGCCTCTCTCTGCGTACGGGCTGCTTCTGCAACCCGGGCGCGGGCGAGGGCGCGTTCGGGATCACGAAGTGGCGCCTGGGCCGGGCCCTGTTGCACAACCCGAAAACCGTGGACGAGTACCTCGACGTGCTGCGCGTACCGACCGGTGGCGCGATCCGGGTCTCGTTCGGGCTGGCGTCCAACGCCGCCGACGCCCACCGGTTCCTCAGCTTCGCCGAGTCGACCTACCTCGACCGGGCCCGCCCCGAGGTCGCCCTGCCCCCACGACTGCGCTGTTGAGCCGGTGGTCCGGCGCGCGGTAACGGAACTCAGCCGGCGACGTGCCGGGCAGGAGTGCGAGTGCCGTGGATCCGCTTGGCGTACGAGCCGAACAGGCGCGGTGCGAGGATCGGGATGAGCAGTCGCGGCGCGAGCGGCATCGTGGCGACGATCCCCTGGATCACCTCGGGGTCGCCCTCGTACATCGCCATGCCGAAGAGCAGGGGCAGCCGGTTCTTCGGCAGGCTCGCCATGGAGTGCTGGCCGAGTTGCTCCCACTCGGGCGCGGTGACGTACTTCGCGGCGAGCGGGAGAATGTGCTCCTCTTCCATGTTCAGGTGCTCGACCAACGGGACGTACAGGCGCTCCAGCGCATCCGCCAGCGTCTCCCGCTCGGCGGACGACGCGGTGCCGCGCCATGACACCAACGCCGCGTCGATGTCCGTGATGACCTTGTCCACCGCCTCGTGCTGGGACTCCATCGTGTGGACCAGGGGCGCGATCTCGGCGGAGCCCCGGTCGAGCAGCTTCGGCCAGAGCAGTTCGTCCTCGCCGCTGTGGTGGGAGTGCAACATGCCGCAGAGCAGTTGGACGTGACCCGCCAGCAGTTCGGCCCGCGCGGTGTCGCCGTCCGGTACCGCCCGGACCAGCGACGGCAGCTGGCCGAATTCACGCCGGAACACGATATGCACGGTGTACATGTCGCGGACATCGGCCATCTTGACGCTCATGGTGGGGTTCAGCTCTCTCTGCTCGGCACTGCTGGGCGTACGCCGCGAAGGACGACTGTTCCACAGCATCAGCTCCACCACAAAAAGGGCCATTAGTGATGCACCGCACATGACTACGGTGCTACGGATCGTGTCCCCTGCACCGTCCGGGCCCCTCGACGCAGCGGTCGGTGGTCGTCTACGCAGACATGCCCATCGCGGCGACAGCGCCGGCCAGGTCGCCCGCCATGGCCAACTGACGGAGACCGTCCCGCTCCCGCAGGTAGACGTGGCAGCCCGAGGCGGCAAAGTGGACCGACACTTGCTTACCCCCGTGTTCTGCGGCAAGGGCGGAGATGAGCGCCTCCGGGTCGTCGACCGTGACCGGATCAAGGCGGACCGGTACGGGTATCGGCTGGTCGGGGTCGGTCGGCACCTCGTCGGCGAGGGCGTTCTCCAGATATTCGAGGCTGTACGCGATCGCCGCTGGCAGGCTCGGCCGGGTGGCCGGGTCGATGGTGACGGTCGGCGGGTCAGCGGGCGTGAACTCGACGTGCCACGACCTGCCGTGGCGTCGGACGGGATCGTCCGCGTCGATCCGGTTGTCCCGAAGGCTGACCGTCAGACCAAGCCCGAGGCCGATGGCGAGCCGGATCAGGTCGGCCAGCGGCGGTACGTCGGGCGGGGCGGCAAGCACGAGCAGCCGCGCGCCGGGGTGCCCCCGCGCAGCTCGGGCGACGAACTGACTGAGCCCGTCGAGGTCGGTCCGGTGCACGGTGACCAGACCCTCGCGCAGGTCCTGGTCGACCGGCCAGCCGCCGTCGAGCTCGGTGAGGTCCTCCGGCCGTACGCCGAGCCTGCCGGCGTGGGTGTCGAGCCGGTAGCGCTCGGGAAGCTGGACCAGGGCCTTGCCGTTCGGGTGGACGGCGACCAGCGGGGTCGGTACGCCATGCCCGGCCCGCCAGTTGAGGTGCTCGATCCGGCGGTCCAGGTCGGTGATGGTCACGACAACGCCGGAGTGGACCCGGTGGGTGTCCCCGCAGGTGTGGCAGGGCAGCGCGAAGGCGCGTCTGCCGGATCCGCCGCAACTGGTGCAACCCGGGTCGACCTGACCGCCGCCGATGGTTCTGCAGAGACAGGCCCGCATCCTGCTGCCGGGCTCGCAGTCGGGGCAGGGCGAATGCTCGATCGGCTCGCCCGTCCAGGACGGTTCGGGCGGTTCCCAGCCCCGACGCAGCACCGGCGTAACCCGTCGGACGATCTGTCCGGTCTGCTGCTCGGCAAAGCTCTCGACGTGGCCGGCGATCCGCAGGCTGGTGTGCCACCACCTCCCGCTGCGCCAGATCGCCTGCGCGCCGGGCAGCACCGAGCCGGTACGCAGATCGGTGCAGTCGGCGACCACCCGCCGTTCCAACTCGTCCAGGTTCACGTGCGCACGCGCGGTCGCCGACCCGGCGTCCGCTGTGCCGGCGGACCGGTCGACGTAGTGGGCGGGGGCGGTCAGTCCGCGAGCGGAGATGCCGCCGATCGCGCGTACGACAGTAGCGGCGGCTGCGGCGCCGGCCAGGCTCGTCGCGTCCAGATGGGGCGTCGCCGGCACCGTGGCACCCGGTACGTCGTAGCGGACGTTCCAGTAGAGCGGGTGCTCCGTACGGTTGCGACGAGCCTCCACCACGAGGTCGAGACGGAGCAGGTCGGCGAACGCGCAGAGCTGACTCAACCGGTGTTCCGGGTCGACCACCGGCGCGGCCGTGCTCCTGCCGAGGTAGAGGTGCCACCCCTCGCCGGCCTGCGCGGCGATCGCCGCCGCCTCCAGTGCCCGCCACCGCTGCAACGGAAGGTCGGGCCGCCACTCGCGGGGCAGCGACACGTCCAGTTCGTTGTCCGGCCTCCCCCACAGATCACGCCAGGTGGCGGCCCCGACCGTGGCGGCCAGTTCGCCGACCAGCGGGCCGAGACGCAGCCGCCAGCCACCCCCGACGTCGGACACGGGGGTCACGCTGCCGGGTTCGACGCTGGTCGACGCGACCGCGCCGGTGTCGACGTTGGCGACCGTGAGCACGATCTGTGCCCGCTGCCGGCCGCGTTGTCCGCAGGTGCGGCAGGCGGTCACGACCGTGCCGGATCCGCCACATTTCCGGCAGTCCCGGTACGCCTCACGCGGCACCGGGTCGTCGGTGACCAGGGCCCGGTTGCCGCCACTGAGGCATCCGTACTGCTCCTCGGTAACCGTCTTTCCCGCGCATCGTTGACAGGTGACGATGATCGGCCCGCTCATCGGCGGTCCCCGGCCCGATGGCGACGGATAAACGTACGCACGACAGCATCGACCTTTCGACGGGGAATTGTTGATCAGCCCGGAGAACGGGAATCGGCGACATCGATATTCGCCCCTACCGACCCCATCTTGTAATGTGCGCTACGGGGACGGCAATGAATTCATAGGGGAAATCCGACCCAGCCGACTGACTTGCCTTCACCCAACTCGCAGGCGTTGCAGTGGAGACGACCGGATGTTAAAAAATCGAACGGGGCGTGATCAAATGACAGAGGACATGGGCTCGACGGTGCCTCGGCGGCAACTCGGCCGGAAGCTGCGTCAACTCCGTACCGAGGCCGGGGTGACCCTGGACGGGGCAGCCGAGGCACTGGAGTGCAGCCGACAGAAGGTCTGGCGGATCGAGAGTGGACTCGGAGCGGTCCGTTCTCTCGATGTCAAGGCAATGTGTCAGCTCTACGACGCGGCCCCGAAGCTGGTGACCGCCCTGGTCGGACTGGCCGCCGAGACCAAGGCCAAGGGCTGGTGGCACGCGTACGGCGACGCCATCCCCGAGTGGTTCGAGATGTACGTCGGCCTCGAAACCGCTGCCTCCCACATCCGCCGGTACGACGAAGCCCTGATTCCTGGCCTACTCCAAACCAGGGACTACGCCCGCGCCGTCTACGACCACCGCACCGAAGTTAGCTACGACGAACGCGAGCGCCTGGTCGACATCCGGTTACAGCGACAGTCCCTGCTGACCCGTCGTCTACCCTCGGCTCCCAAGCTGGAGGTCGTCATCCACGAGGCCGCGCTACTGCGCACGGTGGGCAGCCGGGCGGTGATGGCGGACCAGTTGCGGCATCTGCTCGTGGTGAACGACCTGCCCTCCACCTCGATCCGGGTCCTGCCACTGTCGGCGGGCCTGCATCGGGGCGTGGAAGCGGGAACCTTCGTCATGCTCGACTTTCCGCCGGGCAACCGGGCCACCCCGGAGCCGTCCGTCATCTACAGCGAGTCCTGGACCGGAGCGCTTTATCTGGACCGGCCGGACGAGGTCGCCGCCTACGAAACGATCTGGGACGGCCTGAAGCATCTCGCGCTGGATGAGGGACAATCGAAACACATGATCAACAAAATCATCGGGGAGGTTCACCATGCTTGACCTGACCGGCGCCCGATGGCGCAAAAGCACCCGCAGCGGCAGCAATGGCGGCGACTGCGTCGAAGTCGCCGACAACCTGACCGACGCCGTCGCCGTACGAGACAGCAAGGACCAGGCCGGACCCGTCCTTGTCTTCCACCCGTACGCCTGGTCCACCTTCGTCTCGGGAGTCAAGGCCACCATCCTCACCTCCTGATCGACCTGGCTCACTCGTGCCCCGGCCAGCTGACCGGGGCACGTTCGTCTTCGCTAACACGGCTGTCGGCTTCGGGGCAGCGAGAGATTGAATGCTCCCGATAGTGTTCGGTCGACTACCCAAACGTGACGGCCGCTCGGGTTGCTCACGCGCAAGTGCCCGCGAGTGGGCAGCCATGGCAACGGCGAGCCGAGGGAGCGGACGTGGCCAGCATCGAGGAAGTGAAGGCGGCCCTGATGCAGGCTGCCGAACAGGGCAGCAGCACGGTCAACCAGATCCAGGGCGCGATAAGCAGCACCGAACAGTTGCTCGCCCGACTCCGCGCGGTCGCATCCGGCAGCGGCCACCAGACAATCGGCGAGGCCATAGCCAGGGCCGAACAGAGCAAGCAACGCCTCACCGAAGCCGCGACCCTGATTCAGGGCAGCGAACAGGCTGCCCGCGCCTACATCGGCCTGCTCGGCTGACGGGAGCCGGAGCGGTGAGCGTCAACGAGGTGAAGGCGACCCTTCGCGAAGGCATCCAGGCGATCAAGCACGGCCAGAACACCTTCGAGCGGGCCGCCAGTGGCGCGGCCGAAACATCCCAACGCGCGCTCCAACTTCTGCACGACAGCCGGAACGCGGATGTCGAGAAGGTGCGGAAACTGTTGGACGAGGCGCAGACGGAGGTCGGCCCGATTGTGAGCAGGTTCGCCGCCGCCGCGTCGAACGCTGACGACTACCTCACCGGCCTCGGATGACAGCCAGCGTCGGCGACGTCGTCGCACAGCTACGTGCCGTACTCGAAAGCTTGGACGCCGCCGTCATCACCACGTTGCGCGCCCAGGCCGACGCCGACCAGGCGAAGGCCCACTTCACCGAAGCGGCAACCGGCACCGACCACAGCAAGATCCGCGCCGCCGTCACCGCCAGCCACACCGCCAGCGAAAAAACCGCCCGGTACGCCCGACTTCTGGCCAAGGCGAGCGAGAGCCTGACCAGCTATCTCAACACCATCGCCCCAGGCTCGGTGGCCTTACTCGCCGCAGATTCCGCTACGCCCACCGGCGAGCAGATTCTTGCGGACTCAGTCGAACGGTCAAACTCTCGACGAAGCATCGACAGCTTCCTGGGCAGGATGACGCGGGATGTCGAGAAGTTGCAGGATGGCGCCAAGTCCGGCACGGATCTCACCCAGCAGGTAATCGGAATCTTCCGCAGCCCATCGGGTCCCTCCGGAGGTCAGCAGGCGACCACAGGAACACCAAGCTTGCCTGCCTCGACCCCGAGGACCAAGATTGACGTGCCCGAGGCCGCAGGGCACGTACTCGTCGTCAGTCTGGTGGTCGGGATCGCGTTGCACCGATCAGGTCAGTTGATTCTCCGTGAGATAGCGAGGTTCAAGAACCGTGGGCACAAGGATCGAACTGAGCGACCTGATCCGCGCGATAGCTCGCCGTGACTGGGGTAGCGCCGACCGTCTCGCATCCGAGTTGGGCCAGTCGGGGTGGCAGGGGAGCACCCAGGTGATTGGTGCGGCGTTCGCGATAGCGGTGAATGAACGATTCGACTCGACCACGGACAGGCGCGAAATAACACGCTTCGTAGCCGATGCGCGCTCGCGCTACCAGGACGCGGGTCAGCTATCCGCCCTCGAAATGGAGGGGATGATCAGAGCCGCCCTCGGTGAGGTCGAACTGGTCGACAGCATCAGCCCCGAGGTTGCCTTCCAGCTACAGATCTTCGTCCTCGGGAATCTCCTGCATGACGCGGACTTGACCGAGACTCAGCTCGAAGAGTTCATCTCCGAGGTCGAGGAAACCGCGGCAAGGTTCATGTAACCCAGGGCTTCGCTGGTTGTAGCCAGCGATCGACCGGAGGCTACAACCCGGACGGTTGGTTGGGCGGGACCTTCGCGGCCGAGCCCCTGGACCGTTCGACGGTGTAGCGCAGGGCCGAGTCGTCGAGCTTGTCGTGGGCGGCGGCGACCAGGTCGATGTCGAGTACGTCGGCCAGCCGGGTCAGGTACGTCATCACGTCGCCGATCTCGGCGCGGATCCGTGCACCGGCCGCCGGATCGTCCGTCATCACCCGTGCCGCCTGGTCCGGGGTGAGCCACTGCAACTCGGCGACCAGCTCACCGACCTCGCCTGCCAGCGCCATGGCGAGGTTCTTCGCGGTGTGGAACTGCTGCCAGTCGCGCTCGGCCACGAACACCCGTAGCCGCTCGGTCAGCTCCGGCACGGTGTTGGCGCGGTCGTCACGGCCCGGTGCGGGTTCGATGCTCATGGCCAGGACGATATCGGCGAAATTTTTTGAGCAACCTGCGGAGCCGCTTCGAGCCTCGTGATCGACCACCCCGACCCTTGTTGCGGGAGCGCTCTCTACCTGGCAATTCAGACGTATCGTCGACTCGCAGGGGCGGCTGCCGGCCGGTCCGTGGACCAGAGCCGTGGGAGCGCTACCCCGGCCAGAAAACGCTCTCCGAGCCCTCGTTCGAATTGACAGCGGTGATGGTGCGGTTAAGAGTGGGTTACAAGGGAGCGCTCTCTTCATCCAGATGTCACTGATCCGTCACGGTTCGTTGACATTCGTCCTACTCCGCGAAGGAGGACTGATGGATCGGGTTCCTACTGCTCCTGCCACCGCAAGGTGGCGCGGCATCGCCACCCTGACCGCGTTACTTGCCCTGCTCGGCGGCTATCTGAGCATCACGCCGGGCACCGCCAGCGCCGCCGAGGAAGGGCTGCTGTCGTACGGCAAGCCGGCTGTCGCCTCCAGCGACCAGAGCGACGCGAACTGCTACCAGTGCACCCCGGCGAGGGCGTTCGATCTCGACCCGGCCAGCCGTTGGGCGACCAGTTCCACCACCGGTTGGGTCGACCCCGGCTGGATCTACGTCGACCTCGGCGCCACCGCCACGATCTCGCAGGTGGTTCTCCAGTGGGACCCGGCCTTCGGTCGGGCGTACCAGATCCAGGTCTCGCCGGACGCCACCACCTGGACCACGATCTACTCCACCACCACCGGCGCGGGCTTCAAGGAGACCCTCAACGTCTCCGGCACCGGCCGCTACGTCCGGATGTACGGCACCGCCCGGGGCACCGCGTACGGCTACTCGCTCTGGGAGTTCCAGGTCTACGGCACCGGCGGCGCCCCGACCACGCCCCCCGCGCAGCCGGCCGACCCGACCTTCCCGGCGACCCGGCTGGTCTGGAGTGACGAGTTCAACGGTGCGGCCGGCAGCAAGCCGGATCCGGCGAAGTGGACCATCGACCCGGGCACCGGGCAGAACAACGAGATCCAGTACTACACGAACAACAACAACGCGAACATGGACGGCACCGGCTCCCTCGTCATCGAAGCGAGACGGGAAACCGCCGGCGGACGCGACTACACCTCGCACCGGATGAACACCGGCGGCAAGTTCACCGTCCAGTACGGCCGCGTCGAAGCCCGCGTCAAGGTCCCGAAGGGCAACGGCCTCTGGCCCGCGTTCTGGATGATGGGCGCCGACTTCCTCACCGGCCGCCCCTGGCCCTACAACGGTGAGATCGACATCATGGAGGTCCTCGGCCGCAACACCTTCGAGGGCTACTCCACCCTCCACGCCCCGGCCTACAACGGCGGCGGCGGGTACGGACAGAAGTACACCACCCCCGGCAACCTGGACCTGTCCCTGGACTACCACGTCTGGTCCGCCGAATGGGACAGCCGGGGCATCACCTTCAAACTCGACGGCACCACGGTCTTCTACGCCAGCAAGGCCACCGTCGAGGCGACCCGCGGCCCGTGGGTCTTCGACCACCCGTTCTACATCATCCTCAACCTCGCCGTCGGCGGCGACTTCCCCGGACCGGTGGACCCCAGCACCCCGTTCCCGGCCCGGATGCTCGTCGACTACGTCCGCGTCTACCAGTAATCACCGCTGGTGATCGATCGGCGGGTGGCTGGCCAGCGGAGACGCAGGTCATCCACCCGCCGGTGTCCGTACCGGCGGATCCGGCGGGGCCGTACCGTCTCGGGCATGACCGAGCAGACCACGGCCCCGCTGTCGGGCAAGCCGACCTCGTACTCGCGGGTGACGCTGAGCCGCATCATGACCGCGGTCGACGTCAACCTCTACGGCACCGTGCACGGCGGGGTGCTGATGAAGTTCGTCGACGACGTGGCCGGTGCCTCGGGAGCCCGGCACAGCGGCGGTACGGCGGTCACCGCCGCGATCGACGAGATCGTCTTCTCCGAGCCGGTCCGGGTCGGTGACCTGGTGCACGCGCACGCGCAGGTCAACTGGACCGGCAGCACCTCGATGGAGGTCGGGGTGAAGGTGGTCGCCGAGCGCTGGGACAGCGCCGAGGACCAGCCGTTGCGGGTGGTCACCGCGTACCTGGTGTTCGTGGCGGTGGACGTGGCCGGCAACCCGCGCGAGGTGCGCCCGGTGCTGCCGGAGACGCCGGAGGACGAGCGGCGGTGGCGGGAGGCGGAGATCCGCCGCGCGCACCGGCTGGCCAAGCGGAAGGCGATCCAGGCGAACCGGGCGGCGACCGAGTAACACTCGGGGCGGGTTTCGGCGCTGGCCGAATGGAGTGGTCTCGGGGATCGGGCGGGCAGCCGGGAAAGTTGTTGCCCCGTAAGCTTTGCGGCACCGATTCAGTCGGATCCCCGTACCCCCTCGGCCCCGCCCCTCTGGAGCCCGCCACTCATGCGCCCCCGCGTGATTCTGCTGTTCGCCGCCGCAATGATTGTTCTCGGTGCCGGTCTGCTGGTCCCCGCCGCGTACGGCAAGCTCACCGCGACCGACCCGACCGGGCCCGACCCGGTCGCCGCCGCCACCGCGCCGGCCGCGCTCGCCCCGCCGCCGCCACCGACCCTGGGCGCGGCACCGGTCTCGGTGCCGGCCGACGGTTTCGTCGCCTGGGCCCTGCGCGACCGCAGGAGCGGGCAGACCACCGGCTCGCCGAACAGCGCCGAGGCGACCAACTCCACCGAGTCGATGATCAAGGTGTGGATCGTCTCGGACTTCCTGCGCCGGACCGAGGAGGCGGGCAAGACCCCCTCGGCCGACCGGCTGAAACAGGGCAGCGCCGCGCTGCGGTACAGCGACGACAACGCCACCTCGGCGCTCTACGACGCTGGCGGCGGAACAGTGGTGACCAAACGGATGATCAGCATGTGCAAGCTGACCAAGACCCGGCTCGGCACCGTCCCCGGCTACGTCGGCTGGTGGAGCTTCACCGAGATGACCGCGCAGGACGCCGTACGGCTGGGCGAGTGTGTCCGCGACGGCACCGCAGCGGGTCCGAAGTGGACCGAATGGGTGCTGGAGGAGATGCGCAACGTCTGGGGCACGGCGGCCAAGAAGGACCAGCAACGGACCCGGGGCGGAGGCCGCTGGGGCATCATCGACGGCCTGCCGCCCGAACTCGTCCGGCACGATCCGGTCAGTATCAAGAACGGCTGGACCAGCCTGCTCTACGACGGGAACTGGCACGTCAACTGCCTGGCGATCAGCAACAACTGGGTGCTCGCGGTGCAGCAGCGCTATCCCGACCGGCGCGGCCTGGAATACGGCGCCCGGGTCTGCGCGAACGTCGCCGCCCAGCTCGTCACCCCGGGAGTCGGCGCCGCGCTGAAGATTCCCCTGCCCCTCACCCGAACCTGACCGGTCAGCCTCCCGGAAGGCTGAAATCGGGCCTGGCCGACGAGCCGCGCCGGGCGCGCACCGCGTCGGAGACCACGACGCCGAGCAGGATCACGCAGGTGGTGGTCGTGACCAGCACCGGCGGCAGGAGCACCATCGTCGGTGCCGCCAGCAGCAGGAGCAGCACCCAGCCCAGCCGCCACCGCGAGACGGTCCGGAACACCGCGTACTCGAAGACGATCCGGCCGACGAGGAACAGCAGCGGCCCGCCGAAGATCACTCCGACCCAGCGGGCCGGCGTCGATCCGCCCGGTTGGCCGATCACCAGGTCGAATCCGGCCGCGCTGGAGACGACGCCGACCACCATCAGCAGGTGGGTGTAGGGCGCCCACCGGGTCACCCGGCTCGGCTTCACGTGCAGGGCCACCTGGAGGAAGGCACCGGCCCGGAAGACGTAGATCTGCCAGAACATCAGGGTCGTGACGAAGGCCAGCGCGAACGCCCCGACCCGCATCGCGCTGAAGTCGCTGCTGCCCATCCGCAGGGTCGGGATCAGTAGCAGATCACCGAGCGCGAGGATGAGAAACTGCTGGTAACGCTCGCCGAGATGCTCGCTGGCCTTCTCGTACTGCTTCATCGGCACCCGGCCGACGAAGGGCGTGGGATACCGGATCGCCCCCGCGACATAGTCGATCGTGATCGCGACGGCCCAGCACCCGAAACGGTCCCAGCCGTCGACGAAGATGCCACCGACCCAGAACACCCCGGACACCACGAACCAGAACAGGAAACGAGCCGCCCGGGTCTGGGCAATATGCCCGCGCAGCACGCTCACCAGCACGATCCCGCGCCCGACGTGCATCGCCACGTACGCGCTCGCGAAGATCCAGCCCTTGGTGCCGAACGCGTGCGGCAGGGTGGCCGCGAGCAGGATGCTGCCGAGCAGCTTGCCGGCGATCATCGCCTGGATCGGCAGCCGCTCCGGATTGTAGAAATCGGTGAGCAGTGCGGTGATCGCCCAGGTCCACCAGATGGCCATCAGCAGCACGAGCAACTTCACGGCCCCGGTCGGGGTCACGTCCCCGGCCAGCCGGATCGACGTCAGGGCGAGCGCGGCGACGTACGCCACGTCGAACAGCAACTCCAGCAGGGTGGCCCGTTCCGGCGCGTCGGAGCTGCGGATCAGCCCGGTCCGACCCTCGTCCGTCATCGATCAGCCGTCCCGGTCCGCGCTCGGCGCAGGCCGGGCCGAGGTGCTCAGGTTGACGAAGGAGCCGGCCACACCTGCCCAAGTTAAGCAAGCCGGGGGACCGCCGGTGCCGGTACCGGAAAATCGACGCCCCGGTCAGGCCGGCGGGCGGCAGTGACCCGTGCGGTAGACCCAGATCCGGGCGGTGCCGGTCACGACGTACGCGCGGTAGGTCCGCGTACCCACCAGTTGCCAGCCGGGCTCCCCGGTCTGGGCGGAGGAGGCGAGCACGAAGCAGGGGCGGTTGTCGGCAAACTTGTTCGCGTACCAGTTCACCCTGGGGGCGCCCGCCGGTGCCCAGTTCACCCCGTCCGGAGAGTGGTAACCCGACCACTCGAAGCCGGCGTCGACGTCGGTCGGCGGCACCCCGTCCGCCACCAACCGCTCGGCGGCGTGCCACCGGGCCGCGTCGAGCGCCGACCCGTACGCGGTGACGGTCAGCGCCAGGACGGCCAGGAACCCGCCGGCCGCGACACCGACCGCCGTACCGACCCGGCGGAACCGGGCCCGGACCCGGCGCGTGCGCCCGGACCGCGCCCGCTGGTGCGGCTGGCCCCCGACGAGCACGACAACCAGCAGGACCGGCACCAGGACGACGAGGTAGCGCCCGAAGACCGTCTGACCGGCGGCCCGGGTCGCGAGCATCCCGGCCACGGTGAGCAGCAGGAACCAGCACAGCAGCGCGGCGGGCCGCCGGGCCCGCGTCACGACCAGACCCGCCAGGAGTACGCCCGAAGCCCCCGCCAGCAGCGCGAGAAGCTGGAGCACCCAGTCGCCGAACATCTCCCGCTCGCCCCGGAACACCGCCGGGTACGGCCCGCCCGGCAGCAGGTAGTCGCTCATCAGGAAGCCCCGGAGCCCGTAGTCGTGCCAGCCGAGGGCGGCGACCCCGGCGGTCCCCGCCGCGACGAGCCATGCCCCGACACCCCACCGCCACGGCCGGGCGACCGCCAGCACGGCCGGCGACACCGCGAGCGCGAGCAGGAAGTACCCACGCACCGTCACGTCCAGTACGTCCGGCAGCACCGGACCGGCCGGCGGTGGCGGCGGCGGGTCGTCTCCGGGGAGGGAACGCCGCCACCACTCGAACGCCACGAACCCGACCGCGAACAGCGCACCCAGCCCGACCACCGCCCAGCCCCGCCCGTTCAGCACGGGCTTCCGGCTGTCACCCCCGGTGGCCGAGGCGCCCCCGCTCGACGCCCGACCCGAAGGGTCGCCGCTGGACGTCTGACTGGAAGCGTCGCCGCTCGACGTCTGACCGGAAGGGTCGTCGCTCCACGTCTGACCCGAAGGTTCGCCTCGCCACGCCTGCCACAGTGCGGTGAGCAGGACCGCCGCCGGTGCGGCCAAGACCTGCTCGCGGATGGTCGTACCCCAGAGCCCCACCGCCAGTGACGCCGCGAGCAGCGGCAACGACGGGCCGGCGAGTGCCCGGCGGGCGAGCGCGAGGCAACCGAGGGTGGCGGCCAGCGCCGGCACGTCGCTCATGAACGAGGTGGCCAGCAGCCCGAGTTCCGGCCACACCGCCAGCACCAGCGCCGCCACGGCTGCCCGTAGCCGGCCCAGCGCCGGGACCAGCAGGTCGTAGCAGGCCAGCACCGCCACGGCCGCGAGCAGGGCGACGAAAACGTGCTGCGCGGTGATCGATGCCGCCAGCGGCCCGAGCACCACGATCTGCCCGACCAGTGCCGAACGATTCCACCCCAGCAGCCTGATCTCACCCGTCCGCCCGAACTCCTGCCCGATCCGGCTGTACGCCCACGCGTCGTTGTGCGGAATGGAAAGGCTCCCCGAAACAGCGGCGAGTACGACCGGCGCCACGGCCACGATCAACAAAGCGAAGCCGAGGATAATTCGCGGCGCGGTAACCGCCGTGAACCACATGGGCCGCCGTATCGGCTCGGGTTCGGATATCCCTTCCGCGTCCTCGGTGAACCGCCCCGGCTGCGATGTTGTCGAGGCCATTCATTTCCTCCACGGTCTCCGGTCCGCACGAAAGATCGATTCAAACTACCTACCAGCAGGGCGAACGGTACGCATTGTCGAGCACACATTCGTACGGACACATCGGTCTGTCCTGTTCGTGTCCCTGACGTCATCGATAGGGTGCGTCTTCGGGCCTCCTCACAAGGAGAGATCATCAATGAACGAAATCTTGCGTCTGGCCATGGTCGAGAAGGGTTTCACCACCGATTCCCTGGCCGAGGCCGTCGGTGTGGATCCGAAGACGGCCGCCCGGTGGATCAGCCCCGCTCACCGCATCCCACATCCGAAGACCCGCACCGCGGTCGCCACCGTCCTGGGCCGCGAGGTCGGCGAGCTGTGGCCAGAGGTTATGCGGCCGAAGGAGCTGTCGTGGTTCCGGCCGTGGGCCGAGGTCGAGGAACTTGCGACGTCTCTTCGGTCGTTTCAGTCCAGCGTGATTCCGGGCTTGCTCCAAACCGAGGACTATGCCCGTGCGGTGTTGTCAAGTGGTCCGCTGATCAACGACGACATCGAGCAGCTCGTTGCGAATCGTCTGCAACGACCTACCGTCGTGTTCGAACGGCCTTGCCCGCCCATGTGCGTGTTCGTAGTGGACGAGGCCGCGCTCCAACGCGGGGACCCCGAGATTCTGCACCCGCAACTCGACCACTTGGAGATCATGGCGACTCGGCCGAACCTGTTCCTGCACGTGCTGCCCCTGCGAGCGGGATTCCACCCCGGCCAGGCAGGGGCGTTCGTCATTGCCTGCATCGAAGGCGCGGACGACAGGGGCTACCTGGACGACCAGGAGGCCGGACGGGTGACTGACAACGTTGCCCCGCTCTGGCGCACCTGGGACACTCTGAGGTCAGTCGCGCTGCCGCGTGACCAGTCCATCGAGCTGATTAAGGCGCGCCCATGGATGAGATGACCGGTGCCCGTTGGCACAAGAGCACGAAGAGCAGTTCCAACGGTGGGGATTGCGTCGAGGTGGCGGAGAACCTGCCCGGTCGGGTGTACGTGCGGGACACCAAGGACCGCGACGGCGGCACCCTGACCTTCGAGCCGGCCGCCTGGAGCGTGTTCGTCGCGGACGTGACCCGTACCCGGTAAGCCCCGAAACGATTGATGACGGCCGTGGCGCGCTGGTGCGGGTCGCGGCCGTCATCTCGTACGGCTGGGGCGGTGGTGCAACACGACCGAGCGCTGGCGCCTCCGGGAAACTTACGCCTTCGTCTCGTACATCGTTTTCGGCATAGGCACACCCAAGACGATGTTCGAAATTGACGCGTTTGCGTGCGACGAGTGTCCGTTTTCCGCGCTTCCAGCACCTTCGTCGGCGTGGTAGCACCGGTGGTAATACCGGTTGAGGTAGGCTCGGCCACGTGACCGTGAAGCGCAGTATCAGCGTCCCGGACGACGTCGGCCAGTGGCTGGACGACCAGCCCAATGCCTCGGCCGCGATCGCCGCCGCCGTGCGTGCCCAGATGGCCGGTGGACGGGTTGACGAGGTGATGCGTCGGGCCGGGATCGAGGTCACCGAGGTGGGCAAGGCCCGTTGGCGTGACCGGCTGGCCGAGCCGATGCCGGCCGATGTGCTCGACGCCGGACGCCGGCTGCTCGACGGCGCCGCATGAGCCAGGAGATCGCGATCGTCCTCGACGACACCGCGCTGCGGGCGTACGTCGCCGGCCATGTCGCCGTCGGCGAGCTGATCTCCGAGATTGCCGATGAGGAGCGGTCGGTCGGTGTCCCGGCCGCGTGTCTGGCCGCTGCGTACGCCGCCACCACCGACGAGTTCGGTAGCGCGCTGCTTGCCCTGTTGATGACCACCCCGGCCGTGCAACTCCTGCCGCTCGGGGCGGAGCCGGGTGGTGACGATGTGCGGCAGACCGGGGCGTTCGCCCGTGCGGTCGGCGACGATCTCGCCGCCGGCCACGCCATCCGGTCAGCCCTGGCCCACCAGGCCCACTACGTCACGGCCAAGCCCGGCCCGGCCGCCGCCGTCCTCCCGCACGGATGGGGCGTGATCGACCTCAGCGAGTCCTAGCCACTGTCTCGCGGGACTCCCGCTGGGTGCTCCACGATCTCGGAGAGTTTGGCCGGTCATAGCGAGCCAAACTCTCCGAGATCATGAAGGCGGACAGCCGTACGGGTGGGACGGGTCAGGGCTGCTGGACCAGGCGGAACGACTGGGCGGCGGAGCCGTTGCAGGCGTACTGGACGAGCTGGACGCTGTTGGCGGTCGACGCGCCCGGCACATCGAGGCACTTGCCGCTGAGCCGGTTCACCAGCCGGTAAGTGCCACCGGTCTCGGCGACCGGCTGCCACTGCTGGTTGTTGCCGCCGGTGTAGGTCCAGAGCTGGATCGGCGCGTTGTCGGCCGTGGACACGTTCGTCACGTCGATCGACCGGGCGCTGTTGCCACGGTTGTTGACGCGTACGAAGCCGCCGCTGGTCGGCTGGAACTGGAACTGCTGGGCGTTGCTGTTGTTGCAGGTGTACTGCTGGATCGCGGTTCCGTTGGCGGTGCCGGCGGCACGGCTGTCGACGCACTTGCCGTTGCCCGCGTTCGCCACCGTGTACCAGGCGGTCGGGGAGATCGGACCGGTGGGCGGGGGCGTGGTGCCGCCGCCACCGCCGAGCCAGAGCAGCCCGTCGATGATGAACCGGTTCTGCACCTCACTGGCGAAGGTGGACGAGAGCGGGGTGTTGTTCTCGTAGTTCATCGCGTTGTGGCCGAAGTTCGCGTACAGCATCTTGTAGTTGACGTTTCGCCAGATGATCGGGTAGTAGCCGTTGTACCAGGTCTGGTTCGGGTCCGTGCCGAGCGGGAAGCTGCTCTGGTCGACCGAGGCGAGAATGTCGATGTTCGGGTTGTTGCGCAGGTCGTTGTTCCAGCTGTACCACTCGCTCACCGACGAGGTGAAGGTCAGCGGCAGGCGCGCGGTCGACGGGTGCGACTGGTCCTCGACGCGCAGGGTGGCCGTGGTCGGTCCCCAGGTGTTGTTGCGGAACGCGCCGGTGCCGAGGAACTGGTTGTGGTACCAGTCCCAGCCGCCCGGATTCGTGTTGAACGCGGAAACGTGGAAGCCGAGCCAGGCGCCACCGTTGCGCATGTACTGCTCGAATGCCGGGCGTTGCGCCGCCGGCGGCAGGTCGTCCAGGAAGAGCACCACCTGGTACTGGGCCAGGTTGCTGGTGTTGAGCCGGCTCCAGTCGGTCGTCGCGGTGTAGGTGAAGTTGTTCTGCGCGGCGATCTGCGGGAACCACTGGTTGGCTTCCCGGACGAAACTGATGTGCGCCGCGTCCCAGGTGCCGTTGTAGAAGGCGATGACGTTGAACGCGGGTGCGGCGGCGGCCGCTTTCGCGTTTCCGATCGCCGGGCTGGACGACACGCAGATCAGCGCCAGGAAGAGCGCGAGGAGTTGGACCAGTCTTCTGCTGACTGGCCGATGGGCACCGATATTCATGACAGGTCCTCTCGGACCGCCGGCGGCTGGTCACGGCTGACCAGGGCGATGCCGCAGACGATCGACCACACGCTATGTCCCCCTGGATCATGTGTCCACCCACTCCCCGCCCGCCCAACCCCCCTCGCGATCTAGGGCAAATACGTGTGAATGGAGATCAACAAGCACGTATTTGCCCTAGATCGACGAGGAGAGGGGGTGGGGGGGTGGGGGTGGGGAGGGCAGGGGGTGGGGGTGGGCAGGGGGTGGGCAGGGGATGGGGGTGGGGGTGGGGCACATGGGTGGGGGGAAAGGGTGTGGGGTGGGCACGCGTTGGGTGGGGTGGGGTGTGCGGAGAATGGCAGCCTTGGGGTGCGGCAGGATCGGGCCGGATGGCGGGCTGGGTCGGGTCACGGTGTTGTGGCGCGGCGGGGAGGGGAGGACCATGGGTGACGTGCTCTGGGAGCCGCCGGTAGATGTCCGCGAGACCACGCGGATCGGTGACTACCTGCGCTGGTTGAAGGAGCACCGGGGGCTCGACTTCGCCGACTACCCCGCCCTGTGGCAGTGGTCGGTCGACGACCTCGACGGCTTCTGGCGCTCGATCTGGGACTACTTCGAGGTCATCGCGCACACCCCGGCGAGCGAGACGCTGCGCGGCGACCGGATGCCGGGCGTCGAGTGGTTCCCCGGCGCCACCCTCAACTACGCCGAACACGTCCTGCGGATGCCCGGCCTGGCCGACGACGACCCGGTGGTGATCGCGCACAGCCAGACCCGCGCGCCGGTCACCCTCACCGCCGGGCAGCTCCGCGAGGACGTACGGCGGGTGCGGGCGGGACTGCGCCGGCTCGGCGTGGGTCGGGGGGACCGGGTGGCGGCGTACGCGCCGAACATTCCCGAGACGTTCGTGCTGATGCTCGCCACCACCAGCCTCGGGGCGATCTTCTCCTCCTGCGCACCCGAGTTCGGCACCCGCAGTGTCACCGACCGGTGGCAGCAGATCGAGCCGAAGGTCCTGGTGGCGGTCGACGGCTACCGCTACGGGGACAAGCCGGTCGACCGGCGGGGCGAGGTGGCGGCGATCCGGGACGCGCTGCCGTCGCTCGTACACACGGTGATCTTGAACTATCTGCATCCGGACGCGGCGCCGCCGGACGGCACCCTGGCCTGGGCGGACCTGGCCGCCGTGACCGACGAGCCGTTGGCGTTCGAGGCGGTGCCGTTCGACCACCCGCTGTACGTGCTCTACTCCTCCGGCACGACCGGGCTGCCGAAGCCGATCGTGCACGGGCACGGCGGGATCCTGCTCGAACACCTCAAGATGCTCGCCCTGCACCACGACCTCGGCCCGGCCGACCGGTTCTTCTGGTTCACCACCACCGGCTGGATGATGTGGAACTTCCTCGTCTCCGGGCCGGCGGTCGGCGCGGCGATCGTGCTCCACGACGGCAACCCGGCGGTCCGCGCCGAACCGGGCCGACCGGCCGAGCCCGACCTCGGCGCACTGTGGCGGCTCGCCGACGAGACCGGCACCACCTACTTCGGCACCTCGGCGCCGTTCCTGCTGGCCAACCGCAAGGCCGGGGTACGGCCGAAGGAGATCGCCGACCTGAGTCGGCTGCGCGGCCTCGGCTCGACCGGCGCACCGCTGCCCGCCGAGGGCTTCACCTGGGTGTACGACGAGGTCAGCACCACTGTGCAGCTCCAGTCGCTGTCCGGTGGCACCGACGTCTGCACCGGCTTCGTCGGCGGTGTCCCGCTGCTTCCGGTCTACGCCGGGGAGATCGCCTGTCGGGCCCTGGGCGCCAGGGTGGAGGCCCGCTCGGCCGACGGGAAACCCGTCGTCGGCGAACTGGGCGAGCTGGTGATCACCGCGCCGATGCCGAGCATGCCGGTCGGCTTCTGGAACGACCCGGACGGGCGCCGCTACCGGGAGGCGTACTTCGACCACTATCCGGGTGTGTGGCGGCACGGCGACTGGATCACGATCAACGAACGCGGCGGTTGTGTGATCACCGGCCGGTCCGACGCCACCCTCAACCGGGGCGGCGTACGCCTCGGCACGGCCGAGTTCTACTCCGTCGTCGAGGGGTTGGACGAGGTCACCGACTCGGTCGTGGTGCACCTGGAGGACAACGAGGGCGGGGCCGGTGAGCTGCTGCTCTTCGTCGTCCTCGCCGACGGGCTGGAACTCGACGACCCGATGAAGAAGAAGATCGCCCGCGAGCTGCGCAGCGCGCTCTCGCCCCGGCACGTACCGGACGAGATCCACCAGGTCCGGGCGGTGCCCCGGACGCTCTCGGCGAAGAAGCTGGAGGTGCCGGTCAAGAAGATCCTCACCGGTACGCCGGTGGCCGCCGCCGCTGCCACCGGGGCGCTGGTCAACCCCGAGTCGCTGATCGCCTTCGAGGTCTTCGCCAAGGAGCGGGCCCGGGGCTGACCGATGGGTCGGGTATTTGATCCACCCGACCGACAACGTGAGTACGCCTCCGGAGCGTTTCACCTTTCGTGGGCGCCTACCTACAGTTGACCATCACCGACACCGTTGATCCGAGCACCGGCCGTGGCGAGGCGCTGAGCCCGTTCGCCCGAATGGTCCGTACCGCCTGGTGCCACCTGCCGGCGGACTGGGTCGTCGACGGGGCACTCGTCTCCGGCCGTCGAGCGGTCCTGATGGACGGGCTGGTGGGTCCGGGGCGGACGCCGTACCGGGGGCGGTTCGTGGTGCTGCGGGTCCAGGCCACGGTGCTCACCCCGGCCGAGGCGAGGGCGCGCCCGTGGCTCGGTGACGTCGCCGGCTGCTACCGCTGGGGCCCGGACGGGGTGCTGCGCGAAGTTTCCCCGTCCGAGCTGTGAACAGCGGGTGACCCGTCCGAGCTGTGAACAGCGGGTGACCCGTCCGAGCTGTGAACAGCGGGTGAAAGGTCAGGACAGGTCGAGGGTGACCCGCTCCGAGGCCAGCCGGTCGGCCAACCGGGCCCGGTCGAGGTTGCCGCAGAGCACCACGCTGGCCCCGGCGACCAGGGGCGCGAGCAGCCACTCCACCGGATCGGGGTGGGTGGCCGCGTCGATCAGCACCCGTGCCCCGGCGGTGATGCCGAGCGTCGCCGCCGACTGGGCCGCCAGCCCGGTCAGGCCGGCGTCCTGCGGGCCACCGCCCGGTTGCGGGGTGAAGTGGTCGCCGTGGCCACGCACCTCGACCACGTAGTCGGCGAAGCCCGGCGGGACCGTACGCAGCGGGGCGGCCATCGGGGCGAGCGCCAGCGCGTACCGGTCACCGGCCGACCAGGCGGCCGCGGTGTCGATCCGGTCGGCGGCGGCGAAGAGCACGTCGACCGGGCGCGGCGGCTCGGGACTGTACGGGCCGGTTGGCGCCGCTCCGACGCCCGGCACGGCCAGCCCGGCCCCGTGCACCGCCAACCCCGCCGACCAGCAGCCGAGCAGTACGGCGGCGGTCTGCCAGTGCGGCGGCAACAGCACGCAGGCCCGGTCGCCGGGAGCCAGCCCGGTCGAGTCGACCAGCAGGTTCCCGGTCTTGGCGACCCAGTTGGCCAGCGTCGCCCCGGACAGCTCCGTACGGTCGCCGGAGGCGTCGTCGTACCAGGTCAGCAGCGGTCGGGTCGGGTCGGCGGCGACCGCTGCGGCGAGCACCCGCGCGATGTTGTCGGCCGTCGTGGTTTTGTCCGTCATCGCCACTGAGGATAGCCTTCGCGGCTGGGTCCGCGCCCGGCCGCCGGCTCACGTCAGTCGCCGGAAAGACAACCGGCTGTCGGGTCGCAGTCGACGCCGGGACAGCGGGGCGGCGTAGGCTTGGCAAGAGTGTTGTTCCCCACAACCCGCAGTTTGAGGAGTCGCCCAGTGACCCCCGGTCGCCCGCCCCGCGTGCTCATCGACGCCACCAGCGTCCCCGCTGACCGTGGCGGCGTCGGTCGATACGTCGATGGCCTGCTCGGCGCGTTGGGCAAGCTGTGCGCATCCGGCGGTGTCGATCTGGCCGTGGTCGGGCTGCGCACCGACACGGAGCGATACACGCGGATGCTGCCGGCCGCCGAGGTGATCTCCGCCCCGGCCGCCGTCGCCCACCGCCCCGCCCGGCTGGCCTGGGAACAGACCGGCCTGCCACTGCTCGCCCAGCAGGTCGGCGCACAGGTGCTGCACTCGCCGTTCTACACCTGCCCGCTGCGGGCAGGTGCCCCGGTGACGGTCACCGTGCACGACGCGACCTTCTTCACCGAGCCGGAGCATTACGACAAGTCGCGGCGAACCTTCTTCCGCAGCGCGATCAAGACCTCGCTGCGCCGGGCCGACCGGGTGATCGTGCCGAGCAAGGCCACCAGGGACGAGCTGATCCGGCTCCTGGACGCCGACCCGACCAAGATCGACGTCGCGTACCACGGGGTCGACCAGAGCGCCTTCCACGCCCCCAGCGAGGAGGAGAAGGCCCGGGTACGCGCCCGGCTCGGCCTCGGCGGGCACGACTACGTGGCGTTCCTCGGGGCCAAGGAGCCGCGCAAGAACGTGCCGAACCTGATCCGGGGCTGGGTGCTCGCCGTACAGGACCGGCCGGACCCGCCCGCCCTGGTCATCGCCGGTGGTCAGGGGCACGACGACGACATCGACCAGGCCGTCGCCGACGTACCCGGACACCTGCGCCTGCTCCGCCCCGGCTATCTGCGCTACGCCGACCTGCCCGGTTTCCTCGGCGGTGCCCTGGTCGCCGCCTACCCGTCGTACGGGGAGGGTTTCGGCCTGCCGATCCTGGAGGCGATGGCCTGCGCGGCGCCGGTGCTCACCACCCCCCGGCTGTCGCTGCCCGAGGTCGGCGGCGACGCCGTCGCCTACACCAGCGAGGACCCGCAGCAGATAGCCACCGACCTGGCCGCGCTCCTCGACGACGAGGCACGCCGCCTGGCGCTGGCCAAGGCGGGCCTCGACCGGGCCAAGGAGTTCACCTGGGAGTCCAGCGCCGAGGTGCATCTGGCGGCGTGGACCCGGATCAGCGGATGAACCGGACGTCCAGGGTGAGGGCAAGCATGCATATGAGGGGCAAAACGTCCGGCATGATGTGTTGATGTTTTTCGCCGTCATCCCGGCCGGCGGCAGTGGCACCCGCCTCTGGCCACTGTCCCGCGCCGGACACCCGAAGTTCCTCCACCCGCTCACGGGCACCGACGCGTCACTGCTCCAGGCGACGGTCGACCGCATCGGCCCGCTCACCACCCCCGACCGCACGATGGTGGTCACCGGGGTGGCGCACGTCACCGCCGTCGCCCGCCAACTGGCCGAGCTGCCGGAGGAGAACATCCTGGTCGAGCCGTCGCCGAGGGACTCCTGCGCGGCGATCGCCCTGGCCGCGTCGGTGATCGCTCTGCGCGAGCCGACGGCGGTGATGGGCTCGTTCGCGGCGGACCACCTGATCCGCGACCCGGCCCGCTGGGTGGAGACGGTCCGGCTGGCGATCACCGGTGCCGAACAGGGCCTGCTGATGACGGTGGGGATCACCCCCACCCGCCCCGAGACCGGCTACGGCTACCTCCAGTGCGGTCCACTGATCGACGGCGGCCCGTTGCGCAAGGTGGACGAGTTCAAGGAGAAACCGGCCGCCGACGTCGCCGAGGCGTACGTCCGGTCCGGGCACTACCTCTGGAACGCCAGCATGTTCGTCTGGCAGGTGGACGTCTTCCTGACCGAACTGGCCCGGCAGCAGCCCGAGTTGCACGCCGGGGTGACCGCCATCGCCCACGCCTGGCACACCCCGGAACGGGAGGACGTACTCGGCCGGATCTGGCCCACGCTGACCAAGATCTCGGTCGACTACGCGGTGATGGAGGGCGCGGCGGCGGCCGGTCGGGTGGCCACCGTTCCCGGTGACTTCGGCTGGAACGACATCGGCGACTTCCACACCCTCGGTGACGTACTGCCGGCGGACTCGGCGGGCAACGTGGTGCTCGGCGGCGAGCAGACCGGCAAGCCCGGCGTCCTGCTCTGGGACAGCACCAACCTGGTCGTGGTGCCGCACTCCGGCCGGATGGTGGCCGCGCTCGGCGTACACGACCTGATCGTGGTCGACACCCCCGACGCACTGATGATCTGCCCCCGCGACCGGGCCCAGGACGTGAAGAAGCTGGTCGACGAGTTGAAGCAGCGGGACGAGGAGAGCTACATCTGATCCGGTGGCGTTGGCGCCGGTCCGTACCCTGATCCACATGACCGGCGCCGTGCACACCGTGGACCTGGCCCTCGGCGGTAACGAGGCAAGTGACCTGCTGCCCGTACGCGCACCCGGGGTGCTCGCCGCGTACGACGCCCGGCGGGCGTTCTGGACTGTGCTCGACGAGGCCCCGGTCGAGCGGAGCATCGGCCTGCTGGTCCAGCACCACAGCGGCCGGTGGGCGGCGTACCCGCTGACCGGGGACGCGGGGCCGGAGCAGGGCCGGACCGAGGACGCCGAGGCGCTCGCCCGGTCCGGCGAGTGGATCTACGTGTTCGGGTCGCACTTCGGCTCGAAGGCCGGCCCGCTGCGCCCCCGCCGCGCGTTCGTGGCCCGGTTCCGGGAGACCGACGCCGCCACCGGACTGGTCCGGCTGCGGGTGGTCCGCAACCAGTTCCGCCTGCACCGTGCGGTCAACGACGTGCTGGCCGGCGCCGACATCGCCGTCCTGCCCTCGGGCGAGCGGGTCCGGCACCGGTTCATCGCCGAGACCGTCGCCCGGGGCACCGCGCGGGCGAAGACCTGGGTCAGCCGGCTGGCCCCGGACGACCATCCGCTGAACGTGGAGGGGGCGGCCTTCACCCCGACCGGGTCACTGCTGCTGGGGCTCCGGTTCCCGGTCACCGACCGGGGCGAGCCGATCCTCGTCGAGGTGGCGGGAATGGCCGGCATGTTCGAGTCGGGCGGCTGGCCGGTGGTGGTCCGGGCGTACGCGTTGACCGGGGTGACCCCGCCCGGTGCGCTGACCGGGTTCCGGGCGCTGTCGGCCGACGCCGACGGGTCGTACTCGGCGGTGATCGGCTCGATCGACGCGCTCGGCAAGGGTTCGGTGCTGCTCGACGACCACCCGAGCGGCGGGGACGTGACCTCGCGCCACGTACGGTTCCGGCTGCCGGCGGATGCCGAGGTGCCGCCGACGGTGGACGGACCGGGGCGGCGGGAGATTCCGGCGGAACTGGTGGCCGATCTCGCCCCACTGCGCAATGTGGAGGGACTGGCCGAGGCGGCGGGCGGGCATCTCTACGTCACCGACGAGGACCAGCGGATCGGGCTCTGGTCCAGCGCCTCGCTGGAGTGGGACGTCCGGGCGGCACCTCCGCGGATCAACGGCCGCGAAACCTCGTGGTGACCTGCCCGGACGTCCGTACCTCCCCTTACCCCCGGCAAGACTTGCGTTCCGCTGGGCAATAGCGAGCATGCCGGCACGGCACCGGCTGCGTCGAGGTCTTTCACCTCAGACTGAAAGATGCACGTGGATCCAGCCGGGTACGATCCGACAGGTGTCGGAATGCCGCCTGGCCGCCACCATCGGGAGCCGCCCGGATGCTGAAAATCTTCTTCTCCAGTGAGGACATCGCCCGGACCCGCGTCGCCGCCGCGGCCGATCCGGTCTGGGAACTGATCCTGAGCCTGCACCTGTTGCAGGGCCGCACCCACGACCCGGTCATGTCCGGCTGGCGGCGGGACGTCTATCGGGGCCTGCGCGGGGAGAACCTGGCCAGCCAGCAGAGCCTGCTCTTCGCCCTCAACCCGCCGCGCGGCTACTTCCCCGACTTCCTCACCCCGGCGCAGAGCTCCCGGGGATTCGACGCGGGCCTCGACGCGATCCGGTCCACCCCGGCCCGGCTGCTGCGACGAGACCTGTCCGTGCTCGCCACCGAGAACGCCCTACCCGGTACGGCCCAGGCGCTCGCCCGTGGCGAGCCGGAGGTGCTGCACCACCTCACCGACTCGATGCGGCAGTACCGGTCGGTGGCGCTCGGACCGTACTGGGACCGGGTCGAGGCGGCGATCGAGGCGGACCGGATCCGGCGGGCCAGGGCACTGCTCGACGGTGGTGCCGAGGGGCTGCTGGCGAGCCTGCGCCCGGCGGCCCGCTACTCGGCCGGCGTACTGGAGGTGTCGGACTACCCGTACAGCCGGGAACTGCACCTCGGCGACCGTGGGCTGCTGCTCATCCCGTCGTTCTTCTGCTCCCGTACGCCGGTGGCGCTGTTCGACCCGGACCTGCCGCCGGTGCTGGTCTATCCGGTCGACCGGCTCGGCGGACTCACGCCCGCTCCCGGTGAGGGGGCCGGTCCGTTTCCCTCCGCCGGCCGGGAGGCGCTGGCCGCGCTGCTCGGCCGGACCCGGGCCAACGTGCTGGAGGTGGTGGACGAGGGCTGTTCGACCGGGGAGGTGGCCCGCCGGCTGCACATCTCGCCCGCCGCCGCCAGCCAGCACGCGACCGTGCTGCGCAACGCCGGGCTGCTGGTCAGCCAGCGGGACCGCAACACGGTGCGACACACGCTCACCCCGCTCGGCCGGGCGATGCTGCACCAGTGACCCGTCCGCTGCCGCCTGCCGGTGGCCGGGTTGGGGCTCAGAGGGCCAGGGTGGCTGCCGCGCTGCTGCCGGCCGGCGGTGCGGTGACCGAGGACGGGACCCCTTCGGCGGCCAGTGCGGCGCGCAGCCGGTGCAGGTCGGCGCCGAACCGGACGAGTGTTCCGGCGACCGGACCCGTCGCGGCGGTGTCGTCCGGGGGAGTGCAGAGCACCATCGAGGTGGCGCCCGCCGGCCAGTCCGGCACGGTGCCGGCCAGCCGGTCGCGTACCTCCTCGTGGGTGACCGGGGAGAAGAGCGTGCCGGGCGCGACCACGTCGGCCACCGTGGCGATCGCCCGGTCCACCGCCGCCGGGTCGACGCCGGTGCCGTCCGCCCCGGTCGGTGCCGCCTCGGCCAGGGTGGCGGCCGCCCGCAGCCCGCTGGCCCGCGCCTCGGCCGTGCCGAGCGAGAACAGGTCCTGTTCCGCGTTGCGCACCAGGACCGCCGCGCCCGGCCCGTCGGCCGGTCCGGTGGCGTTGAGGTAACCCCGGATCACCGCCACCGGCACCTGGTCGCGCTTGCCCTTGACCAGCTCACCCGCGCCGGCCAGTTCGTCGACCACGGCCATCTGGGTGATGCTCAGTTCGTTGCCGTACGGGTCGACCTCGCCCCGGTGGTCCCGGATCGCACCCATGCCGGCGACACCGAGCGCCACGTCGGTCAGGCCGTTGCGCCACGGCCGCCCCATCGTGTCCGACACGATGACCGCCACGTCGGCGCCGTGCCGCTCGCGCAGTGCGGCCCGCAGGCCCCGGGCGGAGGCGTCCGGATCCTTCGGCAGCAGCACCAGCCGTGAGGGGTCCACATTGGACGCGTCGATGCCGGCCGAGGCCATCACGAAGCCGTGGTGGGTCTGCACGATCCGGGTGGGCCCGCGCCGGGCCACCGGCCGGGCCGTCTCCGCGTTCAGCACCTCCTCGCGCGCCGCGTCCCGCTCCGGTCCGTCGGCCGCCGGTACGTCGACCAGCCGACCCTCCGCCTTCGAGACGATCTTGCTGGTGACGATCAGTACGTCCCCGTCGCGCAGCCACGGCGCGGCGGTCGTGATCATCGCCGCCAGGTCGTCGCCCTCGGCCACGTCACCGATGCCGAGCACCGGCAGGATCTCCAGTTTCATGCCAGCTCCAGGGTCATCCGGGGAACACGGGGCGCCGGTCCCCGGGTCATGCCAGTTCCAGGGCCGCCCGGACCATTTCCACGGTCGCGGCCTCGTCGGTCATCCAGAGCGGGGCGGCCCGGACGGTCAACTCCGGCACCGTCGTCCCCGCGTCGGTGGTGTCCACCAGCCAGCCGTCGAGAATCCCGCCGGTGGCGCGGGCGCCGTACAGGGCACCGACCCCGGCGGCCGTGACCGGCACGCCCAGCACCGACAGGCACCGGTCGGCCATGCCGCGTACCGGCGCGTCACCGATGATCGGCGACACCCCGATCACCGGAGCCCGGTTCGCGGTCAGCGCCTCCCGCAGCCCCGGCACCGCGAGGATCGGAGCGATGCTCACCACCGGGTTGCTCGGCGCCACCAGCACCACGTCCGCCCCGGCGAGCGCGTCGAGCACGCCGGCCGCCGGTTTCGCCGCCTCGGCACCGACGAAGACGAACCGGTGGGTCGGGATCGCGCCCCGGTGGCGTACCCACCACTCCTGGAAGTGGATCGCCCGCTGCCCGGCGGCGTCGGCGTCACCCTCGGCCGGTGCGTCGACGACGACGTGCGTCTCCAACCGGTCGTCGGTCGCCGGCAGCAGCCGTACGCCGGGCTGCCAGCGGGCGCAGAGCGCCTCGGTCACCGCGGAGAGCGGGTAACCGGCGTTGAGCATGGTCGTACGCACCAGGTGGGTGGCGACGTCCTTGTCACCCAGACCGAACCAGCTCGGCTCGGCGCCGTACCCGGCGAGTTCGTTCTTGATCGTCCAGGTCTCGCCGACCCGTCCCCAACCGCGCTCCGGGTCGGCGCCGCCACCCAGGGTATACATGACGCTGTCCAGGTCGGGGCAGATCCGCAGCCCGTGCATGATCACGTCGTCGCCGACGTTCACCACGGCGGTCACCTCGTCGCCCGACTGCCGGGCGTACGCCCGTACGCCGGTCAGGAAGCGGGCCCCGCCGATGCCGCCGGTCAGTACCACGATGTGCATGGCTCCCATCCTCCCGCACCCGGCGCGCCGAGCCGTGATGCGGGTTGGCGACTAGGCTCACCTGCGGCACCCGTACGCACACCGCCCCAGGGGGAGCTATGACCAGTCAGCCTGGGCCCGCGCCGACCGATTCGACGCAGGCCCGACAGATAACGCACCCACTGCGGGAGCCGGCGGCGCTGGCCCTGGTGGGCGCCAACGCACTCCTGCTCTTCGTCGCGGTGATCAACCTACTGATCCCGCGCGGCGAGGGTGACGAGTTCACCCGCCGGGCCGGGAGCAGCTTCGGCGACTTCGTCGGCCTCACCGCGATCCTGCTGCCGCTGCTCGCCGTGCTGATCGCCACCCACCTCCAGCCGATCGTCGGCCAGGCCAAGCTGATCACCCAGATCGCCCTGGTGGAGTACGCCGTCTCCGCGCTCTTCGGGGCCATCAGCGTGCTCGCCTGGCTGGTCGGCACCCTGGCCGAGGGGGAGTTCCGGCAGGCGTTCACCGGGCTGCTGACCCAGATCGCCTTCCTGGCGGTCTTCGGCGTCGCCGCCTTCCTGGTCTTCAAGGTCTGGCGGACCCTCTACTACGTGCCCAAGCCCAAGCCGCAGCCGGGTTACTACGGCCAGCCCGGCTTCCCCCAGCAGGGCTTCCCGCAGCAGGGCTACCCCCAGGGCTACCCGCCGCAGGGTTACCCGCAGCCGGGCCAGCCCCAGCCGGGTCAGCCGGGCTACCCCCAGGGTTACGGGCAGCCGGGGCAGCCGCAGCCGGGCTACCCGCAGGGTTACCCGCCGCAGGCGTACCCGCAGGGTTACGGTCAGCCGACCGGGGGCTTCGGCGTACCCGCACCGGCGTCCGCACCGCCGGTCTCGGCACCGCCCTCGGCGTCCACCTCCGGGGCCCAGGCACCGGTGTCGCCGGCCCAGGCCCCGCCGCCGGTCGGTTCGCCGTTCGCCGCTCCGACCTCCGCGCCGCCGGCCACCGCCGAGCCGACCCAGGTGATTTCGCGGGCTCCGGAGGGCGACGACAACGCCGAGCGGACCCAGCTGATCAACCCGGCGAGCCAGCAGCCGACCGCCGGTGGCCCGCCGCCGGCCAGCCGCATCGACGGCGACGAGCCGACCGAGCCGTACCAGCGCTGAGCGTCGACCGGAGCGGACCCGGCCGAGGTGTCCGCTCCGGTCGAGCTGACCGGGAAGCATGTGACCGGCACCATGCGATCGTGTCGCCGGCAGCATGCGATCGTGTCGTCGGTACGGCCTAGGCTGCACGGGTGGCTGATCGCACCGACTCCGGTCCGAACCAGGCGAGTCCGACCGAGGCGAGTCTGCGCCGGGCGCTGCGCCGCGTCGCCGACGGCCGGGCCGTGGACACCGACGAGGCGGCCGCGCTGCTCACCGCCCGTGGTGCCCTGCTCGACGAGCTGCTCACCGTCGCCGGTGGAATCCGGGACGCCGGGCTGCGCGACGCCGGGCGGCCGGGTGTGGTCACGTACTCCAAAAAGGTTTTCATCCCGCTGACCCGGCTCTGCCGGGACCGGTGCCACTACTGCACCTTCGCCACCGTGCCGCACCGGCTGCCCGCCGCCTACCTGGACCGCGACGAGGTGCTGGCGATCGCCCGCGAGGGTGCCGCGCAGGGCTGCAAGGAGGCGCTGTTCACCCTCGGTGACCGCCCGGAGGAGCGGTGGCCGGCGGCCCGACAGTGGCTCGACGAGCGCGGTTACGACTCCACACTGGACTACGTGCGCGCCTGCGCGGTGGCGGTGCTGGAGGAGACCGGCCTGTTGCCGCACCTCAACCCCGGTGTGCTCTCCTGGGCCGAGTTGCAGCGGCTCAAGCCGGTGGCGCCGAGCATGGGCATGATGCTGGAGACGACCGCCACCCGGCTCTGGTCCGAGCCGGGGGGCCCGCACTTCGGCTCACCGGACAAGGAACCGGCGGTACGGCTGCGGGTGCTCGACGACGCCGGCCGGGTCGGGGTCCCGTTCACCACCGGACTCCTGATCGGCATCGGTGAGACGCTGGCCGAGCGGGTGGACGCGCTCTTCGCGATCCGCCGCAGCGACCGGGAGTACGGCCACATCCAGGAAGTCATCGTGCAGAACTTCCGTGCCAAGCCGGACACGGCGATGCGCGGCATGCCCGACGCCGAGCTGCACGACCTGGCGGCGACGGTGGCGGTGGCGCGGGTCCTGCTCGGCCCGAAGGCCCGGATCCAGGCGCCACCGAACCTGATCGCCGGTGAGTTCGACCTGCTGCTGCGGGCCGGCATCGACGACTGGGGCGGCGTGTCGCCGGTCACCCCGGACCACGTCAACCCGGAACGCCCCTGGCCGCAGATCGAGGAGCTGGCCCGGCGTACCGCCGCCGCCGGCTTCACCCTGCGGGAACGGCTCACCATCTACCCGGAGTACGTCCGTCGCGGCGACCCGTGGCTGGACCCGAGGATCGGCCCGCACGTGAGCGCGCTGGCCGACCCGGCGACCGGGCTGGCGGTCGAGGCGGCGCTGCCGGTGGGGCTGCCGTGGCAGGAGCCGGACGACGCGTACGTGCCGGGCGGCCGGACCGACCTGAACACCACCATCGACACCAGCGGGCGGACCGACGACCGGCGCGGCGACTTCGACAGCGTCTACGGCGACTGGGCGCAGCTCGCCGCCCAGGTCGACCAGGACGCGGCGGCGTTGCGGGCGCACGACGGGGCGTCGCCCCGGTTGCCTGCCGACCTGCTCGCGGGGCTGCGCCTGGCCGCCGACGACCCGGCCGCGCTGCTGGAGCCACGGCACGAGGCGGCGGCGATGGCGTTGTTCGGCGCCGACGGCACGGCCCTGGACGAGCTGTGCCGGCTGGCCGACGACGTACGCCGGTCGGCCGTCGGCGACGACGTGACGTACGTGGTCAACCGCAACATCAACTTCAGTAATGTCTGCTATGTCGGGTGCCGGTTCTGTGCCTTCGCCCAGCGGGAAAAGGACGCAGACGCGTTCCGGCTCTCCGTCGAGCAGGTCGCCGACCGGGCCGAGGAGGCGTGGCAGGCCGGCGCGACCGAGGTCTGCATGCAGGGTGGGATCGACCCGAAGCTCCCGGTCAGCGTCTACGCCGACATCGTCCGGGCGGTCAAGGCGCGGGTGCCGGGCATGCACGTGCACGCGTACTCGCCGATGGAGATCGTCACCGCGGCGGCCAAGGCGGGCGTGTCCGTACGGGACTGGCTCACCCGGTTGCGCGACGCCGGGCTCGACACCATCCCCGGCACCGCCGCCGAGATCCTCGACGACGACGTGCGCTGGGTGCTGACCAAGGGCAAACTGCCGACCGCCACCTGGGTCGAGGTGGTCAGCACCGCCCACGAGTTGGGCATCCGGTCCAGCTCCACGATGATGTACGGCCACGTCGACCACCCCGGACAGTGGCTCGGGCACTTCCGGGTGCTGGCCGGGATCCAGGACCGCACCGGCGGCTTCACCGAGTTCGTGGGGCTGCCGTTCGTGCACACCAACGCCCCGATCTACCTGGCCGGCATCGCCCGCCCCGGACCCACCTGGCGGGAGAACCGGGTCGTGCACGCGATGGCCCGGCTGCTGCTGCACGGACGGATCGACAACATCCAGTGCTCCTGGGTGAAGCTCGGCGACGAGGGCACGGTCGAGATGCTCCGGGGCGGCTGCAACGACCTCGGCGGCACGCTGATGGAGGAGACGATCTCCCGGATGGCCGGCTCCGACAACGGCTCCGCCCGTACGGTGGCGCAGTTGGAGGCCATCGCGGCGGCGGCCGGACGGCCCGCGCGGCGACGTACCACCGCCTACGGGCACGCCGGCTGATCCGTCGCCGGGTGCCCCGGACGGTCGTCCCGGTGACTGGGCGGTTGCGGCCGGATCCAGGGTTGGATATCCGACAGTTACCCGGCGACACGCCGATCGCCCCCTTGGCGTGTCCCGTCGCGCCACGCCGGATTTCGGCCACAACTCGCCGATGAGGCGTTACTCCCGCCGGGTCTCAATCGGTAGGGCAGGCGGCGAGACCGGAAGGCCCCGCAGGTCGTCCGAGGCGTACCGGAAGGGTGACCCCATTTATCAGGTTCGGCTTGACGACGCACGCATTACACCCGTGTAATTTCAGTGGGGTCGTTCGAACGGAGCGCATCAAACTGCCACCGTACGGACAAAAACACGCCTTCCGCGTGGGGGGTTGCGCCGGCCTTGTTGCCGGCGCGCGATAAGGAGGCATCTGATGGACGGCCGACTCGAGGTGGCCGACCTGCTCGGGAATGCGCCGGAGTGGCAGGAGCGGGCGCTCTGCTCGCAGACTGACCCGGAGGCGTTTTTTCCCGAGAAGGGCGGCTCGACCCGTGAGGCAAAGCGGATCTGCTCGCGCTGCGAGGTCAAGGCCGAATGCCTGGAATACGCGCTCGGGCACGACGAACGGTTCGGCATCTGGGGCGGACTCTCCGAGCGGGAGCGCCGCAAGCTCAAGCGTCGGGTCGCCTGACGTACGCCGGCCGGGCGGTGGGGGCCGCCCGGCTCAGGCTAGTTCGTCCGGATCGACGCCGAGCAGGTTCGCAACCTGTTCGATGATCACATCGTGGACGAGGTCGGCCAGGTCTTCCCGGTCCATCGCCCGGAACTCCAGCGGTCGGCGGTAGAGCACGATCCGGGGCGGCACCTCCTGCCGGCCCGGTCGGCCCGGCAGCAGCCGCGCCAACGGCACCTCGCCGTCCTCCAGCACGTCGGAGTCATAGACGTTCAGGTCCGGGGGTACGTCCTCGACGGCGAACTCGACACCCGCCAACTCCTTGGCGAACCGCCGCTCCAGAGTCTCCACGGTGTCCAGCACGAGATCGTCGAAGATCTCGGCCTTGGTACGCGCCAGCGGCACCGTCGCCGGCACCAGCCGACCGCGCAGGCCTCGGCCGTGGCGGTCCCGGCGGGTGCGCCGCCCGGGCCCCGGCCGGCGATGGTCCGGACTGGTCATGTGCACAGGGTAGACCCAGGTTGGCCGGATCCCGGATCGCGGACCACCCCGTGTCGGGGCCGGGATCGGGTCCGGTTCGCGCTGTTGCCCGAATTGTGGTCAGGACGGTCGGCGTGTCGTACCGGCAAGCGGTGTGTTGGAGGCGGTAAGAGAGATACCGTGCCGCCGTGAGGTCACCACGGCGTTGTTCGCGCAACGGCTGCCCCCGACAGGCCGTCGCCACGCTGACCTATGTCTACAACGAGTCGACCGCCGTGGTGGGACCGCTGGCCGCCTTCGCCGAGCCGCACACGTACGACCTCTGTGAGCAGCACGCCCGCAGCCTGACCGCCCCGCGCGGCTGGGAGGTGGTCCGGCACGAGGGCGAGTTCGAACCGCCGCCGCCGACCACCGACGACCTGGTCGCGCTCGCCGAGGCCGTACGCGAGGCGGCCCGCCCGGTGCAGCCGCGTCAGGACGAGATCGACATCGACCTGCCGCCGGGGCAGCAGACCGGCCGGCGCGGTCACCTCCGGGTCATCCCGCCCACGCACTGAACCGGGTTCTGTGCCGGTGTCAGCCGCCGAGGTAGCGATTGAACAGGGCGGCCCGGCGCGAAGGTGCGTCGGCTCCCGCCTCGGCGGTGTCCGCCGACGACATCACCCGTAGTCCAGCGTTCACCCCGAGCCAGCGCAGCGGCTCCGGCTCCCAACGCCGGGACCGGTGCCCGACCCAGGGCAGCGTGGTCAGGTCGCTCGGCACGCCCCGGATCAGGTCGGCGAGCGTACGCCCGGCGAGGTTGGTGGTCGCCACCCCGTCGCCGACGTACCCGCCGGCCCAGCCGAGCCCGGTGGACCGGTCCAGCCCGACCGAGGTCGACCAGTCCCGGGGCACCCCGAGCGGTCCGCCCCACCGGTGACTGATCGGCACCTCCGGCCCGAGCACCGGAAAGAGCGCCGCGAGGCAGTCCCGCAGCGCGTCGAAGATCCGTGGCTCGTGGTCGTACTCGGGCCGCACCCGCGACCGGAAGTGGTACGGCGCACCCCGACCGCCGAAGGCGAGCCGATTGTCGGCGGTCCGCTGACCGTAGATGATCATGTGGCGGAAGTCGGAGAAGGTTTCCCGCTCGGCCAACCCGATCCGCTCCCAGACCGCCGCCGGCAGCGGCTCGGTGGCCACCATCAGCGAGTAGATCGGGGCCAGCGTGCGCCGGTGACCCGGCAGACCGGCGGTGTAGCCCTCGGTGGCCCGGATCACGATCGGCGCCCGGACCGTCCCGGCGGGGCTGCGCACCCGGCCCTGACCGATCGAGGTGACCGGGGTCCGCTCGTGCACCCGTACGCCGTGTTGCCGGACCACCCGGACCAGGCCGCGGGCCAGCTTGGCCGGGTGGATCGCGGCGCAGTGCGGGGTGAAGGTGGCGCCGAGCACGCCGTCGGCACCGCACCGGCGGGCCGCCTCGGTCGCGTCGAGCAGGGCGAGGTGGGACTCGTCGAAGCCGTACTCGCGTGCCTCGTCGACCTCGGCGCGGGCCCGGACGAGTTGGGCCGGGGTCCGGGCCAGGGTGACCGTGCCGCCCCGGGACCAGTCGCAGTCGATGCCCTCGGCGGCGGTGACCCGACCGACCTCGTCCACCGTCGCCTGCATCGCCCGCTGCATCGCGATCGCCGCGTCCCGCCCGTGCCGTCGGGCGAGCTTCGGCATGGTGGTGGCGAACAGCGCCGAGCACCAGCCGCCGTTGCGCCCGGAGGCGCCGTAGCCGGCAATCTCCTTCTCCAGTACGGCGATCCGCAGCGACGGGTCGGCGACGGTCAGGTAGTACGCCGTCCAGAGCCCGGTGTAACCGGCGCCGACGATCGCCACGTCGACGTCCCGGTCACCGGTCAGCGGGTCGTGCGGGGTCAGCTCGCCTTCTACTGTGGACATCCAGTAGGAGATGTCCCGGTAGCTCACACCAATCGCCACGCCTCGGTCAGCACGCCGCGTAGGATCTGCTCGATCTCGTCGAACTGCCGCTGGTCGGCGATGAGCGGCGGGGCGAGCTGCACCACCGGGTCGCCCCGGTCGTCGGCCCGGCAGTAGAGCCCGGCCTCGAACAGCGCCGTGGACAGGAAACCGCGCAACAGCCGCTCGGACTCGGCCTCGTCGAACGTCTCCCTGGTCGTCTTGTCCTTGACCAGCTCGATCCCGTAGAAGTAGCCGTCGCCCCGGACGTCGCCGACGATCGGCAGGTCGTTCAGCCGCTCCAGAGTGGACCGGAAGGCGTCCTCGTTCCTGCGTACGTGGCCGACCAGGTCCTCGCGGGCGAACACGTCGAGGTTGGCCAGGGCCACGGCACAGGAGACCGGGTGACCGCCGAAGGTGACGCCGTGGGCGAACATCTCGGTGTTGGCGAGGAACGGTTCGATCAGCCGGTCGGTGGCGATCATCGCGCCGAGCGGGGCGTAGCCAGAGGTGATGCCCTTGGCGGTGGTGATCATGTCGGGCTGGAAGCCGTACCGCTGGGCGCCGAAGTACTCACCGAGTCGGCCCCAGGAGCAGATCACCTCGTCGGAGACGAGCAGGACGTCGTACCGGTCGCAGATCTCGCGTACCCGGGCGAAGTAACCCGGCGGCGGCGGGAAACAGCCGCCGGAGTTCTGCACCGGCTCCAGGAACACGGCGGCGACGGTGTCCGGCCCCTCCCGTTCGATCGCCCGGCCGATCTCGTCGGCGGCCCACCGGCCGAACGCCTCCGGGTCGTCACCGTGCTCCGGCGCCCGGTAGAAGTTCGTGTTCGGCACCTTGATCGCGCCCGGCACCAGTGGCTCGAAGTCGGTCTTGATGCCCGGCAGCCCGGTGATCGACAGCGCACCCATCGACGTCCCGTGGTACGCGATGTACCGGCTGATCACCTTGTACTTGTTCGGCTTGCCGGTGCGCTTGAAGTACGCCCGCGCCAGCTTCCACGCCGACTCCACGGCCTCCGAGCCACCCGTGGTGAAGAAGACCCGGTTCAGGTCGCCCGGCGTCAGCGAGGCGATCCGCTCAGCCAACTCGACAGCGGTCGGATGCGCGTACGACCACAGCGGAAAGTACGCCAACTCGGCGGCCTGCTTGGCGGCTGCCTCGGCCAACTCCGTACGCCCGTGTCCGGCGTTGACCACGAAGAGCCCGGCAAGCCCGTCGAGATAGCGGCGCCCCCGGCTGTCCCAGACGTACGCGCCCTCGCCCCGGACGATGGTCGGCACCTCCGCGTCGCGGTAGCTCGACATCCGGGTGAAGTGCATCCAGAGGTGGTCGGTGGCGTTGGCCATGGCTGCCTGCCCCTGTTCCGTGATCGGGCCGGATCCCGGCCGCTGTGACCACGGTTATCGCACACGCTGCCGCCATGACGCAAGTGTTAACGCCACTCATTCGCGCTCACGACGACGGTTTCTGTCGGCTGTGTCGCCCTCCGCAACGAAATCCGTAGGACCTGGTGAGGGGTTGGGGTCCACTGCCGGAGGGACGTCCTACCGGACATCTGTAGGGCCTTTTCGGGGCGGTTCGCGGGTTCCCGGCTGATCCGATCTGATCCGTGAATGCCCAGCTCATGCCCCACAAATGATCGATGTTCGGCGTGTTGCTCTGCGGGACGCATATTGATCTCCGTCATCGATATGGTGCAAGGGGCGTTCACAAGACCGAGGGAGGGGCTGGACGATGAACGAGGTTCTGCGGTTGGCGATGGCGAAGGTGGGCGTGACCGCCGAATCGCTTGCGGCACAGGTGCAGGTCGATCCGAAGACGGCGGCACGGTGGGTGGCGGTGGGACGGATCCCGCATCCGCGTACCAGGGTGGCGGTGGCGAAGATCCTGGGCCGGGATCCCGCCGAGCTGTGGCCCGATCCGTTCCGGCGGCGGGACATGCCGTGGTTCCGCCAGTGGGCCGAGGTCGAACCGGACGCCGTCGCGATGTGGGCGTATCAGCCGCTGCTCGTGCCGGGCCTGCTCCAGACCGAGGCGTACGCCCGCGCGATGCTCAACGTGGGCCGGGTGCTGCCGCCGGAAACGGTGGAGCAGATCGTGGCGAGCCGGCTCAAACGACAGTGGATCCTGTCGCGCGACCAGCCACCGCAGTTCCACGTCGTGATCGACGAGGTGGTGCTCCGGCGGCTGCTCGGCAGCCGGGACCTCATGCGAGAGCAGCTCGAACACCTGGCGAAAATGGCCGAGTTGCCGTATGTGCAGTTCCGCGTCATCCCCAGTGACACACCGTGGCACACCGGCCTGGCCGGTCCGTTCGTCCTCGCCCAGCTCAGGGACGGCAAGGAGCTGGCCTACCTGGACAACCAGCTCCGTGGTCAGATCGAGAAGGAGGCGTCCGACATTGTTATGCTCAAAAAGCGTTGGGACAGCCTGACCGGTGAGGCGCTGTCCCGCCGGCAGACGATCGAGCTGATCAGGGATGTGGCGCAGACATGGACATGACCGACGCCCGCTGGCGCACCTCCACCCGCAGCAGCAACAACGGCGGGGACTGCGTCGAAGTGGCGGACAACCTGCCCGGACGGGTCCTGGTCCGGGACACCAAGAACCGCGACGGCGGCACCCTCAGCTTCGCCCCGTCCGCGTGGCAAGCCTTCGTGGCCCTGGCGAAAGAGCACTGACCTCTCTTCTCTTCACCGCACGCCCCCGCCGCCGACTCCCTCGGCGCGGGGGCGTCGCCGTTCCTGCGCGCGGGGTGTCGCCGTCCCGAAACGTGTAACGCGGAAAGTTCGTACACCAAAGATGGCGCACCTACACCATCCCCGATGTCCCCCTCCAGCGCCCCACCCCACCTGCACCCCCGGCGACCGAAGTTGACCATGAAGTTAGCGCGGGAGATCGGCCTATTCTGTGTCGCTAACTTCATGATCAACGGGGTCTGGGGGGTGGGTGGGGGTGGGTGGGGGTGGGTGGGGGGTGGGGGAATGGGGGCTATTTGCTTCGGTGGGGTGGCTTTTGCGGGAGGATTTTCTCGTGAGCACTGATCTCAATCGTTTGGACGCGACCGAGCTGGCCGAGCTGATCCGTACCGGGAGGGCTTCCTCTGTCGAGGTGGTTCGGGCGCACCTCGACCGCATCAAGGCCGTCGATTCGAAGATCAACGCCATCGTCACGCTCGCCGACGGTGCGCTCGACGCCGCGAGGGCGGCCGACGACGAGCTTGCGGCGGGGGCGGAGGTCGGGCCGCTGCACGGCGTGCCCTTCACGGTCAAGGACTCGTTCGACACCGCCGGGGTGCTCACCCAGCGCGGTTCGCCGATCTTCGCCGGTCGTGTCCCGGACACGGACGCCACCAGCGTGGCGCGGATGAAGCGCGCCGGTGCGATCCTCCTGGCGAAGACGAATCTCCCGGAATTCGCGTACTGGATCGAGTCCGACAACCTCCTGACGGGCAGGACGAACAACCCCTGGGACCTCGACCGCAGTTCCGGCGGGTCGAGTGGCGGGGAGTCCGCAGCGATCGCTGCCGGGATGTCGCCGCTGGGAGTCGGGAGCGACCTGTCCATCTCGTTGCGCGGGCCGGCGGCCGACACCGGTATCGCGGCCCTCAAACCAACGCACGGGCGCATCCCGATGACCGGGACCTGGCCGCGGGAGCCGCGTCGTGACTGGCACGCCGGCCCCATGGCCCGCAGCATCCGCGACCTCGCACTGGCGTATTCGCTGCTGGCCGGTCCTGATGGCGCCGACGGCTTCGCCATCGTCCCGCGAGAGTTTGACATCGGCCTGGGGGCCTCGCCGGACCGGCCCGCACGGGTCGGCTGGCTGGTCGATTCGGGACTCGGTCCGATTGACCCGGAGATCGCGGCAACCGTGCAGGCGGCCGCCGACGCCCTGCGGGAAGCGGGGGTCCGGGTCGATGCCGTGAGCATCCCGGCTCTCGAACGGGACAATCCTTTCGAACTCTTCGCCCGGCAGCACGTCATGGAGATGAAACCGGCGATGGAGGAGGCCACTGCCGGGCGCGAGGACCAGCGGTTCACGTACTCGAAGACCATGATCGCCACACCCGACACCTCCGTGCGGGAGTACGTCCGGGCCGAGCAGGGCGTCGAGCGGCTCCGGGACGGTTTCGCGGAGTACTTCCAGCGGTACGACGCGCTGCTCCTTCCGGTGACGTCGATCCCCGCGCACGCGCACGGGCTCACACAGTTCACCGTCAACGGCCAGACCGTGGACGCCTTCCGCCTGATGACGCCGACCGTCCCGTTCAACCTGACCGGACTCCCCGCCCTGTCGATGCGGTTCGGCACGAACAGCGACGGCATGCCGATCGGGGTGCAGCTGGCGGCCAACTGGCACGCGGAATCGACGATCCTGTACATCGCCTCGCTGCTGGAGTCACTGAGCCCCGTCCGCAACCAGCACCCCGCCCTCTAACGGCAGGCATGGCCCCCACGCCGGACCATCCCGAGCGAGGTTGACCATGAAGTTAGCGACGGAAGCTGGCCGATTCCGCTGCGCTAACTTCATGATCAACGGGGCGGCGGCGGGCGGCGGCGGGCGGGGGGTTAGGCGGTGCCCCAGGAGTAGGTTTGTTTGCGGAGTTTTAGGTAGACGAAGGCCTCGGTGGAGACGACGCCGGGGACGGCGCGGAGGCGTTGCAGGATCTCCAGGAGGTGGTCGTCGTTGCGGCAGACCACCTCGGTGAGCAGGTCGAACGAGCCGGCGGTGATGACGACGTAGTCGACCTCGTCCAGTTCGGCCAGGCGATCGGCCACCTGTTCCAGGTCGCCGTCGGTCTTCAGGCCGATCATCGCCTGGCGGGGGAAGCCGAGCTGGAGTGGATCCGTCACGGCGACGATCTGCATCACTCCGGCGTCGAGCAGGCGTTGCACCCGCTGGCGTACGGCCGCCTCGGAGAGGCCGACCGCCCGGCCGATCGTCGCGTACGCCCGGCGCCCGTCCTCCTGTAGTTGCTCGATGATCTGTTTCGCGACATCGTCGAGCAGTACGTGATTGGCGCCCTCGCGTACGGTGACCCGACGTGCGCGGCGATCCTCGGTGGGCCCGTTGGCCATCTTTCCCCCAGTCGCTGACCAGGCAGTGAATGCCTGTTGTGTTACCACGGTGAGTCTGGCGCATTTCGTTGCGAACAGCTACTTCCGCGACGGAATCCCTTGTAACAAGCGGTGCTGCATGCCAGGATCGTCGTCACATTGGATCAGTCGCGATGACATCCGGCCGGCGGGCGCCACCCCCCACGTTCCGCACGCTGGCTCGACCCCCGAGGAGCCGTCATGCGTAACCGTTTCCGCCCACCGCCGCCGCCCGGTGTCCTGCGCCCGGCCCCGCCGCCCGGTGTCTCCCGTCGGACGCTGTTGCACGGTGCCGCCGGCTCGGCGGCGCTGCTCGCCGCCGGTGGCGCGCTGAGCGCCTGTGGCACCAAGGGGGCGCAGCAGACCGAGGCCGGCTGTGTCAGCGAGGACCTTTCCGGCACCGAGAAGACGCTCGCCTTCTCCAACTGGCCGCAGTATCTCGACGTGGACGAGGCCGACGAGTCGAAGCGGCCCACCCTCGACGCGTTCCAGGCCAAGTCCGGCATCAAGGTCACGTACACCGAGGACATCAACGACAACAACGAGTTCTTCGGCAAGGTGCAGAACCAGCTCGCCGCCTGTCAGTCGACCGGTCGCGACATCATCGTGCTCACCGACTGGATGGCCGCCCGGATGATCCGGCTCGGCTGGGTGCAGAAGCTGGACAAGACCAAGCTGCCCAACGTCGAGAAGAACCTGCTCGCCTCGCTGCGCGGTCGCTCCTTCGACCCGAACGCCGAGTACGCCCTGCCGTGGCAGTCCGGTCTGTCCGGGCTCGCGTACAACGGCAGTGTCACCAAGGAGATCCGTACCGTTGATGAACTGCTCACCCGCCCGGACCTCAAGGGCAAGGTGACCGCGTTGAGCGAGATGCGCGACACCATGGGGCTGCTGTTGCAGTCGAACGGGCACGACCCGGCGAAGTTCACCGAGGCCCAGTTCGACGACGCGCTGGCCAAGCTCCAGAGGGCCGTCGACAGCGGGCAGATCCGCCGGTTCACCGGCAACGACTACGCGCCCGAGTTGGCCAAGGGCGACGTGGCCGCGTGCATCGGCTGGTCCGGTGACGTCATCCAGCTCGCGGGCGAGAACGACAAGATCCAGTTCGTGGCGCCGGACTCCGGGGTGATGCTCTTCTCGGACAACATGGAGGTGCCGAACAAGGCGACCCACAGGGGCAACGCCGAGGCGTTGATCGACTACTACTACGACCCGGCCGTGGCCGCCCAGCTCGCCGCGTACGTCAACTACATCTGCCCGGTCGAGGGGGCCAAGGCGGAGATGGAGAAGATCGATCCGGAGCTGGCGGCGAACCCGCTGATCTTCCCGGACGCGGCGCTGCTGGCCAAGGCGAAGGTCTTCATGGCCCTGGACGAGGCCCAGGAGCGCGCCTACGAGGGCAAGTTCCAGCAGGTCATCGGTGCGTAGCCGGCGATGACCGAAGCAATCAGAGAGCAGGCGGCGGGCGACCTGCGGCTGGTCAACGTGACCAAGCGGTACGGCATCTTCACCGCGGTCGACGACCTCAGCCTGACCGTGCCGCAGGGGTCGTTCTTCGCCCTGCTCGGTGCCTCCGGCTGCGGCAAGACCACCACCCTGCGCATGGTCGCCGGGCTGACCGAGCCGACCAGTGGGCAGGTGCTCCTCGGTGAGCAGGACATCAGCCGGCTGCGGCCGTACCGGCGACCGGTGAACACGGTGTTCCAGAGCTACGCGCTCTTCCCGCACCTGGACATCTTCGAGAACGTCGCCTTCGGGCTGCGCCGCCGCAAGGTCCGCGAGGTGACCGAGCAGGTGCACCGGATGCTGGCGCTGGTGCAGCTCGACGGCTACGCCAAGCGCCATCCGGCGCAGCTTTCCGGCGGGCAGCAGCAGCGGGTGGCGCTCGCCCGCGCGCTGATCAACCGGCCGCAGGTGCTGCTGCTCGACGAACCGCTCGGCGCCCTGGACCTCAAGCTGCGCCGGCAGATGCAGCTCGAACTCAAACGGATCCAGACCGAGGTCGGTATCACCTTCGTGCACGTCACGCACGACCAGGAGGAGGCCATGACGATGGCCGACACGGTCGCGGTGATGAACGCCGGGAAGATCGAACAACTCGGTGCCCCGGCCGACCTCTACGAGTTCCCGGCCACCGCGTTCGTCGCCAACTTCCTCGGCCAGTCGAACCTGCTGGCCGGCGACGCCGCCGGGCGCGCCGGGGACGAGGTTCCGGTCGAGGCGTACGGCTCGCGGTTCTCGGTGCCCGTGGCCCGGTCCCGGGTCGACCGGGGACCGGTCTACCTCGGCGTACGCCCGGAGAAGCTGCACCTGGTCGGTGCCGAGGATGCGGTGCCGGACGGGCACCAGTCGATCAGTGGCGTGGTCAGCGACGCGGCCTACCTCGGGGTGAGCACCCAGTACCAGGTGCGGACCGGGTGGGGGACCGAACTGTCGGTCTTCGTGGCGAACAGCGGCGCCACCGGTGTGCTGCCGGTCGGTTCGGACGTGGTGGCGCACTGGCGCGGTGAGCACGCCTTCCTGCTGCCGAGGGAACCCGGCGCCACCGACCGGACCACACCGATCCTCGACACCCCCGCCGAGCTTCCGTCGTGAGCAGGAAGGCGCTGCCGTACCTGCTGTTGTTGCCGGGCGGGCTCTGGCTGCTGCTCTTCTTCGTCGTACCCGCGCTGCAACTCGGCGCCGCCAGCCTCTACGACCCGGCCGGCTCGCTCGCCACCGGATACGCGATGACCTGGGCGTTCGGCAACTACGGCGACGTACTCGTCGCCTACTGGCCGCAGTTCGTCCGATCGTTCCTGTACGCCGGGATCGCCACCGTGCTCGCGATCGTGCTCGGCTACCCGCTGGCGTACGCGATCGCGCAGCGCGCCGGGCGGTGGCGCAACCTGCTGCTGGTCTGCGTCATCGCCCCGATGTTCACCAGTTTCCTGGTCCGCACCCTGGCCTGGAAGACGATCCTGTCCGACAACGGTGCCCTGGTCGGCGTGCTGCGTGACCTGCACCTGCTCGGTGCCGACGGGCGGCTGCTGGCGACCCCGTTCGCGGTGGTGCTCGGGCTGACGTACAACTTCCTGCCGTTCCTGGTGCTGCCGCTCTACGCCAGCCTGGAACGGCTCGACGGTCGGCTGCTGGAGGCGGCGAAGGACCTGTACGCCGGTCCGGTGCGCACCTTCCGTACGGTGATCCTGCCGCTGTCGACGCCCGGACTGGTCGCCGGCACCCTGCTCTTCTTCATCCCGGCCAGCGGCGACTACATCAACGCCGAACTGCTCGGTACGCCGAACGAGTACATGATCGGCAACGTGATCGACTCGGCGTTCCTGGTCCGGCTCGACTATCCGCAGGGCGCGGCCCTCTCCTTCCTGCTGATGGCGGCGATCCTGGCGATCGTCTTCGTCTACCTGCGCCGCTCCGGCACCGAGGAGGTGATCTGACATGGGTCATCGGATCGGACGCTGGGTCGCCGACCACTGGGTGATGGTGGTGGCGCTGGTGGTGCTCGGTTACCTGTTCCTGCCGATCGCGGTGGTCGGGGCGCTGTCGTTCAACCGGCCGTCGAGCCGGGTGTCGTACGACTTCAACGAGTTCACCCTCGACAACTGGGCCAACCCGTGCGGCCCGGCCGACCTGTGTGCTGCCGTCGCCCGCAGCGCGCAGATCGGGTTCCTCGCCACCGTCATCGCCACCGTGCTCGGCACGCTGATGGCGTTCGCCCTGGTCCGGCACCGGTTCCGGGGGCGGGGCGTGGTGAACCTGCTGGTCTTCCTGCCGATGGCCACCCCGGAACTGGTGATGGGGACCTCGCTGCTGGCCCTGTTCGTGGCCGGCGGGGTGCCGCTCGGCTTCTGGACCGTGCTGATCGCCCACGTCATGTTCTGCGTCTCGTTCGTGGTCGTCACCGTCAAGGCCCGGCTCGCCGGGATGGACAGCCGGCTCGAAGAGGCGGCGATGGACCTGTACGCCAACGAGTGGCAGACGTTCCGCCGGATCACCCTGCCGCTGGTGCTGCCCGGCATCGTCGCCGCCGCCCTGCTGGCGTTCTCGCTCTCGTTCGACGACTTCATCATCACGAACTTCAACTCCGGCACCACCGTCACCTTCCCCATGTACGTCTGGGGAGCCGCCCAGCGTGGTATCCCGCCGCAGGTCAACGTGATCGGCACGGCGATGTTCGCGATCGCCGTACTGCTCGTGCTCGGCGGATCGGTCGGGCGGCGACTACGGGTACACCGCTGACCCCCCCCGTACCCGGAAAGGGTTTTTTCATGCGCATCCTCCTCCTCGGCGCCGGCGGGGTCGGCTCCGCCGCTGCCGCGATCGCCGACCGCCGCGACTTCTTCGACCTCTGCGTCGTCGCCGACTACGACCCTGCCCGCGCGCAGCGGGCGGTCGCCGGTCGATCCCGGTTCGTCGCCGCCACCGTCGACGCCTCGAACGCCGACGCGGTCGCCGCCCTCTGCCGCGAACACGGGATCACGCACGTGCTCAACGCCGTCGACCCGCGCTTCGTCATGCCGATCTTCTCCGGCGCGCTGGCGGCCGGCGCGGACTACCTCGACATGGCGATGTCGCTGTCCAGCCCGCACCCGGACCGGCCCTACGCCGAATGCGGGGTCAAGCTCGGTGACGACCAGTTCGCGGTCGCGGAGAAATGGTCCGAGGCCGGGCGGTTGGCGCTGCTCGGCATCGGTGTCGAACCGGGCCTGTCGGACGTCTTCGCCCGCTACGCCGCCGACGAACTCTTCGCCGACATCGACGAGATCGGCGTACGCGACGGCGCGAACCTGACCGTCGACGGCTACGACTTCGCCCCGTCGTTCTCCATCTGGACCACCATCGAGGAGTGCCTCAACCCGCCGGTGATCTGGGAGGCCGACCGGGGCTGGTACACCACCGAACCGTTCGCCGAACCGGAGATGTTCCACTTTCCCGAGGGGATCGGCCCGGTCGAGTGCGTGCACGTCGAGCACGAGGAGGTCCTGCTCATCCCGCGTTGGGTGCCGGCCCGGAAGGTCACCTTCAAGTACGGGCTCGGCGCCGAGTTCATCGACGTGCTGCGTACGCTGCACAAACTCGGGCTGGACTCGACCCGACCGGTGTCGGTGCGGGGCCTGGAGGTGGCGCCAAGGGACGTGGTCGCCGCCTGCCTGCCCGACCCGGCCGGACTCGGCGACCGGATGCGCGGCAAGACCTGCGCGGGCACCTGGGTCACCGGCACCGGTAAGGACGGCAAACCCCGCCGCAGCTACCTCTACCACGTGGTCGACAACGAATGGTCGATGGCCGAGTACGGCCACCAGGCCGTCGTCTGGCAGACCGCGATCAACCCGGTGATCGCCCTCGAACTGCTCGCCAGCGGGGTGTGGGGCGGTGTCGGCGTACTCGGGCCGGAGGCGCTGCCGCCGAAGCCGTTCCTCGACCTGCTCACCGCGTACGGGTCGCCGTGGGGCATCGAGGACCGGTGAGAATCAGGTGGGACCGCACGGCCGAAACGGGCGGCCGGGGTCGGGTGGCTTGCGCCACCGTGACCACGCCACCCGCTCGGGGTAGAGCACACCCGATGATCAGGCGATCTGGTAACCGCTGACCGAGGCGGAGTACGAGGTGTACCCGCACGACGCCCCGCCGTACCCGGTGATCGAGATCGAGCCGGCCACGGTGCCGTTGGTGTAGAAGGTGTACTGCGCCTGGCCCGACACCGGGGTGTAGAGGCAGGCGGTGATGCTCGCACTGCGGGTGAACGTGTTCACGTACGTCGCCGCGAGCGACGAGTCCGGCGCGATCGCCACCGTTCCGCCCGACACCCCGACGTACGCCACGTCGATCAGGCTGGCGTTGTTCGAGAAGCAGTACGAGTTCGAGCCGAACCGGATCGCGCCGACCTGCGGAACCCCGGCGGGGAAACCGGAGGTGAGGCAGATCTCCAGCGGGTTGACCCCGTTGGTGGTCACGTTCGTGACGGTGGGACCGAGGACCAGGGTGCCGGACCGGGTGAACCCGGTGCCCCCGGCGCTGCCCTGGATGGTCACCGCGAAGGTCGGGCCGGTGACGACGAGCGTACCGATCGAACCGACCTTGTCGGGTTTGGCGGCGTGGGCGGGTGCGCCGGCCGAGACCAGCAGGGCGGCCACACCCGCGACGACCAGGGCGAGACTACGACGGAACTTCATGGTTTCCTCCGGTTGAGGGGTTGGCTGGGACGGGCCCGGTGGTCGGATCGGACCACCGGGCCCGTAGTGGCGATTCCGGTGCGCTGCTGGATCAGGCGTTCGTGCTCGCGCCGACGATGGCCGCGACGGCGAGGACGTTCGGCAACTGGCCGGGCAGGTCGGCACGGTCCCGGCGCGGGACCGGTACCACGCAGCCGTCCGACTCCTGCGGGAAGCAGCACTCGGTGCCGCCGGCCCGTTCCGGCCCGAGGAGGGACACCGCTCCGCCCTCAGTTGTCGGTCAGGATGTGGAAGATGTGCATCACGACGTGCTTGCCCGCGTGCAGCAGGGCCTCGGCGATCTCATCCGACATCGGGTTCACTTCCTTCTGTCCGTCCCGATCCCCCGGGGGTCGGGAGCTGCTTTTCCGTTGACTCAATGGTCACCGTCGGCAGTGGTCGCAACCAGGCAGAAGAACCCACGGAAGAACCCACGGAACCCGCGATCCGGCTACGGCGGCAGCAGCGCGTAGATCTCCGCGTCGGGTACGTGCGCGGCGTCGAGCCGGCACGACTCGACCGTACGCCGCAGCGCCTGCGCGATCCGTACGCCGATGTCGAAGTCGAGGGCCGAGTACAACGCCAGGGCCTCGTCGGCCAGGTCGGCGGCGGCGCGATGGTCACCCCGGCGCAACGCCAGCCGCCCGAGGCCGATCAGCGCCAGACCCGGCCCCCAGGCGTCCGCCAGCCGGCGGCAGGTGACCAGCCCGGACTCGTACATCCGGCGGGCCCGGTCGTCGTCGGCGCCGGAGAGTTCGACGGCCTGGGCCACCACGAGTAGGGCCTCGGTGTCGCCCAGCTCGTCCTGCAACTCGCGGAACATCGTCCGGCTGCGTTCGGCGAGCCGCTCGGCGGCGGCGTAGTCCCGGGCGGCGGTCGCCAGTAACGCCTGCGCGGTGTGGACGTCCGCGATCGCCCGGGTGTTACCGGCCCGCTGGAACAGCCGCAACGCCTCGTGCAGCGCCGGCCCGGCCCGGTCCAACTCACCCTCCTGCACCAGCAGGATGCCCAGGTTCAGCAGCGCGGTCCCGGTGACCCGCTCGTCACCGATCCGGCGGGCGGCGACCAGCGCCTCGTCGTAGGTGCGCCGGGCCTCGGCGGTCTGGTTGCTGTACTGGTACAGCATGGCCAGGTTGCTCAGCGTCCCGGCCAGGCCGACGTCGTCGCCGACCCGCCGCCACAGCTCGCCGGCCGCGCGGTACCGCGCCCCGACCAGGGCGGTGTCGGCACCCAGGTAGTGACCGAGCGCCGCCGCACCGTTGAGCGCACGGGCCCGGAACCCGGCCTGGTCGGGGTCGGCCGGATCCGGGTCGGCCGCACCGAGCGCCTCCTCCAACCAGCGCCGGCCGTCGGCGATCGCCCCCCGGCTGTACCAGAACCGCCACACCGCGCCGGCCAGCCGCACCGCCGTCGCCGGGTCACCGTCGGGCAGCGTACGGGCGAGCACGGCGGCGATGTCGTAGCGCAACTCCTCCAGCCGGTCGAGCCAGCGCACCTGTTCCGCACCGGCGAGTTCCGGGGCCGCCTGCTCGGCGACCGTCAGCACGTACCCGGTGTGCCGGTCCGCCACCGCCCGCTCCTCGCCCTGCGAGCGGTGCAGGACCGCCGCGAACTCGCGGACCGCCTCGTACATGGCGAACCGGCCCCGGTCCAGGCTCCGGTGCAGGTGGTGGTCGCCGAGCAGGGTGAGCCCGTCGAGCACGTCGAGGTCGAGGCCGGCGCCGCCGCAGACCGTCTCGGCCATCTCGACCGAGTAGCCGGCGGGGAAGACGCTCAGCCGCCCGAGCAGGCGTTGTACGCCCTCCGGTAGCAGGTCGACGCTCCAGCCGATCGCCGCCTGGAGGGTCCGCTGCCGGTCCGGCGCGTCCCGTGGCCCGGTGGTGAGCAGCCGGATCCGGCCGAGCCGGTGGGCGAGCCGGTCGGCGATCACCTCGACCGGGAAGAGCCCGATCCGGGCCGCCGCCAGTTCGATCGCGAGCGGCACCCCGTCGAGGAAGCGGCAGACACCGGCGACCGCCGCCGCGTTCGACCCGGTCAGTTCCCAGTCGGCCTGACGGGCCCGCGCGTGCCAGGCGAAGAGTTCCACCGACGGCGACTCACCGATCGCGGTCCCGTCGTCCGCGTCCGACCCCGGTACGGGCAGCGGCTGCACCTCGTACTCGTGCTCGCCCCGGATCCGCAGCGCGACCCGGCTGGTGACCAACACCTTGAGGTTCGGGCACCGGGCCACGACGGTGGCGATCGCCGGTGCCGCCGCCAGCACGTGTTCGAAGTTGTCCAGCACCAGCAGCAGTCGCCGCGCGCCGAGCACCTCGGCCAGTTCGGCTGCGTCGCCGGTACGGATCTCGCCGCCGACCGCCCGGACCAGGTGCGAGACCGCCTGCGTCGGGTCGGTGACCAGGGTCAGGTCCACATCGGACATGCCGTCGGCGAAGTCCGGGGCGGCGAGCCGGGCGGCGGCCAGCGCGACCCTGGTCTTGCCGACCCCACCGGTGCCGGTGATCGTGACGATGCGTACGTCCGGGCGGGCCAGGGTGTCCGCCACCGCCCGGACCGCGTCGTCGCGCCCGATCAGCGGGGTCGGTGGAGGGTGGAGCTGGCGGAACGTGATCTCCGGAACGGGGTGTGGCGCGGCGGCTGTGGGGCGGCCACGGGCGGCCTCCTCGAACCGGGTCCGCTCGTCGGGGGCGAGGCGGAGCGCGTCGGCCAGGCGTCGGGCGGTGTCCCGGTGGGTGGTGCGGACCTTGCCGCGTTCGATGTCGCTGATGGTCCGGGCGGCGACGCCGGAGGCTTCGGCGAGTTCTTCCTGGGTGAGGTGGGCGTTGCGGCGGGCCGATCGCAGAACTGGACCGAACCCGGCCTGGTGGTCGTCCGCGCTGGGCAACGGCTTGCTCCTACCGGGCGGTGTGGGGGTGCGGCTGCCTCGACACCGTAGGTTCGTGCTCTGCGTGGTCGCAATGATTCGTTGGGTGATCTCGCCGTTGCTGAGGAAGAGATCATGCGATCGGGTGTGGGTGGGGGTTTTCGGTTACAGATGGGGGTTCGCGGGCGTCGTGGCGGGGGTGGGGGGGGGGGGGGGGGGGGGGGGGGGGGGGGGGGGGGGGGGGGGGGGGGGGGGGGGGGGGGGGGGGGGGGGGGGGGGGGGGGGGGGGG
>NZ_JBVJHT010000014.1:0-102552 GCF_055586685.1 Micromonospora sp. NPDC049529
CCCCCCCCCCCCCACCCCCCCCCCGCCCCCCCCCCCCCCCCCCCCCCCCCCCCCCCCCCCCCCCCCCCCCCCCCCCCCCCCCCCCCCCCCCCCCCCCCGCCCCATCCCCGGAGGGAACGTGCACACAGTGAGAAGAACGAGCACCCACCGCCGTGGCCTGCTGGTCGCGCTCGGCGCGGCCGGTGTCGCGGTGGCACTCACCGTCGGCCTCACCACCGCCGCCCAGGCCGCGACCCTGTTCGCGGACGACTTCGACGACGGCAACGCCGACGGCTGGTCGAAGTCCGGCGGCGACTGGTCGGTGGTGACCGACGGCAGCGGCGCCTACCAGCAGGGCAACACCGGCAGCGAACTCGCCCGCGCCTTCGCCGGCCAGACGAGTTGGACCGACTACCAGGTGCAGGCGCGGGTCAAGCCGTTGGCGTTCAACGGCGCGAACCGGATCGTCGCCATCGCCTCCCGGTCCAACAGCGCCACGAAAATGTACCGGTTGGCGCTGGTCAACAACGGCCGCGCCGAACTCCAGGTGGTCAACGGCGGCGCGGTCACGGTGATCGGCTCGGCCGCCGTTTCGGTCTCGGCCGGCACCTGGTACACCCTGCGCCTGGAGGCGAGCGGCAGCACCATCCGTGGCTTCGTCAACGGCAGCCAGATCGGTTCCGGCAGCAACAGCGCCCAGGGCGCCGGCCGGATCGCCCTGGTCACCACGTACGCCAGCGCGGTCTTCGACGACATCTCGGTGGACAGCGGTGGCAGCACCCCGCCGACCACCCCGCCGACGTCGAACCCGACGAACCCGCCGACCACCCCGCCGACCACCGGTCCGACCCTGCCGCCGCAGACCGGGCTGGTCGGCTGGGCCACCCAGAACGGCGGCACCTCCGGCGGCGGCAGCGCCTCCCCGATCACGGTCTCCGACGCGGGTGCGTTGACCAGCGCGCTCGGCTCCAGCAGCGCGGCGGTGATCCGGGTCTCCGGCACCATCTCCTGCTCCGGCATGCTCCGGGTCCGGTCGAACAAGACCATCCTCGGGGTCGGTTCGGGTGCCACCATCAACGGCTGCGGCTTCACCATCAACGGCGACCGCAACGTCATCATCCGCAACCTGAACTTCCGGGGTTGGGACGACGACGGGATCAACATCGAGCAGTCGGCCACGAACATCTGGGTCGACCACAACAGCTTCACCGACGGGTACGACGGCGCCGTCGACATCAAGCGCGGCTCCGACTTCGTCACCGTCTCCTGGAACAGGGTCTACGGCCACGACAAGAACATGCTGCTCGGCCACAGTGACGACAACGGCGGCCAGGACATCGGCCACCTGCGCGTCAGCTACCACCACAACTGGTTCGACGGCACCACCCAGCGCAACCCCCGGGTCCGGTTCGCCAACCCGGTGCACGTCTACAACAACTACTACAGCAACAACAGCGGCTACGGCGTCGCCTCCACCGAGGGGGCCGGCGTGCTCGTCGAGGGCAACTTCTTCGAGAACGTGCCGGACCCGTACCACCTGGGTGAGGCCGCCTCCGGCCCCGGCACCCTGGTCGCCCGGAACAACCACTTCGTGAACTCCGGCACCGGCCAGGCCGGCGGCAGTGTCGCCAGCATTCCGTACTCGTACCAGCTCGACACGGCGAGCAGCGTCAAGTCCATCGTCACCTCGGGCGCCGGCACCGGCCGGATCGGCCTCTGACGCACGGTTCGGTCTCTGACACACGGTTCGTTGGGGCTCCTCCGGTCATCCGGTCCGGCGGGGCCCCTGCGGCACATCTGGCTGGAGGGCCACGAAAAAATCGATCCCGATTCCGGCGGGGCGGCTTGGTCGCCACCGCGGCCGGCACCGCCATCGCACTGTCCGTCGCGCTCGGCGGCGGATTCGCGTACGCCGACACGGTCCAGGACGCGTACGCAGTCGGTCGTGGCAACGACCTCGGTGGCGGCGTCAACAACATCACCCAGGTCGGCAGCCTCACCACCCCGCCATTCGCGTACTCGCTCGACCCGACCTCGTCGGTGATCGCGGCGGTGACCGCCGGAGCGGGAACCGGCCGGATCTAGTTCACGAATGTGTCGGGAAGGGCCCGCTGCGCGAACGGGCCCTTCCCGATGCTCAGGCGGGTCCGGCTGCTACCTCAGGTCGGTGTAGACGATGTCGTGGTCGGAGTACGGCGAGTTGACGACGGTCACGCCGCGCGGGGTCATGTTCTTCCGGAGAAAGATGTAGTCGAACTTCTTGCGTGGGGGACCCGCGTCCGCGGTTGCCTTGCACGCGGGGTTTTCCTTGGTGCCACAGTTGGGATCGGCGTCGCGGTAGTACGCCCACATGGGCCGGATCTCCGACAGGTGCGGCTGTGCGTTGAAGTCACCGAGCACGATGGATCCCGCGTGCTGTCTCGCCACCTCGACCAGGGTGCGGACCTGTGCGGCCCGGAGTGTGCCCTGGCCGTGCTCGGACAGATGGGTGTTGTACACCCGGGTCTTCTTGCGGTTGACCGTGGTCTCCACCCACATGTAACCCCGAGCCTCGGTGCCGCCCTTGGCGTAGAGCGTGTTGCCCCTATTCGTTATCGGCGCCGCCGATATGATTGCCTGCCCGAACGCGTTCCCGCCGAACAGTCCGCAGTTGGCCCGGTCGTTCCTCACCGTGCCGTACGCGATGTGGTAATTGAGTTTGTATTTGGTCTTCAGGATCGCGACCGTCTTCTTGACGTCCTCCCGGCAGGCTTCCTGCATGCCGAGAACCTGTGGCTTGAACCGGGCGATCTCCTTTGCCTTCTCCGCCGGTCCACCGTCCTTCCCGACGTGGATGTTCCAGGTCATCACGCGATTGGACTGGGTTGCGGTGGACTTGGCGGCCGATGCGAGCACGGCGGTGCCGGCGATGAGTGCGCCGACGACGGCGGTGGCCAGGGCGAGTGGCACCACCTTCGCGGTGAGCAGGTGTCGTCGTACCAATTGCATGGGTGACTCCCTTACGGTGTCTGGTCAGAGTCGACAAGCGAGCGATCTGATCCGGGCCGATCCATCGAGGAGGACCTCCCGAATGACTCATTTCAGCTAAACCGCTGCCGGGCGTTCGGCGAAGGCTCGGGCTGTATGGGTCTGTTCGGGTCTGGTCGACCCGGAAGGAGCGATTTCCGTAGCTGACGGAACAGCGGGATGGACGGAACAGCACCTCGGCGACAGGACGGCACCGGGACGGGACAGCGGGATGTCTTGCCAAGACGCGCGCGATCAGCCATGGTCAACATCCCCTTGGAGTGGTAAACCACAGCAGTCGTTGCCGCCTGGGGGGCGTTCAGGCGGCAACGACTGCTGCCAACAGAGCTGATATCACGTAGCGCGGCCGCCGTTGGAACAGCGGTCTCGCCGGTCGGCGGGCCCACGGTCGATCCGGATCTCGACATGCCTGCCGTACGAGGGTGGCCGCCCCTCGCGGGTGTGCAACAACCGGTGTTGTGGCGAGCGAGCCCATCTTGGACGACTCGCCTTCGGCACGGACATCAGCTCAGTGGCCCGGCATCCGAGATGTATCAGGATGCGTACGTGAAGCACTTCCGGTACTCAGGGTCGTACGCCATGATCTTGTTGTAGACCTTGACGCAGTTTCCTCGCGTCGTGATCGTCCTCCAGCCCGTGGTTTCGCACGCACGCATGTCACCGCAGTGCTTGTAGTGGTAGGAGGTGGCACCGGCCAGTCGACCGCGGACGATGCTACAGTCCTTCATTTCCTTGTAGACGTACTCGCCGCCCAGGGAGCGGAACTGCACGTACGTGTCGCCGGGCTTTGAGTTGCGGCTGCTCCACAGCCAGCCCGACGTCTTCTGCCACACGAACTTCTTGGGCGGGCTGTACCGCTTCCAGTTGTGCCCCGAGCATGGTCCGGCCTTATTCGCGGCGGCGGCCTTGTTGGAGTCCGCAGTGGCTCGTGATTCCTCGACCCGGTTCAGTTCGCTGCTGGACAGTTCGGCGGATGCGTTGGCACGAACTTTCGCTGCGTTGGCGCTGCCGCCTACCCCGGTAACCAGTGCGAGGACAACGGTGAGCGCGCCAAGTAGGGAGATGATGCCGATGACTGCGTTCCGTGTGTTGGGGCGAAGTCCGCCCGCAATCAATTGGGTTCTCATGCCCTTCAGTGCACCTGTACGAAATGATTCCGGCAAGCATTCCGTCGTCCTGGGACAGTTCCGTACAACCACCAGGACAGGCCTGGACAAGCCATGTGGTAATCGGGTCAGTCCCGAACATCGAGCAGAGACGACGATGGCCAGCGCGACCAGGCGCCGCACCTTCGCCTCCTCCGGCGTTGCAGGTCCAGTGAACAGGGTCGGCTAGTTGGACTCCGCCAGTATTGGATTGCCGTCTGGCTGCCGTTGAGCCCGTACCGCAGGATCGGGCGGCGTCGGTGCGGGCATGATGTTCGGGTGAGTCTGACCGCGACCGGGACCGGCGTACCACCCGCTCCGGCCGGTGCCGGGAGTCGCCCGCCGGGGACGGTGCTGCTGGACGCGGTGCTGGAGCGGATCACGTACGCCAACGAGGAGACCGGGTACACGATCGCGCGGGTGGCGACCGAACGGTCCGGCAACGACCTCCTGACCGTGGTCGGGGCGCTGCTCGGGGCACAGCCGGGGGAGAGCCTGCGGCTGGTCGGGCGGTGGGGCTCGCACCCGAAGTACGGGCGACAGTTCGAGGTGCACTCGTACACGACGGTGTTGCCGGCGACGATCCAGGGCATCGAACGGTATCTCGGCTCCGGGCTGATCAAGGGGATCGGCCCGAAGATGGCGGCCCGGATCGTGGAGCTGTTCGGGGCGGACACCCTGCGGATCATCGAGGAGGAGCCGGGTCGGCTGGTCGAGGTGCACGGGCTCGGCAAGAAACGTACGGCGATGATCGGCGCCGCGTGGGAGGAACAGAAGGCGATCAAGGAAGTGATGATCTTCCTTCAGGGTGTCGGAGTCTCCACCTCGCTCGCCGTACGGATCTACAAGAAGTACGGCGACACCTCCGTCGCCGTGGTCCGCGACGAGCCGTACCGGCTGGCGGCCGACGTGTGGGGGATCGGCTTCAAGACCGCCGACACCATCGCCCAGGCGGTCGGCATCCCGCACGACAGTCCGCAGCGGGTCCAGGCCGGCATCCAGTACACGCTCTCCGAGGCGACCGACAGCGGCCACTGCTACCTGCCCGAACCGAACCTGGTCGCCGACGCCACCGAGATCCTCCAGGTCCCCGCCGACCTGGTCCGAACCTGCCTGGACACCCTCGCCGCCGACGAGGGCGTCGTACGCGAACAGGTGCCGAACCCGAGCACCGAGGGTGCCACCATCCCGGCCGTGTACCTGGTGCCGTTCCACCGGGCCGAGACCGCGCTCGCCAACAGCCTGCTCCGGCTACTCAACCATCGCAGCGACCGGATGCCGGCGTTCGCCGGGGTGGACTGGACGAAGGCGCTCGCCTGGTTGCGTACCCGGACCGGGGCCGACCTGGCCGAGGAACAGGAACGGGCGGTGCGGCTCGCACTGACCGCGAAGGTCGCCGTCCTCACCGGCGGACCCGGCTGCGGCAAGTCCTTCACCGTCAAGTCGATCATCGCGTTGGCGGCGGCGAAGCAGGCGAAGATCGTGCTCGCCGCACCGACCGGCCGGGCCGCGAAACGGATGACCGAGCTGACCGGGCACCCGGCCGCGACCGTGCACCGGCTGCTGCAACTGCGCCCCGGCGGCGAACCGACCCACGACCGGGACAACCCGATCGACGCCGACCTGATCGTGGTCGACGAGGCGTCGATGCTCGACCTGATCCTGGCCAACAAGCTGGTCAAGGCCGTCGCCCCCGGCGCACACCTGCTGCTGGTCGGCGACGTGGACCAGTTGCCGTCGGTCGGCGCGGGCGAGGTGCTGCGCGACGTCCTCGGCGCCGAGGCCATCCCCCGGGTACGCCTGACGAAGATCTTCCGTCAGGCCCAGGAGTCCGGCGTGGTGGTCAACGCGCACCGGATCAACGCCGGCCAGCCGCCCGCGATCGGCGACTACCCCGACTTCTTCCTCTTCCCGGTCGACGAACCGGAGGACGCGGCCAAACTCGTGGTCGACATCGTCGCCCGGCGCATCCCACGCAAGTTCAAACTGCACTCGCGGGACATCCAGGTGCTCACCCCGATGCACCGGGGTCCGGCCGGCGCCGGCAACCTCAACACGATTCTCCAGGAGGCGCTCGCCCCGCACCGCGAGTCGATGCCCGAGCGGCGGCACGGGGCCAGGGTGTTCCGGGTCGGCGACAAGGTGATCCAGATCCGCAACAACTACGACAAGGGAAAGGCCGGGGTCTTCAACGGCACGGTCGGCGTCATCACCGCGCTCATTGGCGAGGACCGCCAACTCACCGTCCGCACCGACGAGGACGAGGACCTGACGTACGACTTCGACGAGCTGGACGAGCTCCAACACGCGTACGCCATCACCGTGCACCGGTCGCAGGGCAGTGAGTATCCGGCGGTGGTGATTCCGGTGACGATGAGTTCGTACACCATGTTGCAGCGCAACCTGCTCTACACCGCGGTCACCCGAGCCCGGAAACTCGTCGTGCTCGCCGGTTCGCGCAAGGCGATCGCGATCGCGGTCCGTACCGCCGGAACCGGTCGCCGGCACACCGCCCTGACCCACCGACTCACGTCGCCGTCGTAGATCTTCGCCTATCGCCGAGCCGATTCGGCGCCGGCTCCACACCTGTCCAGGATCGATGCACCGATCGTGGTGTTCTCGATCGTGCGACCGACGTATTCGATGATCCCGCCGAACTGTGTCCGCTGTTTCAGCTGGAAGTTCACGTTGCCCCAGAGCGTGACCCGGATACAACGCTTCACCGGCTGTGAGTACAGCTCCTTGACGATCGTGTAGGTCTCGTCGTAGGTGGTGGCCGCGCTCGCCACCGTCGCACCGGCGGTGAGCGCCGAGGTGACCATGATGAACCCGAGCGCGAGGGGCACGAAGTTCCTACGCAGTACGGCTCTCATCTGCTCGCTCCATTCTGGAATGCGACGGGACCGACGTTCCTGTTTCCGTCGGCGAACCGGCTGTCACAGTCAACGACGGCGCCACCACCAAGCCAAGCGAAACCCCGTACGGGACAGTGCGGACCCACCTCCCCGGCCCGTACGGGACGGTCCAGCCTGCACGTACGTCGTCACACCGGTGCGGGACAGCCGGGGGCCGGACGGGACGGTGGGGTCGTCGTGGTCCGTACTTTCCCGTACGTCGCGATTCCAGACAGGACACGTCGCCAGGCGGTGCACTGGTCTCCACGCGCGTGGGCCGAGCCGGCCGTGTCCGCGTGTTCGCCAGCTCGATGGGCTCTGGAGGACGACGATAATGAAACGGATCCGCAAGCTGTTGCCGCTGCTGCTCGCGACAACCCTGATCGGCGGGGCGATCGCACTCACCACCAGCCTGGCCAGTGCCGCGCCCAACTGCACCGGCAACGTCAACAAGAAGGCGGTGTGCCACGCCAAGGTGCAGGTGGAGAAGAAGTGCAGTTGGGACACGAAGCAGACGAAGCTCGTCGCATGTGCCCGGATCGGTTACGACGCGTACCGTAAGGCGGGCCTGACGGGCAAATCTCTGGCTGCCGCAGGCGGCCTGAAGAAGGCCGGGGAAATGGGCTGGACGGTTCCGGTGAAGGAACGTATGGCCGGGGACCTGCTCTACTTCGACTCGCCCGGAAAGGACGCCGACCGGGTCGGTATCTTCGCCGGAAGCAACAAGGTGATCATCGCGACGGGTGTGCCGTCGTCGAAGAAGTCCGAAACCTTCAAGCTCGTCGAGTTGACTGCGAGCCGGATCAAGCAACTGAACAATCTGGCGATACGTCCCGTGCTCGCCGATTCGTCGGCCAGGGTGGTCGAGGTGAAGATGGCCAGGCCGGATCAGGACGCCGCCGAATCGTGCCCCGAACCCGAGGGCGGCACCCCGGAGGAGGACACCCCCGAGGGCGACGGCACCGCCCCCGAGGGCGACACGACCGAGCCCGAGGGCGACGGCACTGAACCCGAGGGAGACACGACCGAGCCCGAGGGCGACGGCACTGAACCCGAGGGAGACACGACCGAGCCCGAGGGCGACGGCACCGCACCCGAAGGTGACACCACCGAGCCGGAAGGCGGCTCGGCTCCCGCCGAGGGGGAGACGACGACGAGCACCTCCGATGGCGTCACCACGACCACCACGACGGTGACCAACAGCGACGGAACCACCACCACGACCACCACCACGAGCGGCGGCGGCACCCCCACGGACGCCGCCCCGCAGCCGGAAACACAGCCGGAGCCGGAGCCGGAGCCTGACGGCGCCGGCTCCGACCCGGACAACAGCCCGACCGACCCGGACGCCGACCCCGGCACTCCCGAGGACGGCACGGACACCGGCACTCCCGAGGACGGCACGGACACCGACGCCCCCGAGGGCGACGCGGACACCGACACCCCCGAGGGCGACGCGGACACCGACACCCCGGAGGGTGACGGCGACGGTGGCGACACCGGTACGCCGGAGGGCGACGCGGAGACCGACGGTGGCGCGGATTGCGCCGAGACCGCCGAGACCGACGAGTCGACCGGCGACGACCCGGGGACCGGTGAGGAGTCGACCCCCGAAGCGACCGACGACTGCGTCGACGACCACGTGATCGACAACAGGATCGTCAGCATCGACCCGTCCGGCGTGAGCAACAAGCCCGGTGTGGTGGAACCGGCTGCCGCCGGCCAGACCGGCACGACCCCGAAGGAGGCACCGTGCGACCGACCCTGACCCCCGAGACCCGGCCGGGACTCCAGTCCCTTGCCAAGCTCCTCTGCGCCCTGCTCCTGATCGGTGGCGCCCTGTTCGGAGTAAGCAGCCTCGCCAGCGCCGCGGGCAAGTCGTGCAACAGCGGCACCGCGGGCGAGCGGGCGGTCTGCCGAGCCGAGCAGCAGATCGGCGACAGGTACGTCCCGGGCGCCGAGGGACCCAACTCGTTCGACTGCTCCGGTCTCGTCCACTACGCGTACAAGGGGACAGGGGCGAGCCTGGCCCGTACCACCGCCGAGGCGCAGTCGCACAAGGGGAAGACCGTCTCGGTCAAGAACCTCCAGAAGGGCGACCTGCTCTACTTCGACTGGAACAACGACGGAAACGTCGACCACGTGGGCATCTATGCGGGTAAGGGCAAGATGGTCCACGCCTCGTCCGGGTCGGGCAAGGTCAAGAAGGTCGCGCTGAGCTCGTACTACAAGCAGCACCTGGACACGGCCAAGCGGATCTCGCCGACCAAGCCGAAGAACGACCCGAAGAAGCCGTCGGGCGGCGAGTCGCCGAAGCCGAAGCCCACCCCCACGCCCAGCCAGACCCAGACCTACGTCGAACTCAACACCATCTACCCGTGACCGACGGCCCGCTCGTCGGGCGTACGAGGAAGGGGCGGTCCGCGTCAGCGGACCGCCCCTTCGTGTTGTCGCCTGTGTCGGGCTGCCTCAGATGCGCACGCCGGTGGTGGCGTGGAAGGTGTGGTTCTTACCGGTACGCGGCTTCACGTAGACGGTGTCGCCCATGTTCGGCATCGTGCGCCGGTCGGTACGCACCACGAACCGTTCCGAGGTGCCGTTGATCGTGGCGGTGCCGTAGATGTTGGCGTCCGAGCCGAGGTCCTCGACCAGCTCGACAACCACCGGCAGGCCGCCCTCGGTCGGGCTGACCAGGTCGCAGTCCTCGGGGCGGAAGCCCACGGTGACGTTGCCGTTGCCGCCGTCGGCCTTGGCCGCCTCGATCTGCTCGCGGGTGAGCGGGACGATCAGCTCGGCGAAGTTCGCGCCGGACTCGGTCAGCGGCACGGTCTTGATGTTCATCGCGGGGGAGCCCATGAAGCCGGCCACGAAGACGTTCGACGGGGTGTCGTAGAGCGCCCGAGGGGTGTCGACCTGCTGGAGCACACCGTCGAGCATGACCGCCACCCGGTGACCCATGGTCATCGCCTCGACCTGGTCGTGGGTGACGTAGACCGTGGTGATGCCGAGCTTGGCCTGCAACGACGCGATCTGCGTACGGGTCTGCACCCGCAGCTTGGCGTCGAGGTTCGACAGCGGCTCGTCCATGAGGAAGACCTGCGGCTCGCGGACGATCGCCCGGCCCATCGCCACCCGCTGGCGCTGACCACCGGAGAGCGCCTTCGGCTTGCGGTTGAGGTAGTCGTCGAGCTGGAGCAGCGCCGCCGCCTCCTTGACCCGCCGGTCGATCTCCGCCTTCGAGGTCTTGCGGAGCTTCAGCGCGAACGCCATGTTCTCGTAGACCGTCATGTGCGGGTAGAGCGCGTAGTTCTGGAACACCATCGCGATGTCCCGGGCCTTCGGCGGCAGGTGGGTGACGTCCCGGCTGTCGATGAAGATCGAGCCGTCGTCGACGTCCTCCAGGCCGGCGAGCATCCGCAGGCTGGTGGACTTACCGCAGCCGGAGGGGCCGACCAGGACGAGGAACTCGCCGTCGCCGATCTCCAGGTCGAGGTGGTCGACCGCGGGGCGTTCGGTACCCGCGTAGATGCGGGTGGCCTTGGAATAGGTGACCGTAGCCATGGTGAAGCGCTTCCTTTCACCGGCAGGAACGTGCCGGACGATCCGAGTGAAGGAGCTGCCGGAGCGGGGGCCGCTCCGGTCCGGGTGACGCGCCGACGGCCACTGGGGGTGGTTGGCGTGTCGCCCGTGTCACGCCACCGTAAACCGCCTGGCCCAACCTGCCAAGGTCACTGGCGTACGGGAAGCCGTGGCCGGTTCACATTTCGGGCATCAGGGCACGGCAGGCCATCAATGGGTACCGCGAATGTGCCGAACTTGACGCCGACGACCGTGGCGGCGATCGGATCGGCACCGCACTGGCTATGCTGAGCCCGCACCACTGCCCCTGTAGCTCAGCTGGCCAGAGCACCCGCCTTGTAAGCGGGATGTCGCCGGTTCGATCCCGGCCGGGGGCTCAACCGTTCCTCAACCGCCCGCCCGGCGGTCCCGCTCGCCGGGCCGCACGCGCCCGCGCCGGCCGTCCTGCGCCGTCCCTCGGTCCCGTCCCGTCCCGGCGGCCCGGACGTACGCGGTTACCCGTACACCCCGAATTCGTATGGCCATTGGTAAACATTTTCTGCTCTGTCCTGCTGTTCGAGACAATGCGATACGGCCGGATACCCTTTTTGTTCCCGGTGAATGCTGTTTTCTGTTGGTGGCGCGGCAAGCACCGAAAGCACCGCGCAATTCCAACAGGAGGAAAAATGTTTTCCGTGGTTAAGAATCGAATGGCGCAGGTAGCCATGCTGGGTGCGGTGGTGATCGCACTGGCGGGCGTCATCGCGATCGTCTCCAACAACGCGAGTGCGGCCGGCAGCCGGGCATACCAGACCACCAGCGAGCGGAAGCTGCCGGCGAAGCTCTGTGCCGATCTGGCAAAGAGCGGCGGTGCCGCCGTCGAGTCGTGCAAGGCGACCACCAGCCTTCAGGTGTCGGCGGAGACAACCGCCTCCGCCGCGGATCTCAAGGCTGTCGGCCTTGCCGCGACCTCGACCAGCGCAAAGCCGAAGCTGAAGACGAAGACCGTGGTGGCGAACATGTGCCACGGCATCACCAAGCCGAAGCTGGAGGAACCGAGCGGGCCGGCGTGCGCGGCGGGCCGACTGATCGTACGGGCGAAGTTCGTCTACGACCCGAAGAAGAAGAAGGTCTGGGCGAACTGGGTGAGCTGCTCCGAGGGTGGCCGGGTGTGGGACATGGACCGGAAGTGGTGCGGGCACATCAGTAACGGCACCAAGAAGATGAACGTGGGCGGCGACTGGAAGATTCAGTTCATCGAGGTCGGCACCACCTACACCTCGTGGATCCGGATCGACTCGACGTACACCGGCAAGATCACCACCCGGGGTGGGGCCAGCTGACCGACCCTTCCCAGTGATCGTGGGCCTCCCGGAACCCCGTCCGGGAGGCCCACGGGCCTGTCCCGTACAGGCGTCCGAACTGTCCCACGAACTGCCGTGCCGGAGCCGGACCGGTCCGTACTTTCCGGGACGGGCGGATCCGTTGAACCCCCGCTCGGACACCGGTTGACTCCGATCGACCCAATCATTCAGGAGTTACCACGACGAGTCGCCAACAACGACGTCCCCTGACCCTGATTCTCGCCCTGGCCGGAATTCTCGCGATGCTCGGCGCGGGTGCGGTTACCGCCCAGGCAGCGCGCAAGGCACCAACCCGCGAAGGTCAAGACCAGTCATCGGCCGGAAGAGCGAGTTCTCCAAGAGCGACAACGACCTCCAGGAATGACTCAGAAGGCCAACACCAGCAACCGGGCCTGCGCCACGGTCGAGGTCGGGGGTCGAGTGGTCAAGTCGAACAGGAACGACAAGTTCGGGCACGTGTTCCACCCGTGCATCCAGTTGCCGGAGCAACGCAACCTCTGAGGAAACCGGGCGTGGCCGCGACGCGGCCACGCCCGCTCCGCGCCCGTCACCTGCCCCACACCTCGTCCTCGTCGCTGAGCCGGCGCAGCGCGGCGCGGAAGCGGAGGTTGAGCGCGGACGCGATCGGCACCGTGATCTCGGTGGCCGCGTCGTCGACGAAGAGCACGACATCGTCGCCGGTGTCCTGGTACGCCTCGACCTCGGTCCCGGCAACCCGGGTCCAGATGGCGTGCGGGATCGTCTGCGAGCTCACGGGTCCCCCTTCCGCACGGTCTACTCACGCCCTGATTGAGCACGTACGAACACGTGCGCCCTTCCAACATAGATCGATGGGGCAGGGCTTCACGGCGGATCGGTGGGTAGCCTTTGGGGATGCATGACCTGCCGAAGGCCGAATTCGCCTTTTCCGGGCCACTGCGCGACCGGTTGGTCGCGGCCATCCCCAACGGTACGAAGATCCCCGCCCGCCTGATTGTCGAGCGGTTCTGACATGACATACCACTACCTCACCTCGCCCACGCTGGCCCGGGTTCCCGGCCTGCTCGACTTCGTCTCGGCCAAAACGGGGGAGCCGAGTCCGGACACCAGCGCCAGGCTCACGGCATACTTCGTCGACAACAGCGACGACGACGGTTTCCTCGAACACACCACCGTCGTGGCACGGGCCCAGGAGGGGCTGCCGGCACGGCTGGTCCGGGCGGCGGACTACCTCACGGCGAGCGTACGGATTCCGATCTTCTCGGCCGCGTTCGTCGCGGCGCTGCGCACCGAGTTGGACCGGGACCTGGAGTTCCACCGTTGCGTGGTGCGCTGCGAGGACGACGAGTACGACGATTTCTCGGTGGCCCGGGTGAGGACCGTGCTGCCGCTCATCGACGAGGCCCGGTCACGGCAACGGCCGGCGGCCGGCGACGGTCCGCCGATCCTGACCGAGCCGTTCTTCCGGGAGGAGTACGCCGACCGGTTCCTGATCGCTCGCGACGCCCGCTACCGGACCGTGGTGTGCAGTCCGCGCCTGGTCGAAATGGTCCAGTCGCACAAACTCCGGGTCCGCTTCACCGCCACCGGCTGAACGGGACCGCCCCGGACCGTCCCGGACCTGGCGCTGACGGCGGTCAGCCGGCGACCGGTCGGGTGAAGCCGTTGACGGCGAAGTCGTCGCGGTGGCGCCAGGCGGCGTTCGTGCGGACGTGTCCGGGGCGTACCCATTTGGCGACCCGGCGGCCGAACTCGGCCTCCGGAACCGGGGCGGTGGTGCGGACCACGAAGCCCTCGGAGCGGTCCGCGTCGCGCTGCGCCGACCAGGCCGCGCGGGCCCTCGCCAGGTCGGTGCCACGGTAGAGCACCGGCACCAGCGGCAGGTCGAGCAGCGCCGCCCACTCGGTGGTCTCGGTCCAGCCGCGCAGCGTGTGGTCGGCGTCCCAGACGGCGAAGACCAGGAAGACACCGGGCAGATCCGGGTACGCGACGCTGCGCCGGGCCCACATCGACTCGCCGCAGACCCGCCAGCCGTACGGGATCTCGTGCGCCACCCGTGCCCAGAGTGCCTTGGTCGGGCGGTCCCAGGGGTGGGTGCCCGAGTCGACCGAGCGGGCGTACATCAGGTCGCGGGTGAAGGTGACGTTGCCGCCGTCCATCTTCTCGGTCACCACGAGTTCGCCGGTCAGCCCGTCGAGGTCGGTCACGATCCGGTCGTCGCTCGTCGCGCCCGGAGAGTCGGGCAGGTGGTGGGTACGCGGATACTTGCGTACCGGGGTCGACCCCGACTCCTGTCCCATCGCCAGATCGTGGCACACCACTCCCGGCCGAGCACCTCCTTTGCGGTGGTGGCGGTGGCCGTGACCAGGTGATTGTGGTGGCCGTGACCGGCTGTCGGATTCGGTCGATACCACTGAGATCGCCCATTCGGTCCTCACTAGGATCTCGGCGTGATCATCATGAGACGGTCCATAGCGGTCCTCTTAGGACTACTGGCCGCCCTTACGCCACTTGGTATTCCACCGGCCTCGGCCGAAGAACCCACCTCCGAACCGCCCAAAGTGGAGCTGGTGCTCGACGTGAGCGGGTCGATGCGGGCCAACGACATCGGCGGCCGGACCCGGATCGCCGTCGCGCAGGAGGCGTTCCACGAGGTGGTCGACGCGCTCCCGGACGAGACGGAACTCGGCATCCGGGTGCTCGGCGCCACCTACCCCGGCGACGACAAGAAGATCGGCTGCCAGGACACCCAGCAGATCGTGCCGGTCGGCCCGGTCAACCGGGAACAGGCCAAGGCCGCGATCGCCGGACTGCGCCCCACCGGATTCACCCCGGTCGGGCTCGCGCTGCGCGGCGCCGCCCAGGACCTCGGCACCGGTGGGACCACCCGCCGGATCGTGCTCATCACCGACGGCGAGGACACCTGCGCGCCGCCCGACCCGTGCGAGGTCGCCCGCGAACTCGCCGCCCAGGGCACCCACCTGGTGGTCGACACGCTCGGCCTGGCCCCGGACGAGAAGGTACGCAAGCAACTCGTCTGCATCGCCGCCGCGACCGGCGGGACGTACACCTCGGCGAACAGCGTCGAGCAGCTCAGCGGCCGGATCAAACAACTGGTCGACCGGGCGAAGGACACGTATACCGCGACCCCGGCGCTGGTCACCGGCACCGGCGGGTGCGGCGACGCGCCAATCCTGAGCCCCGGCGTCTACACCGACCGGGAGAAGTTCTCCGAGCACCGTTACTACCGGGTGCCGGTCCGGGCCGACCAGGAACTGCGTGCCTCGGTGAGCATCGCCCTGGACCGGCCGCTCAACCGCGACTACGGCGTACTGCTGCGGGCCACCGCCGCCGACGGCCGGGAACTGGTCCGGGGCACCGACGCGGGCAGCGGTCGTACGGATGTGCTCTCCACCGGCCTGCGCTGGTCGGCCTCGGAACCGGACGAGGAGCCGACCGAGGCCCCGACGGAGGGGGCCGTCACGGTCGCCGAGACCCCCACCGTCTGCCTGGTGGTGAGCAACTCCTTCTCCAGCCCCACCGCCGCCGCGCAGGTGCCCGGCATGCCGGTCGAGCTGACCATCGACGTGGTCGACTTCTCGCCCGCGCCGAACAGTCCCGGTCTCGGCCGGGGTTGGGTGCTGCTGCTGTTGCTGACCGTTGCCGGCCTGCTCACCGGGCTGATCGCCGGCTGGCTGACCCGCTGGTGGGTTGCCACCTGGAGGGAGAACTGATGCGCGCCGCACTCGCCCGACACCGGCGACCGAATCGCCCCGACCGGACCGGGACGACCACGATGGCGCGGCTCGGTGTGACGGCGGTCGCCGTGGCCGCCGGCATCCTGTTGCCGGCCGGCGCGGTGTCGGCCGCACCGGGCGGCTCGCCGCTGCCGACGCCCTCACCGGGCGCGGTCACCGTGACCAAGGCCGGCACCTCGTTCCTCACCGCCACCGGGATCGGTGCCGGTCAGCCGGTCAACGTCGCCGGCTCGACCGGCGACTACCTCTACTGGTCCTTCGCCGCCTCCGCCGGGCAGACCAACGACGTGGCGATCAGCGTGACCCTGCCCCCGACGGCGGACCGGCACGGCCCGTCCACCTGGGCCGTCGACGTCTTCGACGGCCTGCGCCGCCGGCAGGCGTGCACCGCCGGGGCCCAGGCGCCGACGGTCGCGGTCACCGATACGACGGTGGCGCTCAACTGCACCCTGCGTCAGGTCCGGGCGTGGGCCGAGCCGTGGTCCGGTGACCCGCTGCCGGGCACCTACTACGTGCGGCTGTCCACCACGAACCTGCCCGAGCAGGACCTCGGCCTGCCGATCCAGGTGCAGTTGCTGGTCGGGGCGGTCGACGACGACAACATCGTGCCGGAGGACGGGAACCTGAAGACGCCGCTCGTACCGGCGGTCGAGCCCGGTGCGATCGTGCCGGCCGGCGGCACCGCCGCCACACCGGACCCGAGTGCCAGCCCCGATCCCGGCGCCCAGTCGGCGAACGAGGACGAAGGCTTCTTCTTCGGTTGGTTCGACGGTTGGTTCGACGGCTTCTCGTCCCGGTGGATCTGGACCGCCGTCGGTGGCGTACTGGCCGCCGTCGCCGGGGTGGTCGGGTTCGCCCTGACCCGCCGGCCCCGCCGCGTCGTCGTGCGCTGACCCGTACTCACGGTTCGGCACGGAACAGGCCGCCACCGCCGTACTTGCGGTGAGCGGCCTGTTTCGAGACGCCGAGTGCTTCGGCCACCTGGGCCCAGGAGGCACCGCCGACCCGGGCCCGGCGGACGAGCACCGCCTCCATCCGCTCGACCCCACGGCGCAACTCGGCCGCGGCCCGCAGACTCGCCAGCGGATCGGGGCCGGTGCTCAGTTCGAGCAGTTCCCGGAGCGGTTCGTCCGACACGCCGTCAATATACGCTGACGGAACGTGCCCTCGTCGCGGTCGGGAACGACGGCGGTCAGAGGCGTACCAGCGTCGCCCAGCCGGGAACCGTCGGCTCGTGCCGCAGCGGCATGCCCGCCTCGGCCGGCGTACGGTCACCCTTGCGCTGGTTGCAGCCGTAACACGCCGCGACCGTGTTCTTCCACGTGTTCCGCCCACCCCGCGAGCGGGGCAGGACGTGGTCGACGGTGGTCGCCCGCCCGTCGCAGTACGCACACCGCTGGCCGTCGCGCAGGTGCACCCCCGAGCGGGACCAGGCCGGCCCGGAGCTGAACCGCCAACGGGTCACCACGTACCGGACCAACCGAACCACCCGGGGCATCGGGAAGACCCCGATCCGCCGGTCCGGCTCGGCCTCGTGGATCTCGGCGACCCGGCGGCAGAGCATCCGGATCGCGTGTTGGACGCTGACCTTGTGCAGTGGGCCGAGGTCGGCGTTGATGACGAGCACCGCGTCCACCGGGTCCTCCTTTCGATTCGATGATCCGTCGGGCCCAACCCGCGATCCGCCGATCGCCCGACCTGTCCGGCGCCGGTCGTTGATCGACCGACGACTACTCCCGTGGTTCGGGCGACCGATACAGAAAGCCGCCCGGATTCCCTGTCTGCGGGGCGGGCGGCTACGGCGTGAAGTCGGTTCGACGTCAGCCGGGAAGCCTGCCCCAGCGGTGTTCCGCGCTGAACACGTGCCAACAGGCCGACCGGTCGGCGCGGAGCACGGCGGCGACGAGCGGTCGGAACCGCCGCATCGTGCCGTTGCCGTACGCCCTCATGGTCGACCCCTCGATCGGGTGGAGAACCTGACGCGCTAAACGGTATTCGCGTCCACCCGCGTCCGCCAGTAAATTTGATCAGCCGCAGGGATGGCGGCGAATTCGGTCGGCGTCGCGCCCCGGGGCGTGACGCGGCGTCTGGGGTCACCGGCGGGCGAGCAGACCGCGTGGGCGTACGGACCAGATCGGTTCGGGTGCGGTGCCGTACCGGCGCAGGATCTGGTTCGCGGCCAGGATCCCGGTGACGGCGGCCCGTTCCATCAACGCGCTCGGCGGGTCGGCCCGGATCCCGTCACCGGCCAGGAACAGCCCGTCGGCGTCGGTGACCACCGTCGGGCGGGCGGCGTGACCTCCCGGCCGGAACGACGGCGCCTGCCGTTCCACCCGGGCGCGCAGTTCGACCACCGGCAGACCGGCCACCTCCGGCCAGAGCCCGGCCAGCTCGGCGCGCATCCGCTCGGCCACCTCGGTCGCCGGCCGGTCCGGCGGACAGGCGTACGCGTGCAGTTCGACCACCGATCCGCCGGTCTCCTCGGCCCACCGCCGGGCCCCCGCCTCCAGCCGGTGGTAGAGCGTCACCGAGTCGAGGGTCGGCTGCCGGGACACCCCGCTGAACACGGCCCGGTCCGGGGCGACGTCCCCGGCCAGCCAGTACCGCGCCACCGCGTACGGCGGTCCGGCCTCGAACGCGGCGACCTGTTCCGCCAGCCGGGGCGCCTCGGCGGCGAGCTCCGGCGCGGTGGCGAGCAGCGTACGCAGGGCCGGCGGGTCGACCGCGAGCACCAGGAGCCCGGCCCGGTGCCGCGTGCCGGCCGCCCCGGACACCTGCCAGCCGGTGCCGTCGCGCCCGATCCGGGTCACCGGCTCGCCGACCCGCACCCGGCCGCCGTGTTGCCGCAGGTACGCGGCGAGCGGGCGCCAGATGGCCGACTCGTAGTCCCGGTCCGGCGCGTCGAAGCCCAACCCCTCCGGGTTGCCGAGCAGGTAGAAGTGGAAGTTCGCCACCAGCTCGGCGGCCGACATGTCGTTTTCGTGGTTGAAGAACGAGTGCGCGAAGACCTCGAAGAGCATGGCCCGCGCCCGGTCCGGCAGGCGCAGCGAGTCGAGCAACTCCTTCGCGGTGGTCCCGTCCAGCTCGGCGTAACTGCGCACGGGGTGGTACGCCAGCAGCGGCAGCGCCGCGTTCCCGTCCATGGTCCGCAGGTCACGCAGGCGCAGACTGGGACTGCGGGCGATCAGGGTGAGCAGGTTCAGCGGCGGCGCGGTCGGCAGCCGGGCGAACTCCTCGGTCGGCCAGTCCGCCGACAGGACCGGATATCCGGCCACCGGTCGCAGGAAACCGAGGCCGGCGTCGACCCGGCGCAGGATCGACCGCCAGTTGTAGTACTGCCGGAAGAACGCGTGGAAGCCGTGGTCGACGACCTGGGCGCTGCCGTCGGCGAGCCGGTCGGGCCAGGACGCCAGTCGTCCGCCAAGCGTCGGCCGGGCCTCCAGCACGGTCACCCGTACGCCGCGTTCGGCGAGCACCACCGCCGCCGACATGCCGGCGATCCCACCGCCGACGACCAGCGCGTCCACCCCGTCGGGTACCCGGGCCGTGCCGCCCGCACCGCCGTCGGGTTCGATCCGGACCGGGTGTACGCCGAGCAGCCGACCCAGGTCTCGCGCCAGCTCCATCCCGCCCCTCCTAACCGATGTCCGGGGCCGGGCAGCCCGGTGGGCGGTCCGACGGTGGCCAGACGTACGGCAGGTCCGGTGGGAGGTCACCGAAGAGCGGGCGGTAGAAGTCCGGGTTCTTGCGCAGCAGCGACGCCCGGTGGCTCAGGTGCAGGTCCTCCCGACCGAGCCAGGGCGGCATCTCACCGGCGTCGGCCAACTCGGGCTGGGAACGTACGTGGTCGATGCCGCAGGCGGCGGTCAGGTCCACCATCAGGGTGTCGGCGACGGTGTCGGCCCGACCGGTGGCGCACCACGCGTCGCAGACGTCCAGCCCGTACCGGACCAGCGTCTCCTCGTACCCGGCCCACATCTTCACCGCCGGATGGTGCCGCCAGCCGTACCGGGGCCAGGTCAACGCGCGCAGCACCTGGAGTGCCTCGACCCGCTGCTTGCCCAGCCGCAACGGGTCCAGCGACCGGGCACTGGCACCGAAGTCCGGGTACGGCAGGAACGTCTGCATCCGACTCCACCACCCCTGACCAGTGCCCGCAGGTGGCCGCTGGCCGGACCGTCCACCCGGACCACGGCTCGGCGGGCAGCGCGGGATGATCGTGGTGACTACGATCCGGGCATGGCGGACCCGTGGCGTTTTCGGGCCCGGCGTGCGGTCGAGACCCGGCTGCGCGACGGGCTGCGGACCAACGAAGGCCGTCCCCACTATGTTGTCTGCGGCCAGGACGCCCTGGCCATCCATCTGGTCAACGCGCTGCTGGCCGAGTCGGTACGGGTAACCGTGATCGTTCCGCCGCGCCGTCGGGTGGAGGGCCCGGACATCCGGGCGATCCGGGGCGTACGGGTGCTTCCGGCGGAGCGGCTCGACGAGGAGACGTTCCGGACCGCCGGGGTGGCCGGGGCGCAGGGGCTCGCCCTGATGCACCAGGACGACGTGGGGAACATCCACGCGGCGCTCTGCGCCCAGGAGGTCGAACCCGGGCTGCGGCTGGTCCTGCGGATGTTCAACACCGGGCTCGGCAACAGCGTACGGCCGCTCTTCGCCGACTGCGCGGTCCTCTCCGACGCCTCGATGGCCGCGCCCACCTTCGTCGCGGCGGCGCTCGGCGCGGTGACGCCGACCCATTTCCGGTACCGGGGCCGGACCCTGGTGGTGGCGCAGCGCGCCGACGTACGCCCGGAGCACGTGGTGGCCGGCCTGGCCGACACCACCGACCCCCGGCACGTACGGATCCTGCCCGCCGACGAGGCACGGGCCGACCTGGTGCTGGCCGAGGCGACCGGCCAACCGCCCGGTACGGAGGTCGCCGCGCGCCGGATCAAGCGGGCCCGGCGTCGCCAGCAGCGCCCCACCTCGGTGCTGTGGCGGGCGCTGCGCTCGTTCGCCACCCGCAAGATCGGCATCGCCACCCTGGCGGTGCTCGGGGTGATCGTGGTCTTCGGCTTCCTGCTCGCCCGCGCCGAGCACCTCAGTCTCGCCGAGGCGCTCTACGTCGCGCTGGTCACGACGATCAGCGGCGCCGACCCGGACCCCGGCAAGGCCGCGTCGGCGCAGGCCATGCAGGTGGTGCTGAACCTGGCCGGGCTGGCACTGATCCCGCTGATCACCGCCGCCGTGGTGGACGGCATGGTCAACGCCCGGTTGGCGCTCGACGACGGCCGGCTGCGCCGCCCCCGCAAGGGACACGTGGTGGTGGTCGGGCTCGGCAACGTCGGGACCAGGGTGATGTGGCAGCTGCACGACCTCGGCATCGAGGTGGTCGCCGTCGACAAGGACCCGCAGGCACGCGGGGCGACGGTGGCCCGCCGGCTGAACATCCCGCTGATCGTCGGCGACGGCGCTCGGGAGGAGACCCTGGAGGCGGCGTCGGTGGCCACCTGCCAGGCGCTGGTGGTGGTCTCCACCGACGACGTCACCAACCTCCAGGCGGCGTTGAACGCTCGGGCGGCCAAGCCCGACCTGCGGGTCGTGCTGCGCCTCTACGACGGGGACTTCGCCGACCGGATCCAGCGGGCGTTCAACATCAACATCTCCCGGAGCGTGTCCTACCTGGCCGCGCCGTCCTTTGCCGCCGCCCTGCTCAACCGCGAGATGATCGCGACCATCCCGATCAGCCGGCACGCGCTGCTGGTGGCCGAGGTCCCGATCGCCGCCGGGGCGCCGCTGGTCGGCCACAAACTGGCCGACGTCGACCAGGCCATCGGCGTACGGGTGATCGGGCTGACCCCGGCCGGGCAGGCGAACCTGCTCTGGTCCCCGTCGCGGGAACAGCGGCTCCATGCCGGTGACCGGCTCCTGGTGGTGGTCCGCCGGGCGGCGCTGAGCGCGTTGCTGAAGCAGGCGAGCCCGCCACAGGCCGACCCGGAGCCCCCGGCCCTGCCGACCCAACCGGGCGTCCCCACCGGCGGTCCCGGCTGACCGACCGGCCCCGTACGCGTTCTTCGGTTTATGGGATGCTGTCTTGCCTCAGACTCCTTTTTGCTAGGGCGGTCTTCCTTGTTCCCTCTCCTCCGGCGCGCGGCGCGACGATCAACGATGTCGGTGCCGTTGGGCAAGGCATACCTCGGGCGGGCGAACAGTTTCGGGTTTCTCCGGCTCGTGTTCGCGCTCGCCGTGGTGCTGTCCCACTCGGCCGCGCTCGGCTTCGCGCGTCCGCTGACGGAGCGGTTCGAGCTGAGCGCCCTGGCGGTGTCCGGTTTCTTCCTGGTCTCCGGATTCCTCATCACCCGCAGTGGGCGCCGCACCTCGGTACCCCGTTTTCTCTGGCACCGGGCCCTGCGAATCTGGCCCGGCCTGTGGGCCTGCCTCCTGTTCACCGGCTTCGTCGTCGCCCCGGTGCTGTACCAGCTCCGGCACGGCACGCTCGACGGGCTGTGGCGGACCCCGGGCGTCGGAGTGGTCGACTACCTGGTGAACAACTGGTGGGGCGGCCTGCGGCAGCTGGGCATCGCCGATCTGCTGGTGGGGGACACACCGTACTGGCACTGGCAGGCCGGGAACACGATCAACGGATCGCTCTGGACCCTCGCGTACGAGATCTTCTGCTATCTCGTGGTGGCCGTCCTGGCCGCGCTCACCATCCTGCGCCGGCAGCTGCGCTGGCTCCCGCTGCTCGCGATGGTGGCCGTCCTCGTGGTTCTCTGCTGGAACTACTACCAGCAGACCGCCGGTGGTGAGGGGATCGCCATGACCGGCGCCATCGGTCCGCTGCCGCTGCTCGGCGCGCTCCAGAAGAACTACCTTCTCTGGTACGGCTTCATGTTCCTCGTCGGCGGCGTCGCCGAGCTGTACGCCGACCGCCTGCCGATCAACGACGTACTCGGCGTGCTCGCGCTCGCGGTCATGGGCTGGTTCGTCTTCAACGGAGGCATCCTCGGTCCGGGCCTGATCGCCTACGCGTACGTCATCCTCTGGCTCGCGGTGCGGTTGCCGAAAGCCCTGCACCGGGTCGGACAGACCAACGACTACTCGTACGGTATCTACATCTACTCGTTCATCGTGCAGCAGTTGATGGCCAAGGCCGGGGTGCAGGCGATCGGGGTCTTCGGCTTCTTCGTGGTCAGTTCCCTGATCAGTGCCGTACTCGCGGTGCTCTCCTGGCACCTGGTGGAGAAGCAGGCGCTGCGGCTCAAGGACTGGACGCCGGCCCTCCTGCGTGAGTCGTCCGACGGCCCGCCGCAGCCGTCGGACGGCGGCCGGCCGACAGCGGACGTGCCGGACGGCCGTCCGGCCACGGCGCCGGTCCGTTTCGGGGCGGTGGAGGTCGCTCGGGATCCGGCTGCGGTAACCAGGGCCGGCTGAGCCGGTACCGCCTTTCGATCACCTCGGCGGGCGCCGACTTTCCGAGAATGGCAAACTGCGGGAGTAATCCGGCGCCTGTCGAAGTTCGAAGAACTCTGCCGGCGGAGCCGCTTTTCTGCCGGCCGGGTTACTGCTTTGTTAATACCGGGTAACGAGGGCTGCTTCCCTGTGAGTGGAGGCAATCCCGGGCCCGCACCGGACTCGGCGCAGTTGCGGGTCCGTCGGTTCGATCGTGCCGACACGGTCGAACCAGACCCGGGCCGGTGGCGACCGCCGGGCCAACAGGCGCTCGGGTCGGTGCGTAGTATGCCACGGTGCGAGTATGGACGGACTGGGTCGAGAGCATGTCGCGTCGTTCGCGCTACCTCAGCCTGGGTCTTGGCGTACTGGCGGCCGGGTTGCTGGTGGCCGGCCGGTGGGACCTCTCGCTCGCGGTCGGTGCCGGCGCACTACTCGGTTGGGCGATGAAGGATCCGGTAAGGGTCACCTGGGCCATATTCATCGTAGCCTTCGCTCTTCCGGTGACAATCAACTTCGGCTATCCGACCAATCCTTCCTACACGCTGCTGTTTCTGCTGTTCGTCCTCGCAGTCTGGGGTGGTGTGCTCCGCGCCGGGAACGACCGGTGGCATCCGATGCTGTTCGGTGCGGTGCTCCTGCTTCCCGCGTCGGCGCTGCTCGCCGGCCTGGTGCACTGGTACGGAATCAAACCGGTTATCGTCGGCATCGCACCCCTGCTGGCCATCGGCACATGGTGCTGGCGCGTTATCGAAGAATCGCGTCGGAATCCCCAGCTGATCAGGCGGATAGCCGAGGCGTTCACCTGGTTCAGCGTTGCCGTCGCCGTTTTCGCCAAATACCAGAGCATGTCCGGCACCTGGCCGATCTTCGACCAGCTCGCGTACCACTGGACCTACACCTCGCTGTTCGACCCGACCCGAGCCGCAGGTCTTTCGGGACATCCCATCATCTACGGCAGTTTCGCCATGGCGATGGCACTTGTCGCGCTGATCGTCCGGGGTCGGTACTGGTACGTCCCCTTCACCGCAAACCTGGTCGGACTCGTGCTCTCCGGTACGCGCAGCGCGTGGGTCGGCATGGTCCTCGCCCTCACCCTGTGGCTGCTCTACGAATGGCGCAAGGTCTCCTGGCGCGGCCTCGCCAGCGCGGTGGCCATCGCCGTGATCGCCTTCGGGTTCGTGGCGGTGAACCCACCCATCCACTCGGGCAACCCGACTCCGTCGGCTTCCTCGCCGAACAGCTCCAGCTCCAGCACCCGGTCCAGCGACTCGGTCCGGGCGGCCGGGGCACGCATGTCCGACCCCATCGGTTCGGCCAGTGCGAACGCGAGATTCACCCGTATCGAAGCGGCCTGGGACGGCATCACCGACAACTGGTCCACGGTCGTCTTCGGCCACGGGCCGGAGGCGAACGTGCGTTACCTGGAGGGGACCGGTATCGGCGACGGTCAGGCACAGGTTTTCGACAACACCTATCTGAGCTTCTGGTACAACTACGGCCTCATCGGCGTGGCCTGCCTGGCTGCGCTCCTGCTGGGTGCGTACTCGCGGTTCCGGTCGCTGCCGACCCGGGTGCTGCTCGTCGGGTTCGCGGCCCAGGTGTTTTTCTTCGACGTGTGGCTCTGGATCGGTGCGGTGGCCGTGTTCGTCCTGGCCGTCGGCATGGGCGCCTCGGGCAACCCGGCATGGGTGACCCCGTCGCCCCGAGCCCTCCTTCCGGGCCGCCGGCGTGCTCGGGTGGAACCGCGGGTCGGAGAGATGACCCTGCAATCCTGACCACCGGGTGGTGGCTGGTCAGCGCCGTGGTGGTCGTCACCGCCCTGCTGACCTGGGCGTTCTGGCCGGCCCCACCGGTACACGATCGTGCTGGTGCCGCCCGACGCGGCCGAGGTGATCGGCTACGACCGTACGGACGTGGGGTTGCGGATGTTCCGTAACGGGGACTGGGACCACAACCCGGGCGACCTGGACGAGGCGGCCGACCTGATCCAGCAGGCGTGCGGCGAGCCCGTCACCCTTGTCGAGCACCACTCCGACCTGACCTACTGGACGGCCAGGCTACGTCCGACCGCCGACTGAAACAGCCTCCCGCCTGAGAAGACAGCTCATCCCATCGGGGTGATGCAGAACCAACCTTCGCCGGGTCACGCTGACCCTGACCCGTGCACGCGGGCCGGACGGGCCAGCTCGGAGGAGGCGGATGGGTGGACCGGACGGGGGAGTACTTCGCGGGTCCGGCGCGGCAGCGCATCCATCTGCTGCCCCGTGGCTTCGCGGCGACCGTACGCATCGACCTGCGCCGGCCCGACGGCATGACCCACTGGTACCTGACCGTGAGCGACAAGGGCCTCTCCGTCTGGCCGGACGGTGAGCGGGAGGCGGACGGCGTACTCGGTGCCGACGGTGAGGTGTTCGACCAGTTGGTGACCGGGGGCGACGTGACGACGGCGACGCTGCGCCACGAGGTGACGTACGTCGGGTCGCAGCGCGCCCTGGTCTACTTCGAACGCCTGCTGCCCGGCCCACCGGGCGCGCGCGGCCCGGAGCGGGTGTCCGGCGCCAGCACGGGCGGGCGGCATCACGTCGGGGGCGGCCAGAATGGTGCAGTCTGAGCAGATCAGCATCCTGGCCGGGCTGGCCTACGTCGTCAGCGATCGCAGCGGAGACGTTGACCCGGCCCCCGGTGACCCGGACGGGCTCTACTTCCTCGACACCCGGTTCCTGTCCAGGTGGATTCTGACGGTCAACGGGGAGCGCCTGACCCCGCTCTCCGTCGACGACCTCCAGTATTTCGAGGCGCGATTCTTCCTCGTACCCGGTCAACCGACGCACTACGTCAACACCACCCTCTCGGTGATCCGCTACCGCTCGATCGCGGCCGGTTTCGAGGAAGAGGTGACGGTGCTGAACAGCAGCGGTGAGCCGGCCGAGGTGACGATCCGGTTGGATGCGGCCAGCGACTTCGCCGACGTCGACCGGATCAGCCTCCCGGACGTACACGACGACCCTCGACCCGGGAAGAAGGGGAGGTTCTACCACGAGGCCGGCGACAACCACCTGCACCTGTGCTACGTCCGCGAGAAATTCCACCGGGCGACGCTGATACAGACCACTGAGGCGGCGCGGGTCGACCAGGGCGGGATGACCTTCACCGTCCTGATTCCGGCCCAGGGGAGCTGGACCACCTCGTTTCGGGTGATGACCGACATGTGGGCGCCCGGCGGCGAGGACACCGCCAGCAAGGAAGCCCTGATGCGCAAGACGAAGGAGGGAATGCGGGAGGAACTGGACCAGTGGGTCGCCCATGCACCCCGGCTGGAGTGTGACTACGAGCCGCTCGCCGAGGCGTACCGCCGGAGCCTGGTCGATCTGGCCGCGCTGCGGATTCCGGGGCTCGACGGCATCGGCCCGATCCCGTCCGCCGGCCTGCCCTGGCTGAACACGGTGGTCGGCCGGCAGAACATCTTCACCAGCCTGCAAACACTGCCCTACCTGCCCGAGTTGGCCTCGACCACGCTGCGGACGTTGGCTGCCTTCCAGGGGACGAAGCTCGACGACTTCCGGGAGGAGGAGCCCGGGAAGATTGTCCACCTGCTTCGCTGGAACGAGGCCGCAGCCTTCCGGGAAACCCCGAACGCCCGCTACTACGGCTCGGTCGACGCGACACCGCTCTTCGTCGTCCTGCTCGACGAATACGAACGCTGGACCGGCGACGCGGAACTGGTCCGCGAGTTGGAGCGGGAGGCGCGGGCCGCACTCCACTGGATCGACGAGTGGGGCGACCTGGTCGGCGACGGATACCTCTGGTACCAAGCGCCCCGCGCCTCGGGCAAGGAGCCCAACCAGTCGTGGAAGGAATCCGAGCGGGCGATCTGCTACGCCGACGGCCGGCTGCCCGGCTTCCCCCGTGCCACCTGCGAGGTGCAGGGCTACGCGTACGCGGCGAAGGTGCGCGGTGCCCGGCTGGCTCGCACCTTCTGGGACGATCCCGCGTACGCCGACCGACTCGAAGACCAGGCCGCCGAGCTGCGGGAACGGTTCAACCGGGACTACTGGCTGCCCGACCGGCGGTACTACGCGCTGGCCCGTGAGGCCGACGGCAGCCAGGTCGACGCGCTCGCCTCGAACCTGGGACACCTGCTCTGGAGCGGCATCGTCGAGCCGGACCGGGCGGACGCCCTGGTCGAGCACCTGCTCGGGCCCCGACTCTTCTCCGGTTGGGGAGTGCGCACACTCGCCGACGGCGAGGCAAAATACAACCCGGTCGGTTACCACGTCGGCGCCGTCTGGCCGTACGAGAACTCGATCATCGCCGAGGGCCTGCGCCGCTACGGGTACGCGGCCGAGGCGGGAACGATCGCGCGGGTGACGTTCGAGGCGGCGCGCTACTTCCAGGGGCGGCTGCCCGAGGCGTTCGCCGGCTACGACCGGCAGCTCACCACCGCCCCGGTGCGCTTTCCCACGGCCACCAGCCCGCAGGGGTGGTCAGCGGGGGCGGTGCTGTCGTTGCTGCGTACCGTGCTCGGCCTGGAGCCGTACGCGGATCACCTGGTGGTCAAGGCCGCCGTGCCCCCCGAACTGGGACAGATCGCCCTGCTTCACCTATGCGGACCGTGGGGCATGGCAGACGCACTCGGCCGCCCCAGCGCCTCCGCCCCGTACTCCTGACGGTGTAGCGGTGCCTATCAGCCCGTTATGGCTGGTACGGGTACGCCCAGCACCGCCTGCTCGTCCGGCCGGTGCACCAGTACGTCGGCCAGGAACGACTGCACCGCCGGGGCCAGCCCGACATCCCGCCCGGCCTGCTCGGACAACCGCCACCGGTGCTCGATGATCTGCACGAACAGCTCCGCCGGCTCCAGTTTCTTGCGCAGATGCGCCGGAACCGCCCGTACGACGGGTTCGAAGACCTCGGTCAGCCAGCGGTGCGCGGACTGTTGCTCGTCGGACAGGTCGCTCTCGGCCCGGTAGGTGTCCAGGTCGTTGAGCAGCCGCCGGGCCTGGTTCTCCTCGGCGTCCAGGCCGGTCAGCCGGAGCAGCCGCCGGCTGTGGTAACCCGCGTCGACCACCTTCGGCCGGACCAGGTACCGCCCGTTGTCCACAAGCGACATCGCCACCTCGGCAACGTCGAAGCCCATCTCGTTCAGCCGCCGAATCCGGCCCTCGATGTCGTGCCGGTCGTCCCGCTCCACCTGCTGCTCGTACGTGATCTCGTGCCAGAGCCGCTCGTAGCGCTCGACCACCTGGTCGGCGACCTCCTCCGGGTCGATGGCCTCGTGCAGCAGGCCTGCCGCCTGGAGGTCGAGCGCCTCGCCGAAGATGTTCACCCGGGCGATCTCGATGTCCTCGCCGCGTTGCCCGTTCGACAGTTTGGTGCGCAACGCCCCGGTCTCCGCGTCGACCAGGTAGGCGGCGAACGCCCCGGCATCGCGGCGGAACAGGGTGTTCGACAGCGAGCAGTCGCCCCAGAAGAAACCGGTCAGGTGCATCCGTACGATCAGCGCGGCCAGCGCGTCCAGCAACCGAGTCATCGTCTCCGGGCGCAGCGTGTGCGAGAACAGCGCCCGGTACGGCAGCGAGAACTGCAAGTGCTTCGTGATCAGTACGGGGTCCAGCGGCTCCCCGGCGTCGTCCTGCCGGTCGGCGACGATCGCCACCGCCTGCACCGACGGGAAGTCGATCCGTTCCAGGGCCCGGAGCAGGTCGTACTCGCGCTCGGCGACACGTTCGCCGGTCTCCTTGACCGCGTACACGGTGTTGGCCAGGCGGACGAAACGGACGATGTGCCGGGAGATGCCCTGCGGAAGGGCTACCAGGTGGTCAGCCGGCCACTGCTCCAGCGGCGTCGACCACGGTAGATCGAGCAGTGCCGGATCCACGAGGGCCGAAGTAATACGCACGGAGACCAGCATGCCGCCTCCACCCCCGCTCCCACCCCCCACCGTGTCCCGTCACACACCACCCACCCCCACCCCGGTCAGGACCCCACTCTTGTAGAGAAAACGTGCCTTGGGAGGGCGTAATTACCACTCATTCTCTGTAAGTGTGCGGATCTTGGGCGGGGGGAGTGGGGGGTGTGTGCGGGCACGGGGGCGGGGTGTGGGGGCGGGGTAGCGTGGGCGGGTGCGAGACAGTGGGCGGGGGACCGGGACGGTACGGCGATCAGCTTTTCGGCTGCGGCCGGTGTACCCGGCCGGCTGGTGGTTCGACGCACTGCTGCTGATCGGCCTGGCCGGAATCACCCTCGCCCTCGCCAACGGCCACCTATACGGCCTCGACCAGTCCGTACGGGAGTGGAGCGACACCCACCGCCCCGACGTCGCCTACTGGTTCGCCCGGGTGTTCAACTACCTCGGTCAGGGCGGCTGGCTGCTCACCCCGCTCGCCGCGATCCTCGGCATCGCCACCGGCCTGCGCTCCCGCTCGATCCGGCCGCTGCTGGTGGTCGCCGCCGCGTTCGTCGCCACGTACGTCACCATCGGGCCGTTCAAGATCTGGACCGACCGGGCCGCACCCAGCTCGGATCTGCCGCCCGCCGAGTCGGTCAAGATCTTCAACAGTCACCTGCCGGTCGACGAATACAGCATGTCCTATCCGTCCGGGCACGTCGCCAACGCCATCATCTGGTACGGCGTCATCTCCCTGCTCCTGGTCGCGCTGCTGCGTACGCTGGGCCGACCGCACCCGCCCGCCGGCCTGGCACTGGCGATCCGGATCGCGCCCCCGGCGATCGTCTTCTGCACCACCACCTACCTGAGCTTCCACTGGATCACCGACAGCGTCGCGGGACTGCTGCTCGGGCTCTTCGTCGACCGGCTGCTCACCCGCGTGCCCTGGGACGATGTCCCACTGCCCCGCCTGCCCGGCGGCGTCGACCGACCCGGAGTGTTCACCTCCACCTCCTAGGCTGCCGGCCGTGGAGCGACAACAGGCGACGGCAGCACGGCTGGACCGGCGGCTCGGCGTACCCGATGCGGTGGTCATCGGACTCGGCTCGATGCTCGGCGCGGGCGTCTTCGTGGTCTTCGCCCCGGCGACCGCCGCCGCCGGCAGCGGCACCGGCCTGCTGACCGCGCTCGCCGTCGCCGGCTTCGTCGCCTACTGCAACGCCACCAGTTCGGCCCGGCTCGCCGCCCGCTACCCCGAGTCCGGCGGCACCTACGTCTACGGACGGGAGCGGCTCGGCAACCTCGCCGGCTTCCTCGCCGGCTGGGCGTTCGTCGCCGGCAAGACCGCCAGCTGCGCCGCGATGGCACTCACCATCGGTGCCTACCTGTGGCCGGGGCAGGCCAGGATCGTCGCGGTGATCGCCGTGCTCGCCGTCACCGCGGTCAACCTCGGCGGGATCACCAAGACCGCCCGCGCCACCCGCTGGCTGGTGGCCGCCACCCTCACCGTGCTCGGCGTGGTCGCGATCGTCGGCCTCACCGCCGGGTCCCTCGACGCGTCCCGGCTCACCGACAGCGCCGGCATCAGCGGGTACGGCGTACTCGGCGCCGCGGGGCTGCTCTTCTTCGCCTTCGCCGGGTACGCCCGGATCGCCACCCTCGGCGAGGAGGTACGCGATCCGGAGCGGACGATCCCGCGCGCGGTGCCGCTGGCACTGGGCCTGGTGCTGCTGGTCTACCTGAGCCTCGCCGCGATCAGCCTCTCGGTGCTCGGCGCCGACCGGCTCGCCGCCTCGTCGGCACCACTGGCCGACGTGGTCACCGCCGCCGGCCTACCCGCCCTCACCTGGCCGGTACGCGTCGGCGCGGCGGTCGCCGTCACCGGCGTACTGCTGGCGCTGGTCGCCGGGGTCGGCCGGACCATGCTGGCGATGGCCCGCCGCCGTGACCTGCCCGGCGCGCTCGCCGCCGTACACCCCCGACGCCGGGTTCCGCACCGGGCCGAGCTGCTGGTGGCAAGCGTGGTGATCGTGCTGGTCAGCCTCGGCGACCTCGGTACGGCGATCGGCTTCTCCAGCTGCACCGTGCTGGTCTACTACGCGATCACGAACGCGGCGGCCCTCACCCTCGGGCGCGACCCGGGCCGTCGGCTGCCCGTACAACCGCTGGCCGCCCTGGGCCTGATCGGCTGCCTCACCCTGGCAGCGACCCTCCCCCTGACCAGCGTCCTTTCCGGCCTAGCCGTACTCGTCCTCGGTGCCCTAACCCACACCCTCCTCTCCCGCCGCCCCACCGTCCCCTGAACGCGATCTAGGGCAAATGGTTGTTGATAAAGATCAACTAGCAACCATTTGCCCTAGATCGCGGGTGGAGTGAGGCGGCGCGGGGAGGGGGGAAGGGGGAGGGGAGGGGGGAGGGGGTTAGGGGGTTAGGGGAGCCAGGTGCCGGCGCGCATGACGCGGACGACCTGGAGGTTGTCGTCGAGTTCCACCAGGTCGGCGCGGTGGTTGGGGATCAGGGCGCCCAGGTGGTCGCCGAGGCCGATGGCGCGGGCGGGGGTGGTGGAGGCCATCCGACAGGCGTCGGGGAGGGCGATCCCGGCTTCTACCGCGCGGCGCAGGGCGGCGTCCATGGTGAGGGTGCTGCCGGCGATGGCACCGTCGCGGGCCAGCCGGGCCCCCCGGTCGGCCACCACGACGGCCTGACCGCCCAGCTCGTACTCGCCGTCGGGCATGCCGGCGGCGGCCATCGCGTCGGTGATCAGGGCGGACCGGTCCGCGCCGCCGACCGAGGCGGCGAAGTGCAGCGTGCCGTCGTGCAGGTGGATACCGTCGGCGACCAGCTCGCAGACCACGCCCGGGGCGCCGAGCAGCGCGAAGACCGGGCCGGGTTCGCGGTGGTGCGGCGAGCGCATCCCGTTGAACAGGTGGGTGGCGACGGTCGCCCCGGCGTTCACCGCGGCCGTGGTCTGCTCGTACGTGGCGTCGGTGTGCCCGACCGCGGCGACCACCCCACGGGAGACGAGCAGCTGGATCGCGTCCAGTGCACCGGGACGCTCCGGGGCGATGGTGACCATGCGGATCGCGCCCTCGCCGGCGTCGATCAGCTCGCCGAGTTCGTCGAGCGACGGGTCGCGCAGGAACTCCGGGTTCTGCGCCCCGCACCGGACCTCGGACAGGTACGGCCCCTCGAAGTGGACCCCGGCGAGCACCCCCTCCTTCACCAGCGGGGCGAACGCGGAGGTTGCCTGGTGCATCAGCTCGGTCGGCGAACTGACCAGGCTGGCCAGCAGGGTGGTTGTGCCGTGCGAGAGGTGGAAACCGGCCGCCGCGCGGGCCGCGTCGGCGTCCCCGGTGGTGAAGGTGTGCCCGCCGCCGCCGTGGGTGTGGATGTCGACGAAGCCCGGCACGATCCAGTTCCCGTCCCGGATCGACGGGTACTCGGCGACCGCGGTGATCCGCTCGCCGTCGAGTTCCACACAACCCTGCCGGATGACTCCGGTCGGGGTAACCACCTTGCCAGTCACGCGTTCCGTCACGAGGGCTCCTACTAGCGGTCGGGGATGGGGGCGGTGCCGATGGCGTCGAGGGCGAGCAGGGCGGCACCGAGACAGCCGGCCTCGTCGCCGAGCGCGGCCGGGACCAGCTCCGGTTCCCGGTGGAAGGTCAACCGGGCGCGCAGGGCAGCCCGCAGCGGGACGAGCAGCTCGTCGCCCGCCTCGGCCAGGCCGCCACCGACCACCACCACCGCCGGGTCGTAGAGCGCCTGCGCGGTCAGCAGCCCGTCGGCGAGCGCCTCGACGGTCTCCTGCCAGATCCGGGTGGCGAGCTTCTCCCCGGCCACCGCCCGGCGGGCCACCTCGGCGGCGCTCGCCGGTCGACCGGCCAGTTCGGTGTAACGGCGGCCGACGGCGGCGGCCGAGGCGACCGCCTCCAGACAGCCGACCTGGCCGCAGCCGCAGCGGGGTCCGTCGGGGCGTACGACGATGTGCCCGAGTTCGCCGGCCGCGCCGTGGGCGCCGACGAACGCCGTACCGTCGATGGTGAGCGCGGCGGCGATGCCGGTGCCGATGGCGACGAAGAGCACGTACCGGCCGCCCCGGCCGGCGCCGATCCGCGCCTCCGCGATGCCGCCCGCGCGCACGTCGTGGCCGAGCGCCGCCGGCAGCCCGAGGTGTTCGCCGGCCAGGGCCCGCAGCGGTACGTCGCGGAAGCCCACGTTCGCCGACCAGACCGCCACCCCGGCGGCCTCGTCCACCACCCCGGGCACGGCGATGCCGACGGCCACCGGGTCGAGCCCGTCGGCGCGGGCCCGGTCGGCGAGGCCCCCGGCCACGTCGAGGATGGTCCGCACCACCGCGTCGGGTCCCCGGTCGGCGCGGGTGGGGTGCCGTTCGGTGTGGTGGCTGGTGCCGTCGGGACGGACCAGCGCGCACTTGATGCCGGTGCCGCCGACGTCGAGCGCGATGACGACGGACGGATCGGTGGGCGGGGTGGACCGGGCCGGCGGGGCGGCCTGGGTCACGTCAGCACCACGGAGCGGGTGAGGTTGCGCGGGGTGTCCGGGTCCAGGCCACGGGTGGCGGCGAGGGCCACCGCGAACCGCTGGGCGAGGATCAGGTCGGCCATCGGGTCGAGCGCCGTACGGCCGGCGGCCCAGTCACCGAGCACGGTGTGGGTGCCGTTGGTGCGACTGTGGACGAAGGCGGCGCCGGTGGTGGTGATCTCCTCGGCCAGCCCTTCCGGGATGTCGCCGAACGCCCACACCATCCGACCGGGGCCGGCGATGGCGATCGGGCCGTGCCGGTAGTCCATCGCCGGGTACGCCTCGGACCAGAAGGTGGCCGCCTCCCGGCACTTCAGGGCGGCCTCCTGGGCCAGCCCGATGGTCCAGCCCCGGCCGAGGAAGGTGGCCTGTTCGATCTGGGCCGGGTCGACCGGCAGCGGAGCGCGTACGGCCACCTCGGCGTCGTGGGCCAGGGCGGTGAGGTTCTCGCCGAGGTGTGCCCGCAGCAGCGCCAGGGCGCTGGTGGCGAAGCGGGTCTGCACCACGGATCGCTCGTCGGCGAAGGGCAGCTGCACGTTCGTGGTGGCGAGCCCGACGGCGGGTGATGCGGGGTCGCCGACGATGACCGTGCTGGCGGTCCGGCCGTGGACCTCGGTGAGCAGGTCGAGGACCTCGGTGGTGGTGCCGGAGCGGGTGATCGCGATGATCCGGTCGTAGTGGCGGCCGGTGGGGAACTCCGACGCCTGGAACGCGTCGGTTTCGCCGTGGCCGGCGCGTTCGCGCAGGGCGGCGTACGCCATGGCGATGAACCAGGAGGTGCCGCAGCCGACGACGGCGACCCGCTCGCCCCGTCGGGGTAGTGCGTCGGCCGACGGGCCGGCGAGTGCGGCGGCCTGCAACCAGCAGTCGGGCTGGCTGTTGATCTCCGCGTCGACGTACGCCATCAGGGCTCCCTCGCTGGCGTGAACTGCTGCGCGATACCGTTCGTTCCGACCGTCTTTCGCGCGTTATTCTGCTCGAAACACGTTCGGCCTGGCAACTGTGGTGCAGCTTCGCGCAGACGTACTCTTTGCGTCACCGTAGTTTCGCGCACTAGTGTGCACGCAATCAATCACCGTACGTGCATGGAGGCTCGCGGTGGACCGGTACGCGAGATGGAACGCACTGCTGGAGCTGCTGACCGAGAGCGGCCGGGTCAGCGTGGAGGACGCCGCCGCGCGGCTCGACGTCTCGCAGGCGACCATCCGGCGTGACTTCGACCAGCTCGCCCAGCAGCAGATGATCAACCGGACCCGCGGTGGGGCGGTCGCCAACGGAGTCTCCTACGACCTGCCGCTGCGGTACAAGACCGCCAAGCACTCGGCCGAGAAGCAGCGTATCGGCACCGCCGCCGCCGCACTGGTCGCGCCCGGCATGGTGGTCGGCCTCAACGGCGGCACCACCACCACCGAGGTCGCCCGCGCCCTCGCCGTCCGGCCCGACCTCAACACCAGCGCCGACGGCTCCCAGCTCACCGTCGTCACCAACGCGCTGAACATCGCCAACGAACTGCTGGTCCGGTCCCGGATGAAGATCGTGGTGGCCGGCGGCGTGGTCCGCCCGCAGTCGTTCGAACTGGTCGGACCGCTCGGCGGGGCGCTGCTGCGCGAGGTCACCCTGGACGTCGCCCTGCTCGGGGTGGACGCGATCGACGTGCAACTCGGCGCGGCCGCCCACCACGAGGGCGAGGCGTCGATGAACAACCTGATGGTGGCGCGGGCGAAGCGAGTGGTGATCATCGCGGACTCCTCCAAACTGGGCGGTCACGCCTTCGCCCGGATCTGCCCGGTGGAACGGGTCGAGACCCTGGTCACCGACTCCGGCGCGGACCCGACCATCGTCGAGGGCTTCCGCCAGGCCGGCGTACACGTCATCACCGCCTGACCGAAGCGGCCGTTTTCCGTGTTCGGGGCATGTCGGGCCGACACATCGACTACGGTGGCGCGAGTCGCAACCGTTGCACGGGAGGTCGGCGTTGACGGCCGTACTGGAGATCGAGGGTCTGCGGAAGACCTACCGGAGTAGACGCCGAGGCACCCGACACGCCCTGGACGGCTTCGACATGCTGGTCGAGGCGGGGCAGGTGCACGGCTTCCTCGGTCCGAACGGCTCCGGTAAGACGACCACCCTGCGTACGCTGCTCGGTCTGCTCCGGGCCAACGACGGCCGGATGGCGATCCTCGGCCGTGAGGTGCCGGCCGCCCTGCCCGAGGTCGCGGGCTCGGTGGGCGCGATCGTCGAGAGCCCGCAGTTCTTCCCGAACTTCACCGCCACCGACACCCTCTCCCTGCTCGCCGGTGCCGGCGGGGTGCCCCAGACACGGGTCACCGAGGTGCTCGAACTGGTCGGCCTGCGCGACCGGGCCGGTGACCGGGTCAGGTCCTACTCGCTGGGCATGAAGCAGCGGCTGGCGGTCGCTTCCGCGCTGTTGAAGAACCCGCGACTGCTGATCCTGGACGAGCCGGCCAACGGCCTCGACCCCGGCGGCATCCGGGAGATGCGGGCGCTGATGCGCAACCTGGCCTCCTCCGGCATGACGGTGGTGCTCTCCAGCCACATCCTCGGCGAGGTGCAGCTCATCTGCGACTCCGTCACCATCATCTCGCGCGGTCGGCGCGTCGCCGCCGGACCGGTCTCCCAGGTCCTCGCCCAGCACGCCGGCAGCGGCCTGCGGGTACGCCTGGAGGCGGTCACCGAACTGCCGGCGGCTGCCGAGGTGCTGGCCCGGTCCGGCGCCCGGGTGACCACCGAAGCCGACCACCTGATGGTGTACGGCGTCGAACAGCCCGCCCAGGTCAGCCGCTTGCTCGCCGGCCACGACCTGTACGTCAGCGAACTGGTCCCGGTCACCGCCGACCTGGAGAGCGTCTTCCTGGACCTGACCGCCACCGCACCGGTGCCCGGTCAACACCGCCAGGTCGACGAGTCCGCGCTCGTCGGCGGCACCGATCCAGGGGCCGCCGGATCCGGCGGTACACCGGGAGGTTGGGGAGTATGAGCCTCTACACCACCGAACTGCGCCGGATCTTCAAGCGCCGGCTGACCCGGCTGATGCTGGGCCTGGTCGTACTCGGGCTGGCCGGCATCGCGATCGCGTTCACCGTGAACAGCCACAAGGTCGGTCCGGCGCAGGTGGCCGCCGCCGAGGTCCGGGCCGAGGCGGCGTACCAGGAGCAGGTGCGCTACCACGACGAATCCGTACGCGCCTGCGAGGCGGCGAAGGCGGCCGGTGCCGGTGTGGAGCAGTTCCCGCCGGACTGCGGGCGGGAGTGGGCACCGACCCGGGACAACTTCCAGGCGCAGTGGTTCATGCCGTACCAGTTCGATTTCCGGAAGGAGTTCGGCGCCTTCATCGCCATCTTCGCCGGCATCCTGGCGCTGTTCGGGTTCGTCGTCGGCGCCTCGTACGTCGGGGCGGAGTGGCACACCGGCGGGATGACCAACCTGCTGCTCTGGCGGCCGAAACGGCTGACCGTGCTACTTACCAAGCTCGCCGCGCTGCTCAGCACGATTCTCGGGCTGAGCCTGGTGCTCGGGGCACTCTGGACGGCGGCGTTCTGGCTGATCGGCCGGTACGACGGGGTGACCGGAAAACTGACCCGGGGCGTCTGGGAGTCGTTCGCGCTCTCCGGCCTGCGCGCGGTCGGACTGGTGCTCGCCGTCGCCGCGATCGCCTTCGGCCTGGCCTCGTTGGGTCGGCACACCGCGATGGCGCTCGGGGTCGCGGTCGGCGTCACCGTGGTCAGCGAGATCGGCGTACGGACCATCATGGGCCTGATCGGCACCCCGTTCGGCGACCGGTACGTCCTGTCCACGTATGCGCTCGCCTGGTTCCAGAAGTCGTGGACGCTCCTCGACTACGAGTCGTGCAACTTTCGCCAGGGCGAGTGCGTGCCCGGCGAACTCGTCCTCACCTGGCAGGACTCCGGCCTGGTCTTCGGCATCGGTACGGCACTGGTGCTCGCCGCCACGATCTGGGCGATGCGCCGCCGCGACGTCACCTGATCGGGGCCGGTCGTCGGCCAACCCCGCGCAGTGGGACCTGGGACTTCGGGGCGGGCGCGATTAGGCTGGTGGGGCCGTACGGCGGGTGCGGCTGCCGAAGTCAACGAGGAGCGCCATGAAGCCGGGTGCTGACGCTCCAGCCACCGACGGCGACGATCACGCCGAGCAGGCGGTCGCGGCGAGCACCGGACCGGTTGTCGCGGCGAGCACGGGGCCGGTCGTACCGGGCCAGCGGGTCGGCCCGGAGCAGCGAACCGATCCGGACTCGGTCGCCGACCACGAACCCGACCACGGTCCCGAGCGAGCCGAGCCGGAGTCGACGCCCGAGCCGGAGTCGACGTCCGCGCGGGCTGCCGTGCTGACCGGGCGGGAGCGGGAGATCCTCGCCTTCGAGCGGCGCTGGTGGAAGCACGCCGGAGCCAAGGAACAGGCGATCCGGGACTCCTTCGACATCTCCGCGACGCGCTACTACCAGCTGCTCAACGGCCTGCTGGACAACCCGGCCGCGCTCGCCGCCGAACCGGTGCTGGTGGCCCGGCTGCGTCGGCTGCGGGCCGCCCGCTCCCGTACCCGCCGCCGCTGACCGGGGTCGGCCTGCGGGGAGTTTCCTACTTCTCGTACGCCTGTAGGCCGTTGCCGAGCGCGATGAACGTGGGCGCCCACTCGCCGACGAAGATGCCCCAGCGGTCCGCCCGGTCGATTTCCGCCTTTTCGAACTGCTTCGACATCAACCAGCAGCCGAAGGAGAGGGCGATACTCGCGAAACCCGCCGCGTAGCAGTGGTCCGACCGCAAGCCCATCTCGTGCAGCTTCTTCAACATCTGGCCCCCCAATCGTGCGGTGTCGTCACCCGGGCGCGGGTGGGCACACCGTTCGGGCTTGACGTTACCGTCGGTGACGACGAAGGATCCTCGTGTTCGTGACAACCGGTCTGGCCGGCACGTACTTTCGCCGGCTGCGCGGGTATTCCAGTGGTGGGAAGGGACTCAAACCCTGCGGGGGTGCGGGTCCGGTCGGGTAGACAGGGGCAAGGCGAAACTTCTTCGACACCCCTTCGATCGAGCGCAGCCCCGCTGCCTCGCGGCAGAGCCGGAGACCTCAGGATGATGCAGGTATGGTCCGCCTCCGAAGCGGCACCGGACCGACTGGCCAACGAGGATCACGTCTTCCAGTACGGGCAACTGGTCGGCGTACTCGACGGGGCGACCGTCCCGGAGGGTTTCGACACCGGATGCGTACATGGTCCGGCCTGGTATGTCCGCCGGCTGGCGGCGCGGATCGGCCTGGTCGCGGCGGACCGCCCCGGCGCCACGCTGATGGAGATCCTGGCCACGGCGATCGACGCGGTGCGGGGCGATCACGGCAATCGGTGCGATCTCGGTCATCCCGGCACCCCGTCGTCCACCGTCTGCCTGATCCGCGAGGGCAGCGAGCACGTCGACTACCTGGTCCTCTGTGACAGTCCGCTGGTCGTCGACCTCGGCAGCCGGTTACAGGTGATCACCGACGACCGGTTGGAGACGACGATGGTCGGGATGAAGTCGGCCGCTTTCGCGGGCGGCGCCGGCCACGACAACGACGACCCGCAGGCCCGGTTCCGCCGCTCGGTGACCTGGCAGCGGCAGCAGATGAACACCCCCGGCGGCTACTGGGTGGCCGCCGCCGATCCGGAGGCGGCGTACCACGCCATCGGCGGCGGGCTGTCGCTGGCCGGGCCGGACCGGGTACGCCGGGTCGCGCTGCTCACCGACGGCGCGTCGTACGCGGTGGACAAGCTGGGCCTGTTCGACTGGCACACCCTGCTCGCCCTGCTCACCGCCGACGGGCCGAGCGAGTTGATCCGCCGGGTCCGGGCCGCCGAGCAGGAGACCGCCGAGGGCGGGGACCGACACCGGTTCAAGCGGTACGACGACGCGACCGTCGCCCTCTGCCGCTTCGACCGCTGATCGGGGAAATGGCCGTCCTGTCCCCGGGGTGCGGTACGGCACCCTCGGTCACGGCGATCAGCCGATGCCGACCCCGTGAGGGCAGCCGAATCCGGGTCCGACGTCGGTGTCTCACGCCGCCGCCGATCGACGGGGCCGGCCTACTGTCGGTCACCACCGGCCCGGCCGTTCAGGCCCCGGTCCGGCTGTACCGGACAGGGCGTTCCGGCATATCGGCAACGCTTGGCCAAAGCGGTGGACGAGGCGGCTCCGGCGCGGGAACACTGCGGTCGTGAGCAGCAACGTACAACTGACGCCGATCGACGAGCACACCCTGGAGCCGTTGCTCTCAGTAGCCGTCGCGGAGGCGGAACCCGACGATGTGATGCCGCCTGTGACGGCACCGGCCGGCTGGTCACACGCGCGTCGCGAGGCGTTCCGGGAGTTCCACCGGGCACGGTTCGACGGGTTGGACGGCTCCGCCCGTACGCTGATGTTCGCGATCAAGGTCGACGGTGACGTGGTCGGGATGATCCGGATGAGCCACCACGACCGGCCGGCGACCATGGAGACCGGGATGTGGCTCGGCAAGTCGGCGCGTGGTCAGGGCATCGCCGCCACCGCGCTGCGGCTACTGCTCGCCGAGGCGGTCGGAGCCGGCGCCCGGCTGGTGGTGGCCGAGACCACCGCCGACAACGGACCCGCGCTCGGCGTCCTGCGCCGGGCCGGCGCCGAGTTCGAACGCGACGGCGAGACGATCACGGCCCGCATCCGGCTCGGCTGACCGGCCCACGTTCCGCAGCGCACCGAGCAGGAGGTGTGACGCGGACACCCGCACTAACCGGTCCTGAGCCGGCTGCGGTACGCGCGCATCGACGCCTGTGAGCCGCACGCGGCACTGCAGTAGAGGCCGGAGGTGTTGCGGGTCTTGTCGAAGAAGCCGGAGTGGCAGGAGGAGTTCTTGCACACCTTCACCCGCGACCAGCCGCCCCGGGCGGCGAGGTCCGCGACGGCGGCGAAGAGCGAGCCGAACGCTCCCGGTACGCCGGACTGGGACGCGACGAGCGTGCAGCCCTCGGCACTGATCCTCGGGGTGAGCGGGTAGCGCTCCGCGATGCGCTGGAGATATGCCTCGGCGTCCGGAACCGCCGTTTCGTCGTCGACGCAGCCGGCGTGCGACCGGAGGATCGTGACGAAGGCCGCGCGCAGCTCCTGGGCGGCGACCGCGTCGGCATACGTGGCGGAGGGGGCGGCGTCGGCGAGGCCGGATCTGGTCAGCCAGTCGGCCAGCCCGGTCCGGCCGTCGAGCAACTCGGGTCGTCCGTCGCCCGTGGGGCGGGTGTTGACGAAGCCCAGGATCAGATCCGAGCTGTCGCGCACGCTGGGCGCACAGGCGTCCGCCTCCGTTCCCGGCATGGTCAACCACCTCCTCGTGCGACAAAGTTACCGTACCTCGGGCCCGATGCCGAGGTGATGAGCTAAGTCAGTACGACAATAACGATTCAGCTGGTAGTTGGACTGCCGTTACTATCGAAACCGATACGATCCTTGTGGTCCTGCCCGCTCACCGAGGCCGGAGTACACGTCAGCTGAGCGCCCGGCATCGGCCCCCGAAACACACCCGTCCGGCTCACGGCGCTGTTCTGCCGTGAGCCGGACGCCAGTCGCGCTCGCGTTACTTCTGGTACCCGTAGTTGTCGCAGGTCCGGCGCTGGAAAACACAGTTCTTGGTGCGCTTGTTCATCGTGGTGGTGTCCCACATGACAAACGCGTCACCGTGCATCGACGAGGCGCTCTTGCCCTCCTTGTCGGAGGAGAGGTAGTAGCCCGCCGGAGTGCCCTTCGCCCCGTACTGGATGTCGAAGGTGATCGCCGGGATCTTCACCGGGTGACTCGACGGGCAGGCGTCGCCGGAGGGGTACGCCACGTGGTCCTTGTGGTTGGGGCTGTCCAGGTGCTTGCCGTCCCAGCAACCCGGGAACTGCATCATGAAGTGCAGCGTGGCGTCCCCGCCGCAGATGGGCCAGTTGCCGTTGGTGCTGCGGGCGATGCCGTCGAGGTCGCCGGGGCCGTAGAAGGCGCAGTAGAACTGGCCGGTCGCGCCGCGCGGCGTCGGCGTCTTCTTCTTGGCGTCGCCACTGATCATGCGCAGGCCGTTCGGCATCGGCAGCTGACCGGCCGGGTTCTTCGTCTGCGCGCGGTAGTAGACCCGGAAACCCGTGGTCTCGACCGGCTGGCCGGTCCCGTTGTCGTAGAGCGTCGGCACCCAGTAGGCGGAGTGGTCCTGGACCGGCTTGCAGGAGGTGGCCGTGAACTTCGTCAGGTCCTCGGCCACGGTCTGCGCGTTGACGGCCTTGTTGCCGACGAACGAGTGCATGTGCGAGGCGCCCGGAAGGCCGGGCGCGACGATCGGGTCGTCCGGCAGCCGGTGGCTGTACTGGCAGTCCGCCCGGAACTCCGGGAGATTGCCCACGCCGGCCGGAACGGGGTCGATCTTCAGTGCGTTGTACGCGTTGACCTGCGCCTTCCACGCCGCGTCGTTCACCGGGACCCAACCGGGCGCGGTGTTCTTCGGCCTGGTCACGGCCTGCGGCCCGGCCGCACCCGCCGCTGCCGACGGCGACGTCCCACCGGCCGCTGACGCCGACGGCGACGCCGCCGCCGAGGGCAGCGAGCCGAGCCCCTCCGTCTGCCCGGCCGGCTGACCGTTCGTCTGCCCGGTCGACGGCGAGGCGTACGCGAGGGCGTTGGCCGCGTTCGCCGGATCGGGCTCGGCGGCCGGCTCGCCACCCAGGTACACGGCTGCGGCCGCGACGACGATCACGACGGCGGCCGCGCTGGCGGTCACACCGGCGACCATGCCCAGCCTGTTACCGGCGAGCCGCCCCAGGAGGCCGGGACGTGGCGGCGGCGGACTTGCGTCGGGTTCGCGGAACGAGCTGTATGACACGTGTTACTCCCCAACAAGCACGACACGACAAGCTGACCGGACGGCCACGGCCGCCGTATGTTAGGCGCTTTCGACCCGTGCCCGAAAGTTTCTTAAAGCCTTCTTAAAGCGGGTAGCGCTAATTGCCCTTCGAAAGCATCGAAGGACCATTTCTGCACATCGGGATTACGAAAAAACAACTGACAATATCGTGGGTCAGCCGGGACTGTGCTGCTCCGCGTACGCGGCGAGCCAGGCGACCTGTACCGGATCGAGCGACGGGCGTACCCGTTTGCGGGCGGCGGTGACGTGCGCGGCGGTGACCGTCGCCGCGGACAGTGACTCCCGCATCGCGACCAGCGCGGCCTCCCGGATCAGGGCGGCACAATCGGCCGCCGAGAACCCGTCCAACGTTTCCGCCACCGCGACCAGGTCCACGTCCGGGGCGAGCGGCACCGACTTCGCCACCGCCCGCAGGATGTCGGCCCGCCCACCGGCGTCCGGCGGCGGTACGTAGACCAACCGCTCCAACCGACCCGGCCGCAGCAGCGCCGGATCGACCAGATCGGGCCGGTTCGTCGCACCGACCACGATCACGTTACGCAGGGTCTCCACCCCGTCGAGCTCGGTCAGCAGGGCGGCGACCACCCGATCCGTGGTACCGCCGTCGGTGGCCTGACCCCGGGTCGGAGCGAGCGCGTCCACCTCGTCCAGGAAGATCAGCGTCGGGGCGGCGTCCCGGGCCCGGCGGAACAGTTCGCGTACGGCACGTTCGCTCTCGCCGACCCACTTGGAGAGCAGTTCGGCGCCCTTGACCGAGAGCACGTTCGCCCGCCCCGAGCCGGCGAGCGCGGTCACCAGGAACGTCTTGCCGCAACCGGGCGGCCCGTACAGCAGCACCCCGCGCGGCGGCTGCACCCCGAGCCGGGCGAACGTGTCCGGATAGGTCAGCGGCCAGAGCACCGACTCGGTCAGCGTCTCCTTCACCTGCGCCATGTCCCCGACGTCGTCGAGGGTCACCGTCGCCAGCCGCAGCGTCGACGCCGACATCGAGGTGGGACGGACCACCTCCAGCGCGGCCGTGAAGTCGACCATCGCCACCACCGGCGAGGACTCGGCGCGTTGGCGCAACGCCGCCCGGACCCCGGCCTCGCGCGCCAACGCGGCCAGGTCGGCGGCGACGAAACCAGGCGTACGGGCGGCGACCTCGTCCAGCCGTACGTCCTCGGCGAGCGGCATCTTCCGGGTCAGCACCGCCAACTGCTCCCGTCGCAGGGCGGTGTCCGGCAACGGCACCGCCAGCTCCAGCGACAGCAGGTCCGGGGCACGCAGCGACGGGTCGACCGCCTCCGGTCGGCTGGTCGTGCAGACCACGGCGGCACCGGACCGGATCGTCTCGCCCAGCACCTGCCGGAACACCGTCGCCAGCGGCCCCGGCTCGTCGCGCGGGGCAAGCGCCTCGACATCGGTCACCAGCAGTACGGCGGGGCCGTCACCGCGTACGGAGGAGGTGAGCGCGTCGAGCCGGCGGGCGGCGGCGTCGTTGGTCAGCGCCGCCAGCTCGGGTGCCCAGAGCGTCTCGATCCGGGCGCCGACCGTGTTGGCGACCGCCCGTACCAGCGCCGACTTGCCGGAGCCGGCCGCACCGGTGATCAGCACGCCGAGGGAGACCTTGGTGCCGAGCCGCCCCAGCACCTCCCCGTGGTGGAAACCGAGGTCGAGCAGTTCGGTCAGCGCCTGCGCCTGGTCCCGTACGCCGGGCAGGTCGGCCAGGGTCGGCGCCGGCTCCGCCTCGACCACCGGTACGCGTGACGGCGCCGTGCTCCCGGCCGGTACGGCCCTGCGGTAACCCGACCCGGCCTGGCCGTCGTCCACGGTCACACCCGCCCCGTTGTCACCGGTCGACGGCGGGGCCCCGCCCGTCGCGGAACCGTCCGCCCAGCCGACCACGGTGTCCATGGTGACCAGGGCGGCGCAGGCGGGCTCGGCGGCGGTGACGGTCAGCAGGGTGCTCGTCCAGGCGTACCCCATGGTGTTGGCCAGGCTCCGCCGGGCGGCGTCGACCAGCGCCCGCGCCCCGTCGTCCGGCAGTACGTCACGCGGCAGCAGCGACACGTCGTCGCCCACGGTGACCAGTTTGCCGAGCAGGGCGAGCCGCAGCAGCTCCGCCGGTACGACTGCGGCGACCTCCGCCGGCCCGGTCAGCACCACCCGACGGGCGGCCACCACCGGCACCGGTGCGACCGTCACCGGGGCACCGGCGCGCACGCCCAGGTTGCCCAGCAGGAGATCATCGGCGTGCAGCAGGTCCCGGCCGCTGGCCGGCTCCGCGCGGGCCACGATGCCGGCGGTGGTGCGGCGACCGGTCAGCCGCACCGGATCACCGGGATGCAATCCCAGCGCGGTCAGTACGGTCGGGTGCAGCCGGACGATTCCCCGTCGGGCGTCCAGGGTCGCCGATCGCAGGTTCGCGGTGAGAGTGAGATCGGGCTCGGCCACCGGCCGAGCGTAGCCGCCGCCGGCACCCCTGATCCGTCTTCCGCCCGGCCGGCCGGAACATCCTGCCGACGACCGGGCGGTCCGGACGCGTTACTGCTCCTCGGAACCGCCGAGCAGCGACGGGTCACGTCGGATCAGCTCGGCCAGCCGGGCGGCCGAGTCGCCGGAGGGATCGCCGGTCGCCGTCGACCAGCCCGGCATCGTCTGCACCGGCATCGCCTGCACCGGCAGCGGCCACACCGGCGGCGCCGGGGCGGGCACCCGCGCCGGTGTGGGCACGGGCGGGGGTGTCACGGGCGCGTCGGTCGGGGTGACCGTGACCCGGCCCTCCGACCAGCCGACCCGGACGCTGGCGTTCGCCGTACCCTGCTCCATCGTCAGTCGGACCGTCAGCCCCGGATGCTGCGCGACCACCCGCCGGACCGCCTCGGCCACGTCGTCGGCCGGTGTCCGCTGTGCCGGCACCGACGGCGGCGCCGGCGTGGACACCGGTGGCGGCAGCGGCATTGACACCGGCGGCTGGATCGCCTCGGCCGGGGGACGGAGGCCTGCCGTGGACGAGCGGAGCGTCTCGGCCGGTGGGCGCAGACCGGCGTTCGGGGACCGGATGGCACCCTCGGTCGGGTAGCGGCTGCCCTCGACCGGATAACGGTGACCGTCGGCCGGTGGGCGGTTGCCGTCCGGATAACGGTTGCCCTCGGCTGGTGGGCGGTTGCCTTCGGCGGCGGGGCGGGGAGCGTCGACCGGCGCCCGTTCACTTCCCGTGGGCACGCCGGACCGCCGCCGTTGCAGTTCCTCCCGCCGGGCCATCCGGGCCAGCGCGTCGTCCAACTCGCCTCGCATCACGCCACCTTTCCCGACCGTCGTGCCCTGGTCACGGGCTTACGACTCCCGCTCCCGGATCGCCCGGTCCAGTGCACGGTCCAGGACGACCAGCAGGGCGTCGCGTACCGACAACCGGTCCCTGGCGTCGAACCGCACCAGTGGTACGTGCTCGCCGATCGCCAACGCCCACCGGATCGAGTCCAGATCGTGGGCGAGTTGTCCATCGAACGCGTTGACCGCGACGACGAAAGGTAGCCTCGCGCGCTCGAAGAAGTCGATCGCAGGGTAGCAGTCATCCAGCCGGGCACTGTCGACGACAACCAGCGCTCCGAGCGCTCCCCGGGCGAGGTCGTCCCACATGAAACCGAACCGGGACTGACCCGGCGTGCCGAAGAGGTAGAGCTTCAGGCTGCGGTCGATGGTGACGCAGCCGAAGTCCATCGCCACGGTCGTCGTGGTCTTCTCCGAGCGGGTACCGGGATCGTCGACGCCGATCCCGGCGGTGGTCATCTCCGCCTCGGTGGTCAGCGGGGCGATCTCCGAAATGGCACCGACGGTGGTGGTCTTCCCCACGCCGAAACCACCGGCGATGAGGATCTTCACCGGGATCGGTGCGGACTTGGGGCGACCCGGCGCCGCTCCGCCGGCTCCCATCGGCTCACCGTAGTCGACGCCGGCACTGGCCCGCGCGTGGCGGGCGGCGGGCGCGGACGGCCCGCCGTACCCGGCCGGGATGGCGTTGCCACCCGGTCCGCCGTGGCTCGCCGGTCCGCCGTACCGGCTGGGCGCGCTGTTGACGGGGGAGCTGGCGGCCGTCGGGGCGGCCGGCCACTCAGGAGATCGCACGAAGTCCATCGATCACTCGCAGAATGAGGTCGGGGTCGTGGGCATCCTCGATGTCGTACGTGTGCACATCGAGGTGACCGGTGGCCCGGAGGTCACCGACCAGAATCTTGGTGACGCCGAGATGCAACCGCAGCCGAGCGGAGATCTCGGCCACCGACATCGGTTCGGCGCAGAGCGTGACGATGTCCTGTAGCTCCGGTGCGAGTCGACCCAGCGGCGGGCTCGTCCAGGACGGCCCGTCCGGTCGGGCCGTCACCTGCGTCTCCAGGCAGATCGCGGGGTCGACACTGTCCACCCGGCCGGCGGTCAGCACGAATGGCCGCAGCCCCTGCGGCACCGGGCCGACGGGACCCAGTTCCGTGTCGGTGGCGTCGGTGTCGCGCTGCGGATCGGGTTCGCCGGGCATCGACGCCGCCGCCTGGAGATAGGGGCGGATCCGGATGGCCGGCTCGGGCTCTCGCCCGGAGCCGGCCGCGGGCCGGGTCACGACTGTACGGAGTTCTTCAACTCGACGATGAGCCGAGGCGTGAGCGCACTTCCCGCCCGGCCCGCGAAGAGAGTCATCTCGTACGCGACGGTGCCCAGGTTCGCTGAGCGGTCGGCGACGACGCCGAGTACGGAACCACTGCTGATCGAGCTGACCAGCAGATACCCATCTGTCATGTCCACGATCACCCGATTCAGTCCGCCGAGCGAGTACCAGTTGGCCGCGCCCCCGGCGAGGCTGGTCATACCGGAGACGACTGCGGCCAGCCGCTCCGCGTTGGACCGGTCCTTGATCGCGGACATGGCCATCAGCAGCCCGTCGGACGAGACCGCGATCGCCTCGACCACCCCGGCCGTGTTGGTGGTGAACGAGTCCAGCAGCCAGTTGAACGTCCGGGCTTCCTGGCTGAGCTCTCCGGAGGCCGTACCGGACTGCTCGCGGTCGATGCTGTCGCGGATGAAGGGGCTGGTCATCGTGGTCTTTCCTCTTCGTGATGGTGGTCGGTACGGACTTCGTCCAGGGCGCGGGCCACCCCGGCCTCGAACTGGGTGACGAGCTTCCGGACCTCGTCCGGGTCGTCCGGGCGGCTGCCGGACCGGTACCGGTCCCAGCGCGGTCCCGGCCCGGCCGGTTCCAGGTTGCGGCCCGGCACCCGCCGGGTGAGCTGCACCGGTCCCGCACCCACCGGGGCCACCTCCGGTGCCGCGCCCCGGCCCGCCCCGACCGGCTCCCCGACCGGTGAGGTCGTTCCCGGCTGTTGGCGCTGGGCCCGGCGTACGCCGGCTTCGAACTCCTCGATCAGGGCGCGGACCACGGAGGGGTCGGCCGGTTGGGGGCCGCTGTTGCGGGCGGCGCCCCGGCCGGCCGCGCCGGGCCCGTTGTTGGCCGGCAGTTGGGCGCCGGGCACGCGTTGACGCAGCCCGAGTGCCTTGGCTGCACCGGCGTCGTCGGCCGCAGCCCTGTTCTCGCCCACCTCGCCCACCTCGGCCGGAGCGGTCGACGGCTCGACCGGCGCTCCGGCGAACGCGTTCCAGGGTTCCCCGGCCGCCAGCGACCGGCTGGCCCGCTGCAACAGCGCCGCGTCGAAGACCGGTTCCGCCGGGTCGTCGACCGGTGCGGCGCCCACATCGGTACGGGCGGTGCCACCGTTCCCGGCCGCGCCACCCCCGGCGACGGTCACCCCGGCGATGGTCGGCCCGGTGCTGCTCGGCCCGGTGCTGGTCGACCCGGCTCGGGTGGGTTCGGGTCCGAGCGGTGTGAGCTGTGGTGCCGAGGGGCGGGAGGGCGCGGTCGGGGGACGCGGAGGTTCCGTCCGCACCGGCGGCGAGGACTGCACCGGTGCCTGCACCGGTCGCGGGGGTTGGGCCGGTGGCGAGGGTGAGGCCGGCAGGGGCGTGCTGACCAGCGCCCGGATCGGGTCGGCGACCGGGCCGATCGGCGCCGGTTTCCGGGTCGGCAGTGCTCCGGCCGGTGCCTGCTCGGCGGCCGGAGCGACGTCCGCCCAGTGCAACGAGGCCGACGGCACGCTGGCGCGGGCCACGGCGACCGCCGACGGTTCGGTGCGTCGGGCCACCAGCAGCCGGTCGGAGATCTCGATCTCGGCGGTCACCCCGCCGCCGCCGGTCGCCGCCAGGGTCACCCGCCAGCCGTGCCGGCGGGCCAACCGGCCGACCACGAAGAGGCCGAGCACCTCGGTCGGGGCCAGGTCGAGCCGTTCCCGCCGGGTCAACCGGGCGTTCTCCTCGGCCAGCCGTTCGCCGGTCATGCCGATGCCGTGGTCGACCAGGGTGAGCTTCACCCCGTCCTCGACCACCTCGCCGGTGACCGTCACCCGGGTGTGCGGCGGGGAGAAGGCGGTGGCGTTCTCCATCAGCTCGGCCAGGGTGAGTACGAGGTCCCCGATGACCGCCGGCGCCACCCCCATGTCGACCCGTACCTGTACGTCGACGCGGGTGTAGTCCTCGATCTCACCGAGGGCGAGCCGGACGACGTCACCGAGCGGCATCGGCGCCACGTGACCGTCGGCACCGGCCGAGCCGGAGAGCACGACCAGACTGCTGGCGCTGCGGCGCAGCCGGCTGGAGACGTGGTCGAGGCGGTAGAGGTGCTGGAGCCGGGTGGGGTCGGTCTCCTGGTGTTCCAACCGGTCGATCAACGCGATCTGCCGGCCGACCAGGTTCTGGGTCCGCCGGCCGACGTGACCGAACATCTGTGCCACGTTGCGTCGGCTCGCCGCCTGTCGTTCGACCAGGCGGGCCGCCGTACCCTGGACCCGGTCGAAGGCGCGGGCCAGGTCGCCGATCTCGTCGCGGGCCCGGATGTCGACCGGGTCGAGCCGGATCGCGGTCGACGACTCGGACTCGTCGTCGGCGATCCGGACCAGTTCCCCCTCGGCGACCCGGGCGACCCGGTCGGCCGACTGGGTGAGCCGGATCAGCGGCCGGGCGACCGTACGGGCCACCGCCAGGCTGAGCAGCACCACCACCAGCAGGATGAGCAGGACGAGCCCGCCGACCCAGTACGCCGTGTTCAGCGCCGACCGCTGTTCCGCCGTCACCTGGGCGATGACGTCGGTGACGATCCGCTTCTCGACGAACTGCCCGAGGGTGATCAGGGAGGCGACGGCGGGGAAGAGCCGCTGCATGCTGAACCCGGCGACGGTGCCCTCGGGGTCGATGGCGAACCTGGTGAGGAACTCGCTGCTGGTCCGGTTCGCCACCGCGTCCTCGACCAGCCGGTAGAGGGCGTTCTGTTCCGGGGTGGCGAAGGCACTGAACCGGGACGTGTTGACCGTCAACGCGGCCATGTTGCTGATGTACGCCGTGATCGCGCCCTGGTTCCTGCTGGCGACGACGAGCACGATGATCGAGGCGCCGGCGCTGATCCCCTCGTCCGTACGCAGCACCGCGTCGAGGGCGACCACCTGGCGTCCCTGCGGCGTGGCGGTGTCCACCCCGTACGTGAGTTGCAGGGACTCGATCAGCGCCACGTGGATCGGCCCGAACTTGCCGAGCACCTGGTCCGGGGTGGCCCGGCGGTTGAGCACCGCGGAGCGCAGCTCGGCCAGTTGCTGCACCCCGGCGATGGCGCCGGTGACCCGGGTGGTCAGCCGGTCCCCGAGGTCGGCGCGCAGGTCGGCGATCTCGTCGCTGACCGTGGCCGTCTGCTGGATCAGTGCGGACCGGTCGGCGTGGCCCATCAGGTAGCCGATGGAGAGCAGCCGTTCCTGCTGCAACTCCTGGACCAGCGAGCCGACCCGGCCGGCGATGCGTACCGACTCTGCGGTGTCGGCGGCCCGGCTCGCCTGGTTCACCCGTTCGACCACCACCGGCACGGCGAGGCCGACCATGCTGAGCAGCGGGGTGATGACCAGCAGCGCGAGCTTGGCCCGGATCCGCAGCCTACCGAGCAGCATCGGAACGCCCCCATCCGCCGGGACCGTCGGAACCCGCGCCGGCGGTCGCGACCGGTCGACCGGCCGGCGGCCCACCGGGTGCGCCGGCTGACCACTCGACCAGCGCGTCCCACCGTCCCGGCTCGGTGCCGCCCGGTTCGGCCGGCGGTCCGTCCGGCGTTGCGGGGACGGTCGGTACGGGGTGGCGGCCACGGCCGCTGAGCACGATCGCCACGGCCAGGCCGAAGATGAGCAGCAGTGCCAGCGCACCGGCGAGGTAGGTGACCTGCTGGGTGCGGGCCAGCTGGTCGTTGCGGGCATCGACCAGGGTGGAGAGTTCGGTGAGGATGATCGAGGAGAGTTGTTCGGCGGCGGCGTGGGCGGTCACCCGGGCTGCGGCGATCTGGGTCAGATCGGCCTCGGAGGTGCCGTCGGTCAGGGCGGCCGACGCGCCGAGCGCCTCGGTGGCGCGCTGGTAGCTGTCGAGCTGGTTGAGCAGGTTGCCGCCGAGGTTGGGGCTGTCGGTGCTCTCCACCGCCGCCTGGAGGGACTCGATCAGGTCGGCGGCCGGGTCGAGCAGGGAGGTACGGGCGGCAGTCAGCTCGGCAACCGTGCGTAGTCGTTCGGTCGACTTCCGAGCGGATCCGATCACCGCGAGGTCGGCGAGTCGTCCGGCGGCGACCATGGCGGCGGGCAGTTCCTCGCCGACGGCGTCCTGGAGGTAGTAGGAGTCGGCCTCGGGGTCGCGCATCAGGCCGGAGCTCTCCCGTACCTTGCCCCAGAGGGCCAGCAGCAGGTCGGCGGTCTCGCGGTAGACGGTGAAGACCGCGTCCGGGCTGGTCGCGCCCCGGTCGGGCAGGGATTCGATCTTGGCTCGTACGCCGGCCCAGCGTTCCCGGGTGCGCAGTTGCGCGCCGAGGCGGGTGTCGACGGCGGTGGTCCGTACCACCGCCGTGGTCAGGGCTTCGCGCAGCACCGGCCGGCCGGCGACGGCCGCCGACTGGGCCTCGGTGAGGGCCACCGTCACATCGGTCAACGAGCGCAGATACTCGATCCCGTGCTGCTCCCGGGCGACCAGTTCCTGATCGGCGTCGACCGATCGCTGCAACTGCACGAAGAGTACGGCGATCGGCACCAGCAAGATCAGCACGAGGAACAGGCGCAGTGCGTTGCCGGGCGCATTCGGCCATCCTCGGGGCCGTCGCGCGGGAACTGTCATCGTGGGTCTCCTCCGGCGACGGCCAGGGTCCGGTGGCGGTGGGCGCCGGGAGGCCGCCGGGGTCCCGCCCACCGGAGCGGAAAACTAACTGAACGCCCGACTCCGTCCATCCACGACGAACAGTCAGTTTCACGTCAGTTGCTCACCTGTGGTCACGGGTACTCAAAATCGTGACTCTGCGTACTTATTGTTGAGCGACATGTATCGATTGAGGTATATGCCCCAGTAGATCGGAATTCACATAGTCCGAATTTGTCCTGCCGTGCTTGGCCTTGGGATGTTCGTACGATGCGTTTCGCTCACCGATCGGGTTGACCGGACGGACGTACGGCGGATCTCAGCCACAGCACAGGTTCCGGGCCGTACGGTGTGCCCATGCCTTCCGCGCTGCCGTCCCGGCTCCGCCGTGCCCTCCACCGTGTCCGGCCGGGGGCGAGCCTGTCCGGGGCGAGCCGGTCCGGGACGCCACGATCGAGTCGCCGCCGGATTGGTGCGTCCGTCTTGGTCGTGGCCCTGCTCGCGGGACTGGTCGGCTGGGCGGTCTGGCCCGAGGGCGACTCCTTCCGCACCGAGGACCGGCTGATCGGTGTCCGGTCCGGCCCGGACGGGAACCAGCCGGTGGACCTCGACACCACCTTGTACCTGCCCGACGGGGCCGGCGCCACGGCCAAGGTCCCGGCTGTCCTGCTGCCGCACGGCTTCGGCGGGACCAAGGAATCGGTCCGCGCCGACGCCGAGGAGCTGGCCGAACACGGGTACGCGGTGCTGGCCTACACCGCCCGGGGGTTCGGCCGCAGCGGCGGGGAGATCCACCTGGACAGCCCCGACTTCGAGGTACGCGACGCCGCCCGGCTGCTCGACTGGCTCGCCGCCCGGCCGGAGATCCGTACCGACGCGACCGGTGACCCGAGAGTGGGCGTCGTCGGCGGCTCGTACGGCGGCGGCCTGGCCCTGCTGCTCGCCGCCGCCGATCCTCGCGTCGACGCGATCGTCCCGATGATCACCTGGCACGATCTGGCCGCGTCGTTCCTGCCCGAGTCGAGCGGCCGGTCCACCCTGGACGGGGTGTTCAAGAAGGGCTGGGCCGGAGTCCTGTTCGGCAGCGGCGGCACCGGCCCCGGTGGCCTCGGCGGCCTCGGACCGGGCGGCACCAACCCGGCCGGCGGGCCCGGCAACACCGCGTCGACCACCGGGCCGACCGCCGCCCCCACGGTCACGCCCAGCGTGGCACCGTCGACCCGCCCCGGTCCGGGCATCGGTCCCGGCGCCGGCCCCGGTGTCGGGCCGACCAGTCCGGCCTGCGGCCGGTTCGCCGCCGACGTCTGTGCCGCCTACCTGGAGATCGCCACCACCGGACGGGCCAGCGAAGCGGCGGTCAACCTGCTGCGCCGGTCCAGCCCGGCCGGCGTACTCGACCGGATCAAGGCGCCGACCCTGCTCATCCAGGGCGAGGCCGACACGCTCTTCCCGCTCAGCGAGGCCGACGCCAACGCCCGTGGCATCGCCGCCGCCGGCACCCCCGTACGCGTGGCCTGGTTCACCGGTGGGCACGACGGCGGCGCCGGCCCACAGTCCGACCAGGACCGGGTCAAGTTCCTCACCGTGCAGTGGCTCGACCACTACGTACGCGGCGACGCCGCCGACCCCGGCACCAGCTTCACCTGGTCCCGGCTGGCCGGCTTCGACGCCCTCGACCGGGGGCTGGTCGCGACCGGCTTCCGTACCGCCGACTATCCCGGCCTGACCGGCACGGACGCTGCGGCCGGCGGCGGAATCCGCGAGGTCGCGGTCGCCGGCCCGCCGCAGCAGATCGCCAACCCGCCGAACGGCAACCCGGCCGCGATCTCCACTGTGCCGTTCGCCGGGGCGCTCTCCAGCGTGGTCGGCGGGGTGGCCGGGGACCTGCCCGGTCAGCACGCCCGGTTCGTCACCGAACCGCTGGACGACCCGGTCGACGTGGTCGGCGCCCCGACGGTGTCGATCCGGGCCGCGTCACCGACCGGCGAGGCGGTCCTCTTCGCCAAGCTCTACGACATCGGCCCGGACGGGACCGCCGAACTGCCCAGCGGCCTGATCGCCCCGGTCCGGCTGACCGGCCTGCCGACCGACCTGGCCGGTGCCGCGCCCGCGCGGGTGACCCTGCCGGCGATCGTGCACCGGGTCGAGGCCGGACACCGGCTCGCGCTGGTGCTGGCCACCTCCGACCAGGGCTACGCCACCCCGGCGCAACCGACCGTCTACTCGGTGGCGCTCGGCGGCGACCGGATCACCCTGCCAACGGTGACCGGGGAGCCGATCCCCACCACCGGAGTACTCTGGCGCTGGGCGCTGGCCGCCCTGCTCGCCGCGATCGCGGTCGGGCTCGTCGTGGTCCTGCTGGTGGTCCGCCGCCGGCACCGCCGCCACGACACCTCGGTGACCGCGGAGTACGCCGACATCCCGCTGGTCATCCGCGACCTGCGCAAGGAGTACGCGGACGGCTTCGTCGCCGTCTCCCGGGTCGACTTCGAGGTGCACCGGGGGCAGGTGGTCGGCCTGCTGGGGCCGAACGGTGCCGGCAAGACCACCACCCTGCGGGTGCTGATGGGGCTGACCCAGCCGACCGCCGGCCGGATCTTCGTCTTCGGGCACCGGCTGGTCCCCGGCTCGCCGGTGCTGTCCCGGATCGGCTCGCTGGTCGAGGGGCCGGGCTTCCTGCCGCACCTGAGCGGGTTGGCGAACCTGCGGACGTACTGGCGGGCGACCGGGCGGCCGCTCGCCGACGCCCACTTCGAGGAGGCACTGGAGATCGCCGGCCTCGGCGACTCGGTCCACCGCAAAATCAAGACGTACAGCCACGGGATGCGCCAGCGGCTGGCCATCGCCCAGGCCATGCTCGGCCTGCCGGAGCTGCTGGTGCTGGACGAGCCGACCGACGGGCTCGACCCGCCGCAGATCGCCGAGATGCGCCGGGTGCTGCGCCGGTACGCGACCGGCGGCCGGGCGGTGCTGGTCTCCAGCCACCTGCTGGCCGAGGTGGAGCAGTCCTGCACCCACGCGGTGGTGGTGAACAAGGGCAGGATCGTCGCCTCCGGGCCGGTCGAGGAGATCGTCGGCGAGTCGCCCAGTGTGCAGTTCGACGTCAGCGACCCGGTCGCCGCACGGGCCGTACTCGACCGGCTGGACGGCGTCGAGGTGCTGTCCAACGGGGACGGGGCGCTGGTGGTGGACGTGAACGGGACCGCCCGCAGCGAGGTGGTCGCCGAACTGGTCCGGGCCGGCGTGGGAGTCGACCGGGTGATGCCGCGCCGCCGCCTGGAGGACGCGTTCCTCGCCCTGGTCGGCGACAACTCACGGGGAAGCGGGGACCGCTGACATGGCCGGCACGGATCAGGTGACCGTCGAAAGCGCCGGTGCGGCAACCGGCTACCGGCCGGGGGCGACCCTGTCGGTGGCGACCGAGTGGCGCCGCCAGTTCGCCCGGCGACGTACGCAGTTGACGCTGGCGGCGATGGTCCTGCTGCCGCTCATCGTGCTGATCGCGTTCCAGTTCAACTCGGGCGGTGACGACGACAACGGCAACAACGAGTTCGCCAGCCTGATCGACCTGGCCACCACGGGTGGGCTCAACTTCGCCCTGTTCTGCATCTTCGTGTCGTCGTCGTTCCTGCTGGTCGTCGTGGTGGCGCTGTTCTGCGGCGACACCGTGGCCAGCGAGGCGAACTGGGGCAGCCTGCGCTACCTGCTGGCGGTGCCGGTGCCCCGGGCGCGGCTGCTGGCGGTGAAACTGGTGGTCGCGCTGGCGTACTCGGGGCTGGCCCTGCTGCTGCTCGCCGGCACCGCCCTGGTCGCCGGCATTCTCCGGTACGGCTGGGAGCCGTTGCAGAGCACGATCGCCGCCCAGATCCCGGCCGGCGAGGGCCTGCTCCGGCTGCTCGGTGTCCTCGGCTACCTGGCGGTGGCGCTGCTGGTGGTGGCCGGGCTGGCGTTCCTGCTCTCGGTCTCCACCGACGCGGCCCTCGGCGCGGTCGGCGGGGCGGTGCTGCTCTGGATCCTGTCCAGCATCCTGGACCAGATCGAGGCGCTCGGGGTGGTCCGCGACTTCCTGCCGACCCACTACAGCACCGCCTGGCTGGGCCTGCTCTCCACTCCGTTCCAGACCGACGACCTGGTACGCGGCTGCATCTCGGCGATCAGCTACGCCACGATTTTCTGGAGCCTCGCGTTCTGGCGCTTCACCCGCAAGGACGTGGTCAGCTGACCCCGCCGCGCCCCACCCACCCGGCGCACTTTCACTGAATGAGTGGCTATCGCGCGTGAAATAACCACTAATTCCGTGAAAGTGCGCGGATCTTGGGGTGGCGCGCGGGGTGGTGCGTGGGGTGGCGCGCGGGTGGGGTCTGGATCACAGGGGGTGTGGGGGTGCTGCGCTGGGGCGGGGTTCACCCGTAGGATCGGTCGTACAACTGAATACCTCATCCAGAGGGGCAGAGGGATACGGCCCGATGAAGCCCCGGCAACCACCCGCCGGCTCGATGACGAGCCGGGTGGCAGGTGCCAAGTCCGTCCCCGCCGCACCGCGCGGCGTTGGGAAAGATGAGAGGACGGCATCGCATGACTGCGATCCTCGGCGAAACTCAGAGTTCCACCACCACTGCTGACGGTGACGTGCCGGTCAATCCGGCTCGGGCGCTGGTCTGTCGGGGCTGCGGCGCGCAGTATCCGTTGATCGCGCAGCATGCCTGTTACGAGTGTTTCGGCCCGCTTGAGGTCGCCTACGACCAGGATGCCCTGGCCAAGGTCACCCGAGCGGACATCGAGGCCGGGCCGCAGAACATCTGGCGGTACGCCGCACTGCTGCCCGCCGGCCAGGACCCGGCCACCCGGGTCACCCTCGACCCCGGCCTGACCCCGCTGGTCGCCGCCCCGCACCTCGCCGCCGAACTGGGCATGACTGCGCCGCTCTGGGTCAAGGACGACAGCGCGAACCCCACCCACTCGTTCAAGGACCGGGTGGTCTCGGTGGCGCTGACCGCCGCGCGCGGCCTCGGCTTCAACCGGTTCGCCTGCGCCTCCACCGGCAACCTGGCCAACTCGGTCGCCGCGCACGCGGCCCGCGCCGGGGTTCCCTCGATCGTGTTCATCCCCGCCGACCTGGAGCAGGGGAAGATCATCACCACCGCGGTCTACGGCGGTGACCTGGTCGCGATCGACGGCTCGTACGACGACGTGAACCGGCTCTGCGGTGAGCTGGTGGAGACCGACGAGTTCGAGGACACCGCGTTCGTCAACGTCAACGTGCGGCCGTACTACGCCGAGGGGTCCAAGACCCTGGGGTACGAGGTGGCCGAGCAGCTCGGCTGGCGCATCCCCGAGCAGGTGGTCATCCCGATGGCCAGCGGTGAGCTGCTGACCAAGGTCGACAAGGCGTTCAGCGAACTGGTCGAGATCGGACTGGTCGAGGCGCCGGCCAACGGCTGGAAGGTGTTCGGCGCCCAGTCGGCCGGCTGCAACCCGATCGCGACCGCCCTGCACGACGACACCGACACCATCACGCCGGTGAAGCCGACCGGCATCGCCAAGTCGCTCAACATCGGCGACCCGGCCGCCGGGGTGTACGCGTTGGAGGCGGTGCGGCGTACCGGCGGTTGGATGGAGTACGCCGACGACGACGAGATCCGCGACGCGATCCGGCTGCTGGCGCGTACGACCGGGGTGTTCGCCGAGACGGCGGGCGGGGTGACGGTGGCCTGCCTGCGCAAGCTGGTGGCGAGTGGACGGCTCGACCCGACGGCCGAGACCGTTGTCTACAACACCGGTGAGGGACTCAAGACGATCGACGCGGTGGCGTCGCTGGTGGGGCCGACGTACCGGGTCAAGCCGTCACTGAAGGCCGCCCGCGAGGCCGGGCTGCTGGGCTGATCCGGCTGGTCCGATCGGCCGGAGCGCCCCGCTGGTCGGTGCTCGCTGCGGCCGATCGGACCTGGACAACTAGGCCGATCGGTGGACGTGTCCGATGCGGTGGGTAACTGGTGATTTGCCACCCGTTAGCAAAATACCCCGCGCGGGGCTTGACGGCGCGAACCGGGCGACGCAAAATGCTCCGTGCGGGAGGGCGTATCGCCGTAGACTTTTGAAGCTCTTACGACCCAGCGCCGGAGGCGTTGTGCGATCGTCCTCCCGACCAACGACCCCCGGCTAATTCGCTCGCGCTCGTCGCGGCCGCCGGGCACCCTCGGGGACATGGACACCGCCGCCACCTCCGTAGGCCTCATCATCACCCCACTCGACGTCGCCGACGACCTCGCGGTCGAGCAGGCGTACGCGGTCCGGTCCGCGATCCTCGCCGCCGACCAGCCGGACTTCCCGCCGCTTTGTCGCCAGCGCTTCTACGGTCAGCTGCGCCATCCGATGCCCGGCGAGGAGACGAGGTTCGTCCTCGCCCACCTCGACGGCCGGGCGGTCGGATACCTGAGCATCGAGTTGCCCCAACTGGAGAACACCGAGAACGCGTCGGTGGACATCGAGGTGCTGCCGGACTACCGGCGCCAGGGCATCGGCCGGGCGCTGTACGCGTACGCCCTGCGCACCGTTCGGGAGCTCGGACGGAAGCGGATCAACGGGATGTCGCAGGGCCCGTTGCCCGGCGAGCCGACCCGGGTGGAGCCCGGTCGGGAGTTCGCCACCTCGTTCGGTGCGCGCAACGCTCTGGTTGACGTCCGCCGCCGGCTCGACCTGAGCACGCTGGACCAGGCGCGCCTCGACGAGTTGCTCGCCTCGGCGTGGAGCCGGGCCGACGGCTACTCGCTGGTGCGGTGGATCGGCTCGACGCCCGACGCGTACCTCGACGACATCGCCTATCTCGACGGCCGGCTGGTCCAGGACGCGCCCCTGGGCGACCTGGAGTGGGAGGCGGCGAAACCCGACCGGGAGCGGATCCGGGCGGTGGACGAGGCGCTGGTCGTACGCGGGCGGCGCTTGTACAGCAGCGTGCTGCGCCACGACGCGTCCGGCAGGGTCGTCGCCTGGACCATGATCGATGTCGGCGCGACGCCGGACTGGCACGCGTTCCAGCAGATCACGATCGTGGACCCGGAGCACCGGGGCCACCGGCTCGGCACCGTCGCCAAGATCGAGAACCTGCGGTACGTGATGTCCCACGAGCCCGCCCTGCGGATCATCGACACCTGGAACGCCGGCGTCAACGACTACATGATCTCCATCAACGAGGCGATGGGTTTCCGTCCCGTCGAGGTCTGGAACAACTGGCAGCTGACCCTCTGATCCGTACCGGCGGCAGACGCGGTGGGCAGGGGATGAGGGTGTCGCGCGGGCTGGGGCATGATGGCGGGATGACGGAGACCCCGCATCCCCTCTACGCCACGCACGCCGACACCCTCGCCCGGGCGCTGACCGCGATCAGCGAGCGCGGCTACTGGTCGGCCTACCCCGAGTCGCCCAGCCCCCGGGTGTACGGCGAGACCGCCGCCGCCGAGGGCGAGGCGGCCTTCCGCGCCTACCTGGACGGCGACTTCCCGCTCGACCAGCCCGGAACGCCGGGCCGGCTCGCCACCGAGGTCAGCCCGTTCGGGCTCGACCTGGGCGTGCGTTACCCGCAGGTCGACGTGGACGAGCTGATCGGCGCCGCCACCTCGGCCCTGCCGGCATGGCGGGACGCCGGGCCGCAGGCTCGGGCGGGTGTCTGCCTGGAGATCCTGGCCCGGCTGCACCGGCACATCTTCGAGCTGGCGAACGCCGTACACGCGACCAGTGGGCAGGCGTTCGTGATGGCGTTCCAGGCCGGCGGGGCGCACGCCCTGGACCGGGCGCTGGAGGCGATCGCGTACGCGTACGCGGAGATGACCCGGCATCCGGGCAGCGCCGAGTGGGAGAAGCCGGCCGGCAAGGGCGAGCCGCTGCGGATGGTCAAGACGTTCCACGTGGTGCCCCGGGGGGTGGCACTGGTGGTCGGCTGCAACACCTTCCCGACCTGGAACTCGTACCCCGGTCTGTTCGCCTCGCTGGTCACCGGCAACCCGGTGGTGGTCAAGCCGCATCCGGGCGCGGTGCTGCCGCTGGCGATCACCGTCCGGTACGCCCGCGAGGTGCTGGCGCAGGCGGGCTTCGACCCCAACCTGGTGCTGCTCGCCGCCGAGGAACCGGGCGAGAAGCTGGCGACCACGCTGGCGCTGCGCCCGGAGGTACGGATCATCGACTTCACCGGCTCGACCGAGTACGGCGACTGGCTGGAGAACAACGCCCGCCAGGCTGCGGTGTACACCGAGAAGGCCGGCGTCAACACCATCGTGGTCGACTCCACCGACGACTTCGCCGGCATGTGCCGCAACATCGGCTTCTCGCTGACCCTCTACAGCGGGCAGATGTGCACCACACCGCAGAACATCCTGATCCCGTCCGCGGGCATCGAGACCGACCAGGGCCACAAGAGCTTCGACGAGGTGACGGCCGGGATCGCCGGTGCGGTCGGCAAGCTCACCGGTGACCCGGCGCGGGCGGTGGAGTTCACCGGGGCGATCGTCAACGAGGGCGTGCTGGCCCGGCTGGACGAGGTCGCCGGGGTCGGCGAGGTCGTGCTGGCGTCGCGTACGGTCGAGCACCCGACGTACCCGCAGGCGGTGGTGCGTACGCCGACGATCGTCCGGCTCGGCGCGGACGCCGTGCGGACCTACGGCCGGGAGTGGTTCGGACCGATCTCGTTCGCGATCGCGACCGACTCCACCACGCACAGCCTGGAGATCCTGCGGGAGACCGTGGGGGCGCGGGGCGCGTTGACGGCGGCGGTCTACGCCAGCGACGAGAAGGTCCTCGACGCGGCCGAGTCGGCGGCGCTCGATGCCGGCGTGCACCTGTCCTGCAACCTCACCGGCGGAGTTTTCGTCAACCAGTCGGCGGCCTTCTCCGACTTCCACGCCAGCGGTGCCAATCCGGCGGCGAACGCGGCCCTGACCGACGGCGCGTACGTGGCCGGCCGGTTCCGGGTGGTCCAGTCCCGCCGGCACGTCTGAGTTTCCGGAGCTCCGAGCCCGTCGGCAGATCCGGATCTGCCGACGGGTCCGGGCCGGGTGACCGGCGACGGGGCTGCCTCCCCGCTCTCGTGTGGGGCGGGACACCGCCGTCGGTTCAGGCGCGGCGACGCATCTGCAACTCGGTCAGCGTCGGTATCCGTGGGTGCGGCAGCCGGACGCCGGTGTCCTCGAAACCGAGCCGCTGGTAGGCGCGGATCGCCCGGTCGTTGCCGACCACCACCTCCAGCATCAGCTCCGGGCGTCCGGCCGCCCGGGACCAGTCCGCCACCCCCTCGATCAGGTCGGCGAGCAGACCGCTGCCGCGTCGGGCCGGGGTGACGTAGACGGCGAAGATCACGGTGAGCCCCGGCTCGGCGGGGACCGCGTGCCCGCCCGCGTGGCCGAGGAAACGCCCGTCCGGGTACGCCGAGGGTGGTTCGGCGACGAAGGCCGCGATCTGGCCGCCGGTGGCGTTCTGGCGCATCCGGCTGGCGTACTCGGCGTGGGGTCGGGCGGCCGCCTCGGCGACGGTTTCCAGGAAGGCCAGGGGTGCGTCGGCGAGCATCTCCAGGCGCAGCGCCCGCATCCGTGCGGTGTCGGTGCTCCGGATCCGCCGGACCCGTGGCCGGTCGTCGGCGTCGCCGTCGCCGCGCCGGAGGCCGTCGGTACCGCCGGCCGGGGAGCCCGGGGCGGGTGTGCGGGCGGTGGCGGTCGCACCCGGCGGGGTGGCGGCGGTGGCGGCCGCCCGTGGTGCGGCGGTGGCCGGCAGGCTGGTCATGGGGCATGCCTACCCTCGACGGACCCGGCCGGCAACCGGATTGCGGATCACGGTTGCGTCGCGTTGCGCGAGATACATGATCAATTGTACGACGTAAAGACGTTCGACGATGCGGTTCAATCGTCACAGGTGGGGGTGCGCGTACCGGCTGCTGTCCCTTTTGGGGTAGTGCACCTCGGTCGGACCTCGTGTAGCGTGCGATTTCGGTTGCTGTATTCGTGGATCGATATGGTCCCGAGTCGGCGGCTCCGGTCGGCGTACGCCGGAGCCGGGGGTGTTTGACCCAGCACGATCGAAGTGAGGAAGTGCACCGTGGCACAGGGCACCGTCAAGTGGTTCAACAGTGAAAAGGGCTACGGCTTCATTGCGGTCGACGGCGGGCAGGACGTATTCGTCCATTTCTCCGCGATCGAGATGGACGGCTACAAGGCGCTCGACGACGGACAGCGGGTGGAGTTCGAAATCGCCCAGGGCCAGAAGGGGCCGCAGGCGGAGAAGGTGCGCCTCCTCGCCTGACCGGTTCGCCCGCGTCGTCCGACACCGGTCGGGAGTCCCGACCGAATGCTCGTGAAAATCACAGCCGGAATCGATAACGACAGGGCGCCGGTCTCCCCGTGGAGTACGGCGCCGCTGTCACACTTCCGCCCACCGGTGTTCCGCTGCCGTGTGCCCGTGGATCCGGGTGCCGGTCCGAGTGGGTGACTGCTGCTCTCCGGCTGGGTGCTCCGCCGTTGGCCCGCCGTGGCGGGAGACGGGCTCGTGTGGTGTCCGAGCCTGTCTCGACGATGGGGCAGTTCGTCACATTTGGGCGTCCCGTACGACTGTGCGGCTGGCTTCGCCCGATGTTCACCCGCGCGACGTTCACCCGTACGGGTGTGCCCGACGCCCCGTGCCGATGCCGGTGCCGTACGGATCACCGGGAGCGGTGATCCGGCTCCCGGCGGCGATGTCGCTGGTCGGCGGGGTGGCGGAACGCGCGGGAAGGTGTGTCCGGCCGGTTCGGCTCCGGCCCACTCGCTTGCACTCGACATGGGAGAGTGCTAAACAAGTGATTGGCACTCGCGCGGTGTGAGTGCCAGAGGTCGGGGCGGTTAGGGCCACGGTCGCGCACCGGTGACGGGGCGGGGCACATGGCCGGTCGTCGCGGGCTGTCCGACCCGACCGACGGACGTCACTGCCGCCTAGTGCGCGGGAGTCGGTCCGGTGCGTTCGCGCCGGACCAGACCGCGCGCCAGCGCAGTAGTGACGTCCGAAGGTGCGAAGTCAGGCGGCCGATCCGGGACCAACCGGCTCGGGTGGCCGTGAGTGTCCAGGAGGACAACGCCGTATGGCCAAGATCATCGCGTTCGACGAAGAGGCCCGCCGTGGCCTCGAGCGGGGCATGAACCAGCTCGCCGACGCCGTCAAGGTGACGCTCGGCCCGAAGGGCCGCAACGTCGTGCTCGAGAAGAAGTGGGGCGCCCCCACCATCACCAACGATGGTGTGAGCATCGCCAAGGAAATCGAGCTTGAGGACCCCTACGAGAAGATCGGCGCCGAGCTGGTCAAGGAGGTCGCCAAGAAGACCGACGACGTTGCCGGTGACGGCACGACGACGGCGACCGTCCTGGCCCAGGCGCTGGTCCGCGAGGGCCTGCGCAACGTCGCGGCCGGCGCGAACCCGATGGCCCTGAAGCGGGGCATCGAGGCTGCGGTGGCGGCGGTGGCGGAGGAGCTGGCCAAGCTCGCCAAGGACGTCGAGACCAAGGAGCAGATCGCCTCGACCGCGTCGATCTCCGCCGGTGACACCACCGTCGGTGAGATCATCGCCGAGGCGATGGACAAGGTCGGCAAGGAAGGCGTCATCACCGTCGAGGAGAGCAACACCTTCGGGCTCGATCTTGAGCTCACCGAGGGTATGCGCTTCGACAAGGGCTACATCTCGCCCTACTTCTGGACCGACCCGGAGCGGATGGAGGCCGTCCTCGACGACCCCTACATCCTGATCGTCAACAGCAAGATCGCTTCGGTGAAGGACCTGCTGCCGATCCTGGAGAAGGTCATGCAGTCGGGCAAGCCGCTGCTGATCATCTCCGAGGACGTCGAGGGCGAGGCCCTGGCCACCCTCATCGTCAACAAGGTTCGGGGCACCTTCAAGTCCGTCGCCGTCAAGGCTCCGGGCTTCGGTGACCGTCGCAAGGCCATGCTGACCGACATCGCCATCCTCGCGGGTGGCGCGGTCATCAGCGAGGAGCTGGGCCTCAAGCTCGACGGCATCGGCCTCGACATGCTGGGCCGCGCCCGCAAGGTCGTGGTGACCAAGGACGAGACCACGATCGTCGACGGTGCCGGTGACGCCGACCAGATCCAGGGTCGGGTCAACCAGATCCGCGCCGAGATCGAGAAGAGCGACTCGGACTACGACCGCGAGAAGCTGCAGGAGCGCCTGGCCAAGCTGGCCGGCGGTGTTGCGGTGATCAAGGTCGGCGCGGCCACCGAGGTCGAGCTCAAGGAGCGCAAGCACCGCATCGAGGACGCCGTTCGCAACGCGAAGGCGGCTGTCGAAGAGGGCATCGTTCCCGGTGGTGGCGTCGCGCTGGTGCAGGCCGGCAAGACCGCCTTCGACAAGCTGGACCTCTCGGGTGACGAGGCGACCGGTGCGACGATCGTCAAGATCGCGCTCGACGCCCCGCTGCGCCAGATCGCCGTCAACGCCGGCCTTGAGGGTGGCGTCGTGGTGGAGAAGGTTCGCAACCTGGAGGCCGGCCACGGCCTGAACGCCGCGAACGGTGAGTACGTCGACCTGCTCAAGGCCGGCATCATCGACCCGGCCAAGGTGACCCGTTCGGCGCTGCAGAACGCGGCCTCGATCGCGGCTCTGTTCCTGACCACCGAGGCAGTGGTGGCGGACAAGCCGGAGAAGAACCCGGCCCCGGCGGCTGCGCCGGGCGGCGGGGACATGGACTTCTGAGTCCAGTCACGTTGCATTGGTAAGGGGCGGGCCGCGTCAGCGGTCCGCCCCTTACGTCATGTCGGTAGTCGTCGTTGATTGCGTTGCTTGTCCGTACGGGAGAACGGCTTCCTGATCTGGATCGGCGCGTCGACCATCTCCAGCGGTTCCTCGGATGAGAGTTCGTCCAGCCGATCCATTTCCGCACGCTGGTCCGCGTCGCCGTAATCGAGGCGATGTACCGGCGTTTCGGCGGGAATCTCCGCAGCCATCCTGGCCCAGGCGGCCGCGGCGAGATCGTCAGTCGGTTCGTCGTCCTTCGCCATGACTTCCTCCTTGGCTCAAACGGTAGGAGCCGGGAAGGCGACGGTGCTGAGAAACGGCACTATAAACGGATATCTCCTATTCGCCCTTTTCGTGCACTGCGGTGGCAGGCGTCGGGGGATGCCGGGCGGCGGTCAGAGTTGCTTGCGGTAGAGGAAGAAGACCCGCTCGATCCGCGCACCCGAATTGCTGGCATAGAACGGCACCGGGCCCACCCAGCCGATCTCCGCCCGCAGGTGTCCCGCCGCCCGCTGGTCGGCCAGGCACCGCCGCAGCAGCACCCCGCCGATCCCGAGCCCCTGCGCGGCCGGCGCGGTGCCCATCGGACCGAACCAACTCGGCCGCGACGACCCGTACGCGGCGAAGCCGAGCACCTCGACCGTCGAGCCGTCCCCGGCGGCACCGGCGGCGTCCGGGGCGGGACCGTCGGCGGTGGAGGGGGCGACCCGGTCGCGTACGGCGATGTGGCAGCCGGCGCCCGTACGGCCGATCGAGTCGGCGACCTCACCGCCCCAGCCCACCCCGAACGTCTCCCGCGCGAACTCGACCAGCATCGCCGCGTCGTCCGGTTCGGCCCGGCGTACCGTGATGCCCTGTCCGGCCAGCCGCCGTTCGGCGTCCTCGGTGCCGCGCAGGGCCGGCGACCCGTCGTACGACAGGTCGGCCGTCATGTTCCAGGCGGTGTTCTCCTGCTCGTAGCCGAGCGCCATCGCGGCACAGACCGCCGGGGTGTAGCGCACGTCGATGCCGGGCCAGGCGTAGTGCGGCGGGTTGCCGGCCAGCAGCACCTCACTCGCGCCGAGCCCGGACAGGGCGCCCTCGATCCGGGCCAGCAGGGCCCGCCCGATCCCTCGACGGCGGTGCTCCGGGTGCACCGCGACCAGGTCGACGTGACCCAGGGACGAGTCACGGTGGGCGATCGAGCCGAGCACCACACCCACCGTCGCGGACCCCACGACGGCGACGAAACCGACCGTACGGCGGCGGATCGGGGCGCCCGGCAGCGTGGTGGTGTCCCGGAGTCGGGCCACGATCACCGCCGCCTCGGCCGCGTCGTCCGGCAGATCCAGCGCCTCACCGCAGAGGGCCACCACCGCGGGCACGTCGTCGTCGGTCAGCTCGATGATCGAGAAATCGTGGTCCACGACCGCCGACCATAGGACATGGCGGCCCGGTCGCGCTGCCCACCCTGCTGGTCGTACCCGGTTCAGCGGGCCTGCCCGGCTTCCCGGACCGCCGCGTACGCATCGACCAGACCCGCCCCGGTGAGATTGCCCGGCGGACCGCAGGTGGTGTCCGGCCCGGCCGGACCGTCCTCGGACGGCACCACCGGCGCGGCGGTCTCCCGCAGGATCCGCCAGGTCCGGTCCAGGTCACCGACGAGCGCCGGATTCGCCGACCACATCAGCGCCACCACGCCCGCCACGTGCGGGGCCGCCATCGAGGTGCCGCTGAGGACGGCGTACCCGCCGCCTGGCATCGCCGACAGCACGTCCGCGCCCGGTGCGACCAGGTCCGGCTTGGCCGCACCGCCGGCCGCCGGGCCCCGACTGGAGAACGGCGCCACCCGCCGCTCCCGGTCCACCGCACCCACGGTGAGGACATCGGCGTACGGGGCCGGCGGGTCGTCGATCGAGTCACAGCCCGGACCCGTGTTGCCGGCGGCGGCGGTGAAGAAGATCCCGGCCGCGGCGAAGGCGGCCGTGGCCGGGCGGAGCGCCCCGGCGTCGCAGCCCTCGATCGGCGGGCAGCCCCACGAGTTCGTCAGCACCTGCGGGGCGCGGTCCGGCCGACCGTCGGTGAACGGGTCACCGCCGTTCGGGAACGGCGCCAGCATGAACTGGAGGCAGTCCAGGTAGTGCGCCGGGTTGCCGAGGTTGCGGTCGAGGTTGACGCAGCCGATCCAACGGGCACCGGGAGCGACACCGACGTTTTGCCCACCGATGGCGGAGGCGAGCGTGTGCGTACCGTGACCGCCCTGGTCGGTGGGGGAGCGGGTGCCGTTCCACGGGTCGTACCAGGAGTCGTCCCCGCCCCGGAAGCCGCCGCTCAGCGCCGGGTGCCGACCGTCCACGCCGGAGTCCGAGCTGCCGACGACGATCCCCGAACCGGTGGTCCCCAACTGCGACCAGACCCGGTCGGCGCCGATCTGGGTCAGGTTCCAGGACGGTACGGTCGGCGCCGCCCCGTCGCCGTGACTGGTCTCCGGTCGCTCGGGCAGTGGACGCAGTTGCTGACTGAGCAGCACCCGGTCCACGTCGTCCCGCCCGGACAGCCAGGCGCGTACGACCGGGCCGCCGTCCACCTCGATCGCGTTGACCAGGTAGTACGGCGTGTAGTCCAGTCGCCAGCGGTCGAACTGGCGACGCAGGTCCACCTGTGACCGGGACGCGGTGTCGACCAGTCGTTGGTAGACCTCCCGGACCCGGGCCGGCTGCCCGGCCGCCCCGGTCGGCGCGGCGCGCAGGTCGCCCATTGACGCCTGCTCCTTCAGCACCACAAAGAGCTTCTCGCCGTGGAACCCCGGCTGCCCCGGTCCGATGTAGACGCCCCCGGCCACCAGCAGCAGTCCCACCGCCGCCACCGCTCCCACCCGGCGACGCGGGACGACGGACCGGGCGCGGCCGAAGACGACGCCGTACGCGATTCCGAGCAGCAGCGCCACCGCGAGCGAACCGGCGGCGGCGACCGCCGCCCAGAACGGTACGTCCCGGTTGTCGGACAGCAGGACCGAGATCTCCTCCGGGTCCACGAAGGCCAGCGGCCCGAGTACGGCCACGCCGACCAGCCAACCAGCCGGCGCCGACCCGCCGAAACGCCCCGTCCCGCTGACGGCCGGTAGGGCGGCAGTCGGTCCGGTGACGGCCGGCTGGGTGGCAGTCGGTCCGGTGACGGCCGGGCGGGTGACCCGGCGCAGGGCGGCGATGGTGAAGCCGGCCGCCGGCAGGACGAGCAGGGCGGCGAGTTGCGTGCCGGCCGGGCCGGTCCCGCCCGCGACGAGGGTCAGGGCGACGCCGGACACCAGACCGCCGAGCAGCACCAACCGGGCCGGGCCGGCGGGGCTGCCGTCGGAGCGGTGCTCGTACCCGGTCCAGAAGCCCCGGTCGAGCAGGCTGCCGACGAACCAGCCGAGGGCCGCCGAAGCGGCCAGTGCCAGCCCGGTTTCGAGCAGACCGCCGAGCGCGCCCAGCCAGACCCAGGGCAGCAGCAGCGCCAGCCCGGCGGCGACCGCCAGCCCGACCCCGGAGGAGCCCGATCCTGACGCGGGAACCGGTGGGGCATCCGGCGCGGAAGCCGACAGGGCACCGGGGGCAGGGTCGACGGGGACCGGGCGGCGGGATCGGCCGGCGTACCGGCGTACGAGAATCGTCGCCAGCGTGGCGGTCAGGGCGAGTGCGGCCAGGTAGCCCTCGTTCTGTGCCGGAGGAATGGCCCGGAGCAGGCCGAAGACGCCGAGGGCGAGTCCACCGACCAGCCAGACCCGACCGGCGGCCCGGACCGGTACGGACCGGGGCAGCACGGCCAGCAGCACCGCCGGCACGCCGACCAGCACCGTGTTGACGAGACCGGTGACCGGCCAGACCCACGCCGGTTGGGTCAGCCCGCCGACCAGCAGCACCTGCTCCACCAGCCAGCCGACCGCCTGGGCGCCGACCGTCACCGCGACCGCCCAGCAACCGACCAGCACCGCCGCCACCACCGGCCACGGCCCGCCGCCCGGCCGGCCCACCGCCGAACCCGGTGGCCAGGGTGGCTGCCCCGACGACCAGGGTGGCTGCTGCCATGGCGGCTGTCCCGGCGGCCACGACGGGTGCTGGGGCGGCCACGGCGGTTGCCCCGGTGGCCGGGGAGCCGGTTCGGCCGCCGCCGACGGTGGCGCTGACGGTGGCGCCGCCGGTGGGAGAGACGGTTCGTCGGCGGGCTGCGGGGGTCCGACCTGCATGCCCGAAACAGTACGACCCACCGGAAGCGCGACCTGTTCACCGGAGGCGGTTAACGTGGACGGGTGCGCGATCCGAACATATCCCGGTACACCGCCGGCCAGCTCTCACCGATCCGCCGCGCGGCGGACCTGCGTCGCCTGCGCGGCGAACGGTTCGACGTGCTCGTGATCGGTGGTGGGGTGACCGGTGCGGGCGCCGCCCTCGACGCCGCGTCCCGCGGACTCCGGGTCGCCCTGGTCGAGGCGCGGGACTACGCCGCAGGCACGTCCAGCCGGTCCAGCAAACTCATCCACGGCGGGCTGCGCTACCTGGAACAGCTGGAGTTCGGGCTGGTCCACGAGGCCCTCACCGAACGTGGCCTGCTCGCCACCCGGCTCGCGCCGCACCTGGTCCGGCCGGTGCCGATCCTCGTCCCGCTGCCGTCGGGCGCCGGACCGGCGGCACTGCCCGCCCGCGCCTGGCGGCGCTCCTACTACGGCGCCGGGGTGGCCGCCTACGACGCGTTCGCGGGCGTGTTCGGCGGCGGTCGGGGAATGCCGCTGCACCGGCACCTGAGCCGGGAGGGAGCCCGCCGGCTCTTCCCGAGCCTGCGCGCGGACGCGGTCGCCGGGGCGATCCGCTACTACGACGGCCAGGTCGACGACGCCCGACTGGTGGTCACCCTGGCCCGGACCGCCGCCAGCCTGGGCGCGGCCGTGGTGACCAGCGCCCGCGCCGTCGGCCTGATCCGCCAGGCCCGCGAGGTGACCGGGGTACGGGTACGCGACATGGAGGCCCGGCCCGGCTCCCCGGACGCCGAGTTCGAGGTGTACGCCCGTACGGTCATCGCCGCCACCGGGGTGTGGAGCGACGACATGTCGCGGATGCTCGGTGACATCGGCGCCCGCCCCGGACTGCGGGTGCGTTCCTCGAAGGGCGTCCACCTGGTGGTGCCGCGCTCGGCGATCACCGGCGAGGCCGGGCTGATCCTGCGTACCGCGACCTCGGTGCTCTTCGTGCTCCCCTGGGGCGGCCACTGGATCATCGGCACCACCGACACCGACTGGCAGCTCGACCGGGCTCACCCGGCCGCCTCCGCCAGCGACATCGACTACCTGCTCGCCCAGGTCAACACCGTGCTCGACCGGCCGCTGAGCACCTCGGACATCGAAGGGGTGTACGCCGGGCTGCGCCCGCTGCTCTCCGGCGAGGCGGACTCCACCTCCAAGCTCTCCCGCGAACACGCGGTGGTCGAGCCGATGCTCGGCCTGCTGCTGGTGGCCGGCGGCAAGTACACCACCTACCGGGTGATGGCCAGCGACGTCGTCGACCGGGCGGCCCGCCGGCTCGGGCTGGTCCGCCCGTCGCGTACGGCCGACCTGCCGCTGCTCGGCGCGGACGGCTTCCCGGCCATGTGGCGGGACCGGGCCGACCTGGCCCGCCGGCACGAGGTGCAGGTCGGGGTGGTCGAGCACCTGCTGGAGCGGTACGGCACCCTCACCGTCGACCTGCTCACCCTGATCTCGGCCGATCCGCTGCTCGCCGCGCCGCTCGCCGGCGCACCGGAATACCTCGCCGCCGAGGTCGCGTACGCGGCCAGCGCCGAGGGGGCGCTGCACCTGGACGACGTACTGACCCGGCGGACCCGGATCTCGTTCGAGACCGCGCACCGGGGCACCGAGTCGGCCGAACACGCGGCCGAGATCATGGGACGGGTACTCGGCTGGGACGCCCCGGTCCGGGCCCGCGAGGTGGAGCACTACCTGACCCGGGTCGAGGCGGAACGACAGTCGCAGCGGATGCCCGACGACGCCACCGCGGACGCGGCCCGGCTCGGCGCACCGGACGTACGCGGGTTCGCCGCCGACCGGGGTGTCGACGTGGCCGGGGTCGAGGCGTCGAGCTGACCGGGCGGCAGCGGCCCCGTCCGACCGGGTCGGGGCACGGTGGGTCGGAGCGCGGTGGGCCACCGCGGCGACGCCCACGGACCCGGGGCGCGGTCGGTCCGACGCACAATCGGTCCGGCGCGCCGGTGCTGGGCTGCGGTGGAGCCGGTCTGCCCGTACGGTGTGTCGCATGAGCGCCCGGCTGTGGCAACGTGCCGTACCCGTCATCGCCATGAGCCTGATGCTGGTGCCGTTGGCGGCCTGCGGTCAGGCGGACGAACAGGCCCCACCGGTCTGGGAGGCCGGCTCGCCCACGCAGGGCAGCGAGGCGGTGGCCACCCCCGCACCGCCCCCGGTCGTGCCCTCGCCGACCACGGCCTCGCCGACGCCGAGGGCCAGCGCGACGCCCCGGGCGAGTACGAGCCGAACCACGAAACCGCCGACCATCGGCACCGCCCGGGTCTCGGTCGTCCGGACCGGGGCCGGTCAGGGCGCCCGGACCCTGTCGGTGGAGGGCGACGGACGGTGGAGTTACCTGGCCGGCCCGCGGGACGACAACGGCACGTTGAACCAGTCCCAGCGGGAACGGCTACAGGCGCTGCTCGCCGACCCGAAGCTGGACGCCGAGGCACGGGAGCGGGACCGGCCCCGTTGCCGCGACGCCGCCTCGTACGCCCTGAACACCGGCCAGACGACCGTGCTCTGGCAGGCGTGTCCCAACGGGGCACCGGCGACCGCCACCGCGATCGTCCGGCTGTTGGAGGGCGCCACCCCGCTCTGACCCGGTGCCCTGTCCACGGGTCGAAATCGGATGGTGTCGCCGAACGGTTCTCTGGCAACCTGGCGGCGTGTCCGAGACCGCCCTGCCGCCGTGTGACGTCGACGAACTGCGCCTGTTGACCGAGGCCGGCGTACGGCATCGGTTTCTGTTCTTCTGGCGGCACCGGCCGGAGCCCGACGGCAGCATCGGCGCGGGCTGCCTGAGCCAGTGGTGGCCGTCGCCGTTCGTCGTCGACGGAATCCGGTACGCCACCGCCGAGCACTACATGATGGCCGGCAAGGCACGACTGTTCGGGGACGAGTCGAGCGCCGAGCGGGTGCTGGCGGCACCGGATCCTGCCGCCGCGCAGGCCCTGGGGCGTCGGGTTCGTGACTTCGACCAGGCGGTCTGGGAGGCGCACCGCTTCGACCTCGTGGTGGCCGGCAACGTCGCCAAGTTCGGGCAGGACCCGGACCTGCGGAACTATCTCGTCGGCACCGGCGGCCGAGTGCTGGTGGAGGCCAGCCCGATCGACCGGATCTGGGGCATCGGCCTCGCCGGTACGGACCCGCAGGCACAGGACCCGGCCGGCTGGCGGGGCCTCAACCTGCTCGGATTCGCCCTGATGCGGGCCCGCGCCCGGCTGGCCGCCGGATAGGACCCGATCGGGTCACCGGGCTCATCCCGGGCCCTCGACGACCTTGCCGGGGTTGAAGAGGCCGGCCGGGTCGAGCGCGTCCTTGATCGCCTGGTGGACCCGGATGCCGACCGGCCCGATCTCGCGGGCCAACCAGTCCCGCTTGAGCAGACCCACCCCGTGCTCGCCGGTGCAGGTGCCGCCGAGCGACAGGGCCAGCTCCATGATCGCGTCGAACGCCCGCCGGCTGCGCGCCACACTGTCCGGATCCGCCCGGTCGACCACGATCAGCGGGTGCATGTTGCCGTCCCCGGCGTGCCCGACCACCCCGATCAGCACCCCCTGCTCGGCCCCGATCCGCTCCACCCCGTCGAGCAGGGCCGCCAGGGCGCTGCGGGGCACCGCCACGTCGTCGAGGAAGAGCCCGCCGTTGCCGCCGGGGAAGGCCTCGGCCGCGTACCGCTCCATCGCCGGGTGGGCCAGGCGCCGGGCCGCGAGCAGTGCGGCGGCCTCCACCGCGTCGCTCGCGGCGAACACCTCGGCCGCGCCGGCCGAGGTGCAGACCTCGGCGAGCCGGGCCAGGTCGGCCGGGGCCCGCGAGCCGGTGTCGACCGCCGCGAGCAGCAGCGCCCGGGCATCCGTACGCAACCCCATCGGCCGGTACGCCTCGATCGCCCGCAGGTGGGTCTGGTCCAGCAACTCCAGCAGGCTCGGGGAGAGCCCCCGGGCGGAGATCTCGGCGACCGCCGCCCCGGCGGTGGCGATCGACTCGAAGACCGCTACCAGGGTCAGTGACTCCTCCGGGGCGGGGCGCAGCGAGACGGTGATCTCGGTGATCACCCCGAGGGTGCCCTCCGAGCCGACGAAGAGCCGGGTCAGGTCGTACCCGGCCACCCCCTTGGCGGTACGCCGACCCGTGCGCAGTACCTCACCGGAGGCGAGCACCACCTCCAGGCCGAGGACGTACTCGCCGGTGACGCCGTACTTGACGCAGCACATGCCGCCCGCGTTGGTGGCCACGTTGCCGCCGATGGTGGACGACTCCCAGGAGCCCGGATCGGGTGGGTAACGCAGGCCGTACCTGGCGACCTCGGCGGCCAGGGCGGCGTTGACCACGCCGGGTTGCAGCACGGCGATCCGGTTGACCGGGTCGATCTCCAGGATCCGGTCCATCGCGGTGGTGCTGAGCAGCACCGCGCCGTCGACCGCGTTCGCCCCGCCGGCCAGCCCGGTCCGCGCACCCTGCGGGACGACGGGTACGCCGTGCGCCGCCGCCACCCGCACCACGGCGACCACCTCGGCGGTGCCGGTGGGGCGGACCACCGCCACCGGTGTGCCCGACGCGCACAGGTCGGCCTCGTCGTGCCGGTAGCCGGCGAGCAGGTCCGGGTCGGTCAGCACGGCGGCCGTACCGATGGCGGCGCGCAGGTCGTCGATCAGGGGGGATCGGGCCATGGGTGGCAGGCTAGCCGCCGGACTACCGTGACGGCCATGGTGTACGTCGACCCACCCGCCTGGCCCGCCCGTGGCCGACTCTGGTCACATCTGGTCAGTGACGTGTCCTACGCCGAGCTGCACGTCTTCGCGGAGATGGTCGGCGCACCCCGCCGGGCGTTCGACCGGGACCACTACGACCTGCCGGAGAACCGCTTCGCGATGGCGGTCTGGCTCGGCGCCCGAGTGGTTCCCGGCCGGGAGATCGCCCGCCTCCTGCGCGCCGCCAACCTCCGCCGCCCCAAACACCTCAACCCACCCCGCTAACCCCCGCCCCCCGCTCCCGTTGAGGATGGCCACTCTTGTAGAGAAAGAGTGCCTATTCGGGGCCGGATAACCACTCTTTCTCTACAAGAGTGGTCGGGTCAGGCGGGGGGTGAGGGGGCGAGGCGGGTCAGTTCGCGGGTGAGGTTGGTGCGGGCGGGTTGTTCCCAGCGGGCGGCGAGGGTGGGCAGCCGGTAGCGGGTGGGCAGGTCGAGCAGGTCCCGGAGCACCGCCGCCCGGCCGGCACGGAAGCTCTCGGCCGGTACGTGGGCGTACTCGCGGCGGATCGCGGCGGCGTACTCGTCGTACACGGGGGCGGGAGCGGCGAGGATGGCCAGGTCGGCGTCGCAGAGCAGCGCCCCGGCCCGGTCGGTCGGCTCGACCCGGTGCCCGGCGGTGAGCAGGACCAGACGTTCGACCTCGATCACCGCCGCGGCCGGCAGGCCGAGTCCGGTCAGCAGCTCCGTGGCGAGGGCGGCACTGGCCCGCTCGTTCGTGTCCCCCGGCGACCGGGGGTCGTAGATCGCGTCGTGACACCACGCCGCGAGTCGGACCGGGTCGGCGTCGCCGGTCCACCCCGCCTCGGCGTCGACCACGTCCAGTACGGCAACCAGGTGATCCACCGTGTGGTAGTGCCGGTGCGGCTCCCGCCACCGCCGGAGCAGGTCCCCGCCGGCATCGTCCAGGGCGGAGTCGGCGGCGGTGGCACCCGCGTTCCGGGCGGCGGTGCGCCACCGCTCGGTCAGCCCGGTCATCCGACCGCCCCGATCGCCGCCACGGCTGGAGGTTGAACGGGTCGATGGTGGGTAGTCCCGGCCATGGAGTCCGCCCGGAACAAGGTCCGCTCAGCCGCAGATCTTGACAGCGAGCGGGTCAACCACGTAGTGAGCGAGCTGAGTGCGCGTTCGAAGACGACGGTGCAGGATCGGGTGCACGCCGTCCGAGCCAACTTCGTGCTCGCCCTCCAGGCCGGCGTGGCCGCGTTGCTCTCCTGGTACATCTCGCACGACATCCTCGGCAACACGGATCCGGTCTTCGCGCCGATCTCGGCGGTGGGCACGCTGGCCGCCTCGCTCGGCCAGCGGCTGCGCCGGACCGTCGAGCTGATCCTCGGAGTCGCGGTCGGGATCGGGATCGGGGACCTGCTGATCATCGTGGTCGGCAGCGGACCGGTGCAGCTCGGAGTGATCGTCACCCTGTCCATCATCGTCACCATCTTCCTCGGCGGAAGTGTCGCCGTGGTTACCCAGGCGGCCGCCACCGCCGTACTGCTGGTCGCGTTGGCGCCGAAGATGAGCAACGTCGAGTTTCCCCGGGTCATCGACGCGCTGGTGGGCGGCGGGGTGGGGCTGTTCGTGGTGGCGCTGCTGCTGCCGCTCAACCCTTTGCGGATCGTGGACCGGGCGGCCCGGCCCGCGTTGGAGACCCTGGCCGAACAGCTGACCGTGACCGCCGACGCGCTGAGCGAACACGACTCCGGCCGGGCCGCGATGGCACTGGAGCGGCTGCGCCGGGTGGAGGAGTTCATGGACACCCTCCAGGAGGCGCTGGAGGGGGGCAGGGAGACCGCCACCCTCGCACCCGCCCGGTGGAACCGACGCCGGGCCCTGACCCGGTACGCGGAAAGCGCCGAGTACATCAACCACGCCGTACACAACAGTGGGGTGCTGGTCCGGCGGGCGGTGACCGCGCTGGAGGACGACGAGCCGATCCCGGCCGCGATGGCGTCGGCGGTACGGCAGTTGGCCGACGCGGTCCGGCTGCTGCACCAGGAACTCGGCGCCGGGCTGGACCCGGAGGCCGCCCGGGAGCGGGTGCTGCGTGCGGTCACCGCCGCCGGGCGGGCGTACAACGAGGGGGTTGGCTTCTCCGGCAGTGTGGTGGTCGCCCAGGTCCGGACCACGGCCAGTGACGTGCTCCGGGCCACCGGGGTCGAGCGGACCGAGGCGAACCGCCTGGTCCGCCAGGCGGTGAGTGCCCAGACCAGCCCGACCCACACCGCCCGCCCGGCGGCCCACTGACCGGCTCGGCGGCCCGGGTGGTCGGGGCACCGGCCCGACAGCAGCGCCCAGCGCACCAGCGCACCGAAGCACCAGCGCACCAGCGCCCAGCGCGCCGAGCACCAGCGCGCCGGGTCGGTGGCGGGCGGTCAGCCCAGTTTGGCGAGGGCGTCGAGGAGTGCGTCGACGTGGGCGGCGGTACTGCCGAGGCCGATGCTCGCGCGCAGCGCGGTCGGCGGCAGGTCGGACCGACCGCTGCGGCCGGCGGCCTCGGCGAGCAGCCGCCGGGCCAGCGGGTGGGCGCAGAACAGTCCGTCGCGGAGCCCGATTCCGTGACCCCGGGCCAGGTCGGCGGCGACATCGGCGGAATCCCGGCCGGCGACGACGAACGAGACGATGCCCACCCGTGGCGTGTCGGCGTCGAACGTACGCAGCTCGACGATGCCCGGCAGGGCGTGCAGGCCGTTGCGCAACCGGGTCAGCAACTCCTGCTCGCGGGCGTGCAGTTCGTCCCGGTCCGCCTCGCTGAGCGCGGTACAGACCGCGGCGAGGGCGACCGCGCCGAGCAGGTTCGGGGTGCCGGCCTCGTGCCGTCCGGGACCGTCCGCCCAGCGCACGTCGTGGGTGGCGGTGCCGACGCCGAGGGTCGCGCCACCACCGAACAGGTACGGCGGGGCCGCGTCGAGCCAGTCCGCCCGCCCGGCGAGCACGCCGGTGCCGAACGGGGCGTACAGCTTGTGCCCGGAGATCGCCACGTAGTCGAGCTGCGACTCGGCGATGTCGACCGGTGCGTGCGGGGCGAGCTGGGCGGCGTCGACCGCGATCCGGGCGCCGTACCGGTGGGCGACGGCGGCCAGCTCGGTCACCGGCCAGCGCTCGCCGGTGACGTTGCTCGCACCGGTGACGGTCACCAGGACCGGCGCGGCCCGATCGGTGTCGCGGCGCAGTTCGCGCAGCGCCTCGCTCAGGGCCCGTACGGCCGCCGCGGGCGAGTGGGGCACCGGCAGTCGTACCGTGTTCGGCCAGGGCAGCAGGTTGGCGTGATGCTCGCCACCGAAGGTGACCACGGTGGTGCCGACCGGGACCGCGCGGGCCAGCAGGTTGAGTGCGTCCGTGGTGTTCCGGGTGAAGATCACTTCGTCGTCCGGGCGGGTGCCGAGAAAGTCGCCCACCGTCTGCCGGGCCCGTTCGTAGGCGAGCGTGCTGCGCTGGGAGAGCGCCCCGGCGCCCCGGTGCACACTGCCGTACCAGGGCAGTAGCTCGGCCACCGCGTCGGCCGCGACCCGGGCGCACGGCGCGGTGGCGGCGTAGTCGAGGTTGACCAGGTCGGGAACGCCGAGCACGTCGAGCGGCCCGGCCGGTGCGGCGGCGGACCCGGTCGGGGCCGTCGGGCGCGGTACGGCGGGTGAGGAGACGGGTACGGGTGTGGGACGCATGGGTACGACCTCCGGCAATCCGGGACCCCGGTTGCTGAGGGTTGGGGCCCGCGCTTGCCCAGCACCCGGATCGGGCTGGGCCCGGTCATCACCCAGGGCACCCCACCGCGAACTCGACGAGGGTTGCCGGCCAGCAAGCTGGGGCTTCGCACACCGTCCGCTCGAACGTCCGGTGGTTGCCGATCGTTGTTCGGGCTGGCATGCGTTGGTCGCTGGCACTCGTGACCTGCTGGCAGCATAACCGGGCGGATTGCGGTCCGACCAGCGGGTCGCGGGTGACTACGCTGGCGGCATGGCCGACACCCCGCCCGGCGGAGATCCCTATGCGCCGCCGCCGACCCCGCCTGCCGTGCTGCCCTCGCCGGCCGTCAGCGCCATCCCGCCCCGGGCGGTAACGTTCGCCGGGCGGGGAATCACCTGGCGGCGTGGGCTGGTGCTGGCCGGGGTGATCCTGCTGATCGCCGGCTGCGCGGTCTACATGGCGATCACCCTCGGCGACGACCTCGGCCTCCAGGCACTGCTCATCGGGCTGGCGGCGGCGATCCTGCCGGTGCCGGTGTTGATCGCCTGCTTCCTCTGGCTGGACCGGTACGAGCCGGAGCCGATGGTCTACCTGATCTTCTGCTTCGCCTGGGGTGCCTTCGTCGCCACCGCCGCCTCGTTGAACGTGAACCGGGAGACCGCCGAGCTGTTCGCGGGGTGGGGACTGCCCGACTCGCTGGTCGCGGTGCTCGGGGCGCCGTTCATCGAGGAGCTGACGAAGGCGCTCGGGCCGCTCCTGCTGCTGCTGTTCCGCCGCCGTGAGTGGTCCGGCATCACCGACGGCATCGTCTACTGCGGACTTTCCGCGGTCGGTTTCGCGATGGTGGAGAACATCCTCTACCTCGGCGGGTACGGCTACGCCGCCGGTGCGGACCAGTACGGCCCGGCGACCGGGGTGCAGAACGTCTTCGCCATCTTCATCGTCCGGATCCTGCTGACCGGGTTCGCCCACCCGCTGTTCACCGCGATGACCGGGATCGGCCTCGGCATCGCGGCCCGCTCGGCCGACCGGCGGATCCGGATTTTCGCCCCGTTGGCCGGACTGCTGGCGGCGATGATGCTGCACGGCACGTGGAACCTGATGCCGTCGCTGGCGGCGGCGCTCGGGCAGAACCTGATAGTGCTCTACGGCTACATCGGGGTGATGGTGCCGATCTTCCTCGGCATGGTCGGGCTGGCGGTCTGGCTGCGCGGCTGGGAGGGGCGGCTCACCGAGCGGCGGCTGCCCGACTACGTACGCGCCGGCTGGCTCAGCCCGCCGGAGGTGGCCGCGCTGGGCAGCCTCGGCCGGCGGCACTCGGCCCGCCGCTGGGCTCGTCGGGTCGCCGGTGAACCGGGCCTGCGGGCGATGCGGGGTTTCCAGTTCTCGGCCACCCGACTGGCGCTGCTGCGCGACGGGATGCTGCGCGGGCTGGACACCAAGCCGGCCGACCGGGCCCGTACGGCGTACGAGGAGCGGCAGTTGCTCGACGCGATCACGGCGTACCGGTGGGCGTTCGTGGGTCGGGATCCGCAGGCGCCGGTGGGGGTCTGGGACGGGGCCCGTTACCACCTGAACTTCCCGGACGGGGTGCCGCGCACGGTCGAGGAGCCGGCGGAGCCGGTGGTGCCGATCCCGGTGGTGCTCACGCCCCCGCCGGTGCCGAGCGGCTACGGCCCGTACGGCCCGCCGCCGTCGGGATACGGCCCCCCACCGGGATACGGCCCACCACCGGGATACGGCCCGCCATCGGGGTACGGACAGCCGGGTACCGGCCAGCCCGGTTACGGTCAGCCCGGTTACGGCAAGTCGCCGGGTGGTTACAGGTAGAGCCCGGTCGAGTCGGTGTTCACCCGCTCGGCGGCGACGGCGTGCACGTCGCGTTCGCGGAGCAGGACGTACTCCCGGCCGTGCAGTTCCACCTCGGAGCGGTCGTCCGGGTCGAACAGGACCCGGTCGCCGGAGACGATCGAGCGCACGTTGGGGCCGACACCGACCGCCGTCGCCCAGGCGAGTCGGCGGCCTATCGAGGCGGTTGCCGGGATGACGATGCCGGCGGTCGAGCGCCGTTCACCTTCGCTTCCCTCCAGGCGGACCAGGACGCGGTCGTGCAGGAGGCGGATCGGTAGGCCGTTGTCGAGGTCTGGGTCGGCGGTCACGACCGGAACGGTACCGTGCGGCCCCAGCGGCGGCGGTGGAGGTCGAGGTCACGGCGGGCGGGAGGGTTGCGGCGCTGCCGATGGGGGCAAACTGGGGGAGAATTCAGGGCTCGGTGGGAACGTTCCGCCAGGTTCCTGCCGGTTACCTTAGGTGGGCCGGTCTTCCAGCCAGCCTCGGGTGAGCCGGTCTTCCAGCCAGCCTCGACCGGGCCGGTTCTCCAGCCAGGAGGTGTGCTTGAGCCGCTTCGAGCAGTTGCGGGCGAGGGCCCGGCGCGCGTACGAGTCCGGCCGAGCCTCGGTCCGGGCCGCGCGTCCGGCCGTCGGTGAGGGGGTGCCCGTGGCTGCCGATCCGCCGGTGCCGGAGCAGCCGCCGTCGTCGCCGGTGCCGCCGCCCCGGGCGCCGATCGTCGGCGACCAGGTCGCGTCGGTGCACTCCTCGACGTCCAGCCGGGACGACACGGAGGTGCCGAGGGCGTTGCGGATCGCCGGGGCCTGGTCGTGGCGACTGTTGGCGATCGGCCTGGTCACGTACGCGCTGCTCAAGATCATTGGCATGGTCAGCATCGTGATCATCCCGTTGATCATCGCGCTGCTGCTCTCCGCCCTGCTCGCCCCGGCCGTGGGCTGGCTGCTCCGGGCCCGGTTCCCGCGCTCGCTCGCCACCGCACTGGTGCTCGTCGGTGGCCTGGCCGCGGTGGTGGGCACGCTCACCAGGGTGGTGACCGAGTTCGTCGGCGGTGTGCCGGAGCTGAGCAAGAACGCCTCCGAGGGCATCCGGCAGATCCAGAACTGGCTCCGTACCGGGCCACTGCACCTGTCGGACAGCCAGCTCAACTCGTACATCGACGAAGCACAGAAGTGGATCGACCAGAACACCCAGGCACTGACCAGCGGCGCGCTCTCCACCGCCACCACCCTGTTCGAGCTGCTCACCGGCGCCCTGCTGGTGCTCTTCGCGACCTTCTTCTTCCTCCGCGACGGGGAACGGATCTGGCGGTTCCTGGTCCGGCTGCTGCCGGTCAACGCCCGGTGGCGGATCGACGACGCCGGGCGCGCGTCCTGGGCCACCCTGGTCGCCTACGTACGCGCCACCGTGCTGGTCGCCTTCATCGACGCGGTCGGCATCGGCATCTTCCTGGTCATCTTCGACGTGCCGTTCGCGTTCCCGCTCGCCGCCCTGGTGTTCCTCGGCGCGTTCATCCCGATCGTCGGGGCCACCCTCTCCGGCGTGGTCGCGGTGCTGGTCGCACTCGTCGACAGCGGTCCGGTGACCGCGCTGATCATCGCGGGTGCGGTGGTCGGGGTGCAGCAGATCGAGGGCCACATCCTGCAACCGCTGATCATGGGGCGGGCGGTCGCGATCCACCCGCTCGCGGTGATCGTCGGGATCGCCGCCGGAGTGGTGCTCGCCGGGATCGTCGGCGCGCTGGTGGCCGTACCGCTGATCGCCGTACTCAACACGGCGGTCCGGCGGTTGGCCCACCGGCGCCCGCCCGAGGTGCCGCCGGACGCGGTCGTGGTCGCCTCCACCGCCCCCTGAGCCGGGTCAGTCCTTGGCGAGGCGTTGCAACGCGCCCCGGGCCACCTCAGGCCGGGTGGTGTACCAGAACGGTGGCAGCGACCGGCGCAGGAAGGCGCCGTAACCACGGGCCGTCTCCAGTCGCGAGTCGAGCACCGCGACCACACCCTTGTCGCCGGTCGACCGGATCAGCCGGCCCACCCCCTGGGCCAGCCGGACCGCCGCGATCGGCACGCTCACCGCCGCGAAGCCGGACCCGCCGGAGGCGTCGACCGCCGCCGCCCGGGCCGCCGCCAGCGGCTCGTCCGGCCGGGGGAACGGCAACCGGTCGATCACCACGAGCTGGCAGGCGTCGCCCGGCACGTCGACGCCCTGCCAGAGCGACATCACCCCGAACAGGCAACTCGCCCGGTCCTCCCGGAACCGGCGGACCAGCAGCGGCAGCGACTCCTCACCCTGGAGCAGGACCGGCAGGTCGGTCCGCGCCCGGAGCAGCTCCGCCGCCTGCTGCGCGGCCCGCCGCGAGGAGAACAACCCGAGGGTACGGCCACCGAGCGCGGTCACCAGTTCGAGCAGTTCCGTACCGGCGGCGTCGGGCAGGCCGGAGGCGGCGGGGCGGGGCAGGTGCGCGGCGACGTACAGGATGCCCTGGCGGCCGTAGTCGAACGGTGAGCCGACGTCGAGCGACCGCCACCCCGAACCCGACTCGCTCTCGATCAGGGCGGCGTCCCCGGCGGCCTTCGGTGCCGGTTTGGTCTTCCGCGCCGGGGCGGTCGAGGCGGCCAGCGCGGCGGCGGCCGGCGACGGCGGGTCGACGGTCACCGGGCCGAGGCCGAGGGCGCGGGCGACGGTGTCGAACCGCCCGCCGAGGGCCAGGGTGGCGGAGGTCACCACGACCGTACGCTCGTCGTACAGCTCGTTGGCGAGCATCCCGGCGACGGAGAGCGGCGCGACGACCAGGGCCCGGCGTCCCGCCCCCGGGCCGTCCGACTTCTCCACCCAGGCCACGTCGTGATCGGCCTCCTCCAGTAGCCGCTGCGAGGTCTTGGAGAGGTCGTCGAGGACCGCCTTGGCCTGCTGCTTGCGTACCGGGTCGGGATCATCGGCCTTGATCTCGCCGACCTTGTCCAACGCGGCACGGGTGGCCGCGTCGAGCAGGGTGCACGCCTCGCGCAGCGGACCCGGCAGCCCGGCGGTGATCCGCCCGGCCGGCGCCTCGGCCAGCCCGACCGCGAGCGCGTCGCCGGCCGCGATGAGCGACTCGGCGATCTCCGGTGTCAGCAGCGGCCGGGCCCGTCGGGCCGCCCGGTCGACCTGCTCCGGGACGAGCTCGGCCTGGGACGCCGACGAGACCCGGTCGGCCAGCTCGTGCGCCTCGTCGACCACCAGCAGCTTGTGCGGCGGCACGATGTGCCGGTCGGCCAGCAGGTCGACGGCGAGCAGGCTGTGGTTGGTCACCACGATGTCGGCCTCGCGAGCTCGGACCCGGGACGCCTCGGCGAAGCACTCCGGCCCGTACGGGCACCGCCCCGCCCCGACGCACTCGCGGGCCGGCATCGACACCAGCCGCCACGCCTGGTCGTCGACGCCCGGATCGAGCTCGTCCCGGTCACCGGTCTCGGTCTTGTCCGCCCAGGCGCGCAGCCGCTCGACCTGCTTGCCCAGCCGGCCCGCCTCACCGAGCCACTTCGTGCCCCCGCCGCGTCCGGGCGTGTCGAAGAGGGTGTCCTCCGGCTCGTCCTCAGTGGAGTTGTCCAGCCGGGCCAGGCACAGGTAGTGGTGCCGCCCCTTGAGCACCGCATACGTCGGCCGGCGGCCGAGCACCGGCTCGACCGCGTCGGCGAGCCGGGGCAGGTCGTGCTCGACCAGCTGCGACTGCAACGCCAGGGTGGCGGTGGAGACCACCACCGGACCGTCCACGGTCAGCGCCGGGGCGAGGTACGCCAGCGACTTGCCGGTGCCGGTGCCGGCCTGCACGAGCAGGTGCTCGCCGGTGGCGATGCTCTCCTCGATCGCCGAGGCCATGAGCTGCTGACCCGGCCGGGCCGAGCCGCCGGGCACCGCGCCGACCGCGGCGGCGAGCAGCTCGTCGGTGCTCGGCCGACCGGCGCGTCGCCGCTTGCGGGTGGCCGGTGCCGGGGTGTCGGCGGAGCCGGTGTTCCCGGAGTCGGCGGCGTGGTCGGTGGTGGTCGGAGCGGTCACCGTAGGACCGTACCTGGCCGTGCCGACACCGACCGCGCACCTCGGCCGACGGCGGCCCTTCGTACAGGCGCGGAGTGGGTGCTATCGGTTAGGGTGCGGGCATGTCGAGCGATGTGGTCCGGGTCGTCTACCGCAAGTACGACGGCACCGCGCACCGGGACTACCCAGCCCGCCGGCTGACCGAGGACGACCTGGGTGTCTGGCTCGGGGTGACCGCCGGGACGGAGTCCGTCTACCACGGTCGCCCCTCGGTCGAGCAGATCCCCTTCGTTCTGCTGGTGCCGCATTCGGCGTGGTGGACCGGCATGTTCAACCCGCCGCCGAGGACCAGCGAGGTCTACTGTGACATCACCAGCCAGGCCCGCTGGGAGGGTGACACGGTCCACCTGATCGATCTCGACCTCGACGTGGTCCGGCGCCGGGCGACCGGCGCGGTGGAGTTGCGCGACGAGGACGAGTTCGCCGAGAACCGGGTCCGGTTCGCCTATCCGGAGGACGTGGTCGTCCAGGCCGAGGCGGCCGCCGAGTGGCTCTACGACGCGCTCGGCGACGGGACCGAGCCGTTCGCCACCGCGTACCGGAAGTGGCTGGCCCTGGTGCTCTGAGCACCGCCCCGCCCACTCGGACGGGTGGGTCGATGAGACGTGACTCGTCGTCGCGTCGCGCTGCGGCGCCGGGTCGGCGATGATCGGGGGATGAGCGAGCGCGCCGGGATGCCGGCATGAGCGGTCCGAGGGGGCCGATCCGCGACCTGTTGCGGGTGCCGACCGGCGGTGCCGGCCTGGACCTGGGCGCGATCCATCCGCGTACGACGCCGGGCCTGCCGCCGGCCGGGGTGGTCGGGCACGATCCGAAGTCCTGGGCGAGGGCGCAGGTACGGGCGATTGGGGCGGAGCTGGGCCGGCAGCAGGAGATGCTGTTCGCCTCGGCCAAGGTCGACCCGGCGTCCGGGCGCCGGCTGCTGCTGGTGCTCCAGGCCATGGACGCCGGTGGCAAGGACGGGACCATCCGGCGGGTGGCCGGCACGATGAACCCGCTCGGCCTGCACATCAAGTCGTTCGGGCGGCCGACCGAGGAGGAACGTCGGCACCATTTTCTGTGGCGGATCCGGCGCGCGTTGCCGGCGCCCGGCTACGTCGGGGTGTTCAATCGGTCACACTACGAGGACGTTCTGGTGCCGAGGGTCGAGGGACTGGTCCCCGAGCACACCTGGCGGGCCCGGTACGACGAGATCAACGAGTTCGAGGAGGAACTGGCCGACGGCGGGGTGACCCTGCTCAAGGTGTTCCTGCACATCTCGTACGACGAGCAGTTGGACCGGTTACTGAGTCGGCTCGACGATCCGGAGAAGCACTGGAAGTACGAGCCGGGGGACGTGGACACGCGGGCCCGCTGGTCGGACTACCAGGCCGCGTACGCGGAGGCGCTGGCGCGGTGCGGCACCGCTCGGTCGCCGTGGTTCGTGGTGCCGGCGAACCGGAAGTGGTACCGCGACTGGGCGGTGGCGAACCTGTTGCGGGAGACCTTCGCGGGGTTGGGGCTGAGCTATCCGGCGCCGACCTTCGATCTTGCGCGGGAGCGGCGGCGACTGGTCGGCCTGCGCCCTTCGGCGCCGGAGGGTCCAACCCGCGCCAGATGAACGGCAGGTAAACCCCGAGTGAATCACACCTGGCCAGAGGTGGGCCGGTGGTTGCGGGATTTTGTCGTTTCCTAGCATTCCCCAAGGCAGGTCCGTTGACGCCCGCCACCCCCACCGCCGACGCGACGAGGTCCGTGCCGTGAAGTTTTCCTTCCGCCCCACCGAGGGCGCCTTCTACGAGCTCTTCACCAGGGCCGCGCAGAACCTGGTGCGGGGTACCGAGCTGCTGAACGAGCTGGCCCTGCCCGGTGTCGACGTGCAGTCGGTGAGCGAGCGGCTCACCGAGGTAGAGCACGACAGCGACCAGATCACCCACGAGCTTTACAAGAAGATCAACTCGACCTTCATCACGCCGTTCGACCGGGAGGACATCTACCGGCTCGGGTCGCTGCTCGACGACGTGATGGACCACCTGGAGGCGGTCGGCAACCTGCTCTACCTCTACGGGCTGACCAAGCTCCCGTCGCTGCCCCGCGAAATGCACGAGCTGGTGAACGTCCTCGACCAGCAGGCGAAGCTGACCGCCGAGGCGATGCCCCGGCTGCGCTCGATGCGCGATCTTGAGGACTACTGGATCGAGTGCAACCGGCTGGAGAACGACGGCGACCAGGCGTACCGGATGCTGCTCGTCCGGCTCTTCTCCGGCGAGTACGACGCGTTGACCGTGCTGAAGATGAAGGAGGTCGCCGACGAGCTGGAGGCGGCCTGCGACGCCTTCGAGCACGTGGCCAACACCGTCGAGACCATCGCGGTCAAGGAGTCCTGATCCCGGTGACTCCCGAACTGATCGCCGTACTCGCGGTGATCGCCGTCGCCATGCTCTTCGACTACACCAACGGCTTCCACGACGCCGCGAACGCGATCGCCACCAGCATCTCCACCCGCGCCCTCACCCCCCGGGTGGCGCTGGCGATGGCGGCGGTCGGCAACTTCATCGGCGCCCACCTCGGCGGCAACGTCGCCAAGACCGTCGGCGACGGCCTGGTCGAACTCCCGACCGGTCTGGCCAGCCTCGGTGTGGTCTTCGCCGGGGTGCTCGGTGCCATCTGCTGGAACCTGCTCACCTGGTATTTCGGCATCCCCTCCTCGTCCTCGCACGCGCTGTTCGGCGGGCTGGTCGGTGCGACGCTCTGCGCCACCCTGTTCGGGGTCGGCGGCACGGTCCTCTGGGGCGGCATCCTGATCAAGGTGGTCATCCCGATGGTGGCCTCGCCGCTGGTCGGGTTCGCGCTCGGCGCGCTGATGATGCTCGCGGTGATGTGGATCTTCCGGCGGGGCAACCCGGCCAAGCTGAACCGGGGCTTCCGCTGGGCCCAGACCGCCTCCGCGATGGCGATGTCGATCGGTCACGGCATGCAGGACGCCGCCAAGACCATGGGCATCGTGGTGCTCGCCCTGTTCGCCGGTGGCTACCAGGACAGCAAGACGCACATTCCCGAGTGGGTCTTCTGGACCTCGGCGACCGTGCTGGCGCTCGGCACGTACGCCGGTGGCTGGCGGATCATCCGTACCCTCGGTCGGAAGATCATCGACCTCGGCCCGCCGGAGGGCTTCGCCGCCGAGACGGTCGCCAGCATCGTGCTCTTCACCACCTCCCGGCTCGGCCTGCCGATCTCCACCACGCACACGATCACCTCGGCGATCATGGGCGTCGGCGCGACCAAGAAGCTCTCCGCCGTCCGCTGGGGTGTGGCCGGCAACATCGTGATGGCCTGGGTCCTCACCTTCCCCGCCGCCGCCACCATCGCCGCCATCTGCTACTTCGCCGTCCGCCCGCTCTTCTGACGAGTACGTCTCGCACTTGTAGAGAACTCTTGCAGAGAATGAGGGGCTACCCGCACGCGGACAGCCCCTCATTCTCTGTATCTGCGCCCCGAAGGGGCAGGCGCGTCAGGGGTAGGTGACGTTGATCTGGGTGCGGATGGTGTCGAGGAGGTTCATCACGTCGAGGGTTACGGGGTGGGGGACCAGGGGGCTTTCCTTGAGGCCGGCGGCTAGGCATCGTTGGACCTCGGCGGCCTCGTACTGGTAGCCGTTGCCGACCGCCTCGGCGGGCAGGTGTTCCGGCTCGGCGCCGGCCCGGTGCAGGGTCGCCGCGCTCGGGCGGAAGAACGGCTCGCCCAGCTCGATCCGGCCGGTGGTGCCGGTGATCGTCGCGGTCAGCGGGCTCGCGCCGACGATGCCGCAGCTCAGCGACGCGACCGCGCCGGAGTCGTAGCCGAAGACGATGCCGGTGTTCTCGTCGACGCCCTCCGGGCTCAGCGACGCCCAGGACCGGATGTGGTCCGGCCGACCGAGCACCAGGTGGGCCAGGCTGACCGGGTAGACCCCCAGGTCGAGCAGGGCGCCGCCGCCGAGCGCCTTGGCCCGCATCCGGTGCTCCGGCGGGAACGGCCCGGACACCCCGAACGCCGCCTGAACGCCGGTGACCGAGCCGATCGCGCCGTCGGCGATCAGGTCCAGCACCCGCAGTACGGTCGGGTTGCACCGCATCCACATGGCTTCCATCAGGAAGACGTCCCGCTTCCGGGCGGTCTCGATCAGCTCCGTGCTGGTCGCCAGGTCCAGGGTGAACGGCTTCTCGCAGAGCACCGCCCGGCCGGCCGTGAGGCAGGTCATGGTGGCGTCGTAGTGGGCGGCGTGCGGGGTGGCGACGTACACCACGTCCACCTCGTCGTCGGCGGCCAGTTCCGCCCAGGAGCCGTACGCCCGGGGGATGTCGTGCCGGTCGGCGAAGAGCCGGGCGGCGTCGAGTGACCGGGAGCCGACCGCCACGACCTCGGCGTCCGGAAGCAGTCGCAGGTCCTCGACGAACGTGGCCGCGATGTGGCCGGTGGCCAGGATGCCCCAGCGGGTAACGCCCCCGGAGCCAGCTTGCTGAACCATGTCACCCCTTCGACCACGGGCCGCCGGTCACGTCCGGCAATGACGTGCCCGTGAGAACACGTCGAAGCATCCCCTGCGACCCGGGGGGACGCCAACCGGGGCCGTACCGACCGGATGGGTGAGCTGGATGTCGCGGTGGCGCTCGCCGGCAGGGAGTGACCACGCCTCGGCTGGGCTGCTCGGCCGGCCTGCGGCTGTGATCAGGTGGATGCCGGTCCTCGGCGCAACTCTCGGATGACGCCGTGCCGCTTGAGCGCCCAGACCAGGCGGCGGGCGGGACGGTGCCGCAGGAGCAGTAACGTCGCCTCCCCGACCAGCGTCAGTCGACGGCCGCGGAACTCGTCCTCCGCCAGCTTCCACATCAGTGTCCGCATCCCCTGCGACTCAAGGGCGTCGCGGATCTCGACGCGGACGGCGGGATCGTCCAGGGCCGACCGGATCGACGACGCGAGACCCGGACGACCGGCGAGGTTGTCCGAGATCGCGATGGCGAGGCTGTGCCGGATGTCGTCGGTCTCGATCAGCAGCAGGACCGCATCGCGGATCTCGGCTGTCTCCAGCGCCGATCGCAGAAGCTCCATTGCCCGGCGCCGCACCTCGTCGTCGTGATCGTCGACCGCCAGTGCGGCGAGCAGGGACGTCACCTCGTCAAGGTCGATCAGGTGCCGCAGGCCCGCCCGGAAGTCGGGTTGGTCCCAGGCGGCAAGCAGCACCCTGACCATGTTGCGATCCATGCCCTCACCTACCCGATCGACACTCGGGGCGAAACGAGGGAGACGCTTCGAGGACTCTGCCCGATCGCCGGTCGAGCACCCGACCCGATCTATGCATGCGGACCTACTGGCGTCGCCGAAAACATCGAGGCGTCGCTGTCAGGTGGTTCCCAGCGACCGGCTCAGCATCGTCACCAGCTGCTCCGCCGCGCCCGGTGTGTCGAAGGCGGGATCGGCCATTCGTTCGGCGACGATCGCGTCGATCGCGCCACTGATCATGATGGCGGTGACGCGCGGGTCGACGTCGGCCCGGTAGTCACCGGCGGTCCGGGCTGCCTCGACGAGGTCGGCGACGGCCTGCCAACGGGCTGCTGACCCGGGACGGTCGGTGACCTGTTCGTCGCCCAGGATCGCCTCGGCGATCACGCGGGCCCGTTCCGGCCGCTCGTGCAGGTGGCCCACGAGCGAGCGGATGTACGCATAGAGAGCAGCGGCACCCGTACGTGTCCCGACCGCTGCGCCAACCTGTGCGGTGAGGCCCTCGATCACCGACTCGTAGGCGGCCCGTACCACCGCCTCCTTGGACGGGAAGTGGTAGAGCACGGTGGCCTTCGAGATCTGGGCCGCCTCGGCGATGCGGGCGAGGGAGGTTCCCGCGTAGCCGTGTCGCGCCACCAGGCCGATGGTCGCGTCGATGAGCTGTGTCCGGCGCGCCTGCTCGATGAACGTGGGCGGGCGCTGGCCCGATGTGGATCGTGGCGGCATGACGCACCCACCTTACCGGGCCCACTTGGCTGGTCCAGCCTGCCGTCGACCGCCCACCTAGATTTTCAACCGATCGGTCAGTAAACTGACCGATCGGTCAAATCGATGGGGGCGATGACAATGCAGTTCTTGGGTCGGATCCGTCGCCGGCACCTGCTCCGAGCCGGGATCGCGGTGATCCTCGTGGCCGTGCTCGCGGGATGGTGGGCGGTACGCACGCCGGCACCGGTCGGCTACTTCACCTCGGCCACCGCGCAGGACCGGTTTCTCCGCGCATACGAGCGCGCGATGGACGACCTGCCGGTGCCCGACCGGACGCTGGACGTCCGCACCGGGTACGGCGTGGTGCGGCTGTACCACTTCACGGGCGCGAACCCCGACGCCGCGCCGCTGCTGCTGCTCCCCGGTGCCATGTCGGCGGCGCCGGTCTGGGCCGACAACCTGCCGTCACTGCTGCGCTTACGCAGCGTGTACGCCGTCGATATGCTCGGCGAGCCGGGCATGAGTGTGCAGCAGCGCCCGATCAGCACCCCGCGCGACCACGCGCAGTGGCTGCACGACATGCTGCTCGCACTACCGGAACCGCAGGTGCACCTGGTCGGGCTGTCGATCGGCGGGTGGACCGCGATGAACCTGGTCGTGCACCGTCCCGACAAGCTGGCCAGCGTGATCCTCGTCGAACCGGTTCTGGTGTACGCGAACCTGTCGTTCGGCGCGATTGTCCGGTCGATTCCGGCGAGCGTGCGGTTATTGCCGAAGTCGTTCCGCGACGACTTTGCGAGCTGGACGGCGAACGACGCACCGGTCGAGGAGGTTCCGGTCGCCGCGATGATCGAGGCTGGCATGCAGACCTACGTCGGCAAGAAGAGCGGGCCGACGCGCCTGACCGAGAAGCAGCTCGCCGGGGTGCAGGTTCCCACGCTGGCGATCTTGGCTGGAGAGTCGCGGATGCACGACACCGGCGAAGCAGCCGAGGTGGCCAGGCGTGCTCCCGGTGGCGCGGCGGTGATCGTCTATCCGGACGCGTCGCACGCGATCAACGGCGAGTACCCGGACCGGATCGCCGCCGATGTCGGTGCGTTCCTCGTCGGGAAGGCCTGACTCCTCGGCGCACTGTGACCGCAACCCCGGCCGCGTCTCCTGCTGGGCCGCAACCTCGATGCCACCTCGGCCAAGGCCGAGCGCCTGCTCGGCTGGAAGACGCGCCCGATCGCGGACACCATCGCCGAGACTGCCGACAGTCTGCTCGCCCTCCCACGCTGACCCCGCCGAGACCGCGACCCACCCCGACCGGCCCGTCCGCCACTCAAGATCCCGCATTAGGCTCGGCGGCATGACGATCGACAGCAGCGGGTTCGCCGCGCCGGAGTCGCTGGTCGAGCATGCCCGCCGGTTCTACGCCGAGGGCGGTCAGCCGGCACAGCCGAGGATGGCCGCGACGGTCCTGCTGGTCCGCCCGGTCCCGGCCGTCGACGGTCAGGACAACTTCGAGGTGTACGTCATCCGCCGGCTCGCCGCGATGACGTTCGGCGGCATGTACGCCTTCCCCGGCGGCGGCGTCGACCCGTCCGACTCGCGGGCGGCACTCGACTGGTCCGGTCCCGCCGCCGCGGACTGGGGTGATCGGCTGGGGCTGGCACCCGACGCCGCCCAGGCGGTGGTCTGCGCCGCCGCGCGGGAGGTCTTCGAGGAGTCCGGCGTGCTGCTCGCCGGGCCCGGCGCCGGCACCATCGTCGGTGACGTGAGCGGTGCCGACTGGGAGTCGGCCCGGCAGGCACTGGTCGAGCGGCGGGCGAGCTTCGCCGAGCTGCTGAGCGAGCAGCGGCTCACCCTCCGGGCGGACCTGCTGCTGCCCTGGTCGAGGTGGATCACGCCGGAGTTCGAGCCGCGCCGCTTCGACACGTACTTCTTCGTTGCCCTGTTGCCGGCGGGGCAGCGGACCCGCGACGTTTCCGGGGAGGCCGACCACACGATGTGGATCCGGCCGACCGAGGCGCTGGCGCGGGCCGACGCGGGCGAGATCGCGATGCTGCCGCCGACCAGGGTCACGCTGGCCGAGATCGCCTCGTCGGGCGGGCTGGCCGGGTTGCCGGCCGCCGCAGCGGAGCGGGACGCCGCCACACCGGTGCTGCCCCGGTTCGAGTTGGCGCCGGACGGCACCGGACGGTTCCTGCTCGGCTGAGCCTCATCCCGAAGGACCGGCTGATCCCGAGGGATCGGAGAGACGGAAACGGGCTCCCGGCGACCGAGTGGGTCGCCGGAAGCCCGGTGAAGGTCGTGCCGCCGGTCAGCCGAAGCGGCCGGTGATGTAGTCCTCGGTCTTCTTGACGCTCGGGTTGCTGAAGATCTTCTGGGTGTAGTCGTACTCGATCAGGCGGCCGGGGTCACCGGTGCGCTCGATCGAGAAGAACGCCGTACGGTCCGACACGCGGGCCGCCTGCTGCATGTTGTGCGTCACGATGATGATCGTGTAGCGGTCCTTCAGCTTGAACATCAGGTCTTCGATCGCCAGCGTGGAGATCGGGTCGAGGGCCGAGCAGGGCTCGTCCATCAGCACGACCTGCGGCTCGACCGCGATCGTCCGGGCGATGCAGAGCCGCTGCTGCTGACCACCGGACAGGCCCGCGCCCGGCTTGCCGAGCCGGTCCTTGACCTCGTCCCAGAGGTTCGCCGAGCGGAGCGCCTTCTCGGCCGCGTCCTCCAGCACCGACTTGCGCCGTACGCCGTTGAGCTTCAGCCCGGCCACCACGTTGTCGAAGATCGACATGGTGGGGAACGGGTTGGGGCGCTGGAAGACCATGCCGATCAGCCGCCGTACGGCGGTGACGTCCACGTCGTTGTCGTAGATGTTCTGGCCGTCGATGGTGAGCTTGCCGTCGACCCGAGCGCCCGGCAGCACCTCGTGCATCCGGTTGATCGAGCGAAGGAAGGTCGACTTGCCGCAGCCCGAGGGCCCGATCAGGGCGGTCACGGTCTTCGGTTCGACAGTCAGGTTGATGTTCTCGATCGCCTTGAACGACCCGTAGTACGCGGTGACGCCCTCCGCCTCGACGCGCTTTGCCATGGTGACTGCTCCTCCGGGGTTCAACGGGAGATCTGGCTACGGCGAGCGAGCAGCTTCGCCGCGATGGTGAGGACGAGTACGAGAGCCACCAGGGTCAGCGCGGCCGTCCAGGCCCGATCCGGGGAGTAACGCCCCGCGTCGGTGGCCTGTCCGTAGACGAACAGGGAGAGCGAGGACTGGTTGTTCTCGAACGGGTTGAAGTTGATCGCCGCGGTACCACCCGCGACCAGGAGCACCGGGGCGGTCTCGCCGGCGGCGCGGGCGACGGCGAGCATCACGCCGGTGACGATGCCGGGCAGCGCGGTCGGCAGCACGATCTTCATGATCGTCTTCCACTTCGGGATACCGAGGGCGTACGAGCCCTCCCGCAGCGGAGCCGGCACCAGCCGGAGCATCTCCTCCGTCGACCGGACGATCGTCGGCAGCATCAGCACGCTCAACGCCAGCGCGGCGGCGAAGCCGGAGTAGCCCGGCCGGCCGTCCGAGCTGAGGTGCGGCGAGACGATGAGCACCCAGAACGCGAGGATGAACAGACCGGCGACGATGGACGGGATACCGGTCATCACGTCCACGAAGAAGCGAATCGTGTTGGCGAACCGGCCCCGGCCGTACTCGACGATGTAGATCGCGCCGGCGATGCCGAGTGGGACCGTGATCAGCGTGGCGATCCCGACCTGCTCCAGCGTGCCGATGATCGCGTGGTACGCGCCACCGTTCGGGTCCCGGGCGCCGATGTTGTTCATCGAGGTGCCGAAGAAGTCGCCGTCCAGCCGGGCGACGCCCTTCGAGACCAGCGTCCAGACCACCGAGCTGAGCGGAAGTACGGCCAGCACGAACGCGGAGTGGATCAGTGCACTCCAGGTCCGGTTGTTGGCCGCCCGCTGCCCCTCGACGTTGCGGGCCGCCAGGTAGAGGCCGACCAGGTAGAACACGGCGCCGAGGACGACCGCCAGCACCCAGTTGCCGATGCCGGTGCCGAACACGACAACGGACGCCAGCGCCAGCGCGAGTACGGCGATGGCGATCGGCGCCCACTTCGGGAGCCGCCGGCCGCGCAGGTCCACCCCGGTTCCGCTGGGGCTGACCAGTGTTGATGCGCTCACGCTGCCCCCTCGGTGAATTCGCGGCGGCGGTTGAGGATCACCCGGGCGGTCATGTTGACCACCAGCGTGATCGCGAACAGGACCAGACCGGACGCGATCAGGGCACCCCGGCCAATGTCGTTGGACTCACTGAACCCGTTGGCGATGTTGGCCGCGATCGAGTTGCCACCGGACTGGATGATGTTGAACGTGATGCCGAAGGTGGCGCCGAGGGTCATCGCCAGGGCGATCGTCTCGCCGAGTGCGCGACCCAGCCCGAGCATGACCGCGGCGACCACACCCGGCCGCCCGTACGGCAGCACGGAGGTGCGGATCATCTCCCACTTGGTGGCGCCCAGGGCGAGGGCGGCCTCCTCGTTGGCGGTCGGGGTCTGCATGAAGACCTCGCGGGAGAGCGAGGTGACGATCGGCAGCACCATGATCGCCAGCACCACGGAGCCGAGCATGATCGACCGGCCGAACGGTCCCTCGCCGCCGAAGAGCGGGATCCAGCTGAAGTATTTGTTGAGCCAGAGAGAGAAGTCGGTGACCGGTCCGCTGAACACGTCGCGACCCCAGAGGCCGAAGACCACGCTGGGTACGGCAGCGAGCAGGTCGATCAGGAAGCCCAGCGCGGTGGCGATCCGCCGGTGGGCGTAGTGCGAGAGGTAGAGCGCGATGCCGAGTGCCACCGGTACCGCGAGCAGCAGGGCGATGACCGCGCTGAGTACGGTGCCGAAGGCCAGCGCGGCGATGCCGAAGCGGGGCTCGCCCTCGTTCGGTGCCCAGTTCTTGTAGGTGAAGAAGTTCTCGTGGTTGGCCTGCAGGGCCGGGATCGCCCTGCTCACGAGGAAGATCGCGATCGCCACGATGATGACCAGCACCATCGTGCCCGCGGCCAGGGTCAGCACGCGGAATAGCTGCTCGGCGCCGAATGCGCGACGCCGGGGCAGCGCGCCACCGCCGCCCAGTCCGCCCCCGTCAGGTGCCCGGTGGGACGGTATCGCTGAAGACTCGGCCGATTGCGCCGAAGCACCGGCGGGCCGGTCGTGACTCGTCGTCACGCCCGATCCGCCGGTGCCGGCGTCGGCCGAGCGGGGAGGGGTTTCACCCATCTGCTCGCTCGCTCCGTGTGGTGTCCGGGGGCTGGATTAGCGGGTCAGGCGATGCTCTTGACCGCGGCCTCGACCTTGGTACGGACCGACTCCGGCAGCGGGGCGTAACCCAGGTCGGCCAGGTCGGCCTGACCCTCGCTGCTGGACGCGTGTCCGAGGAAGCCCTTGACCAGCGCGAGCTTGTCGGCCGCGAGGCCCTTGTTGCAGACGATCTCGTAGGTCACCAGGACGATCGGGTACGCCCCGGCCTCCTTGGTGTTGTAGTCGATCGACAGCTTCAGGTCGTCGCCCTGACCGGTGACCTCGGCGGTGGCGATGGTCTTGCCAGCCGACTCGGCGTTCAGCTCGACGAACTCGCCGGAGCCGTTGGCGACCTTGGCGGTGCTGAGGGCGGAGTTCTCGGCGAACGAGAGCTCGACGTAGCCGATGGTGCCGGCGGTCTGCTTGACCAGGGCGGCCACGCCGTCGGAGCCCTTGGCACCGGTGCCGCCCGGGGCCTTCCACGCCTTGGCCTTGCCGAAGGTCCAGTCGGTCTCGGCGGCCTTGCTCAGGAACGCGGTGAAGTTGTCGGTCGTGCCCGACTCGTCCGAGCGGTGCACGGCCTGGATGGCGGTCGACGGCAGGGTCGCGCTGGGGTTGTCGGCCTTGATCGCGGCGTCATCCCACTTGGTGACCTTGCCGGCGAAGATCTGCGCCAGGGTGGCCGGCTTGAGCTGCAGGCCGGTGACACCGGGCAGGTTGTAGGCGATCGCGACCGGGCCGATGACCATCGGCAGGTGGATGGCCTTGCCCGACGGGCACTTGGCGTCGGCCTTCGGCTGCTCGTCGTCCTTGAGCGCCGAGTCCGAGCCGGCAAAGTCCGCGGTGCCGGCGATGAAGGCCTGGATGCCCGCGCCGGAGCCGGAGGGCTCGTAGTTGATGGTTACGTCCTTGCACTGCTGCTGGTAGGCCTTGACCCACTCGGCAACGGCGTTCTTCTGCGCGGAGGAACCCTGCGCGTTGATGGTGCCGGTGGCGCAGTCGGCTGCGGCGGCGGACCCGGAGGCCGAGGGCCCGGCGGGCTCGTTGTTGTCCGAGCCGCACGCACTGAGTGCAAGTGCCGCAGTCAGAGCGAGGCAGGCAAGAATGCCGTGCCGCTGGAGCTTCACCTGAGGGGTTTCCCTTCACATGGACGGAGCGCCGGGAACTGTGCCCCGGGAGCCGGCTATCCGCTGGCTACTACGCAAGTTAGAAGTGCCAGGTAGCCGGTTCGCCGGGCGCGAGTGAACGAGGGGTGAACAGGTGCGGCCGGCTGGATGGACCGGAGCTGAGGGCGAGTTGTCCGTTCCGTGAACTGAGGGGCGGGTGTTCGCTACGTCCGTTATGCGGCGCGTCGGTACTGCACGTGCGTCGTCCAACGGGAAAAGCCGAGTCGCCGGTAGAGCGCCACCGCCGACGAATTTGATTCGTCTACATAGAGCATTACCCGGGTCAACCCACGGTCACCGAGATAACGCAGTCCGGCCGAGGTCAGCGCCTTGCCCAGGCCCGTGCCGTGGGCGTCCGGCTCGACGCCGACCACGTACACCTCGCCGATCGGCGGCCGGTGGATCCCGTCCGCGTCGACCGCCCCCGGCTGGCCGTGCACCTTGGTCCAGTGGAAGCCGAGCAGACGGCCGGTGGACTCCTGGACCGCGAGCAGGAAGCCGGCCGGGTCGAACCACGGCTCCGCCATTCGTACGGCGAGGTCGGCGGAGGTCCACCGGCCCTGTTCCGGGTGGTCGGCGAAGGCCCGCCGGTTCACCCCGAGCCACGCCTCGTCGTCCACACCCGGACGGAACGACCGCAGGACCACACCGGCGGGCAGCACGGGCTCGGCGAGGTCCCCGGCGAGCGGCCGGCGCATCTGCCACAGCTCACGGTCGCGGGTGAATCCCAGGTCGAGGGCGAGCGCGGCGGCCGACGGGTGGTCGCCGTGGGCCCAGAGCCGCAGCTCGGTGCCGGCACTCGCGGTGGTCAGCGCGGTGACCAGGGCGCGGCCCAGTCCCGACCGCCGGTGCAGCGGATGTACGGCCAGTTCCGCCTCGGTCACCGCCGGGTCACCGGCTCGGTCGACCTGCGCGTAGCCGACCGCCGTGCCGTCCGGGTCGCGTACGACCAGGTGGGTGACGACGGCGGCACCGTCCGGCCGGAGTCGCAGCGTCGCCTGCTCGGAGAGCGGGTGGGCGCCGTCCGCCCGGTCGGCGGCGCGGGCCAGGTCCAGGATGTCGCTGATCTCCGCCGGGCCGAGTCGATCGGTCCGGACTACCTCGGGCGCGGCGGTGGTCACCCGGCCACCGTAGCCCGCCGGTTCCAGGTGTACCCGGTCGGTTCAGTCGGCCGAGGGCGACATCACTGGTTTGCGGCGGGAGGGTCTGCCGGTCAGTCGGTGAGTGCGGACGGGGCGGGGGTGGGGGTCGGTCCGTCGGGCCCGGTCGCCGACGTGTCGGCGTGGTCGGTGTCGGCCGAGGTGGGCCGGGGCAGGCCGGTCGGCAGGGATTCCAGTTCGAACCGGCGGAGCAGGTTGGGCAGGATGGTCCGCAGGGCGCTGATGGTCTGCTGGCGGTTGCCGCCCGCGTCGTGCATCAGCACGATCGCGCCGGCACCGACGTCGGCCGTGACGGTCGAGGCGATGTTCCCGGCGCCGGGAGTGGTCCAGTCCCGAGGGTCGACGGTCCAGTGCAGCGAGGTCATGCCGAGTTCCCAGGCGGTGGCGACCACCCCTTTGGTCCAGGCCCCGCCCGGCTGACGGAAGTAGACGATCCGGGCACCCGGAACCGCCTCCCGGATCGCCGCGTTGGTACGGGACAGGTCGGCCCGGATCGCGGTCCGGGTACGCGTACCGAGCGCGACGTCGTGTGACCAGGAGTGGTTGCACAGGGTGTGGCCGGCGGCGGCGATCGCCCGTACGAGTTCGGGGTGCGCGGCGACCTGCTGACCGACCAGGCAGAAGGTGGCCTTGACCCGGTAGTGGTCGAGCATCTCCAGCACCTGCGGGGTGTACTCGGGGTCCGGCCCGTCGTCGAAGGTGAGCGCCACCTCGCGTGCCCCGGTGGTGATCCGGCTGCCGTACGGGCCGTTGCGTTCCAGGGCGAGCCGGGGGCGGTCGTCGGTGGGTGTGGAGTCGCGGTCGGGGTTGGTCGGCGCGAGCGGGGACGGGCTGGCCGACGGGGTGGGCGTCGGTGTCGAGGGGGCGGGTGCGGTGGTGTCGGTCCGGGACGGGGTGGGCGAGGCACCGATGCGGTGCGGGTTGGCCGCCGGGTCGGGGGCGCTGGCTGCCCGGCCGAGGACGTACACGCCGCCGAGCATCGAGCCGACCGCCAGCGTGAGCACCAGGATCAGTCGCAGGTTGGCCACGCCGGGTCGTTGGCGCTTGTACCGGTGGGCCGACAACTGGCGGCCACGAATCGATGCCACTGCCGCCCCCTTGACGCCCGTACCTGAAAACTTAGGGTACGTACGATTTGCCAACTAAAGGGCGTTATCCGGCAATGGCCCGATATGGAAGCCTCAACGCGCCGAACGCCACCCGGTGGTTCACCGGATGGCGTTCGGAAAGCGCGGGTAGCGGGTGGTGCGAGGGTCAGACGGACAGGGCCGCCGCGACAGCCGACTCCGACTCGGGCAGCGAGCGGGAGGACGACGGCGGTACGACGAACTTGTAACCGACCTGGCGAACCGTGCCGATCATCGACTCGTACTCCGAGCCGAGCTTGGCCCGCAGCCGCCGGACGTGGACATCGACCGTACGGGTGCCGCCGAAGTAGTCGTAGCCCCAGACCTCGCGCAGCAACTGGTCCCGGGTGAAGACCCGGCCGGGGTGCTGGGCGAGGAACTTGAGCAGCTCGAACTCCTTGTAGGTGAGGTCGAGCGGGCGGCCCTTCAGCTTGGCCGCGTAGGTGTCCGGGTCGATCGAGAGTTCACCGGCCCGGATCTGGCCGCCAGCACCGGCGATGGCGTTGGTGAGCCGACCCACGGCGAGCCGCAACCGGGCCTCGACCTCGGCCGGGCCGGCGCTGGCGAGGATCACGTCGTCCACGCCCCAGTCGGCGTTCAGTGCGATCAGACCGGCCTCGGTGACCACCGCGATCAGCGGTACGCCGAGCCCGGTGGCGTGCAACATCCGGCAGGTGGCCCGAGCTTCGCTCAGCTCGGAGCGGGCGTCCACGAGTACGGCGTCCGGGCTGGGCCCGGCGACGAGGGTCCGGACGTCCCGGGGTGCGGTACGAATCGAGTGGGGGAGCAGGTCCAGAGCGGGCAGCACGGCCGAGGGCTCGCCTGCACGCGCGGTGACCAGCAGCAGGATCTCCACACATCACCTCCGTCCCGGCGGCGCATCGCCGCGCGGTGGGCCAGTGGGTCTCCGGCTCTGGCCGGCTTGCTCCACTGGTTAATGGTGTCGGTCCCGGCGTCGCTGACGGGGCGGGGTAAGCCCCGAGCTTATCGGATTCCCAGGGCGTCGATCCCGGACGGTCGCCCCTTCGGCTGTGTTCTCCACCTCAACGGAGGAGGTTTTTACCTGGCCGTAACCAGAATCCGTGCGTCTGCGGCCCGATCTGGCACGATCAGTGCGTGTTCCCCTCGACGTCACCCGAGACCGGTCGCGATTCCTGGGCCGACGGGCCCCGTACCGGACCGGCCGGACCACCACCCGGCCCGGCCCCCCGTGGCGGCTATCCGCCCGGACCGGGCCCCTCCGGCATGCCCTTCGACGAGCCGCCGGTCGCCGTGGACGAGGAGCCCGAGACGGGGCGGCGGCGGCTGCGTGGCAAGCGCGGCGCCGACGACCCCGTACCCGGTAGTGGCCTCGACCCGGACACCGACGACGAGGACGAGGAGGAGTTCGAGCCGGTACCGATCCGCCGTCCGCTGGCGCTGGCCGTGGCCGGCTTCGCCGGGCTGCTCGGCCTGGGCCTGGTCTTCGGCGCGCAGACCTCCGGTCCGGGCGCGCGGGTCCCGTTCGCCCTGGTCGTGTTCGGGGTGCAGTTGCTCTACGTCCTGGCCTGGGCGATGGCGATGCGACCACCGGCGCTGCTGCTGGTCGCCGGGGTCTCGGTGGCGGTCGCCGTCGGGGCGGACGTCGCCGCGATCGTGCCGGACGTGGCCGCCCTCGGACCGGTGGGCTTCGTGGCGGTGGCGGGTTTCGTGGTCGGCGTCCTCGGCCAACTGGTCCGCCGGACCGACCGGGCCCGGGTCACCGAGTCGCTCGGCGCCACCCTGCTGATCGTGGTCGGCGTGGTGGCGTTCGCCAGCCTGATCGTGCTCAGCCGGCTGCCGATCGGCACCCAGGCGATCTTCGTCTGCCTCGGCGGGAGCGGGGTGGCGCTGGTCGTCGCCCGGCTGACCGACGCGGTGCTGCCCTGGCCCCGACTGGCGCCGCAGGTGCCCCGAGGGGCGGCCGGGGTGGTCCTCGGTGCGATGCTCGGCACCCTGACCAGCGGCGTGATCGGCGGCTACGTGGTCGGTTTCACGCCGACCAGCGGCGCGATCGTCGGCCTGGTCGCGGCGACCGCGGCGGTCCTCGCCGACCTCGGCGTCAACTACTCCGAGGCGGGTCGCCTGATGGCCGGTGAGCCGCCGACCATGTGGGTGGCCCGGCACATGCAGGGCCCGCTCGGCGGCTTCGCCCTGGCCGCCCCGGCGGCGTACGCGATGACCGTCTTTTTCCTCTGAGGCACCGACGTGGCGGCCATCGACCCGGCGATAAGGGATCATGGGATTCCCCGGGTTGAGGTTCGCGCGGGCCGGGTACATAGCGGTTCCCCGATCGGTCGCTCCGCCGGTCCGGGTAGGCGGAGGCGGTGGCGTGGCAGACAGTTATCCGGCACAGGGTGAGAGCTATCCCCGGCGGTTGCCCCGGTCGCACCGGACCGACCAACCGCGTCGGCGCGGTCGCAAGCTGCTCGTCGTCCTGCTGATCGTGCTGCTGGTGCTGATCGCGGCGCTGGTGGTGGCCGACCGGTACGCGGTCGGCTTCGCCGAGCGCGAGATCGCCACCCGGATCAGCCAGGAGACCACCCGGCAGGGAATCAAGACCGGCCCGCCGGACGTGACGGTCAACGGCACGCCCTTCCTCACCCAGGTGATCGCCGGCAACTACGAGTCGATCGTGATCGTGCTGCGGGACGTGGAGGCCCCGGTGCCCGACGTCCAGGCGACGGTGCACCTGCCCGAGCTGCACATCGACGCCCGCGACATCGCCGCGTCGATCAACACCCTGCGTACCGGGCAGGGGCAGGTCACCGCCGGGACCGTGAACGGCACCGCGACGATCGCGTACGACAGTGTGGTGAAGCTGATCGACCAGCCCGGCATCCAGTTGAAGGAGGAGGGCGGCAAGCTCCAGGTGACGGCGCCACTGCAGTTGCTGGGGCAGCAGTTCACCGTGCACGGCGCGGCGAACGTGAAGATCGAGGGCGCCGAGGTGGCGCTCAGCTTCAGCAACGTGACCGTGGACGGGCTGCCGGAGATTCCGCTGGCCCGGCTGGCCGTGCAGGAGGCCGCCCGGCAGATCGCGATCCGGTTGCCGCTGCCGGAACTGCCGTTCAACCTCCAGGTGCAGGAGGTCACGCCGCTCGCCGGTGGGCTGGCCGTACGGGCCACCGCGAAGGACGTGCCGCTCAGCTGAGACCGGACCGCACCGGGTGTGCGTCCCGGATCGTGGTCGACTGGTGACGGGATTATTTCCGGCTGGTAAGCTCCCTGCCCATGGGGACGCTCCTCACCAAACGGCGCGCGGTCGACCTGTGCCGCGTGGCCACCTGCCTGTGTCGCCCCGTCATCTGACGGCGGGGCTGCTTTCGCGTTTCCTCTGATTTTTCACGCCCGGCAGCGGCGCCGTCGCACGAACCCGTGATCCTCTCGCTCTGGGTCCCGCGCGTGGTGCGACGAAAATCATCGATACCCGCGCTGGCTCACCAATCCATCATCCTAAATAGGAGTGATCTGATGAGTCGCGACACCGCACTCGTCTCGGCCGACTGGGCCGAGAAGAACCTCGACACCCCGGGCGTGGTCTTCGTCGAAGTCGACGAGGACACCACGGCCTACGACGGCGGCCACATCGCCGGCGCGATCAAGCTCGACTGGCGCAAGGACCTCCAGGACCCGGTGCGCCGGGACGCGGTCAACAAGGAACAGTTCGAGGCCCTGCTCTCCGAGCGGGGTGTCGGCAACGACGACATCGTCGTGCTCTACGGCGGCAACAACAACTGGTTCGCCGCGTACGCGTACTGGTACTTCAAGCTCTACGGCCACCGCGACGTGAAGCTGCTCGACGGTGGTCGCAAGAAGTGGGAGCTGGACGCCCGGCCGCTGGTGCAGGGCCAGGTCACCCGCCCCGCCACCCAGTACGTCGCGCAGGAGCCGGACCTGAGCATCCGCGCGTTCCGTGACGAGGCGGTCGCCGCGATCGGGGTCAAGAACCTGGTCGACGTCCGCTCTCCCGACGAGTACGCCGGTCGCCTGCTCGCCCCCGCGCACCTGCCGCAGGAGCAGTCCCAGCGGGCCGGCCACATCCCCACCGCCGTCAGCGTGCCGTGGTCGAAGGCGGCCAACGAGGACGGCACGTTCAAGTCCGACGACGAGCTGCGCAAGATCTACGGCGAGGCCGGTCTGGACGACAGCCTCGACACGATCGCGTACTGCCGGATCGGCGAGCGCTCCTCGCACACCTGGTTCGTGCTCAAGGAGCTGCTCGGCCACCAGAACGTGAAGAACTACGACGGCTCCTGGACCGAGTACGGCTCGCTCATCGGCGTGCCGATCGTGCTCGGCGACGAACCGGGGAGGGCCTGAGCCATGACCGCTCCCACCGCCGCCGGTTGCGCGGCTCCGGACCAGGCGGCCCCGTTGCCGGCCGGGCTGGACCTGAACCGGGAAACCGTCATCACCGGCGTGGTCCGGGCCGACTCGGGCGACGCCGTTCCCGGCGCGTACGTCCGGCTGCTCGACTCCACCGGCGAGTTCACCGCCGAGGTCGTCACCTCACCCGAGGGCCAGTTCCGGTTCTTCGCCGCGCCGGGCACCTGGACCCTGCGGGCCCTGTCCCGGCACGGCAACGGTGACACCCTGGTCACCGCCGGCCGGGGTATCAACGAGGTCGGCGTCACGGTCGTCTGACCACCAGCACCAGCACTGGGGGGGGGGGGGGGGGGGGGGGGGGGGGGGGGGGGGGGGGGGTGTGTTGTATGCGCTTACCCATAGTGTTTTGTGTTGGGGGGAG
>NZ_JBVJHT010000014.1:102562-230102 GCF_055586685.1 Micromonospora sp. NPDC049529
ACGGCCATACCCCCCCCGACCCCCACCCTGGCAGGCATACACCCCCCTCCCCCCCCCCCCCCCCCCCCCCCCCCCCCCCCCCCCCCCCCCCCCCCCCCCCCCCCCCCCCCCCCCCCCCCCGCCCCGCTTTTCCGTACCCCATTGACAAGCTCTTCTTTTACGTAAAAAATGATTTTGTCATGAGAGACGTCCTGTACCTGGAACAGATCGAACAGGCCGAAGCCCTGTTCAAGCCGCAGCGCATCGAGGTGCTGCGGCAACTCGCCGAACCCCGCACCTGCACCGAGGTCGGCGGCCGGCTCGGACAGACCCCACAACGGGTCTACTACCACGTCAAACGGCTGGTGGACGCCGGCCTGGTGACCCAGGTGGCGCAACGCCAGGTGCGCGGTATCCACGAGGGCATCTACCAGGCCAGCGCCCGCTCCTACTGGCTCTCGCCCGGCCTGGTCGGCCGGATCGGCCTGCGCGCGACCCGCGACGAACTCAGCCTGGGCTACCTGCTCGACCTGATGGAAGAGGTCCAGGCCGACATCGCCGCGTTGGATCGGAGCGCGCCGGAACTGCCGTCCATCGGGGTGTCCGGCGAGATCCGGGTGCCGGTCGAGCGTCGCCAGGAATTCCTGACCGACCTGCAAACCGTGTTGCAGGACCTGTTCACCCGTTACGGCGGCGCCGAAGGCGATGCCTTCAAACTCGCCGTCGCCTGCTATCCCAAGGGAGAAGACCATTGAGTGAGTCACTGCAAGTGCAGGTCCGGGTGCCCGCGCCGCTCAAGCACGTCCACAGTGCCCTGACCGACGCCGACGCGCTGCGCACCTGGCTCGCCGAGTACGCCGAGGTCGAACCACCGAACCGATACGAGTTCTGGGGCCGACACACGCCGGAGGGTGACGCGCCGCACCAGCGCCTGCTGCACCTCGACGAGCGCACCCTGCGGTTCTCCTGGCTGCTCGACGGCGAGGACACCACCGTGGAGATCCGGCTGGTCGAGGAGAGCGACGAGGTGACCATCCTCCACCTCTCCCAGACCCACTTCTCGATTGCGGAGGCGACGAGCAGCAACACCGTGCGCGGCGTACTCCAGACGTTCTGGGCGCTGTCGCTGGCGAACCTGGTCGACTACCTCGCCGGACGGGAGCTCACCACGAAGGCCGACTTCACCTCCGCCGAGCTGCGTGGAGAGTTCCACATCGCGGTCACACCCGCCGCCGTGTACCGGTCGCTGACCGAATCCGAGCAGATCACCTCCTGGTTCGGTTACCCGATCACGATCGAGCCGTACGTCGGCGGACGGTTCGCCATGGGCGACCTGGAGAGCGGATACGCCGCGAAGATCGTTGATCTGGAGCCGGACCGGACCATGTCCGTCGACTGGGCCGGGGCGGGCATCACCACCTGGGAACTGGCCGAATCAGACGGCGGGACCCGACTCACCTTCGTACAGAGCGGGTTCGACACCCAGCACCCGCCGTACAGCGCCTGGCTCGGCTGGCTCAGCGGAATGGCCGAACTGCGCCGCTACCACGAGCTGGACGAATGGCGCCCCATCTGGGTCGACGCCGAACCCACCACCGCCTGACCGACGGTAAGGAACGGCCACCCGAGAGCCACGGAAGGAACTTTGGTGATATCGGCAGGACTTCGTACCCTCGTCGCCGCCGCGGTGACCGCGGCGGTCACGCTGGTCAGCGCGACCATCCCGGCCGCCTCGGCCTCCGCCTCCGGGGGCCAGCGGCCGGACCGCTGGACCGGCTCCTGGGTGGCGTCGCAGCAGCACCCCCGGGACGGCTGGGAAAATCCGAACTGGTCGCTGGCGGGCTTCGCCGACCAGTCGCTCCGGCAGGTGGTCCGGATCAGCGCCGGCGGCGAACGGATCCGGATCCGGCTCTCCAACCGGTACGGAAGCACACCGTTGCGGATCGCCGGTGCGACCGTCGCACGGGCCGGCGACGGGGCGGCGGTCCGACCGGAGAGCATTCGTCGGCTCACGTTCGACCGGACTCGATCCGCCACGATCCAGGTCGGCCGGGACGCGGTGTCCGACCCGGTGACGCTACGCGTCGCGCCGCTGGACCGGGTGACGATCACGCTCTACCTCGCCACGCCGACCGGCCCTGCCACGTTCCACGAGGAGGCGCTGACCACCACCTACCGGGCCAGCGGTGACCACCGGTTCGACCACGGCGGTGAGGCGTACGTCGGTGACACCACCCGGTCCTGGTACTACCTCGCCGGCGTGGATGTCACCGGTGGCCCCGGACGGGCCGGCGGCGCGGTGGTGGCCTTCGGCGATTCGATCACCGACGGGTACGGGGCCACCGAGGACGCCGACAACCGCTACCCCGACGAGTTGGCCGAACGGCTCGCCGCCGCGGGTCGGCCGTTGGCCGTGCTCAACGCCGGCATCGGCGGGAACCTGCTGCTCACCGACCATCCGTGCTACGCCGGGGACGCGGGTGTTCGCCGATTCACCCGGGACGTGCTCGATCAGCCCGGCGTACGTACCGCGATCGTTCTCGAAGGTGTCAACGACATCGGCATCGGCGGGATGGATGTCGGCTGCGCGCAACCGCCGGTGGCGACGGCGGCAGCGCTGATCGGCGGGTACCAGGCGCTGATCCGCGCCGCGCACGCCCGTGGTGTCACCGTCATCGGTGCCACCATCACCCCGTTCAAGGGTTCGGGCTACCACACCGAACAGCATGAGGCGGTACGGGACGAGATCAACCACTGGATCCGCACCGGTGGGTGGTACGACGCCGTCGCCGACCTCGACCGTGCCGTCGCCGACCCGGCGGATCCGGACGCACTGCTGCCCCGGTACGACTCCGGCGACCACCTGCACCTCAACGACGCGGGTCTGAAGGCGATCGCCAACACCTTCGACCTGAACACCCTCTGAGGGCCTTCCCTACTGGCGGTGGCCGCCGGACTCGGGTGAGTCCGGCGGCCACCGTGGATCAGTAGCGGGTCAACGGGTCGGGATCAGATCCCGCCCACCCGGGTGTCGCACGGGGTCACCGGTGCCAGACCCCAGTTGATCGTCGAGACGAAGCCGGCCGAGATGGTGATGCGCTGCACCTCGGGAATCCAGCCGTCCTTGGCGACGATCACGTCGTACTTCCCCTTCGGCAGCCAGAGACCGTAGGCCCCGGCGGCGTCGGAGGAGATGGTGTAACCGGTGTCCGGGTTGCCGTTCAGGTTCGCCCGGATCGTCGCCTTCACCGGTACGTCCGTACCCGAGCAGCTCTCGCCGACCACGGTGCCCTGGACCTTGCCCCAGCCGTTCGGCGGCGACACGTTCATCTCCACCGGCACGGACTCCACCGGGTACGGGGTGTTCGAGCCGATGCCCAACTCGGCGGTGTACTTACCCGGCTGGAGGACACCGGCGTCGGCGGTGGCGGTCAGCGTGACCGTCACCTGCTTGGAAGCACCCGGCGCCAGGGTGAAGGTGGACGGGGCCGTGGACAGCCACGACACGTCACCGCCGCCCGCCTCGTCGCAGAGTTCGAGACCACCGAGGTACTCGGTCTCCACCGAGCCGACGAACGAGCTCGGCGAACCACCGATCTTGTACGCACCACACGCGCCGGCACCCCGGTAGCGGGTGAACGCCGCGTTCGGCAGGTTCTGCCAGGCACCGGTCGCCGGGTCGTACGCCACCGTCCGGTTGGTGATGGTGGCCGAGTTCGCGGTCACCCCACCGGCGATGACCAGCAGGCCACCGGCGGCGGCGTACTGCGAGCCCCACAGGTCGATCGGCAGGTCCGGCAGCGCCGTCCAGGTGTCGGCGGCCGGGTCGTACTCGAACGCGTCGGTGGTGGTCGTCGAGCCGGCCGTACCACCGCCGCAGTAGACCTTGGTGCCGATACCGCCGCAGGACATCCAGCCGATGACGAACGGGTAGTCGGCACCGGCGCTGAAGGTGTTGCTGGCCGGGTCGAAGATCACCGTGTTCTTCGTACTGGTGCAGGTGCCGTCGGCGCAGCCGCCGACGAGGTAGATCTTGCCGTCGAGCACCGCCGTACCGGCGGCCGAACGCGCCGCCGGGTTGGTGACGCCGGCCAGGGTACTCCAGGAGCCCGCGGCCGGGTCGAACACGTCGACCGTGGCGACCGGGGTGCCGCCGGCACTCCAGCCACCGAGGACGTAGAGCTTGCCGTTGACGGCAGCCGCGGACGCCTTGGAACGGGCGCTCGGCATGTCGGGCAGCGTGCTCCACGCGTTGGTCTCCGGGTCCAGCACCCAGGTCTTGCGCTCGTTGCCGCTACCGGAACCGCCACCGACGGAGTAGATCTTCCCGTCGATCACGGCGGCGGCGTTGTCGAAGACCGCCGACGGGGTGTTGGCGACCCGGGTCCAGGCGGGGTCGATCGCGGGAGCGGCCGCCGCCGAGTTACCGGCCGGGCCGTACGCGACGCCGTTCTGGGCCGGGCTGAGCCCCTTGACGTTGTACTCGTTCAGGGCCGCACCCTGACGGGAGAGCAGCTCGAACGTGCCGTCCCGTTCCAGCACCTCCACCTCGGCCGGCGCGTTGCCGGTGTTGGTGACGGTCACCTTGGCGGTACGGGTGCTGCCGTACGGCTGGTGCGACTCGATCTGCGGCGGGCTGACCGACAGCCGTCCCGCCTTCAGGGCGAAGTCGGCGCGGCGGACGTCGTTCGCCACCACCGGAACGCCCTTGGTGACCGAGGTGTACGGCGCCTTGCTCGCGGTGAACGAGTGGGTCCCGGTCACGCTGGAGAAGAACGAGTAGAGGCCGTCGCCGATGTTCGGGTCGTCCGGCGTGGCCGCCGAGACACCCTTGTCCGCCGGTACGTCGACGCTGGTGACGGTCGTTCCGTTGAGCGCGGCACCGGTGTTCTGGTCGGTGGTGAAGCCGGCCACGATGCCACCGGGCAGCGGGGTGCAGACCCGGTTGACGATCGAGACGTTGTCCACCTCCCACCACCAGGCGAAGGTGCCGTTGAACCGGAACCGCACCTGGGCGGTGGCCGCCCCGCCGAGCCCGGTCAGCGGGACCTCCTCGACGCGCGGGCCGCGCCGGCTGGCGGTCTGGTGCCAGATGTTGGTCCAGGTGGTGCCGTTGGTGGAGACGTCGATGTCGGCCGTGTCGGAGATCCCGACCGCCCGCCAGTCGCTGTTGAACTTCAGCACCGGCGCCGCCGCCCCGCTCAGGTCGAGCGTCGGGGTGACCAGGTCGGCGTCCTGGGTGTTGCCCGTACCCAGGATGTCGCTGTCGATGATGGCGAAGTTGCCCGACCCGCCGGTCAGGTTGCCCCGGTTACCCGGGTCGTCGAACTCCCAGCCGCCGTCCTCGGTGCGGTTGACCGTGGACCAGCCGGCCGGGGTCGCCTCGGCGTCGAAGGTCTCCGAGAGCAGCGGGGCGCCGAGGGTGGCCGAGTAACCGGCCGCCAGGCAGTCCGCGGCCACCGGTACGGCGACGTCCAGGGTCTTCGCCGCGCCTTCGAGCACCAGTTCCTTGGTCACCGGCGCGTAGCCGGCGGCCTTGGCGGTCGTGGTGACGGAGTACGTGGCGTTGCCCGGCACGGTGAACGAGTACCGGCCGGTGAACGGGTCGGTGAAGATCGGCCCACCGGGCCGACCGGTCACCTCGATCTTGGCGTAGAGCGGCCAGCCGTGGCCGGAGCCGTCGGTGACCTTGCCGGAGACCGTTACCGACTGCGCCCCGACCAGGGCGAAGTCCTTCGTCACCGAGGAGCCGTCGGGCACGGTGACGGTGGCGGTCTGGGTGTGGAAGCCGAACGCCGCCACGGTGAGCGTGGCGTCGCCGGTCGGCAGCCGCAGGGCGTACTTGCCGTCGGTGCCGGTGGTGGCGGTGCGGGAACCGACGCTGACGGTCGCGCCCACGATCGGCTCGCCGCCGTCCGCCTCGGTCACCGTGCCGTTGACCTCACCGGCGCCGCCACGCGGGGCGTTGAAAACCGCCTCGTACGCGTTGAGCCGGCCCTCGCCGAAGACGTTGTTGTCGTCGACGGTGCCGCCACAGGCGAGCGCCTCCACGTTGGTGGCGGTGTCGTCGAGCAGCGCCTCGGTCGCGGCGATGTCGTTGCGCAGCGCCGGTGCCGCCGACCAGACCAGTGCGACGGTGCCGGAGACGTGCGGTGCCGCCATCGAGGTGCCGCTGAACGACGAGTAGCCGCCGCCCGGAACGCTGGACCGGACGTTGGCGCCCGGTGCCGCGATGTTCGGCTTGATCGAGCCGTCGATCGAGGAGGTACCCCGACCGGACAGGGCCGCGATGTTGTTGTTGATGTCGTAGGAGCCCACCCCGTACGCGTTGGGGTAGTCGCCCGGGTTCTCGGTGCTGTTGCAGCCGGCGGCGCCGTTGTTACCGGCGGAGAAGCTGGGGAAGATGCCGGCCGCACGCCAGGCGGCGACGGTCTGCTCGTACCACTCGTCGCCACGGCCGCCGCCCCAGGAGTTGTTCACCACGTCGGGGCGCAGGTCGGGGCGGGGGTTCTGGCCGTTGAGGTCGGTCGGGGCGACCACCCACTGGCCGGTGGCGAGCAGCGACGCCTCGGAGCAGCCGTTGGTCTCGCAGCCCTTGGCCGCGATCCACTTCGCACCGGGGGCGACGCCGATCTGGTTGGCGCCACCGTCGTCGCCGACCATGGTGCCCATGGTGTGCGTACCGTGGCCGTTGTTGTCGCAGGGAGTGTCCCCGGCACAGATGTTGGCCGGGTCGAAGAAGTTGTAGTTGTGGTCGAAGTTGCCGCCACCGAGGTTGCCCCGGTACTTCCCGACCAGGGCCGGGTGGTCGTACTGGGCGCCGGTGTCGATGTTGGCGACCACCACGGTCTCACCGCGTACGCCGAGCTCGTTCCAGACCCTGGGGGCCTGGACGTTGGTGATGTTCCACTCGACGGCCTGGGTTTCCGAGCCGACCCGCTCGGCCGGAGCCGGCTTGATCAGCTCGTAGGTCCGGGTCGGCGCGATCCGCTCGACCTCGGGACGTGCGGCGATCGCGTTGACCAGCGCCAGGTCACCGCCGGTGACCTGGAGGGCGTTGGCCACCCAGAACGCCTTGTAGCTGGCCTTGCGGTCGTCCAGGGCGGCCTTCAGGTCGCGCTGGGTACGGTCGGCGGTGCTGGTGAGCGTCTCGTAGACCTTGGTGGCCCGCGCGTCCGCGTCGCCGATCGTGGCCGCCGCGCTGAGGTTCGCCTTCTCGCGCAGGTAGATCGTGAAGTTGGTGCTTCCCTGGGTGTTCAGCGCGCTGAGCACCTGGGGGTCGACCGCCGCGGTAGCTGCGGGTGCCGCGAAGGCGAGTGCCGGTTGGGCCGTGATACCGAGGACGACAGCCGAGACGATGGCGAACGATCGCCAAAGTCTTGATCGGCTCCCTGGTCGGTGTGACATCTGTTCCTCCCCACTTTCGGCGTCCCGATCGGTTCGGGGCGCCGGCCGCGGCGTCGGGTTGTCCGGCGCCGCGTAGCACGCGTGGGGGCCTCCTTGGACACGTAGAGCATTCCCCACGTCGGCTAGGAGTCATGCTGTGGCGCACAGCGGTGGTGATCAATGGAAGTTGTCGGCCAGTATTCGGGCAGTAACTGGTCGAGATGCGGGCGGGCGGAAGGAGATCATGGCATCGGCCGGTGTCGTTGTTGACTCCATCGATCAAAGGGGATTGGCTGTCCCCACGCGGCAGAGGGGGAGGTTGCGGGTGTCCAACAATGAGGTTCCGCTCGTCGTGTGCGTGTCGTCCGATGTGGCGGTACGTGAGCGGGTGGTCCGCCGGCTCGACGACTTCGGCACGGTGGTGATCTGCGCGGACCTGTCGGAACTGCGGGCGATGCTCTTTCCCGGTACGGGGGCCGAACCGGGAGTCGGACTGGCCCCGGTCAACCTGGGAGAACTCAGCGTCGATCCCGGTGGCCACCTGGTCACCTGGCGCGGCGAGCCGCTGGCCCTGACCCGGCTGGAACGGGAGTTGCTGGCCCGGCTGGCCACCCCGCCGGTCGGGGTCTGGACCTACGAACGGCTCTTCGGCTCGGTCTGGGGCGGGGCGTACCTCGGCGACACGGCGATCCTGCACTCCGCGGTCAAACGCCTGCGGCGCAAGCTGCGCGCGGTCGAGGGCGGCCCGCAGGTGCAGACCGTACGTGGCGTCGGTTACCGCCTCGCCTTCGGCCGAAGCGGCTGAACGGCCGGAGCGGGCGAGCAGGTCAGCGGCTGAGCGGGCGATCAGAGAACGACGGTGGCCGCCGTACCCCGGTGGGAGTACGGCGGCCACGTCCGGCAGACGGGTGCGGAACGGGTCAGTCGACCCGGCTGCCCTTCGGTTGCACGGTCAGCGTGATGCCGAGCGTCGGCACCGCGTACGGGGTGTCCGCCCGCAGGGCCACCTGGGCGGGGTAGCTGCCCGGTCCGGGGATCCCGTGCCCGGCGTTGGCGGCGATCCTCAACGTCACCGCCTTCGACGCGCCCGGGGCCAGGGTGAACCGGCTCGGCGACGCGGTCAGCCAGGACACCTCGGTGCCCTCGACACAGGACCCGAGGCCGGACATCCGCTCCGACTCCACGCCCCCGAACGGCGCGAACTCCGCCCCACCGATCTTGAAGCCGCCGCACGCGCCGGCACCCCGGACCCGGGGGAGCAGCGTGTTCGGCAGGTCCGACCAGGCGTTCGCCGCCGGGTCGTAACCGATGGTCCGGTTGGTGAGCGTCTGACCCTCGTCGACCACCCCGCCGGCCAGCACCAGCCGGCCACCGGCGACCGAGTACTGCGAGCCCCAGAGGTCGACCGGCATCCCAGCGATCGGGGTCCACCGGTCGGCGTCCGGCTCGTACGCGAACCCGTCGGTGTACGTCGCCTCGTGGCTGAAGCCGCCGGCACAGTAGACCCGGACGCCGATCGCCCCGCAGGACTGCCACGCGACCTCGTGCGGGTACGCCGCCCGCACCCGGAACGTGCTGGCGGCGGGATCGAACACCACCACGTCGGTGCTGGCGTCACAGACGAAGTTCAGACAGCCGCCGACCAGGTAGATCCGGCCCTCGACCACGGACGCGGTGCCCGCCGCGCGGGCCGCCGGGTTGGTCACCCCGGCCAGGGTCGTCCAGGCACCGGTGGCCGGGTCGAAGACGTCCACGGCCGCCTCGGTCTCCCCGTCCGGGGTCCAGCCGCCGAAGACGTACAGCTTGCCGCCGACCGCCGCCGCAGCCGGCTTGTACCGGCTGTGCGGCATGTCCGGCAGGGTCCGCCAGGCGTCGGTGGCCGGGTCGTAGACGTACGCGTCCCGCTTCTCCTCCCGGTCGGAGGTACCGCCGCCGACCGAGTAGACCTTGCCGTCGAGCAGGGCCGCCGCGTTGTCGTACACCGGTGCCGGCAGGTCCGCGATCCGGCTCCACGAGTCGTCCAGCGGCGCCGCCACCCCGGCACGACCGGCCGGTTTCTGTGCCCCGGCGAGCAGACCGGCGCTGACCTTCGGCACGTGGACCTCGGCCAGCGGGGCACCCCGGCCGGTGGCGAGAGTGGCGAAGCCACCGTCGCGTTCCAGCACCTCGACCGTGGTCGGGGCGCTGCCGGTGTTGGTGACCGTGACCTCGGCGGTGCGGCTGTCGCCGTACGGCAGGGTTGGGGTGATCTCGGTGGTGGCCAGCGCGAGCCGCCCGACCTTCAGGTCGAAGTCGATTCGCTGCGCGCCGCCGTCGGAGACCTTGGCGGACTTCGTCCGATTCTGGTACGGCGCCAGCCCCGCGACGAACGAGTGCTTGCCGTCGACCAGCGTGGAGAAGAACGAGTAGAACCCGTCCGGGGCGTTGCGGTCCTCCGGGGTGGCCGCCGAAACGGCCCGCTCGGCCGGCCGGTCCGGGCTGCTGACCGTGACCCCGGTCAGCCCGGCGCCGGTGTTGGCGTCGGTGGTGAAACCGGCGACCACTCCGCCCGGAATCGGGGTGCAGGTCCGGTCGACGACCTCGACGTCGTCGATCTGCCACCACCAGGAGAACCCGCCCCGGTAGCGGAACCGGATCTGCGCGTTCGCCTGGTTCGCGAGGGTGGGCAGCGGCACCTCCTCGGCGGCCGGTCCGCGCCGGGAGACCTGCTGCATCGCCACCCCGACCCAGTCGACGCCACCGTTGGTCGAGACGTCGATGCTGGCCGCGTCGCCGTTGCCGCCGATGTACAGGTCGCTGGCGAAGCGGAGCACCGGCGCGTCGACGGTGCTGAGGTTGATGACCGGGCTGACCAGGTCGGTGTCCTGCGCCTGGCCCAGGCCGTAGTGGTCGCTGTCGGCGATCGCGAAGCCGCCGCTGCCGCCGGTCAGGTTCTGCCGGTTGCCGGGGTTGTCGAACGCCCAGCCGCTGTCGGCCCGGTTGACCACCGACCAGCCGGCCGGCGTACCGGTGCCGGTGAAGCTCTCCGAGAGCAGGGTCCGACCGGTGCCGGCGGTGTAACCGTCGAGTTCGCAGGCGACCCCCGCCGGCACCCCGATGTCCGCCGTCTTCGCCCGGTTGGCGACGGTGACCTCGCTGGTCACGCTCCGGTAGCCGGCGTTCGTGCTGCTCTCGGCGTCCGTGGCGCGCACGGCGTTCGTGGTGAGCCGGTAGGTATCGCCGGCCGGCACGGTCATCGAGTAACGACCACTGGTCGGGTCGGTGAAGACCGGCCCGCCGGGACGACCGGCGACCTCGATCCGGGCGTAGAGCGGCCAACCCTGACCCGAACCGTCGGTGACCTTCCCGGACAGGGTCACCATCGGCCGCGCGACCAGCGCGAAGTCCAGGGTGACCGGGCTCCCGGTGGCGACCACCGTCGCCGTCTGGCCAGCGAAGCCGTACGCCTCGACGGTCGCCGTGTACGTGCCGCCGGCCACCGGCAGGGTGTAGTGACCGAACTGGTCGGTACGGGCGGTACGGCTACCCAGGGCAACCGTGGCGTTGGCGATCGGCTCACGGGTGCCGAGCGCGGCGACCGTGCCGGTGACCACGGTGACCGGCCCGCGTGGGGCAGCGCTGACCGCCCGGTAGACGTCGAGCCGGCCCTCGCCGAAGTTGTTGTTGTCGTCGACCGTGCCACCGCAGCCGAGCGACTCGACGTCGATCGCGGTGTCGTCGAGCAGCTTCTCCGTGCCGGCGATGTCGCCGCGCAGCAGCGGTGCCGCCGACCAGATCAGTGCCACCGCGCCGGACAGGTGCGGGGCCGCCATCGAGGTGCCGCTGCTGAGGCCGTACTCGTTACCGGGGACGCTGGAGAGGATGTCGACGCCGGGTGCGGCGAGGTTCGGCTTCGGCTGACCGTCCACGAGGGACGATCCCCGGCTGGAGAACTCGGCGATGTTGTTGTCGACGTCGTACGCGCCGACCGCGTACGCCTCCGGGTTGTCGCCGGGGGAGTTCGCGGTGCCGCAGCCGTACTCGCCGTCGTTGCCGGCGGAGAAGGTGGGGAAGATGCCGGCGGCCCGCCACGCGGCGATGGTCTGCTGGTACCAGAGGTCGTTCTGGCCACCGCCCCACGAGTTGTTGACGATGTCGGGGCGCAGGTCCGGGCGGGGGTTCTCGCCGTTGAGGTCGGTCGGGGCCAGGATCCACTGGCCGGCGGCCATCAACGACTCGCTGGAGCAGCTGCTGGTCTCGCAGCCCTTCGCGGCCATCCACTTCGCCGCGGGCGCGACACCGATCTGGTTGCCGGCGCCGTCGTCGCCGACCATGGTGCCCATCGTGTGGCTGCCGTGGCCGGAGTTGTCGCAGGGGGCCTGGGTCGGGCAGACGCCCGCCGGGTCGAACCAGTTGTAGTTGTGGTCGAAGGTGCCGCTGCCGAGGTTCCCCCGGTACGCGTTGACCAGTGCCGGGTGGTCGAACTGCACCCCCGAGTCGATGTTGGCGATGACCAGGCCCTCGCCCCGGTCGGCGTACTCGGACCAGACCTTCGGAGCGCCGATGTTGGCCACACCCCAGCCGATGCCGCTGACATCCTGCGGGGCGGCCTTCGTCGACGTCGGCTCGACCAGCTGGTACGTGCGATCCGGTTCGATCCGCTCCACCTCGGGCCGGGCCGCGATCGCGTCGACCAGCGCCCTGTCACCCCGGACCTGGACCGCGTTGGCGATCCAGAACGACTGGTGCCGGACCTTGCGCCGGTTCAGCTCACCGAGCAGCCCGCGCTGCGTACGGGCGGCGGTGCCGGTGAGCTGCTGGTAGACCTGACCGGCTCGGGCGTCCGCGTCCCTCACCTTCGCCGTGTTGCCGAGCTGCGCGCGTTCACGCAGGTAGACGACGAAGCTGGTGTTGCCCTTCGTGCTCAGTTCGGTCAACACCTGCGGGCTGACCGGTGCGGCGGGACCGGCCGCCACGGCCATCGCCGGTTGGGCCGTGATGCCGAGTACGACGGCCGAGACCAGGGCGGCGATCCGCCGACGGCTGCCGGCGTGCCCGGCGCGTGACCGCCAGAGTCTGGACCGGCTCGCCGCTGGGCGTCCCAGTCGGTGTGTCATCTCTCCTCCACCTCCGCGACGCTCCGATGTGCTCGCAGCGCCGGGTCAAGCTGCTCCGGGATGTCCGGCGCGGCTGGGGCGGGCGCGGGCCCGACTGCGACGTTGGAGAGCGGCCCGCACCGGCTCAGGAGACATGCTCAGGGTCGTTTTGACCATGATCAAGACCATAGGTGGGCAGTATTCAGGCAGTATTCAGCCTGAATACGATCATCTTGACGTCCCTGGGAGGGTGCCCAACCAATTGGGAGGGTCCCCACAGGCCGTTGACTCCACCGGCCGGAGCGCGTTGGCTGATGCGAGCCGATGCACGGGGAGGATCCGGTTGGCCGAGACCGAGGTACCACTCGTCGTATGCGTATCCACCGACGCGGCCGTTCGTGCCAGGGTACTGCGCCGGCTCGACGACTTCGGACGCGTACTCATCGTCGCCGATCTGGCGGAACTGCGGGCGACGCTCTTCCCACCGGAAGGTGCCCCGACGGGAACACCACCGCCCCTGCCCGCGCTGCCGGTCAGCATCGGCGAACTCCTCATCGACCCCGGCGCGCACCTGGTCACCTGGCGCGGGGAACCGCTGGCGCTGACCCGGCTGGAGCGCGAACTGCTCGCCCGGCTGGTCGGACCGCCGCTGATGGTCTGGACCTACGAACGGCTCTTCGACTCGGTCTGGGGCGGCGCCTACCTCGGCGACACCGCGATCCTGCACTCCGCGATCAAGCGACTGCGCCGGAAACTGCGGGTCATCGAGGGCGGGCCGCAGGTGCAGACCGTACGCGGAGTCGGCTACCGACTGCTGCCCGTACTCTGACCGCCGGCCGGCCGTACTTTGACCTGGGCTGACATGTCACGATGGCGGGCGTGAGTACAGACGCGGCGGTTCACCCGCCGCCGGCCGGCCCACCGGAGCCGGGGCCGGCATCCCCCCGACCACGGCGGCGCTGGCTGCTGGCCGGGGTGGCCGCCTGGGCGGTTCTGCTGCTGGTGGTCGCCTATGTCTCGTTCCGCCACGACACCCCCACCGTCCGCGAACAGCGCGACGTCGACGCCGCCATGCCGGTGCTGCACCGCGCCCTCGGCCACCTCCTGGTCGGCGCGGGACCCGAACCGGCTATCGAGATCAGCGGCCCGACCCTGGAACGGGGCTGCCGGATCACCCCGCTGCGCGACGGCGGAGACCTGATCGGCACCATCACCCTGCGTACCGCCGAAGCCGCCGCACCGGCCCTGCTCGACCGGATAGCCGCGCGCCTGCCCACCGAATACCGCCCCCGCGTACGGCACAACCCGACCGTCGGCACCCACACGCTCCGCGCCGACGCGGGCGAGTTCGTCGCCATCTACGGCGACGTCACCGACCCCGGCGTCATCGAACTCACCGCCGAGAGCGGCTGCCGACCCGTTCCCGCCGACACCGAGTTCGCCGACCCCCTGATCGGCCTCCCGATCGACACCGAACCCAATGAGGTGCTGGCCGCCCTCGGCCTACCCGCCCCCACCTCGACCGAGCGCAGCGGTGCCATCCCCTGCCCCACCGGCGGCACCGCCCACACGGTCCGGGCAACCGCCCGAGGCGGCATCTCCGCCCCCCTCGGCGAAACCCTCCGCCCCTTCGCCGGCCCCAGTGCCACCACCATCACCGACACCCCCACCCTGTACGCCTACCGCACCCCCACCCTCAGCGTCACAGTCCACCTGACCGACACCGAAACCCACATCACCACCACCACCCCCTGCCCCTAACCCACCCCCCGGGTAGGCCGGGATCCTGTCGTTGATCATGAAGTTAGCGCAGATTTCCGCCCCCGGAAGGCGCGCTAACTTCATGATCAACGTCGATGGGTGAGGGTGGGCGGGGTGGGCGGGGTGCGGTACTTGATGCCGGCGAGGCTGACGAAGACGTCGCATTTCTCGACGGCTTTGCCCTGGCGGTCGAGTTGGTAACCCGTCAACCAGGTCCAGCCGTAGTAGGTGAACTGTTTGTCGAGGCGGGTCATCCGGAGCAGGATCGCGCGATCACCGGCAAACTGGACGCTCGCGGCGGCGTCGAGCAGCACGATCTCACCGGATTCCGGCACCCGGCCGGGATAGGTCACGTCGGATCCCACCGCCGAGGGCCGGGCATGTTCCGAAGCCCGGGATTGCGACCGTGTGGACCGGTCGCCGGGCGCAGTGGCGCCTGGCCCGTGGTGGTGCGGGCGAGGACGTACGGCCGGATCAGCGCGACCACCGCGACGGCCCGGATCCCGTCGCCACTGGCATGGTGCTGCGGTAGACCGTCACCGTTCCGTCCTCACGCCGGCAGCGGCGAGGCGTCCGACCCGCCGCACGCCACCCGGAACCCCCGCTCGGCGAGCTGTCGCCCCACGCACGGCAGAAACTCACCGGGTACGCACGTCACACAGAACCCGTCCCGATCCGGCCGATGATCCCGAAAGAGTTGGTACGCCATCAGCCACATCAACGGGTTCACACACTCGGGCGGTGGACTTGCCGGCGGCTCGCCCGGGTCGTACGACAACACACATCCTGCACTCCACTCGGGTCCGGGTACGCGTCTCTGCCCCGTCGATCTAGGGCAAATACGTGCCCGTGGATCTCCGATCACCACCATTTGCCCTAGGTCGAGGGAGGTTTGGGTGCCGAGGGGGAGGTCTTTCCATGGCATCGGTGGGCGTGATCGGGGCTTGGGGAGGCCTTGGTGCTTGGTTCTTAGTCGACCTGATCGTCAGGGCAGCGAAAACCGGTGCCCGAGGTGCCTATTGGTGCGGACGGTGTTCGAGGGTCCCGTTGAGACAGCCGGGCGGCTACTGTGTGGTCAGGCGGCGACTTCTACTTGTCCGGGGTCCACATCGAATGACAGTGCGCGGCGAAAGGTTCAACCAACTGCTCTCGGAGGCCGGTTGGCAGCCGGAGCAACTGGCCCGGCGACTGAACGAATACGCCGAGAGGCAGGGGCGCACTGCTCGGTTGCATTTGAAGACTCCGTACAAGTGGAGGCAGGGGGACAAGCCTCGCAACCCATGGCCGGTGCTGACTGCGGCGTTGCTGTCAGAACAGTTACAGCGGCCGGTCAGTCCGAGGATCTTGGCTGGCGAGATGACGGTCATGAGGCTCTGCCAGCCTCGACGGGACTGATCTTGCCCTGGACGGCGGCCGGTGCCTTGCGCGCTGTGTGCAGGTCGTCATGAAGGCTGGGGACATGTACCGGCGTATGTTCCTTACGCTTCTCGGCTCGGCGTTGTCCGAGCCGGCGCATGACTGGCTTATCGCTCCGGCTGCTCCCAGTATCGCGTCTACCAGCGGTCACCTGCTCTCGGGCGAGGTTATTGATCAACTTGAGATCGTCACCGCGGGACTACGGCGGATGGATGATCACCTTGGGGGAGGTCAGACCCCCGGACTGGTTCGCCAGCACCTGTCCACTGTTGTGGGATTGTTGGAGCATCGTCGCTACAGCGACTCGGTGGGCCGCCGTCTGCATGCCGCATCAGGGGAATTGCTGCGTCTGGCTGGTTGGCTGTCGTTTGACGAGGGCCATCACGCCCGGGCGCAGAGGTTCTGGATCGCCGGGCTCTACGAGGCGCACGCTGCCGGTGACCGTGGCTTGGGTGCGAACATTTTGGGCTTCATGTCCTGTCAGGCCAAAGACCTCGGCCAGATTCGTCAGGCCGTCACGCTGACCGAAACCGCGCGGGCAGGATACCCAACCACCTCACCGAAGGTCGCGGCGATCCTCGACCTGCGGGCCGCAGAGGCGCACGCGAACGGGCAGGCGGTGAACGAGACCAGACGTGCTCTTGACGCCGCGTTCAACCGGTTCACGGATGCAAGCCCCGACCACGGCGACCCCGACTGGGCCTACTGGATCAATCCGGCCCAGGCACACGCGCAGGCCGGCTACTGCTATGTCAAACTCGAAGACTGGCCGCGCGCACGGGAGCACCTGCGCGCCGCCCTGCGACTTCAAGGCAACGAATACACGCGCGAGGGCGCTTTGCGGAATGCCTTGCTGGCCACGACCTATGTCCGGCAGGCACAGCCCGAGCTGGACAGGGCAGTGGCCCTGGGCGATCTGGCGGTGCAGACCCTCCACGGTCAGGTGACCTCGGCTCGTTGTGTCAAGCACGTCAGGAATCTGGTCAGCGCGCTTCAAGCACATCGGCGCCGAGACGCGGCGGTACGACGATTCTGCGCGGATGCCAAAGATCTTCTTCAAGCCACATGATCGCGGCCCTGGCGGAGAATGTCGCGCTGTTTGGGCGTACTTCATCGAAGGTGTGCGTACATCGAATTTGATGTATGGGAAAAGTGTGTTGTGCGTCCCGGTGGGTCGCGCCCTGCCATCCGGGGCGTAACGCCGTGGTTTGATCGTCGAGGGGAAGCACTGGCTGCGCGGAGAGGTGGCGGGGATGACCGACTACGGGGATCTGCTGCCGGTGGCGCACGAGGCCGTCGACCTGGCCCGGGACATGATGCGTACGTCGCTGCCGGGGGTGCTGACCGGCAAGGGGGAGCGGGACATGGCCTCCGAGGTGGACTTCGCCATCGAGCGGAGACTGCGTGCCTTCCTGGCCGAACGTACGCCGCAGATCGGTTTCCTCGGTGAGGAGGAGGGGACCAGCGGGGCGGGCGACGGACTCACCTGGTCACTCGATCCGGTCGACGGGACGGTCAACTTCGTGCACGGGTCACCGCTCTGCGCGGTCTCGCTCGGTCTGATCGAGCGGAAGCGATCCGTGCTCGGGGTGATCGACCTGCCGTTCCTCGGCAACCGCTACTCGGCGGCGCTCGGGCAGGGCGCCTTCGCCGACGGGGAGCGGATCCACGTCAGCGGGACGAACGACCTGACCGAAGCGCTGGTGGCGGTCGGGGACTTCGCGGTCGGGGCGGGGGCCGCCGCGCTGAACGTGCCCCGGCTGGCGATCACCGCCGCCTTCGCCGAGCAGGCGCAGCGCGTACGGATGTTCGGGTCCGCCGCGATCGACCTGGCCTGGCTCGCGCACGGGCGGATCGACGCCTTCGTGATGCTGAGCAACAAGCCGTGGGACACCAGCGCCGGGGTGATCATCGCGCGGGAGGCGGGCGCCCGTCTCGCCGACATCGACGGGAGCCCGCACACCGCCGACTCCGGTGCCACCATCGGCGCGAACGAGGCGCTGCTGCCGGCGGTGCTCGCCCTCGTCCAGCAGGCCCGGCCCGCGAGCTAGCGCCACCGACAGGCCCCGCCCACCCGCCGAACCGCTACAGGAAGGCGGCGGTCGGGGAGGCGGCCACTGTGGCCACCTGTTCCGGAGTGCCCTGGGCGACGATCTCGCCACCGGCCGCACCGCCTGCCGGGCCGAGGTCGATCACCCAGTCGGCGGCCCGGATCACGTCCAGGTTGTGCTCGATGGTGACCACCGTGTTGCCGGCGTCGACCAGCCGCTGGAGGACGCCGAGCAGGCGGGCGGTGTCGGCGGCGTGCAGGCCGGTCGTCGGCTCGTCCAGCAGGTACAACGTACGGCCGGTGGCCCGACGGCCGAGTTCCTTCGCCAGCTTGATCCGCTGCGCCTCACCACCGGACAGGGTGGTCGCCGGCTGGCCCAGACGCAGGTAACCGAGCCCGACCTCGCTCATCAGCCGCAGCCGGGTCGCCACCGCCGGCACTCCCGCGAAGAGGGTGAGCGCCTCGGCGATGGTCAGGTCGAGCACCTGGGCGATGTCGTGGTCGCCGTAGCGCACGGCGAGCACCTCGCGGGTGAACCGCCGCCCGTGGCAGGCCGGGCAGCGGACCTGCACCTCCGGCAGAAAATGCATGTGTACGGTCAGCAGCCCGGCCCCCTGACACCGTTCGCAGCGTCCACCGGCCACGTTGAACGAGAAGTGCCCCGGTGTGAGCCCGCCCCGTCGGGCGTCGGCGGTCGCGGCGAACGCCTCCCGGATCGGGGTGAACGCATCCGAGTACGTCGCCGCGTTCGAGCGTGCCACCCGGCTGATCGCCTGCTGGTCGATCGTGACGATCTTGTCGAGGTGTTCCCAGCCGTCGATCCCGTCGTGCGGGCCGGGCACCTCGCTCGCACCGTAGAAGCGTTGCCGGGCCGCCCGGTCGAGGATGTCGAGCAGGAGTGACGATTTCCCCGAGCCGGAGGCGCCGCTGACCGCGACGAACAGGCCCAGCGGTAGCCGTACGGTGAGATTTTTCAGGTTGTGGGCCCGCGCCCCACGGATGGTGAGCGCCCGACCGGTCCGGACCGGTCGGCGGGTCGCGGGTACCGGCATGACCAGGCGGCCGGCGAGATAGTCGGCGGTGACCGAGCCGGTGCCGGCGGCCACCTCGGCCGGCGTTCCCTCGGCCACGATCCGCCCACCGTCGCGGCCCGCCCCCGGCCCGACGTCGATGACGTGGTCGGCGGCGCGGAGCACGTCGAGGTCGTGCTCGATGACGAGTACGGTGTTGCCGAGGTCGCGTAGCCGGCGCAGCACCTCGACCAGCCGGTCGGTGTCGGCGGGGTGCAGGCCGATGGTGGGCTCGTCGAGCACGTAGAGCACCCCGGTGAGGCCGGAACCGAGCAACGCGGCCAGCCGCAGCCGTTGGGTTTCGCCGGCCGAGAGGCTGGGAGTGGCTCGGTCCGGGGTCAGGTAACCGACCCCGACGTCGACCAACCGGCGTACGCGTACGTCCAGATCCGCCACGATCGGCTCGGTGACCAGCCATTCGTCGTCGGTGAGCTGGCTGCGCAGCGTCCCGGTCCAGGCGGCGAGGGCGTCCAGTGACATGCGGGCGGCGTCGACGATGGTGAGCCCGGCGACGGTGACCCGCCGGCTCTCCGGGCGCAGTCGGCTGCCCAGGCAGTCGGGGCAGGTCTGGTTGACCAGCACCTGTTCGACCTTCTCCCGGTAGGTCGGGTCGTTGATCCGATCCGCGTACCGGCGCAGCACGTTGGTCACCACGCCCTCGAAACGTCCACGGGAGACGGCGGTCGGAGGCGCGGTGTCGGGGAAGTGGGCCCGGAACTCGGGGCTGTCGACGCCGTGCAGCAGCAGGGCGCGTTCGATCTCACCGAGGTCGCGGACCGGGGTGTCCGGGTCGAAGGTGAAACCGTAGTGCCGGCCGGCGGCCAGAAGGATCGGGATGTTGCGTTCGGTGAGCACCGGCAGCCAGGCGCGTACGGCACCGCCGGAGACGCTGCGGTCCTGGTCGACCAGGCGGTCCACGTCGGCCTGGAAGGTGGTGCCGAGACCGGTGCAGGTGGGACACGCGCCCGCGGGTTTGTTGAAGGAGAAGTTTCCCATCACCAGTTCCGGTACCGGCTTGCCGCAGTGCGGGCACGGGCTCCTCGGCCCGTCCCCGGTGGACGCGTCCGTCGGTTCGCCGGCCGGTTCGTCGTCCCATGCCTCGTCGGCGCCGAGCCGGTAGGTGGGTGGGATGTCCCGCTCGCAGGCCGGGCACGGGCGGTGGCCGAGCCGCGCCCAGAGCACCCGCAGGTACGTGTACACGTCGGTGACCGTGCCGAGGGTCGACCGGGGGCTGTGGTTGGTCAGGTACTGGTCGACGCTGATCGACGGCGACAGGCCGGTGATCGAGTCGACTGGTAGCCGGCTGACGTAGCCGACCAGACCCAGCGACTCCATGTACTGCCGTTGACCCTCCCGGTGCAGCAGGTCGAGGGCGAGCGTGGACTTGCCCGACCCGGACAGCCCGGTCAGTACGACGAGTTTGTTCTTCGGCACCGCGAGGGTGACGTTCTGAAGGTTGTGCAGGCGGGCGCCAACCACCCGAATCCATTCGCCCGAGTTCATGACTTCAAGTATTTCATTGAAGAACCCATTTGAGACTTTCAGTGATCTGGCAAGGTCGGTAGGCTTCAAACCCTCAACTACGGAGGAAGAGGGCGGGATGGGTCGGGAGGGCAGGGACCTGCGGCCGGTGGACCTGGCCCGGCTGGTCGGTGTCTCCACCCAGCAGATCCGCAACTACGTCGACGCCGGCATCCTGCCCCCGACGCCCCGGACCCCGGCCGGATACCGCAGGTTCGACGACCGGCACCGCCGCGCGCTGCTCACCTACCGGGCGCTGGCCCGTGGCTACGGCTGGGACACCGCCCGATCGATCATGCAGAGCGTGCACAACGGGGACGTCGCCGCCGCGCTCGCCCTGGTCGACGCCGGTCACGCCGCCCTGCACGAGGAGCGGCTGTCGTTGCGGGCCACCGGCGTTGCCCTCGAAGCGGTCGCCCGGCAGGACCTCGGAACGACCGGTGGAACAACCGGTGGAACAACCGGGCCGACCGGAGTGACGACCCCGGCACCGGCCCGGTCCGCCCTGCGCATCGGCGAGGTCGCCGCCCACCTCGGCGTGCGTACGTCGGCGCTGCGGGTCTGGGAGGCCGCCGGCCTGCTCACCCCGGAACGGGAGCCCGGAACCCGGTCCCGTCGGTTCGGCCCGGCCCAGATCCGGGACGCCCGGATGATCAAGATGCTCCGGCAGGGCCGGTATCCGCTGATCCAGATCCGGCCCGTACTCGACGGGCTGCGCGAGACCGGGAGCAGCGACGCCCTGCGCGCGGCAGTCGCGTCCCGACAGGCGGAACTCACCGTACGGGCGACCGCCATGCTCGACGGCTCCGGCCACCTGCACCACTACCTGACCGACCGACCCGCTGCCCGACCCGACGGGTCAGCGGGACGCCGACCCGACCCCTAGCATCTGATCATGAGCATCGATCGCCACGACACCGGTGACAGTGCCGAGCGTCGGTTCCTGGCCCAAGCCGTACGCCTGGCCGTCGAGAACGCCGCCGCCGGCCAACTCCCGTTCGGCGCGCTCGTCGTACGCGACGGCGAGATCGTCGCCACCGGCGTCAACACCGCCCTGCGCGACCACGACCCGACGGCGCACGCCGAGGTCGCGGCCGTCCGCAACGCCTGCCGGGCACTCGGCGTACTGCACCTGACCGGGGCCGTCGTGCTGTCCAGTTGTGAGCCGTGCGCGATCTGCCACGCGGTCGCCGCCGGTGCCGGGATCACCCGGATCGTGTACGCCGCCCCGAAGGAGTACGTGCCGGACCTCGGCTACCCCGCCCCCTCGGACAACGGCCCGCTGCTGACCGCGATGCAGCAGGCGCTGCGCGGACTCGCCCCGGAACAGGTGCTGCACCTGCCGGTCGACGGCGCCGACGAACCCTTCACCCGGTACCTGTCCACCATGGAGGCACACTCGTGAAGCTCGGTCTGAACATCCGCAACTTCGGCCCCGCCGCCACCCCGGACAACCTGAGCGCCTGGGCACGGTTCGCCGAGCAGACCGGATTCGCGGCGGCGATGATGTCCGACCACGTCGCACCCACCCCCGACGTGCAGGCGATCTACCCCACCCCGTTCTACGACCCGTTCGCCACCCTGTCCTGGCTCACCGCGCAGACCAGCACCCTGGAACTCGGTACGACGGTCACCGTGCTGCCGTACCGCAATCCGCTGTTGACCGCGCGGATGGCGGCGAACCTCGACCAGTTCAGCGGCGGCCGGTTCATCCTCGGTGTCGGCGTCGGCTGGTCGAAGCTGGAGTACGCGGCGCTCGGTGTGCCGTTCGAGCAGCGGGGCAGGATCACCGACGAGTACCTCGACGTGATCAGGACCTTCTGGGCGAACGACGTGATCTCCGCCGACCGCCGGCACGTGTCGTTCCGGGAGGTCAGCACCGCTCCCCGGCCGGTCCGGACACCGCCGATCTGGGTCGGTGGCACCTCACCCGGCGCGATCCGCCGGGCGGCCAGGTACGGCGACGCCTGGCACCCGAACAACGCCGCCATGTCCTGGCTGCGCGACGAGGGTCTGCCGGCGCTGCGAGCCGCCGCCGAGACGGCCGGTCGATCGGTCCCGGAGTTCTGCCCCCGGTTCCAGATCCACCTCACCGACCACCATGTTTCCGCCGACGACCGCCCGGTCGGCACCGGCACGCTCGCCCAGGTCCGGGCCGACCTCGACGCGCTGGCCGCGCTCGACTGCGCGTACGTCATCCTCGACACCAACCCGGACACCCCGGACGACCCGCGCCCGGTCACCGAGGACTTCCGCATCCTCGAACAGGTCGCCGGATCGGTGATCTGACCGGTCCGAAGGAACCGTCCGGTCAGTAGACCAGCGCCTGGGCGCCGTCGGCCATCGCCTCCTCGACGAAGGCCGCCGCCCCGGCGATCCGTACGCCCGGCAGCACGTCCCCCTCGCCGATCTCCCGCCGTGCCGCACACTGGGAGCAGACAGTGACCCGACCAGCGGTCAGGATGACGTGTAGCAGTTCGGCCAACGGGGCCGAGTGCGGCAGCTCGAACTCGGCGGCCCGGCCGGGCAGCGCGAACCAGCTCGACTCACCGGTGAGCCACAGCGACACGTCCACCCCTGCCGCGACTGCGGTAGCGGCCACGGTGAACGCCTGGGCGCACCGCTCCGGCGAATCGGTGCCGGCTGTGGCCTTGACGACGAGAGTGCGTGCCATACCGACCAGCATAGGATGACCTTGTCATGGTTACCGAGATTGGGTTCGTCAGCCTGCTGGTGGCCGGTTTGGGCCTGCTCGCCGGTGGCCTGGTCTACCTTGCCGTACGAATCTCGAGAGGACGCTGGTGAGCGCGGAGAGCACCTCCCCGGACAATCCGATGGCACCGCCCCCGTGGCTGAACGCGCCACCGGTCGAGCCGTACCCCTTCGAGGAGACGTACGACCTGCGGACCGGTCCCGACCTGCACCCGGCCCTGCTGGGCCTGCTGCCGTACGTCGGGCTGTGGCGCGGGCGCGGACGCGGCGGCTACCCGACGATCGACGACTTCGACTACGGCCAGGAAATCAAGATCAGCCATGACGGGCGGCCGTTCCTGCACTACGAGTCGCGGGCCTGGCTGCTGGACGAGCAGAGCCGCCCGATCCGTCCGGGCAACCGCGAGGTCGGCTGGTGGCGGCCGGTGATGGTCGACGGCAAGGCCACCGACGAGGTCGAGGCGATGATGAGCAGCCCGCCCGGAATCATGGAGCTGCACATCGGCAAGCTCACCGGCCTCCAGCTCGAACTGGTCACCGACGCGGTGGTCCGGACCGCCACGGCGAAAGAGGTCACCGCCGGCCACCGCCTGTTCGGCATAGTCGACGGCGCCCTCCTCTATGCCCAGGAACTTGCCGCCGTGGGCCAACCCCTCTCCCCCCACCTCTCCGCCCGCCTCATCCGCGTCGGCGGCTGACCCCCGCGCCCTCCCGCTTCTTGAAGTGCCCTAATACAGAGAAAGAGTGGTTATCCCGCGTCGGATAGCCACTCTTTCTCTGTATTAGGGCGATCTTGGGCGGGGGGAGGGGGTCAGGCGGTGGGGAAGGCTAGGAGGTCGCGGAGGGCGGGGGTGTACGGGGACGGGGGGAGGGGCATGCCGTCTAGGGTGCGGATCTCGGCCAGGCCGCGTACGGACGAGGTGAACCAGGCGCCGAGGCAGGTCCCCTCGCGCAGTTCGGCCGGGGTGATCAGGCGTTCCTCGGCGGAGAATCCGACCGACCCGGCGTGGGCGAGCAGCCATGCGGCGGTCACTCCGGGCAGGATCCCGGTGCTGGCGGCCGGCACCGTACAGAGGGTGTCCCCGTCCAGCCAGACCAGGTTGGCGCTCGGCCCCTCCAGGGCGTAACCATCGGTCGAGATCCAGAGCACGTCGTCGACCCCATTCGCCGCCGCCCAGCGGTGAGCCGCCAGGCTGGTCCCGTACGACGTGGATTTGACCCCGGCGAGCAGCCAGGGCAGCCCGGCGCGGGCCCCGGCCGGCACCCCCAGCGGCAGCGTGGCGACGTTCACACCGTTGGTCCGGGCCAGCCGCAGCGCGGGAGCGACCGGCGACACGGTGGCGAAGACGGTCGCCGGGCCGCCGTACTCCGGGCCACGGGTGCAGACCAGGCGGAGCGCCCCCTCGGTCTGCGCCGGCCAGGCGGCGCAGGCGGAATCCAGCAACTCGGCCAGCTCGGCGACGTCGGGCAGCAGCAGGTCCACCGAGGCGGCCGAGCGGACCAGCCGGGCCAGGTGTTCGTCGCGCAGCCACGGGCGACCGCCGCGTACGTGCATGGTCTCGAACAGGCCGTCGCCGTGCAGCACGCCCCGGTCGTCGGCGCGCACGACCGGCTGCTCGGCCGGCAGCACACCCCGGCCGAGTACGGCGACGATCTGTTGCCCGGACACGATTCCAGAGCGTAGCGGTGGCCGGAGCGCCGGTCCGGGCAACCCGCACACCCGCCGGCGGGGGAGGACCGGCGGGGGAGGCCCGGATCGAAGGGCGCTGTGCCGGAAATCGGGGTCCAGCGGCCGGAGGAACTACACTCGTACGGTGTCGGAATCCTCGCTGGCCGAGATGCTGCGCTCCCGTGGGCTGCGCCTGACGGCGCAGCGGCAACTGATTCTCGAAGCCGTCCTCGAACTGGGGCACGCGACCCCGGAGCAGGTGCACACGGCGGTCCGGGGGATCGCCGCCGGAGTGAACATCACCACTATTTACCGCACCCTGGAATTGTTGGAGCGGCTCGGGCTGGTTACCCATACGCACCTGTCGCACGGTTCTCCGACGTACCACGCGGCCGGTGCCGACCAGCACGTGCACCTGGTGTGCCGGTCGTGCGGGGAGGTCGACGAGATGGACCCGGACCTGCTCCGGCCGCTCGCCGACCAGTTGGCCGGTGACCGGGGGTTCCAGGTCGACGTCGGGCACGTGGCACTTTTCGGCGTCTGCCGGAAGTGTGGGGAGCAGCAGGACTAGTCGACGGCGGGGTGCACCAATGATCGACATCGCGGGCGCGGTGGCCATCGAGGTACTGGACGAGCAGACGCCGGACCAGCCGGGACCGGAGCACGTCGCGGCCGGCGTACGCGGGGTCGCCGCCCACTACGGCGACCCGATGCGCGAGCAGCGTCACCTCGCCACCGACGTGGGACTGGTCGACCGCTCCCACCGGGGCGTGATCGCGGTGCCCGGTGTGGAACGGGCGAGTTGGCTGCACACCCTCACCAGTCAGCACCTGGCCGACCTGCGCGCCGGGCAGGGCAGCGAACTGCTCGTCCTGTCCCCGCACGGGCACATCGAGCAGCACGCCATGGTCGCCGAGGACGGCGAGACCACCTGGTTGGACACCGAGCCCCGGGACACCGCCGGCCTGCTCACCTACCTGGAGAAGATGCGTTTCTTCACCCGCGTCGACCCGCGTGACGCCACCGCCGAGTGGGCGGTGCTGTCCCTGGTCGGCCCGCGCGCCACCGAGGCCATCGGCACGCTCGGTGTGACCGGGCTCGAAGAGCCGGACGCGCTGCCGGTGCCGGGTCCGAAGTTCGCCGGCGGGGCCGTGCCGCCCCGACCGAGCACGAGGTACGACGTACGCCCGTTGCCGGGTGGCGGGTGGGCCCGCCGGGTCGAGCTCGGAGTGGACCTGCTGGTGCCCCGCGCCGAGCTGGACCGGGTGGTGGCCGAGCTGACCGGGGCCGGGGTGCCGCTGGCCGGGCTCTGGGCGTACGAGGCGATCCGGGTCGCCGCCCGGCTGCCCCGGGTGGGCTTCGAGACCGATCACCGCACCATCCCGGCCGAGGTGGACCTGATCGGGCCGGCCGTTCACCTGGACAAGGGCTGCTACCGGGGTCAGGAGACGGTGGCCCGGGTGCACAACATGGGCCGCCCGCCCCGTCGACTGGTCCTGCTGCACCTGGACGGGATCAGCTCGGACCAGCTTCCGGCGGTCGGCACGGCGGTGGCCGACGGTGACCGGACGGTGGGATTCGTCGGCACCGCCGTACGTCACTTCGAGCTGGGGCCGGTCGCGCTCGCCGTACTGAAGCGGAACGTGCCGGAGGACGCGCGACTGCTCGTCGACGGTACGGCCGCGGCGATCGACCCGTCCTGAGCCGTCGACCGGCGGTGGCGTACCGCTGGTGTGGCGGGGGTCTGGGAGCGGCCTGGTTAGGATCGCCGGCATGACAACAGGGACGTTGATCACGGTTGCCCCGACCGGGGCGGAGTCGACCAAGGCCGAGGTGCCGGCGCTGCCGGTGACCCTGGACGAGCTGGTGTTGACCGCGAAGGAGTGCGAAGCGCTCGGCGCGGCCGTGATCCACGTACACATCCGGGACGGGCGGGCCCGGCCGACGCTCGACCCGGCGCGGCTGCGGGACACGGTCGCCGCGCTGCGGGATGCCACCGGTCTGATCGTGCAGCTCTCCACCGGTGGTGCGGTGACCGATCCGGAGGTCGAGCGGCTCGCCGTGCTCGACGCCGGCCCGGAAATGGCCTCCTGCACGATGGGTACGGTCAACTTCGGCGAGGACGTGTTCCTCAACCGGTGGGAGTTCATCGTCGAGCTGCACACCCGGATGCAGGAGCGCGGCATAGTGCCCGAGTACGAGATCTTCGACCTAGGGCAGCTCACCACCCTGCGCCGCCTGCTCGACAGGCACGGCCTGCCGGCCGGTGGGCACGTGCACGTCGACTTCGTGATGGGGGTCCCGGGGGGTATGCCGGGCACCACCGAGGCGCTGGTGGCCTGCCGGCAGGCGCTGCGGGACCTGCCCGAGGGGAGCACGTTCTCCGCCACCGGGATCGGCCGCAGCACGATCGACGTGCTGCTCGCGTCGCTGTCGACCGGTGGTCACCTGCGGGTGGGCATGGAGGACACCATCACGTACGCGAAGGGGCGGCCGGTGGAGTCGAACATGCAGTTGGTGGCCCGCGCCGTCGGCTTCGCCCAACTCGCCCAGCGCCCCCCGTTGACCACTACGCACGCCCGTGAGCTGCTGGGACTTCCGCCTCGAAACTGAGGGCTCCCTAAGGTGGCGGTCCGGCGACTCGCTACCGTCTGCGCCATGGCACAGAGCTACACGGGCGGCGAGCCGCTCGCCGAGGTGGTCCGGTCCGGGTTCGTCGAGGGGTCGCACCGGGGTTCGGTGGTGGTTCTCGACGCGACCGGGACCGTCGTCGCGTCGGCCGGTGACGTGCTGTCGCCGATCTTCCCGAGGTCGTCCAGCAAGCCGATGCAGGCGATCGGGATGCTCCGCTCCGGCCTGCGGCTGGTCGACTCGGCCGATCTGGCCCTGGTCTGTGGCAGCCACTACGGCGAGGATTTCCACGTGGCCCGGGTCGGCGCGCTGCTGCGCAGCGCCGGTCTGACCGAGTCGGACCTGCGGTGCCCGCCCGACCTGCCGATCGGTGAGGCGGCACGGGCCGCGGTCCTGGCGGCCGGTGGTGGACCGGCCCGGATCCGGATGAACTGTTCCGGTAAGCACGCCGGCATGCTGCTGACCTGCCTGGCAGCGGGCTGGCCGGTCCAGGGGTACTGGCGGCCGGAGCACCCGTTGCAGCAGCGGCTGCGGGCCTCGGTCGAGGAGTTCACCGGCGAGTCGGTCGCGGCGGTCGGGGTCGACGGTTGCGGTGCGCCGGTGCTCGCGGTCTCGCTGACCGGGATGGCCGGCGCGTTCCTGCGGCTGGTGTCGGGTGCGCCGGGCTCGGTGGAGCGGACGGTCGCGGATGCCATGCGTACGCACCCGGAGCTGGTCGCCGGCACCGGTGCCGAGGACACCCGGCTGATGGGCGGGGTTCCCGGTCTGCTGTCGAAGGTGGGTGCGGAGGGGGTCGTGGTGAGCGCGGTGCCGGGGGTCGGCGCGGTCGCCCTCAAGATCGATGACGGTGCCGCCCGACCCCGGATGCCGGTGCTAGTAGCCGCCCTGCGCCGGCTGGGCGTGACCGCCCCGGTCCTGGCCGAACTGGCCGACGTCCCCCTCTTCGGCGCCGGCCTCCCAGTAGGCGGAATCCACCCCCTCCCCGCCTTCTAACCCGCCTCTCCCTCCCCCAAGATCGCGCTAATACAGAGAAAGAGTGGCTATCCGGCGCCGGATAGCCACTCTTTCTCTGTATTAGCGTCCCGTGGGCGGGTGGGGAGCGAGGAAGGTGAGGAGGGCTTCGTTGACGGGGGTGGGGCGTTCCAGCGGGAGCAGGTGGGCGGCGTCGGGGACGTCCGGCAGCCGGGTCGATCCGGGCACCTGAGCGGCGATCAGGTCGGCCAGCACCGAGATATCCGGTACGTCCGCAGCACCGACGCCGACCAGCACCGGTACCCGGATCTCGGCGAGCCGGTTGATGGCCGGCGGGTCGAGTTCGTGGACCTCGACATTGCCGAGTGCCGCCTCGGCGGCCAGTGCCCGCCGGTCCATCTCGCGGGCGAAGTCCAGCAACGCCGGGTCGGGCTCGGACGGCTGGCGACCCGGCCCGACCACCCAGAACCGCACCTCGGCCTCGGCGGTGGCGTCGAGGTCCTCGTCGTCGACCTCGCCGATCAGGCTGTCCCAGAGGTCGTTGGTCTCGTCGGACCATTCGTAGCCGGAGACCGCCGAGCCGAACAGGGCGAGCGCGGCGACCCGGTCCGGGTGGGCGAGGGCGGTGTCGATCGCCACCGCACCGCCGAACGAGCAACCGACGAGGGCGGCCCGTTCGACGCCGAGCGCGTCGAGGAAGTTGACCACGTCGTCGTGGTGGGCGAAGGGCTGCTCCGGCAGGTCGGATTCGCCGTACCCGCGCAGGTCGAGGTTGAGCACCCGGTGCGTACGGGAGAGCACGTCGACCTGGCCACGCCACATCCGGCGGTCGGCGATGCCGGCGTGCAGCAGGACGACCGGGGTCCCGTCGCCCAGGTCGTCGTAGGCCAGCGTGGCCCCGTCCAATTCGATCATCGACATCAGGCGAAGCTACGCAGTCGGGTGGTCGATATGCAACGTGATTGCCCGACCTGTGACGTTCGGCTGATCCGGCTGAGACTTCGCTAACTCTTGCTAGCGCTTTGCTTGCAATAGCTAGCGGCAGCGAACTACCGTCGAGCGCATGGCGAACCCCAAGGACCTGCCCCGCGACGTCGGTGGGTTCATCCGTGACCTGCGACGCAACGCGAAGATCTCGTTGCGCCAGCTCGCCGACCAGGCCGGGGTGAGCAACCCCTACCTGAGCCAGATCGAGCGTGGACTGCGCAAGCCGAGCGCGGAGGTGCTGCAACAACTCGCCAGCGCGCTGCGGGTGTCGACCCCGGTGATGTACCTGCGGGCCGGCCTGCTCGACGACAAGGAGGGGCATGGCGTGCTTGCCTCGATCGCCGCCGACCCCGACCTGACGATGCCGCAGAAGCAGTCCCTGAGCCAGATCTACGAGACCTTCCGGCGGGAGAACGCCCGCCAGGCCGAGCCCACCGCACCGGCCACCACCAGCACCGACAGCGCCACCAGCACCGACAGCGCCACCAGTGCAGCCAGTGCCGCCGCGCCGGCCGGTGACGGCGGCACGGCGGTGGACGACGTACTCGAATCGGTGGCCCGGACCGAGTCGGGCACCGCGCCGGCACCGAACGCCCCCGCACCAGCCAAGCGAACCGCCCGCAAGGCGGTCCGGAAGACCGCTCCCGCGGTCGAGGAGGAGCAGCAGTCATGACCCACCCCAGGAGCAGCAACCGCATCCCCGCCCCCCTCTACGCCGTCGCCGGTGTCGGCGACCTCGCCCTGCAGCAGCTCCGCAAGCTGCCCGCGGTCGTCACCGAGCTGGGCGAGAAAGCCGCCACCAGCACCGCCGAACTGCGCGAACGGGCCGTCGCCGGCACCGGCGAGCTGCGTGAGCGGGCCGTCAGCGGTACCACCGAGCTGCGCGAACGGGCGGCCGGCATCACCACCGCCGAACTGCGCGACACGGCCGCCACCCGCGCCGCCGAGCTGCGCGAGCGGGCGGTCACCGGCACGGCGGAGCTGCGCGAGCGGGCCACCGACGTCCTGCGTACCGCGAACACCACCGCCGCCGAACTGCGCGGCCGCAACCTCGGCGCCGAACTGGACGTACGTCGGCTGCGCACGGCGGCGATCCGCAACGCCGCCGTCATCGTCTCCGGCGCGTACTCCGCCTCCGAGCGGGCCGCCGCCGCGTACGAGGCCCTGGTGGCCCGGGGCGAGCGGGTCGTCAGCACCCCGGCTTCCGCCCCGGCGCCGGCTCCGGCCGACATGGACGCGCCCGAGGTGCCCGCCGAACTGACCGCCACCCCGGAGGTCCTCGCGACCAAGGAGACGGCGGCCAAGGTCGCCGCCACCAAGGCCACCCGCAGCCAGGCCGCCGGCACCCCGAAGGCGCCGGCCACGAAGGCCACCGCCGCCAAGGCGCCGGCCACGAAGGCCACCGCGACCAAGGCGACCAAGGCGACCAAGGCGGCGAAGAAGACCGCGATCGACGACGAGAAGTAGGCCCGGTCGGTGAGACCCCGGGTACGGCATGTAGCCCGGACCCGGGGTAACCGACATAAGCTTCACGGCATGGTTACTGCCGCGCCGATCTTCTACTCCGACGTCCGGGACGTCATCGAGCTGGTGCTCCTCGTCTTCTCCCTCGTCATCGAGGGCGTGGCGCTGGTGCACGCCATCACCCAACGCTCGGACGCCTTTCCGGCGATCGGCACCCTGCCCAAGGGCGGCTGGATCGCCATCCTCGGTGTCTGCCTGGCGCTGACCCTGCTCGGTTTCGGCGTCCTCAGCATCTTCGGCCTGATCGGCATCGCCGCCGGTCTGATCTACCTGCTCGACGTCCGACCCGGACTGAAGGACCTGACCGACGGCAAGGGCTTCTGGTGAGGGATTTCCGCTGGCCCCCGCCTCCCGATGGCGGGCCACGGACGTACGGACCCGGTCCCAGCGCGCCCCGGACCGGTCGCCCCGCGCTGCCCGAACCGGAGACCGAACTGGTCACCACCCCGCACGGGGTACGGCTGGAGCGGCTGGTCACCGGCGTCGGCGATCCGGTGACCGTGTTCGCGCACGGCCTCGGCAGCGGCATCGCCACCACCCGACCGCTGGGCAGCGCGGTCACCGGCCGACGGGTCTTCTTCCAGTTCCGGGGGCACGGCCGGTCGGACGCGCCGGACGGCCCGTGGACCTACCTGGACCTGGCCCGCGACCTGCGGGCCGTCGCCGACCTGAGCCGGGCCAGCCGGGCGGTCGGCGTCAGCCTCGGCGCCGGTGCGCTGACCCGGCTGCTGCTGGAAAGCCCGGAACGGTTCGACCGGGCCGTCTTCTTCCTGCCTGCGGTGCTGGACGAACCGCGTCCGGTGGCGGCCCGCGAACGGCTGGCCCTGCTGCTGGAAGCGGTACGCAGCGGTGACCCCGCCACGGTCGCGGAGGCGGCGTCGGCCGAACTGCCGGCGGCCGTCCGGAACACCCCGGCGGGTTGGGCGTACCTGCGGCAGCGGATCGACCAGTTGATGCGCGACGGGTTGGCCGACGGGCTCGCCGGCCTGCCGGACCAGGTCCCGGTACGGGACGCGTCGAAGCTCGCCTCGGTCACCGCCGAGTCGTTGGTGATCGGCTGTGCCGGTGACGAACTGCACCCGGCGGCGGTCGCGGAGCAACTCGCCGCCGCGCTGCCGAACGCCACCCTGCACGTGTACGACCGGCCCGGCGTGCTCTGGACGCACCGCGCCGACCTGCGTGCACGCATCTCCGAGTTCCTGAACGGCTAGTCGCCGTCGGTGTGACAACGGCTAGTCGCCGTCGGTGTGACCGCGCAGGTCCGCCGTTTCCGCCGGTGGTGAGCGGGTAGTCTGCCCGGTCATGGGTGTCACGCAACATGGCCACACGCTCCGGCTGGACCTCGCCGACCCGACCCTGCGCGAGTGGACCTGCACGGTCGTGCACGTCGACCCGGAGCAGGGCATCGTGCTGGACCGTTCGGCGTTCTATCCGGGCGGCGGTGGCCAGCCGCCGGATCACGGCGTACTGCTCTGGCAGGGGACGCAGACCCGGATCGTCGGCACCCGCAAGGGCGACGACCTGTACCTGATCCCGGCCGAGGGCGATCCCGTTCCGCCGGTCGGTACGGCGGTCACCGGTGCGGTCGAGGAGACCCGCCGCACCCTGCTGATGCGTACGCACTCCGGTCTGCACGTGCTCTGCGGTGTGGTGTTCCGGGACTTCGGGGCGCTGGTCACCGGCAACAGCATGGAACCGGGCGAGGCGCGGATGGACTTCAACCTGCCCGAGGTGCCGGCCGACTTCAAGGCCCGGCTGGAGGAACTGGTCAACGTCGAGGTGACGGCCGACCGCTCGGTGGCGGTGAAGGTGCTGCCGCGCGCGGAGGCGCTGGCCCTGCCGGACATCATCCGTACCCAGTCCAATTTGATCCCGGCCGACGAGCAGGAGATCCGGATCGTCGACATCGTCGGGCTGGACGTGCAGGCCGACGGCGGCACGCACGTGGCGTCGACCGCGCAGATCGGCAAGGTCCAGGTGGTCAAGGTGGAGAGCAAGGGCAAGGCCAACCGCCGGGTACGGGTACGCCTGGTCAGCTGACCGCTCAGCCGGGCGGGGAGTAGTTCGCCGCGCGTACGTCGAGCAGCCAACGTTCGACCGTCTCCTCGTCCGGCCGCTGCGGCAGCGGCGTACGGATGGTGTCGAAGTCCTGTTCGGCCTCGACGAGCAGGGCCCGCGCCCGGTCGACGGAGCCGGCGGCGACCCGCTCGCCGAAGTCCAGATAGGACTGCGGGTCGTCGAGCCGGATCGGTAGGTGGCCGGTGGCGTAGAGCGTCCGTCCCTGGTGCAGCAGTCGGGCCAGGTGCCGGGCGTGTTTGGCGGTGCGTCGCCGGGTGTCGGCCGAGAACGTGCCGTCGCCGCGTGTTTCGAACTTGCGGAACTGCTGGCCGGCGTAGCCGAGGTAGGCCGACCGGACCCGTGGACCGGACAGGAACGCCGTCCGGATCCCGATCAGCCGGTCGCCGAGGTCGGTCCGGGTGTCGTAGAGGTCGTCGGGCAACCAGACGAGTTCGGTGGCGGTCGGGTTGCCGCCCAGCGCCAGCCGGCACCACTTGCCCGCCTCGTGCAGGGTGGCGTCGGGTGCGGTGGTCACGATCGACTCGCGGGGCGGGCGCAGGCCGTGGAAGGCGACCGTGGGCGCGGCGAACAGGCCGAGCCGGTCGGTGTCCGAACCTGGACCGGCCAGCCCGTACGCGGTCGAGCCGACGATCCCGGCGAGCAGCAGGCGCATGCCGGACATGATCGCGTACGGGGCCGGGCGGGTGAACCGAGTTTGTCGGTAAATCCGGCCATCGGCTGTCAGGTATTGCTGGTTACCTGATCAGCATGACCGAATCGAGCCAACCACTCAGCGGAAAGATCGCGCTTGTCGCCGGTGCCACCCGGGGCGCCGGCCGGCAGATAGCGGTGCAACTCGGTGCCGCCGGCGCCACCGTCTACGCGACCGGGCGCAGCACCCGTGCCCAACGGTCGGAGATGAACCGGCCGGAGACCATCGAGGAGACCGCCGAACTCGTCAACCGGGCGGGCGGGGTCGGTGTCGCGGTGCCGGTCGACCACCTGGAGCCGGAGCGGGTAAGCGCACTGGTGGACCGGATCGACCGGGAGCACGGGCGGCTGGACGTGCTGGTCAACGACATCTGGGGGGCCGACTCGATGATCGGCTGGGACCAGCCGGTCTGGCGGCACTCGCTGGCCGACGGGCTGCGGACGCTCCGGCTGTCGATCGACACCCACCTGATCACCAGCCACTACGCGTTGCCGCTGCTGATCCGCTCGCCGGGTGGGCTGGTGGTGGAGATGGGCGACGGCACCCGCGAGTACAACGACAGCACCTACCGGCTCAACGCCTTCTACGACCTGGCCAAGGTCTCGGTCAACCGGCTGGCCTTCAGCCAGGCCCACGAACTGCGCCAGTACGGCGCCACGGCGGTCTCGCTCACGCCGGGCTGGCTGCGCTCGGAGACGATGCTCGACCTGTTCGGCGTCACCGAGGAGAACTGGCGGGACGCGACCGAGAAGCAGCCGCACTTTGTCATCTCGGAGTCACCGGCGTACGTCGGTCGGGCGGTGGCGGCGCTGGCGGCCGACCCGGACCGGGCCCGCTGGTCCGGCCAGTCGCTCTCCAGCGGCCAACTCGCCCGGGTGTACGGCTTCACCGACCTGGACGGCAGCCAACCCGACGCCTGGCGCTACATCGTCGAGGTGCAGGACCCCGGCCACCCCGCCGACGCCACCGGTTACCGCTGACCGCCCGCCCGCCTGCCAGTCCGTCCGCCCGTCCGTCCGCCCGTCCGTCCGCCTGCCCGTCCGCCTGCCTGCCAGTCCGTCCGCCTGCCTGCCAGTCCGCCCGCCCGTCCGGCCGCTGCCGGCTGGTAACCGTCGCCGGGGTCCACGGCTCACCGCTGTTGGACGGGTCCCGGGTCCCGGTAGAGGGCACCGAGCCGGGTCGCCGCGTCGGCGAGCCGGGCGCGCAGCGAGGGTGGGTCGAGCACCTCCACCTCCGGTCCGAACCGGAGCATCATCGAATAGGCGACGTCGAGCGACTCGACGGGCAGGCGGGTCACCACCCAGCCCTGCCCGTCGGGCTCGCCCGCCGACGCCAGGGCTTCCTCGGCGGCCGGTGGCTCGACCAGGTACCGCAGGGAACGCAGTCCAGCCGGGCTCAGTCGTACGCTGATCCGGTCCGGGAGCATGGCCCGGACGAACTCGACCACCCCGGCCGACCAGAAGCCGGCCAGGTCGAAGCTCTCGTCCCGGTCGAAGCCGGCGGTGGAGACCTCGACCCCGATTACCCGGTCCACCCGGTAGGTGCGATGGTCGTCGCCGACTCGCCCGACCAGGTACCAGACCCCGCCCTTGAGCACGAGCCCGTAGGGCTGCACGGTCCGGGTCACCTCACGGTCGCGGCGGTAACGCAGCTCGATCACCCGGTCCTGCCAGACCGCGCGGGCGAGGTCGCTGAGCAGCGGCGGCGGGTCGGTGGTCCCGAACCAACCGGGTACGTCCAGGTGGAACCGTTGACCGGAGCGTCGCGCCGCGTCCCGCAGTGGTGCCGGGAGCGCGGCCAGCACCTTCAGCCGCGCGGCCGCCACCGGCTCGGCCAGCCCCATCTCGTCGACCGGTCCGGGCAGCCCGGACAGGAACAGCGCCTCGGCCTCGGCGCGACTCAGCCCGGTCAGCCGGGTGCGGTACCCGCCGAGCAGCCGGTATCCGCCGGCCCGCCCCCGGTCGGCGTAAACGGGCACGCCCGCTGCCCCCAGCGCGAGTACGTCCCGGTACACCGTCCGCTCGGACACCTCCAACTCCCGAGCCAGCTCGGCCGCCGTCATCGTCTCCCTGGCCTGCAACAACAACACCAACGAGATCAACCGAGCCACCCGCACCCGCCACCCACCCCCACCCGGCCACCCGGCCACCCGCCGACTATCGCCGTTGACCATGAAGTTAGCGCGTTGTCCGAGGCGAAATTCTGCGCCAACTTCATGATCAACAGCGCAAACGGGGCGGGAAGTAGGCTTGCCGGTTGTGGGCGTAGCCAAGGTCACGGCTCCGGCCGTCGGTGTGGTGGGGCAGTTCCTCAGCGGGGTGGGGCTGCTGGTGCGCGGGCTCGGCACGTACGCGCGTACGCCCCGACTGGTGCTGCTGGGGATCCTGCCGGCGCTGATCACCGGGGCGCTCTTCCTCGCCGGGTACGCCACGCTGATCTACTTCGTCGACGACCTCGCCGCACTGGTCACCCCGTTCGCGGACGACTGGGCGAGCTGGGCGCGGGACCTGATCCGGGTACTCGCCGGGTTCGCGTTCCTGGCCCTGGGGGCGGTGCTCGGCGTACTGACTTTTACGGCCGTCACCCTGGTCGTCGGCGACCCGTTCTACGAGGAGATCTCCGCGCGGGTGGAGGCCCGCTACGGCGGGGTGATGGGCGAGATCGACATTCCCTGGTGGCATTCCCTGCGCCGGAGCATGGTCGACTCGGCGCGGCTGGTGGCCCGGTCGGTGCTGCTCGGCGTACCGCTGTTCTTCGCCGGGTTCATCCCGGTGGTCGGGCAGTTCGTCGTACCGGTGGTCGCCGCGGCGGTCGGCGGCTGGTTCCTCGCCCTGGAACTGGTCGGCGCCCCGTTCTACCGGCGCGGCCTGCGGCTACCCGACCGGCGGCGGATGCTGGGCGCGCAACGGCCGGTGGCACTCGGCTTCGGCGTCGCCGTCTTCTGCTGCTTCCTGATCCCGCTCGGCGCGATCCTGGTCATGCCGGCCGCGGTGGCCGGCGCCGCCCTGCTGGCCCGCCGCTCGCTCGGTGAGCCGATCGACGAGCCGGGCCGCTGGACCGAGCACCCGGCCCCGAGCCCGGAGGCATAGTGGACATCACCCTGGTCGAGGGCGACATCACCACCGTACGGGTGGACGTCGTCGTCAACGCCGCCAACTCCTCACTGCTCGGCGGCGGTGGGGTCGACGGCGCGATCCACCGGCGCGGCGGCCCGGCGATCCTGGCCGAGTGCCGGGCCCTGCGGGCATCCCGGTACGGTCGCGGCCTGCCCACCGGGCAGGCGGTCGCCACCACCGGAGGCAACCTGCCGGCCCGCTGGGTGGTGCACACCGTCGGCCCGGTCTGGTCGGCCGACGAGGACCGGTCCGAGCTGCTGCGCGACTGCTACCGCAACAGTCTGCGGATCGCCGACGAACTCGGTGCCGGTTCGATCGCCTTCCCGCTGATCTCGTCCGGGGTCTACCGCTGGCCGGTGGAGGACGCCGTCCGGCAGGCGCTGGGCGTGCTGCGGGCGGCCCGACCGGCGTACCTCACCGAAGCCCGCCTGGTGCTCTTCGACGCCCCCACCCTGGCCACCGCGCAACGGGTACGCGACGCCGGCTGAACTGCCGTCCGCGCGCGCCGGTTCAGGCGGAGTCGCGCAGGACGAGTTCGGTCGGCAGCACCACCGCCGGCTCGACCTCCTCGCCGGCCGCGAGCCGGAGCAGTTGTCGGGTCATCTCCCGGCCGATCTGGAGGATCGGCTGACGCACCGTGCTCAGCGGCGGGTCGGTGTAGCGGGCCGACTCGATGTCGTCGAAGCCGATCACGGCCACGTCGTCGGGCACCCGGCGGCCGGCTTCGCGCAGCGTACGCAGCGCGCCGTGGGCCATCAGGTCGGAGGCGACGAAGACCGCGTCCAGGGTCGGGTCGTCGTCGAGCAGCTGCCGCATGGCCAGTGCCCCGGACTCGCGGGTGAAGTCGCCGACCGCCACGATCGACCGGCGGCGGGAGTCCTGCAACTCGGTCCGGTAGCCGGCCAGCCGTTCGATGCCGGCGACCATGTCCTGCGGGCCGGCGATGGTGGCGATCCGCCGCCGCCCCGAGTCGAGCAGGTGACGTACGGCCTTGGCCACCCCGCCGATGTGGTCGACGTCGACATACGGCACCGGCACGGTGGCCCGGCCCAGCGGCCGGCCGCCGCAGACGACCGGGATGCCCATCCGGGCCAGCGCGCTGGGCAGCGGGTCGGCCCCGTGCAGCGAGGCGAAGAGCACCCCGTCGACGTGTCGACCCATGGCGTAGCTCTCCACCCGGTCGTGGCTGGCGGTCGAGCCGGCGAGCATCAGCACCAGCTGCTTGTCGGCGGCCTCCAGCTCCTGACTGACGCCACGGATGATGCCGGGGAAGAAGTGGTCGTCGGAGAAGACCCGGGTGGCCGCCTCGGGCAGGATCAGCGCGATCGAGTCGGTCCGCTGGGTGACCAGGCTGCGGGCGGCCAGGTTGGGGACGTACCCCAGCTCCTGGACCGCCCGACGGACCGCTTCCCTGATCGGCTCGGCGACGGTGGTGGAGCCGTTGACCACCCGTGACACGGTTGCCCGGGAGACACCGGCGCGCCGCGCCACCGCCTCCAACGTCGGTCGCTCCCGTGCCATGGTCATGCCCCCGCCTCGCTTCGCTCACCGGTGGCATGACCGAGTGTGTGACTGAGTCTGCTGATTCGCTCGCTCCGCTCGCTCATGCCCCCGCCCCACTTCGCTCGCGCCAATTTCAGTTACAGGCCGTTGCGCCGGATGACCTCCTGGTACCACCGCGCGCTGTCCTTGAGCACCCGACGCTGGGTCAGGTAGTCGACGTGGACGATCCCGAACCGCTTACGGTAGCCCTCGGCCCATTCGAAATTGTCCAGCAATGACCATACGAGATACCCACGAAGGTCCACGCCCCTCGAAATGGCCTCGTGTGCGGCACGAAGGTGCCCGTCGAGGTAGTCCACCCGGTCGGCGTCCGGCACCCGGCCGTCGACGTCCGGGTCGTCGCGGTTGAACTTGTCCGGGAAGGCGGCGCCGTTCTCCGTGATGATCATCGGAACGCCCGGGTAGTCCTCGGAGATGCGTACCAGCAGGGTGGTCAGGCCACGGGGCTCGATCATCCAGCCCATGTCGGTGAGCGGGCCGACCGGGGCCACGAACTCGATCCCCTCGGTGCCCGGGTAGGCGCCGCCGCCACCGGTCGCGCCCTCGCGGGCGGTGACGTAGCTCGGCTGGTAGTAGTTGATGCCGAGCAGGTCGATCGGGACGTTGATGATCTTCTCGTCGCCGTCGCGCAGGTGGCTCAGGTCGGTGAACCGGGCCACGTGCTCCAGCACGTCCGCCGGGTACTCGCCGCGCAGCATCGGGTCGAGGAAGATCCGGTTGGCCAGGCCGTCGACCAGCCGTACCGCCGCCTGGTCGGCGGCGCTGGCCGGGTCGACCGGCAGGGCGGTGGTCGGGTTGAGGGTGATCCCCAGGGTCTGCGCGCCGGCCGCGCGCAGCGCCCGGCCGCCCAGGCCGTGGGCCAGCAGCAGATGGTGTACGGCCTGGAAGGCGGCCGCCGGATCCTGACGCCCGGGGGCGTGTATGCCGTTGCCGTACCCGAGGTAGGCCGAGCACCACGGTTCGTTCAGCGTGGTCCAGGTGCGGACCCGGTCGCCGAGGCGGGCGTAGACGGCGGTGGCGTAGTCGGCGAAGTACTCGGCGGTGGCCCGGTTGGTCCAGCCGCCCCGGTCCTCCAGCGTCTGTGGCAGGTCCCAGTGGTAGAGCGTGATGATCGGGTCGATGCCCCGCCCGATGAGCTCGTCCACCAGTCGGTCGTAGAAGTCCAGTCCGCGCGGGTTGACCGGGCCGGAGCCGTCCGGCTGGATTCGGGGCCAGGCGACCGAGAAGCGGTACGCGTGCAGCCCGAGGTCGGCCATCAGCGCCACGTCCTGCGGATACCGGTGGTAGTGGTCGCAGGCCACGTCACCGGTATGTCCGGCGTACACCTTGCCCGGCGTACGGCTGAAGGTGTCCCAGATCGACGGGCCGCGCCCGTCGTCCTGGGCCGCGCCCTCGATCTGGTACGACGCCGTCGCCGCTCCCCAGACGAAGCCCTCGGGGAAGCGCACCGCCGCCTCCGCCGGTGCCGGGAGCACCGCTTGCTGCGTGTCAAGAGTGGTCATACCGTTACCGCACCTTTCCTGATGCCGCCGAGGATCCCGCGACGACGACGTGTTCGACGAGCAGCGGCACTCAGGCGGTCACGGCGCCGGCGCAGGCCCGCGTGCCGTCCGAGCGGCGGCCGTTGCACGGGGCGCGCGGGGAGACTTCTCTTCCGAGCCTGAACGCGGGTTACCCGAGTGTCAAGAGAGCGCTCTCACAAAGTTACACCGTGCCTCCGCCTGATACACGAGCGTAGTAATGGGCACCATCGATATACCCGAGCGTAGTGACGGGCACCGCCAATCGGCGCCCGGCCCAGTATCGCCGGCCGGACGCCATCCATGGGGACGCGGAAAGGTACGGCGGCGGCTCAGCCGGCCCGCAGACCCTGGAGCAGGGTCATGTCGCCGGAAACCTCGAGCACGTCGAAGTTGATCCGGCCCCAGAGGGCCAGCAGCAGGTCACTGGCGTTTCCGGTGACGTGGGCTCGGGCGTGGTGGTCGTCGCTGTCCAGGATCGTGTCCGTGTCCAGCAGGGCCACGCCCGTGCCGCGCATCCGCAGGTACCACTCCTGACCGGCGTCGACGGCAACCAGCTGCGCCACACCGTACCGGGGCTCGGGGAAACGCCGCCGGCCCGCCGGCAACCAGGTGTCCAGCACCTCGCTCACCCCGTCGGCGGCGAGCTTCGCCTCGATCGGCTCGGCCGAGGTGATCGCCAGCTGGGCGTCCCAGCGGTGCACCGTGGTCTCGTGTGCCATCCGGCGGGCCCAGAAGCCGACCTTCTTCGGCTGCGGCGCCCAGTTCCAGGCCGACGCCTCCGGGTCGAGCCCGTCGAGTGCGGCGAGCAACTGGTCGTACTCGTGCTGCCACCAGTCCAGACCGGCCTGACCGGACGGCAGGCCGTCCTCGACCGGCCGGTCGCTGGGCGCCTCCGTCCGTCCGCTGGTCACCACACCCCGGACCCAGCGGTAGCGGGAGCCGAGGTGGTGCACCAGATCAGTGGTGGTCCACCCCGGACAGGACGGCACCTCGGCGTCCGGCGGCGCCTCGGCCACCGCCGTGCGGAAGGCCGGCCCGTCCGCACGCAGTGCGGCGAGCCAGAAATCCTTCGTGCCGTGCAATCTGCTCATCACGATCCTCCCGCGCTACCGGGCCACCGAATGGGCCGCCCGGCTCGCCCCCAGCCTATGGTGAACAACGCGCCAGACGTTAGCGCCCATTTGACCGCTGCCGATTCCGGCACGCCAATCGGTCCTGGTAGAACAATCGCATTAAATCGTACAAGCAGCCGACCGGTCGGGTCGTTCGGGCAGGCGCGACCACGAGGTGCCAGGTCAACGGCCGGAACACCGGCGGGATCAGGGCGCGACGGCGGACCAGGCGACGGTGATCTCGCCGAGCCGCCACCGGGCCGACCGGTCGAGCACCGGCCACCCGGCGTCCCGGACCGCCGCGACCGTACGCAACCAGCGTTGCCGGGGACCGAAGGTCGCGTACGCCGCCGCGTCCCGCCACCCCTCGTCGAGCGCCCGGACCAGGGCGTGCACCCCGGTACCCGGCACATTGTGGTGGATCAGCGCCTTCGGCAGCCGCTCGGCCAGCGCCGCCGGACTCTCCAGTGTGGCGAGCCTCGGCGCCAGGGTCAGCGACCTCGGCTGCCCGGCGGCGTCCACCAGCACCCAGGTCGCCAGCCGGCCCAACTCGTCACAGGTGCCCTCGACGATCAGCCCGTCCGGGGCGAGCCCGGCGGCCATCGTCCGCCACGCCGGGCCGACCGCGGACTCGTCGTACTGGCGCAGCACGTTGAAGACCCGGACCAGCACCGGGCGGAGCCCGGCCAGTTCGAAGCCGCCACGGGCGAAGGTGAGCCGGGGCGGGTCGGCCGCGACGGCGGCGGCTGCCACCCGTACCGGATCGATCTCCAGTCCGACCACCCGCACGTCCGGGCGGACCGCAGCGGCCAACCGGGCCCGCAGCTCCACCGCCGTGACCGGGGTGGCGCCGTAGCCGAGGTCGACCACCAGCGGATCCGCCGCGTCACGCAGCGGACCGGCACACCGCGACGCGATCCAGTTGTCCACCCGGCGCAGCCGGTTCGGATTGGTCGTGCCCCGGGTCACCACCCCCAGCGGCCGGCGCGGCGGCGGCATCAGGTCACCCGGTGGCGTCGGTGCGGCGGCGGCATCAGTGCACCCGGTGCACCTTGTGCTGGGCCGCCTGGGCGATCGGGCGGACCACCAAGCGGTCCACGTTGACGTGCTGCGGGCGGGTGGCGCACCAGGCGATGCAGTCGGCGACGTCGTCGGCGACCAGCGGCTCCGCCACCCCGGCGTAGACCGCCGCCGCCCGCTGCGCGTCGCCGCCGAACCGGTGCAGCGCGAACTCGTCCGTCCGGACCATGCCCGGATCGATCTCGACCACCCGGATCGGCCGGCCGACCAACTCCAGCCGCAGCGTCCGGGTGAGCGCCGTCTGCGCGTGCTTGGCCGCGGTGTAACCACCGCCGCCCTCGTACACGTCGAGCCCGGCGGTCGAGCTGACCACGATCACGGTGCCGGCACCAGAGGCCTCCAGTACGGGCAGCACCGCCCGGGTCACCCGGAGCGTGCCGAGGACGTTCACGTCGTACATCCACTGCCAGTCGGCGACCGAGCCCGACTCCACCGGATCGAGGCCGAGCGCCCCGCCCGCGTTGTTCACCAGCAGGGTCACCGGGCCGGGCAGCCCGGCAGCGGTGTCCGCCAGGGCTGCCACCGACTCGTCCGAGGTCACGTCGCAGATCACGGCGGTGGCCGTACCGCCGCTCTTTTCGATCTCCTCGACCAGGTCGGTCAGCCGATCCCCGCGCCGGGCAGCGGCCAGGACGTGAAAGCCCTCGGTGGCCAACCGTCGGGCGGTGGCCGCGCCGATTCCGCTGGAGGCACCGGTGACGATCGCGACAGGAGTCATCCGGGCATTGTTTCCCATCGACCGGGTTGCCCGGGTCGGGGGCGGTGGATGAGGTCGGTCACCCGTACGGGTACCGGGATGAATGGTTGTGGCGTGATCGGGAAGATGACATCCGACGCGACGGTTGATGTCTTGGGCGCCCGGATCATGCCGGACTGCGCGTCACCTTGACCGAAGGAGCAGTTGTGGCGGAATCGCACACCGGGGTTGGGCGGCAGCGGGGCGCCCGGCCATGGCCGACCCCGGCCCGGATCGCCACCATCTCCGTACACACCTCACCGCTGCACCAGCCGGGCACCGGTGACGCGGGCGGGATGAACGTCTACATCGTCGAGGTGGCCCGGCGGCTGGCCGAGGCCGGCGTCGAGGTCGAGATCTTCACCCGTGCCACCGAGAGCGGCCTGCCACCGGTGGTGGAGATGGCGCCCGGGGTGCACGTCCGGCACGTTACCGCCGGCCCGTTCGAGGGCCTGGCCAAGGAGGAGCTGCCCGGTCAGCTCTGCGCCTTCACCAACGGCGTGCTGCGGGCCGAGGCGGCCCACCCGCCGGGCTTCTACGACCTGATCCACTCGCACTACTGGCTCTCCGGGCACGTCGGCTGGTTGGCCAAGGAACGCTGGGGCGTGCCGCTGGTGCACACCGCGCACACCCTGGCCAAGGTGAAGAACTCGCGGCTCGCCGAGGGCGACCGGCCGGAGCCGAAGTACCGGGTGATCGGCGAGGAACAACTGGTGGCCGAGGCGGACCGGATGGTGGCGAACACCGCCGTCGAGGCCCGCGACCTGATCGCCCGTTACGCGGCCGACCCGACCCGGGTCGCGGTGGTCGAACCCGGTGTCGACCTGGACCGCTTCCGGCCGGCACCGCTCGGCTCGGGCTCCGACGGCCGGATCGCCGCCCGCCGCCGCCTCGGCCTACCCGACTACGGGTACGTGGTCGCGTTCGTCGGCCGGATCCAGCCGCTGAAGGCCCCCGACGTGCTGCTGCACGCCGTCGCCGCGCTGCGGGACCGGGACCCGCACATCGCCGACCAGTTGACCGTCGTGATCGCCGGTGGCCCGAGCGGGAGCGGGCTGGACCGGCCCACCGCCCTGATCGAGTTGGCCACCTCGCTCGGCATCAGCGACTCGGTCGTGTTCCGGCCGCCGTGCACCGGCGAGGACCTGCCCGCCCTGTACCGGGCGGCCGACCTGGTGGCGGTGCCGTCGTACACCGAGTCGTTCGGGCTGGTGGCGCTGGAGGCGCAGGCCTGCGGTACGCCGGTCGTCGCCGCCGCCGTGGGCGGCCTGGTCACCGCCGTAAGGGACGGGACGAGCGGGATCCTGGTCGACGGGCACGACCCGGTCGACTGGGCCCGTACGCTCAGCGGCCTGCTCGCCGCACCCGGCCGGCGGGCGGCGCTCTCCGCCGGTGCGGTCCGGCACGCGCAGAACTTCTCCTGGACCAGGACCGCCGCCGGCCTGCTCACGGTCTACGGTGATGCGGTGGCGGAGCACCGGAGCAGGCTGGCGTCCGAGTTGGGCGGCAAGACCGGGGTGGCGGCCGAGGTGCTGCCGGCGGGCGTCCGGTGACCCGGCTCGCCGGACGGAGTGACGGATGACCGGGCGGGACGACCGGTCGCGGGTCGGTGCGCTGATCTCCTCGGTCTGCGCCGAGCGGGAGTTGCCGTGCGAGCCGACCGGTGAGTTCGCGTACGCGGTCACGCTGCCCGGGACGCACAAGCTGAAGACGATCTGCAACCTGATCGTGGGTGAGCACGCGCTGCGGGTCGAGGCGTTCGTGATGCGCCAGCCGGACGAGCGGCGCGAGGAACTGTGGGCCTGGTTGCTGCGGCGCAACGCCCGGATGTACGGGGTGGCGTTCTCCGTCGACACGGTCGGCGACGTCTACCTGACCGGCCGGATCGGCCTGTCAGGGGTGACCGAGGAGGAACTGGACCGGCTGCTCGGGTCGGTGCTCAGCTACGCCGACGATTCCTTCGACACCATGTTGGAGATCGGTTTCGGTACGGCGATCCGCCGGGAATGGGACTGGCGGATCAAGCGGGGTGAATCAGTGGCGAACCTGGCGGCGTTCGCCCATCTCTTCGAGCCGTCGAAATCCGCCGAGCCGGATTTGGACCGCCCCTGACGGGTATGGCAGCGGTGGCGCACGGACGATCGGGTACGCGCGCCGCATGCCGATGACAGACTGTCCAGGGAGCGTGAGAATCACATGGCTCAAGCTCAGCGAAGCAGTTCGAGTCGCGGCGGCAACGCGACCGCGACCAGGAAACGGACGATCAGCGCCGGGAGCAGCAGTCCCGCCGACATCGCCCAGATGACCGCGGACCAGATCCGCAGCCAGTTGCGCAAGCGCGGCATCACCGGCATCTCGGCCCTGCGCAAGGGCGATCTGGTGCAGGCGCTGTCGCGGGCGCTCAGCGCCGAGGGGCGTCGCGGGGGCGGGTCGGCGCGGACGGGCACCGGTCCGGCGAAGCGGGCCGCCACGGCGGCGCGCAAGACCAGTCCGGCCGCGCGCAAGAGCACCGCGTCGGCGCGTACCGGTGCCTCGACGGCGCGCAAGAGCGCTTCGGGCGTGGCCCGCAAGGCCACCTCGGCCGCGCGTAAGACCACCTCCGCTGCGCGCCGGAGCACCTCGGCCTCGGGTCGGACCACGTCCGGCGGGGTGAGCGCCTCGGCCCGGCAGCGGCGGTCGTCGCCGTCGAAGGCGGCGCCGAGTACGGCCGCCCGTACCGCCGAGCGGGCGAAGGCCGCCGCGGCGAGCGGGATCCGGTTGGGCCGCACGATGTCCCGCTCACTGAAGTACGCCCAGCCGATCTCCTCTCCGGACCAGCAGCCGGAACGGCCGGGGCGGAGTCTGGTCACCACCAGTCACGAGGTGATCCGACGCTGGGCGCGGGCCCGCAAGGCGAAGCCGGCGACGATCGCCGGAACCGAGCGGGATGGTCGGGCCGGCGTACTGACGTTCAATTTTCCGGGTTGGCGCGAGGGTGGCCGGCTGCGGGAAATCACCTGGGAACAGTGGTTCAAGACGTTCGACCTGCGCCGGTTGAATTTCATCTACCAGGAGCGGCGCTCGGACGGTAAGCAAAGTAACTTCTTCAAGCCGGAATCACCGGACCGTGAGGATGGCTGAACCAGTGGGATTGGTTCGCGGGTGGACCGGGACGCACCACGGGTGCGGTAACGGCCACCGTGTGACCGGCGAGACAGCAGCACAGCTTGTGCCGGTTACAAGCCGCGAACTACCGTGATCGCGGGCGACACGCTCGGAACGGTTCGGGGGAACCGTGAATCGATCAGATTCGAGCACCGAGTGGGTTGGCGCCCGGGGGACGGGTGGCACGAAGCCGTTGGGGGACGGCGCCACCTGAGACCGGCGGTGTGAGCGGGCGACGCTTACGGGGGTGAGTGTCGCCCGCCGCCGCCGGGCCGAACCAGAACAGCCGGCGCGTGACGACCGACCCGCGCCGGCTGCCGTCCTGCTCCCCATTGCCGTCCTGCCGTCCTGCTGTCCTGCTCCTTGCTGTCGTCGTGGCCGGTCCCTGCTGCCCGCCGGTCCTCAGTCGACGCCGACGCTTCCGGCGGTGCTGAGCGTGGCCGGGGACGCGGTCGGCGTACCGGAGCGGATCGCGGCGACCCGGCGTTCCCGGGGCGGGCCGGCCAGCAGGTGTCCCAACGCGGCCGCCAGTCCCAGACCACCGGCGATGATCCAGTGCCAGTCGCCGAGGTACTGCAGGCTCACCCCGCCCAGGGCCGGCGCGACGAAGGCCGCCGCCGGGAAGGTCAGGTAGAAGACCGACTGGTAGCGGGCCCGCAGCAGTGCCGGAGCCAACTCCGCGTTGATCTCCGCGTTCGGTGGCGCGGCCAGCATCGAGCCGACCGTCCAGATCACCGCCGCGACCAGGTAGACCGGCAACCGGTCGGCGAAGGCGAGCGCCCCGAAGCCGGCGGCGAGCAGCACGGTGGAGACGGACAGGACCAGGTGCTTGCGGTACCCGTCGATCAGGCGGGGCACGAACAGTTGCCCGACCACGATCAGCGCGCCGCCGAGCGCGACCACCACGCCGTACGACGCCGGGCTCAGCCCGTCGGCCCGCATCGCCAGCGGCATGATGGTCGACGTCTGGGTGGTGAGTACGGCCAGCACGAAGGTCAACCCCACGAACACCATGAACGTACGGTCGGTGAGCGCGGTGACCAGCCCCGGCTGCCGACGCGGGCGCGCCTTCCCCGCTCCCGTCCCCGGCGGCGTGGCCTGCCCTACGGCCCTGCGGCGCCACGTCCCCGGCACGATGAGGCGTCGTCGCATTCCCCGGCTGTCCCGGCGGAGTGTCTCGGGCACCTTCCAGGCGATCAGTCCGGTGGTGATCAGGGTGGCGCCCGCGTCGACCAGGAAGAGGGCCAGGAAACTCGTCTCGGCGAGCAGGCCGGCGAGGAACGAGGCGGCGGCCATGCCCAGGTTGAAGGCCCAGAACTGGAGGTTGAAAGCGCGTGACCGACGGTCTTCGGGCACCACGTCGATGATCGCGGCGACGAACGCCGGCCCCGGCATCGAGTGCACGACCCCGATCAGCCCGGCCAGTACGGCGATCGCCACCAGGTCCGTGGTGAACGCGAGGACGATCATGCCGAGCGCGGCGGCCAGGTGCGACCAGAGCAGGGTGGCCCGTCGCCCCCAACCGTCGGCCAGCACCCCGCCGAGCAGTACGCCGACGGCTCCGCCCGCGCCGTACGCGCCGACCACCAGGCCGGCGAGCCCCTCGCTCGCGCCACGGGTGTCGGTCAGGTAGAGCGACAGGAAGAGCATCGCGAACGCGCCGACCCGGTTGATCAGCAGTCCGGTCCAGAGGTACCAGTAGGTGGCGGGTAGCCCGCCGGCGGTTTCTCGCAGCCAGCGCCGCACCGGATACCTCTTCTCGAAAGTTTCTTTCCAGTCCCGCCCGATCCTAAAAACCCCACTCCCGAACACCAACGTGCCGGAGATCACCCCGGTCTGCCGGGGAAGACGGGCAGGGGATCAGGCGGGTTGGGGGGTGAGGGTGGGGGCCTCGACGGGGTCGGGCTGGCGGAGTTCGGCCGCGCGACGTTCACGTACGGGGCCGGACAGGAGGTGGGCGACGGCCAGGGCGAGGCCGATCGCGGCGCAGCCGAGCCAGAGGGTGCCGTCGCCGAGGTGTTCGCGTACGACGCCGCCGAGGATGGGGGCGGTGAACCCGGCCACCGACCAGGAGAGCGAGAAGACGCCCTGGTAGCGGCCGCGCATGCCGGGCAGTGAGAGCTCGGCGATCAGGGTGGAGTTGGACGGCGAGTTGAGCATCTCGCCGAGGGTCCAGGTGAGCACGGTGAGCGCGTAGAACCAGGCCTCGTCGGCGAACGCGGTCAGGCCGAAGCCGACGCCCATGATGACGGCGGCCAGGGCGAGCACGTGCGACCGGTTGCGGCCCCGGATCAGCCGGGGGACGAAGAGCTGACCGGCGACGATCAGGATCCCGTTCAGGGCGATCACGGTGCCGTACGTCGACGGGGCCAGGCCGTCCTCTCCCATCGCGATCGGCAGCATCGAGATGTGCTGGAGGAACACCAGCGCGGTGAAGATGTTGATCACCACGAAGCCGAGGAAGACCCGGTCGCCGAGAACGCTGAGCAGCCCGTTCGTGGCGCGACGCGTACCCGGAGTCGACGGGACGCGACCGACGACGACCCGGCGCGGCTCGCGGACCCTGAGGAAGATGACCGCCGCCGTGATCAGCGTGGTGGTCGCGTCGACCAGGAAGAGCAGTTCGTAGCTGACCTGGGCGGCGAATCCGGCCAGGATCGCGGCGCAGGCGAAGCCCAGGTTGATCGCCCAGTAGTTGAGCGAGAAGGCGCGCAGCCGGTCCCGTTCCGGCACCACGTCGACCATCATCGCGGCGAATGCCGGCCGGGCCGCCTCGGCGAACATGCCGAGCAGCAGGGCGCCGGCCGCGATCACCCAGAGTCCACGGGCGAAGCCGAGGGCCACCATCATCGAGGCGGCGCCGATGTGGGCGGTGAGCAGCGTGGGCCGCCGTCCCCAGCGGTCGGCGAGGATGCCGCCGGTCAGGGTGCCGACCGTGCCACCGGCGCCGTAGAGGCCGATCACCAGCCCGGCCTCGACGGCGGAGAAGCCCCGCGCCGTGGTCAGGTAGATGGCGAGAAAGATCAGGATGAATGAACCGAGGCGGTTGATCAACGTACCGGTCCAGAGGTACCAGAACGTGGCGGGCAGCCCGCCGGTGGTGTCTCTGACCCAGCCTCGAACCGACCGCACGTCGCCCCCCGGATACGTAATGACCGACGTTCGGTCGATGCCTTACAACCTAGTCGTCCTGATCACCCGGAGTCATGTTGATTTCGACGTGGTGGTCGTCACCGACGGGGTGTCGGCACGTCGGGACCACGACTGCGGGAAGATGTGGGTCATGACAGTTGGGACCCTCGTGCTGCTGCGGCACGGCGAGAGTGATTGGAACGCCAAGAACCTCTTCACCGGCTGGGTCGACGTGGACCTGACCGCGAAGGGTGAGGGCGAGGCGCGGCGCGGCGGCGAGTTGCTGCGCGAGCACGACCTGCTCCCCGACGTGGTGCACACCAGCGTGCTGCGTCGGGCGATCCGGACCTCCGAGTTGGCGCTGAACGCCGCCGACCGGCACTGGATCGCGGTGCGCCGGTCGTGGCGGCTCAACGAGCGGCACTACGGCGCCTTGCAGGGCAAGGACAAGAAGCAGACCCTGGCGGAGTACGGCGAGGAGCAGTTCATGCTCTGGCGCCGCTCGTACGACACCCCGCCGCCGCCGATCGACGACAACGACGAGTGGTCGCCGGCCGGTGACCCGCGTTACGCCCTGGTGCCGCCGGAGCTGATGCCCCGTACCGAGTGCCTCAAGGACGTGGTCGAGCGGATGCTGCCGTACTGGTACGACTCGATCGTGCCGGACGTGCTCGCCGGCCGTACGGTGCTGGTGGCGGCGCACGGCAACTCGCTGCGGGCCCTGGTCAAGCACCTGGACCAGGTCTCCGACGAGGCGATCGCCAAGCTGAACATCCCGACCGGCATCCCGCTGCGCTACGACCTGGACCCGCAGCTGCGTCCGGTCACCTCCGGCGGCACCTACCTCGACCCGGAGGCCGCGAAGGAGGCCGCCGCGGCGGTGGCGAACCAGGGCCGCTGAGCCCGGCGCTCCACCCGACAGACAGGCACGCGAAGGGGCCCTTCCCGTCAATTCGGTACGGGAAGGGCCCCTTCCGCCTGCGGCATGGCGGCCGGCTCGCTACTCGCCGGTCGGCTGGTCGTCGGTGAACTCCCCGGTGACCAGGTAGACGACCCGCTCGCCGGCGTTGACCGCGTGGTCGGCGTACCGCTCGTAGAACCGCCCGAGCAGTGCGCCGTCGATGCCGGTCTCCACCCCGTACGGCCAGTCGTCGCTGAGCAGCACCGCGAACAGGTCCCGGTGCAGGTCGTCCATGGCGTCGTCGTCCTGCTCCAACTCGGCGGCGAGCTGGGCGTCGGGCTTGGAGAGGACCTGACCGATCTTGTGGGCGATCCGGTCGGCGACGGCCGCCATCTGGGTGAAGACACCCCGCAGCTCCGCCGGTACGGCCGGCGACGGGTGTCGGCGCAGCGCCGTCTTGGCGACGTGGTCGGCGAGGTCGCCCATTCGTTCGAGATCGGCCGCGACGTGCAGTGCGGTGATGACCGCGCGTAGGTCGGAGGCGACCGGTGCCTGACGGGCGAGCAGGTCGGCGACCCGCTCCTCGACCTGCCGGTAGATGCTGTCGATCTCGGCGTCGCGGGCGATCACCGTTTCGGCTGCTGACCGGTCGGCGGTGAGCAGCGCCTTGGTGGCCTTGCTCATTGCCACGCGGACGGCCTCCGCCATGTCCACCAGTAGCTGGCTGACGATGTGCAGATCGGTCCGGAACTCGTCGCGCATGATCACGTCCTGTGGTCGGAGGGCTCGCCGGTGGGCGACCGCCGCCGACGGACCCGCACGGGGTTGGGGCAGGTGACCCGCCCACCGTAGGGCGGGCGGACGGCCCGTAGGTGAACGCAGGTGAACGACGCGAGGCCGGAGCGTGAACTTTGCCATGTCCGCGCCCGATATGTCCTATTGTATGGGGCCGCTCGGATAACAATGACCCTACGATCGCCGGGTGGAATGGGGGGTCGTAGCCGGCGTGGCCGGTGGACTGGTGATCGGACTGATCATCGGTCCCATGCTGGTGCGCGCCATCCGGCGAGCGCCCGAGCACGGCGTGCGGCGACTCCCGGGCGGGGGCGACCTCACCCCAGCCGACGGGAGGCCGGCGATCGCAAAGCACCAGAAGGCCGAACTCTCCGGGCTCGGCCGCAAGAGCATCGACTCCCTGCGAGTCGGCGTGGTGGTCCTGGACACCGAGGACGTACCGGTCCTGATCAACCCGGCCGCGCGGGCGATGGGCCTGCTCCGCGCCGGGGTCACGCCGGGCACGGTGGCCGCGCACCCGATCATCCGTACGCTCGCCGGACAGGTGCGCCGGACCGGGGTGCGGCGCGAGGTCGAACTCGACCTGCCGCGCGGCCGGGACGGCGGGGTCCACGATCCGCTCGGCGTGCACCTGCGCGCGATGGGGATCGGCAACGGGTACGTCGCGGTCGAGGCCGCCGACGTGACCGAGTCACACCGGGTGGCCCGGGTACGCCGGGACTTCGTGGCCAACGTCAGCCACGAGCTGAAGACCCCGATCGGCGCGTTGCAGCTGCTCGCCGAGGCACTGCTCGACGCCACCGAGCCGCCCAGCGACAACGGCGGCGTCGAGCCGTCCGAGGACGTGGTGGCGGCCCGGCGCTTCGCCGAGCGGATCCAGCACGAGTCGACGCGGCTCGGCCGGCTGGTCAACGAACTGCTCGAACTCACCCGGTTGCAGGGCGCGGAGCCGCTGCCGGAGCCGGAGCCGGTCGCCCTGGACTGGGTGGTGGCCGAGGTCATCGACCGGACCCGTACCACCGCCAGTGCCCGCAAGGTCGAGGTCGTGGTCGAGGGCCAGCGCGACCTGACCGTGTACGGCAGCGACAGCCAGGTCGCCACCGCGGTCGCCAACCTGGTGGAGAACGCGATCGCGTACTCCGCCGAGGAGACGAAGGTGACGGTCACCACAGTCGCGGACGACGACCATGTCCAGATCTCGGTCGCCGACCAGGGCATCGGCATCGCGCCGAACGAGGTGGACCGGATCTTCGAGCGCTTCTACCGGGCCGACCAGGCCCGTTCCCGGGCGACCGGCGGCACCGGCCTCGGCCTGGCGATCGTGAAACACATCGCCACCAACCATGGCGGACGGGTCGAGGTGTCAAGCACGCTGGGTGGAGGCTCGACGTTCACCCTGCGGTTGCCCGCCCGCCCGCCGGACGCTGTCCTACCGCTACCCCCGTCAATTGAGATCGACACTGGTCCAGCCCAGTAACCCCAGGCTGGACAGAGGAAAGGAAAGTCCGTTGGCCCGCGTTCTCGTGGTCGAGGATGAGGAGTCGTTCTCCGACGCCCTCTCCTACATGCTGCGTAAAGAGGGTTTCGAGGTCTCGGTCGCACCGACCGGTCTCTCGGCCCTCACCGAATTCGACCGCACTGGCGCGGACATCGTGCTGCTCGACCTGATGCTGCCCGAGATGTCCGGCACCGAGGTGTGCCGGGAGCTGCGCCAGCGTTCACACGTGCCGATCATCATGGTCACCGCGCGGGACAGCGAGATCGACAAGGTGGTCGGCCTGGAGATCGGTGCCGACGACTACGTCACCAAGCCGTACTCGCCGCGTGAGCTGGTCGCCCGGATCCGGGCGGTGCTGCGACGCAAGAGCAGCGAGACGGTCGACCTGGCCGCGCCGACCCTGGCAGCCGGCCCGGTGCGGATGGACATCGAACGGCACGTGGTGACGGTCGACGGCAGCGCCGTGCAGCTTCCGCTCAAGGAGTTCGAGCTGCTGGAGCTGCTGCTGCGCAACGCCGGCCGGGTGCTCACCCGAGGCCAGCTCATCGACCGCGTCTGGGGCGCCGACTATGTCGGAGACACCAAGACCCTGGACGTACACGTCAAGCGCCTGCGCTCCAAGGTCGAACCCGAACCCAGCACCCCCCGCTACATCGTCACCGTCCGCGGCCTCGGCTACAAATTCGAACCGTAAACCGCCCCGCCTACTCAGGCGTTGATCATGAAGTTAGCGCAGGAAATTGGTCCCCAGGGCGCGCTAACTTCATGATCAACCAGGGTTTCAGGGGGTGGTGGGGACGTTGGTGAGGCCGTTTTGGGCGTTGGTGACGGTATTCGAGGTGTGGACGATGTTGAGGTTGTTGGGGCACTTCGAGGTCGAGGTGACGTTGATCGCCCAGCGGCCCACGCCGCCCAGGTTCGAGCTGTTGTCGCGCCAGATGTTGCCGCAGCCGTAGCCGGTGAGCAGGTTGTGTGTCTCGTAGCCGTTGGCGAAGGTCCCCGGTGAGCTGAACGAGCCGGTGTTCCGCTCGAAGAGGTAACCGTTGCCCTTGGCGTCCACCCATGAGTCGCCGGAGTTCTGCCCCGTTATCCCCCGGCCGTCGAAGGTGTTGCCGCGCACCATTCCGCCCTCGGTCCCCTCCTTGATGTCGATGTGCTCGGCGGTCACGTACGGGCCGATGCGGTTGTCCAGCACCTGCACCCGGTCCGAACGGTCGATCCCGCCCGAGTTGCCGTGGCAGGCGAAGTTCGACTGCGCCGATCCGAGGTAGACGCCCTCGCCGTAACCGGGCTGGACCAGACCGGTGTACTCGATCTGCGAGTTGCGCAGGATCCCGTCCGCCGACGAGCGCCGGAAGTGCACGCCCTCCTCGTCGGTGTGGTGCACGTACACGCCGTCGATCGTGACGTGGTGCGAGTTGTCGAGCATGATCCCCTTCTTCGACTCCGCCACCGTGAAGCCGGTCAGGTTCCAGTACGGCGCGTCGAAGAGCCAGATCCCGTACCCGGAGTCCCAGCCGGCGGTCGGTGCCGGGCAGGACGGGCCGCTGCCGGACGGGCCGTCGTTGATCAGGACGGCGGTACGCGGCCCGGTCAGGGTGATCCGGGCGGACGCCGTGCCGGCCCGCTGGGCGACGAAGGAGCCCCGGTAGGTGCCTGCCGCCAGTCGGATGGTCTGGCCGGGCTGGGCGGCGGCCAGGGCGGATCTGAGTTCGGCGGCGGTGCTGACGTTCACGGTCGGCCCACCCGGTGGGGGTGTGGTCGGCGGGGATGTCGTGGGCGGGGGCGTGGTGGGTGGAGGTGTCGTCGGTGGGGGCGTGGTGGGCGGGGGTGTCGTCGGGGGTGGGCCGCCGGTGCAGGGGGCGCCGTTCAGGGTGCAGTTGGTCGGCGTACCGAGGCCGCTGACGTTGAAGCCGAAGCTCTGGCCTCCGCCGGGGGCGACGGTGCCGTTCCAGCCGGCGTTGGCGAAGCGGTAACGCTGCCCGGACTGGCTGCGTACGGAGTCCCAGGAGGTGCTGACGGTGGAACCGGACGGCAGGTCGAACTCGACCACCCAACCGTTGGCGGTGGCGTCCCCGCCGTTGCGGATCGTGTACCCGGCGGCGTAACCGCTGCTCCAGGTCGAGGACGGGGTGAAGGTGGCGGTCAGGGCCGGGGCGGCGGCGTACGCGCTGGGTGCCGAGACGAGCGTGGCGGCGAGGGTGGCCGCGGCGAGGGCGGCGATGGATGCGCCGAGGGCCGTACGGCCGACCGGGGTGATTGTCACGGGCAGAGCCTTCCGTCGATCGAACGATGGGCGGAACGCTCCCGGATTTGAGCGACCGCGCTCGATCAGTTAGTAAACCTAACAGTTATCGACGGGTCAAGAACGGACAGCGTGAAGGGCCCCTTCCCGCGCGAACTGCCACAGGAACGGGCCCTTCACCACTGATGGGGCTAGCCGGCCAGGCGGGGTTGGCGGGCGGGGCGGGCCAGGGTCAGGCCCAGCAGGGCCAGTGCGGCGAGCGCCATGACGGCGACGCTGTACTCGCGGGCGGTGGTCAGCACTCCGCCCGCGTGCACGACCAGGAAGCCGGCGACCACCGCGGGCAGGCCCATGGCCAGGTACGACACCACGTAGACGACGGAGAGCACGCCGGCTCGTTCGTGCGGGTTGGCCAGCGGGATCACGGTCCGGATCGCGCCCTGGAAACCGGCGCCGAAGCCCGCCCCGGCCACCACTGTGCCGACGAAGAAGAGGGCTTCCGAGGTGCTGTTGATGGCCAGCAGGGTGATGCCCACACCGACGAACAGGCCGGCGGTGCCGATGAACATCAACGTACGGGGTGCGCTGGCCCGCAGGAGCAGCACCATCACACCGCCGCTGGCGGCGAGGGTGAACAGGGCGAGCCCGCCGAGGACGAACGAGTTCGAACCGGCGACCAGGCGGACCACACTCGGGCCGAGCGACCCGTAGAAACCGGCCAGGGACCAGGCCGCCACCAGGGCCGGTACGGCCAGCAGCAGCGGCCGGCGGGCGATGGGGGGCAGGGCGAACTGGAGTCGCAGCGAGGCGAGCGCGCCGGGGCGGGGGGAGGACGATTCCCGCATCAGGAGCACGCCGACGCCCTGGAGCAGGAAGATCCCGAAGAGCACCAGGTAGACCAGGTGGGCCGGGGCCGGCAGGTACTGGACCAGCAGTCCGGAGCCGAGGGCGCCGGTGGCCGTGCCGAGCAGGGGGCCGACCGCGTTGGTGATGGCGCCCCGAGCCTGGTTCAGGTCGAGCATTCCGGCGCCCACGGCTCCGGCGGCGGCGCCGGTGGACAGGCCCTGGAGCACCCGGGCGGCCATCAGTTCGGGTACGCCGTCGGCGGCGGCGAACACCAGCATGGTCGCGGCCTGGACGAGGATCGCCGCGATCAGTACGGGTCGGCGCCCGACGTGGTCGGAGAGCGACCCGACGGTCAGCAGCGAGACCAGTACGGCCAGCGCGTACACCCCGAAGACGAGGGTCACGGTGATCGGCGAGAAGCCCCATTCGGCCTGGTAGATGGCGTAGAGCGGGGTCGGGGCACTGGAGCCGGCGAGGAACGCCACCACGATCGAGGCGAGCAGCCAGAAGCCGACCGGGGTGGGGAGCCGGCGGGACTCCGACGGCGTACGGGTGGCGGGCGCGGCGGTGGTCACAGAGGTCATCGGGCTTCTCTCGCGGACGGGCGCGACTTCCCGGAAGTGGACAGGCGCACAAACAGACAGGTTTGTCTAGCTCGGCCAGACTAGACAGGTCTGTCTGTCAGTGGCAAACCAGTGTCATCAACACCACGTGCAGGTCAGGGGGCCACCGTCGGGGTCGCCGGCTTGCGACCGACCGTCACCCGCCGGGTCGGCGCCGGTTCCGGGGTCGCCGGGTGCGGGGCGACCAGACCCCGTTTCGCCCGCGCCGCGCACAGCTCGGCCAGCTTCGCGTACGCCGCGGCGCCGATCAGCGCGGTCAGCTCTGCCTCGTACGACAGGTACATCGGCTCCTGGCCGACGTGCGCCTCCGGTGACGAGGTGCACCACCAGTCGAGATCGTGGCCGCCAGCGCCCCAGCCGCGCCGGTCGAACTCGCTCAGCGTCGAGACCAGCAGCTTGCTGCCGTCCGGCCGCTTGGTCCAGTCCTGTTCCCGGCGGACCGGCAGTTGCCAGCAGACGTCCGGCTTGTACTCCAGCGGGTGCACCCCGTCGCGCAGCGCCTGAGCGTGCAGGGCACAGCCGCCGCCACCGGCGAAGTCGGCGTCGTTGAGGAAGACGCACGGCCCCTCGGCGGACTGGGTCGCGGTACGCCGGGCCGGCGTCTTGCCGTCGACCGTGTCCAGCTCGGTGTACTTCTTGAAACCCCGCCGGTAGTGCTGCCAGGTCTGCGGGGTGAGCCGGCCGGCCGCCGCCCGTACCCGCTGCTCATCGTCGTCGTCGGTGAAGAACGCTCCGTGCGAGCAGCACCCGTCGGCGGCCCGGCCGGCGATGATGCCGTGGCAGCCCCGGCCGAAGACACAGGTCCAGCGGGACAACAGCCAGGTCAGGTCGGCGCGGACGAGATGCTCGGAGTCCGCCGGGTCGAGGAATTCGATCCACTCCCGGGGGAAGTCGAGATCGACCTCCCGGGAACGGGGATCGGTCGGGTCCTGGACCAGAATGCGGAGCTGGGTACGGCCTGCCACCTGGTCAGCGTACGCCCGGCGGCTCTACCAGGTCGGATAGCTGCTGTTTCGGGCGCGGTGCACCGGGTGCGGGCGGATGGCGGCAACGGGCGAGTCTAGGGTTTCGGCATGCGACTCGGAGTACTCGACGTCGGTTCCAACACCGTCCACCTTCTCGTGGTCGACGCCCACCACGGCGCCCACCCCTGGCCGGCGCACTCGGAGAAGGCCGTACTGCGGCTGGCCGAACAGATCGGCCGCAACGGTGCGCTGACCGGCTCGGGCGAGGATGCGCTGGTGACGGCGGTTGCCGAGGCGAAGGCGTCGGCCGCCCGGCTGACCGTCGACGACCTGCTCGCGTTCGCCACCTCGGCGGTTCGGGACGCGAAGAACGCGGCGCACGTGCTGGGCCGGGTGCGGGCCGAGACCGGCGTTGCGCTGGAGGTGCTCTCCGGGGCGGACGAGGCGCGGGCGACCTTCCTCGCGGTCCGCCGCTGGTTCGGCTGGTCCGCCGGCCGGCTGCTGGTGCTCGACATCGGCGGCGGTTCGCTGGAGGTCGCGGCCGGCATCGACGAGGACCCGGACATCGCGCTCTCGCTGCCGCTGGGCGCGGGGCGGCTGACCCGTGAGCGGCTCGGCACCGACCCCAGCACCACCGAGCCGCCGTCGGCCCTGGCCGTCGCGGAACTCCAGGAGTACGTCGAGGTGATGCTCGACCCGGTGGTGGAGCGGATGACCCAGGTCGGCTGGGAGCGGCCGGTGGCCACCTCGAAGACCTTCCGGATGCTGGCCCGGCTGGCCGGGGCGGCGCCGTCCAGCGCCGGGCTCTGGGCCCGGCGCAGCCTCTCCCTGAACGGGCTGCGGCAGGTGATCGGCTTCATCCGGCACATCCCGCCGAGCAAGCTCTCGGAGTTGGAGGGGGTGAGCGCCAGCCGGGCGCACCAGCTGCTGGCCGGGGCGGTGGTGGCGGAGGCGGTGATGCGGCGGCTGGGCCTCGAATCGCTGGACATCTGCCCGTGGGCGCTGCGCGAAGGGGTCATCCTGCGCCGCCTCGACCAACTCGAACCGGCATGATCTGACCTGGGGATACGGGCGGTTTAGGGCATCTTGTCGGTGGCGGTTGTCGGGCCGGGAGCTACGCTGACAACCGTGGCGACCCCTGTGCTCCTGTCCAGCTCCTCGGTCTTCCCCGAGCCGACGGCGGCGGCTTTCGAGCTGGCCGCCGCGCTCGGCTACGACGGTGTCGAGGTCATGGTCTGGACCGACGCGGTGAGTCAGGACGCCGGTGCGCTGCGCGGCCTGGCCGAGCACTACGGCGTACCGGTGCTCTCGGTGCATGCCCCGTGCCTGCTGGTGACCCAGCGGGTGTGGAGCAACGACCCGGCGCAGCGGCTGCGCCGGGCGGTCGAGCTGGCCGAGACGCTGGACGCGCCGACGGTGGTGGTGCATCCGCCGTTCACCTGGCAGCGCGACTACGCCCGCTCCTTCGCGCAGCTGCTGGACCGGTTGGCGCAGGACCACCCACGGGTACGCGTCGCGGTGGAGAACATGTACCCGGTCCGGATGGCCGGTCGGGAGTTCGTGCCGTACGTGCCGGGCTGGAACCCGACCGAGACCGGCTATGACGCGTACACCCTCGATCTGTCGCACTGTGCCGCGTCGCACACCGACTCGCTCGACATGGCCGACCTGATGGGGGCGAAGCTCGCGCACGTCCACCTCGGCGACGGCACCGGCGAGGGGCGGGACGAGCATCTGGTGCCGGGTCGGGGCAACCAGCCCTGCGCCGAGCTGCTCTCCTCGCTGGCCGGTCGTGGCTTCACCGGGGCGATCGCGGTCGAGGTGTCGACCCGGGGCGCCAAGAGTCGGGCCGCCCGCGAGGCCGACCTGGGTGCGGCCCTGACCTTCGCCCGTGAGCACCTGGCCGCCGCCCCCACCCTGAAGAGGTGAACCGGAACCGGCTGGTTCCGGGTGGGGTGGGGGCTCGGACCCCGGTGGTGGCTCGGGTCGGTCGGGGGAGGGTCAGACCTTGCTGAGTGTCTGCGTCGGCAGGGTCGCCTTGGGCACGCTGGGCTTCGGTACGGCCGCCGCCTGCACCGCCGCCCCCTGGACCGCGGCCCGCTTGCGGGCCCGGTGGGCGGCGACGTGCGAGCGGGTGGCGCACCGTTCCGAGCAGAACCGGCGGCAGCAGTTGGACGAGGTGTCCAGGTAGACGTTGCCGCAGCGGTCGTCGGCACAGACGCCGAACCGGGCGCTGCCGTACTCGCAGAGCCAGACCGACAGGCCCCAGACCGCGCCGGCCAGATACTCCGCGCTGACCGAGGCACCCCGGCTGGTCACGTGCATGTGCCAGTCGCTGGATCCGTGACCGGAAATACGCGGCTGCACGGGAAAGGACTCCAGTAGCGAGTTCAGTTCGGTCACCGCGGCCGCGTCGCGGCCGGAGGTGCCGAATTCGAAGACGTCACGCAGACGCTTCTGTGCGCGGCGGAATATCGCCACGTCGCGTTCGGCCACCTCATCGCGCATCCAGAGGTTTTCGTCGGCGAAGAGCGCCTTCAGGTCGTCGAGGTCGTCCAGGCGCGCGTTGACAAGGTCAACTCCGGTCCGGGCGTACGCGTCGAAGTTCACCCGACAACCGTAGACGATTCGTGGCCGTAGTGGCGGACGACCTTAGTACGGCGGGAAGCGGTCGGCATCGGTGATAAGGCTTTCACTTTGCGATTGCCTGACCTGCGCCGGATCACTCGTCGGCGACATAGTTCGTCATACGAGGTGGTGAATCGAGAAATGCCGGCAACAGCTATGGGTGTTCCGGAAAAAGTTCTCACGGCGCGGCGACTAACACCATGTGTGGAAGTCGCAACTTCCACGGACGCCGGTCCACCCGACCGGTGCGCCGGCCCGAACGTCCGTCCGACGGATCGGACCTGCCCGCTGCCCGGTTCCGGTCCGGCGGCGGAGGATACGCTCCCAGCATGCGCTCGGTCATCCTCGCCGCCTCCCGGTCATCCCGGGTCGAGCGGCTCGTCGAAACGGCCCCGTACACCCGGGACGTCGTACGCCGGTTCGTCGCCGGCACCGCCACGGACGACGCACTCCGCGCCACCCGCGAACTCGTCGCCAGCGGTCTGGCGGTGACCCTCGACCACCTCGGCGAGGACACCGTGACCCCCGAACAGGCGACCGCGGTCCGGGAGGAGTACCTCACCCTGCTGACCGTGCTCGCCGGGGCCGACCTGACCCCGGCCGCCGAGGTCAGCGTCAAACTCTCCGCTCTCGGGCAGAAGTTCGACGAGAAACTCGCCTACGACAACGTCAGGGCGATCTGCGTGGCCGCCGCGGCCGCCGGCACCACGGTCACCCTCGACATGGAGGACCACACCACCACCGACTCGACCCTGGACATCCTGGCGCGGCTGCGCAAGGACTTCCCGTCGACGGGGGCGGTGCTCCAGGCGTACCTGCGGCGGACCGAGGCGGACTGCCGGGAGCTGGCCACCGCCGGCTCGCGGGTGCGGCTCTGCAAGGGGGCGTACAAGGAGCCGGAGTCGGTGGCGTACCAGTCGACCCGCGACGTCGACAAGTCGTACGTCCGCTGCCTCAACATCCTGCTCTCTGGCGCCGGCTACCCGATGCTCGCCACCCACGACCCGCGCCTGATCGCGATCGGCCAGGACCGGGCCCGGTGGTTCGACCGCACGCCGGACGAGTTCGAGTTCCAGATGCTCTACGGCATCCGCCCGGAGGAGCAGATCCGGCTGGCCGGCGAGGGGCACACGGTCCGGACCTACCTGCCCTACGGCAGCGACTGGTACGGCTACCTGATGCGCCGGCTCGCCGAACGCCCGGCGAACCTGGTCTTCTTCGCCCGCGCCCTGCTCTCCAGGCGGTAGCCGCCGCCCCGCCGGGGCGCCGCGTCCACAGAGGAATCCGGCACGTACGGATGATTGCCGTACGGGGGATATGCGGCCATCCGACGTACAGGCGGATGTCGTACTCTCCCGTGAGTGATCGACGGGGTGGACGAGCGGCCGGTACGTCGGTGGCGGTGGCCGTTGTGGGTGGCTCTCGGTGTGGTCGGGGTGCTGCTGTTCTGCGGGCTTCCGATCGGCCTGACGGCGGTGCTGATCGCCCGGATGCCGGAGCCGGTGAGCCTGCCCGAATCGGCAGCCAGCGCGACCCCGGCGCTCAGCCCCGAGCCGGGTGACCCGGCGGACGTGACCGCGGCCTGGCTCGGTGAGCGGATCGACGCGATCCTGGACCAGCAGGCGCAGGCCCTGTTGCGCGGCGACGAGCAGGGCTTCCTGGCGGTGGCCGATCCGGCCTCACCGGCGGCCGAGGACCTGAAGCGGCAGTTCCGGGTGCTCCGGTCGATGAAGGTCGCCGCCTGGCAGCCGTCGCTCAACGGTCGCCCGACCCGGATGAACAGCAACACCAGTGAGTGGCGGGTGCTGGTCACCATCGGGCACTGCTTCGTGGTGACCGACTGCCGTACCGGTCCGGTGACGATCGGTACCCGGTGGGACGACGTACGGCCGCAGCCGCGCCTGACCGCGATCGAGCCGTCGATGTCCGGGACGGATGGGCCGAGGCCGTGGGAGGTCAGCGACCTCGCGGTCGGCACCGGCGCCCGGACCCTGGTCGCGGTGCCGCAGACGGTACGCGACAAACTGCCCGACCTGCTCAAGGCGGCCGAACAGGCGGCCGTGGTGGCCGACCGGTACGCCGTCAGTGGCACCCGTCCGGACGTCTACCGGATCTTCTACGCCCCCGCAGCCGAGTGGAAGCGCTGGTACGGCGGCGATCGTCCGGCCTGGACCGGCGGGTACGCGGTCGGTATCGGCGGGGACCGGTTCGACGTGGTGCTCAATGCCGACGGGCTGCACCGTACGGCCGTCGACGACCTGCTGCGGCACGAGATGACCCACGCGGCCTCGCTGCCCGGCCGGGGTTACGCCAGCAGCGAGAACTGGTGGCTGGTCGAGGGGATTGCGGAGTACGCCGGTGCCGGTGGCCGCCCGGTGGCCCAGTACGAGGGACTCGCCGACGTGACCCGGCTGCTCGGCGCCGCTGGTGGCTGGAACGGCAAGCTCGCGTCGGTCGAGCCGGCCGAGAGCGCGGAGGACTGGCGGGTCTCCGGCAGCTACGGCGTGGGTTACCTGGCCATCCGGTACCTGGCGGAGCGGTTCGGCGAGGAGGACATGCTCGCCTTCTACAAGTCGATCGTGCACGACGGCCGTGCGGTGGCGGACGCCGCGCGGGAGGCGTTCGGCACGGAGTGGGGACCGCTGCACGACGAGTGTGTCGGCTACGCCCGCAGCGTCGCCCGCTGACCGTCGCGCGGGGGAGGTTGCACCGCGCGTCGCGGCGCTCGTACCAGGGGTGATGCTCGTAGCATGAGGCCGTGAGTCGCGTTCCGTCGCCGCCTGCGCACGTAGCGTCGCGGCCCCTCCTGCCCGCTCTTCTCGTCGGCTCGGCCGTCCTGGTCAGCCTCGGCGCGGCCGCCTGCGGTGACGACCCCGCGCCGGTGGCGCTCGGCAGCGTGGCGCGGGCCAGCGTCGCGGAACTGGTCGACGCCCCGGCCAGCGTCACCGCCCGCGCGGTGGCGACGCTCAGCGCGCCCGCCGACGGCGTCCTGGCCGAGCTGCGGGTCGACCCCGGCGACACCGTCACCGCCGGCCAGACCCTCGCCGTGATCGACTCACCGGCCGCCCGGAACCGCCTTGAACAGGCCGAACAGGCCCTCGACGCGGCGAAGCGGGCGAGCCGCAGCGGTGGCGGCGGCCTCCGGCGGTCAGACCTGAAACGGAACCAGCGGGCCACCGACGAGGCCGCAGCCCGCGCCTTCACCGCCGCCCGGGACGCCGCCCGGAAGATCACCGATCCCGGACTCCGGGACGCCCAACTCGGCCAGATCCGCGCCGCCGAACAGCAGTACGCCAGCGCCTCCCGCGCCGCCGACCAGGCCGTACGAGCCGCCCAGCGGGGCGTCGCCCAGCTCGGCGCGGCGGTCGGCGCGCTCGGCACCGCCCAGCGGATCCAGGCCCAGCAGGCGTACGACCTGGCGAAGTCGACGGTGGACGCGCTCACCCTGCGGGCGCCGGTCGGCGGGGTGATCCAGTTGGGCGGCACCGCCGACGGCACCGGAGGAGCCGACGCGCTCACCGGACTGCTCGGCGCGGCCGGCATCAGCGGCGGTGCCGGTGCGGCGGGGACCGCCGGCCGTGGCCTCGGTCCGCTCGCCGGCCCGGCGGTGCCCGGCGTCGACGGCACCGTGCCCCTGGGCGGCCGGGTCAGCGCCGGTACCCCGATCATGACCGTGGTCGACCTCGCCGAACCGGGCCTGGTCGCCGAGGTCGACGAGACCGACGTACTGCTGGTCGAGCCCGGACTCGCCGCGACCGTCGAGCTCGACGCCGCCGCGGGCGCCACGTACGACGCCCGGGTCCGGGCCGTCGACGTCCTGCCGGCCGGCGGGGCGGGAGCCGGGGTCGGGTACCGGGTCCGGCTCGCGCTCGCAGACGGGCAATACCCCGACGGGCGGCCCGCTCCCGCACCCCGGCCCGGCATGAGCGCCATCGCCCATTTGCGGGTACGCCAGGCCGACGACGCGGTGACCGTGCCCGCCACCGCCGTCTTCTCCACCCAGGGGCGGGACAACGTCTGGCTGGTCCGCGCCGGGCGGGCCGAGCGGGTGCCGGTGACCGTCGGCGTCCAGGGGGCCGAACTGGTGCAGATCCTCGACGGGGTGCAACCCGGACAGCAACTCGTCGTCGGTGGCACCGAGCGGATCCGTACCGGACAGCAGCTTCCTTGACCGGCGCCGACACCACGGTCGGGTTCACGGTCGAACCGGCCGTCGAGGCGATCGACGTGACCCGGACGTACGACCTCGGTGGGGGCGAGGTGGCGGCGCTGCGGGGCGTGTCGCTGCGGATCGCGCCCGGAGACCACGTCGCGATCGTCGGGCCGTCCGGATCCGGCAAGTCGACCCTGATGCACCTGATCGGCGGCCTGGACCGGCCCACCGGCGGTACGTTGCGCATCGGCGGCCGGGACGTCGGCACGCTGACCGCCCCGGAGTTGGCGAATCTGCGCAACCGGACCATCGGCTTCGTGTTCCAGTCGTTCCACCTGCTGCCCCGGACCAGCGCGGTGGACAACGTGGCACTGCCGCTGGTCTACCGGGGGCTCGGGGTCCGGCAGCGGCGTGCCCTGGCCACCGAGACCCTGGTCCGCGTCGGCCTCGGGCACCGGCTCGGGCACCGGCCCAACCAGCTCTCCGGTGGCGAGCAGCAGCGGGTGGCGATCGCGCGGGCACTGGTCACCGAACCGGCGGTACTGCTGGCCGACGAGCCGACCGGCAACCTCGACAGTGTCACCGGCGAGTCCGTACTGGCCCTGCTGGAGGAGTTGAACGCCGAACGCGGGGTGGCGGTGGTGATCGTGACCCACGACCGGTTGCTGGCGGCCCGTACGCGACGACAGATCATCATCCGGGACGGTCGGATCGTCGGGGACGAGCCGGTGCCGGCAGGGCCGGTTTCCTCACCTGAGATAGTGGACGCCGCTCCCAGCGCGGAGCCCCGGTTCGCGTCCGGAAGCGAGTCGGGGCACCCGTCCGGTGGCTCCGGTGGCGCCGCCGGAGCCACCGGGCGCCTTCGCCCGCCGCATCCCCTGCCCACGCCCCGCCGCGGCGGCAGCACGTGACCCGGCAGCATGTGACCGGGCGGAACTCGATCCGGCGGAGCTCGACCGGCCCGGTGGCACGTGCGGCTGGCTGAGGGTTGGCGGGTGGCGCGGGACGCGCTGCGGGCCAACCGGATGCGCAGTGGGCTGACCATGCTCGGCGTGATCATCGGCGTGGCCGCCGTGGTGCTGCTGGTGGCCATCGGCACGGGTGCCAAGCGCGAGGTCGAGCAGCAGGTCGAGGGGCTCGGTTCGAACCTGCTCGTGGTGGTGCCCGGCCGGCTGGAGCTCGGTGCCGTACCGGCGGTGTCCCGGCTCGACCTGTCGGACGTGGCCGCGGTCTCCCGGCTGGTCGGCGACGCCGGTCAGGTCACCGCCACGGTCGCCTCCGGCGAGACCGTATGGGCCGGAACCAACTCGGCGTTCAGCACCGTGCAGGGCGTGCTGGAAACCACCCAGCGGGTCTTCGTCCGCGACCTCGACCGGGGCGTCTACCTCGCCTCGTCCGATGTGGACACGGCACGACGGGTGGCGGTCCTCGGGTCGCGGGTGGCGACCGCGCTCTTCGGCGACCGGGATCCGGTCGGCGGGCAGGTGTCGATCGCCTCGGTGCGGTTCCGGGTGATCGGGACCTTCGCACCGATGGGGCAGAGTCTCGGCGTGGACCGGGACCACGAGGTGCACATACCGGTCACCGCCGCGCACCGGCTCTACGGTACGACGCGGATCGACGGGATAGCGGTGAAAGCGCCGGACCGGGAGCGGATCACCGAACTGGGAAACGTGATCATCGGCGAGTTGTCCGCCCGGCATCCGGACACCGAGTTCAGCGCGGTCACCCAGGAACAGATTCTCGGCGTACTCGGCGACATCCTCGGGGTGCTGACCGGGGTGCTGTCCGCGATCGCCGGCATTTCGCTGCTGGTGGGCGGGGTCGGCGTCTCCAACATCATGCTGGTCTCGGTACACGAACGGACCCGTGAGATCGGGCTGCGCAAGGCGGTCGGGGCCCGGCCCCGCGACATCGGTCTGCAGTTCCTGCTGGAAGCGGTGCTGCTGACCGCGCTCGGTGGGGTGGTCGGGATGGGCCTCGGTATCGGCGGGGCGGTGCTGGTGGCCGGGCTCACCCCGGTGCCGGCCATCGTCACCGGCTGGTCGCTGGCACTTTCCTTCGGTGTCTCGGCGGCGGTCGGCATCGTCTTCGGGGTGCTGCCGGCCCGTCGCGCCGGTCGGCTCGACCCGGTGGTCGCCCTGCGCGCCGAGTGAGTTCGTCAGCACCCACCGTCAGGGGCGGCGGTGCTGCCCGTCCTCGGCCAGAGTCGGGATTCTGTCCCCTACCGGGTGGAAAATGCCTGCTCGGGTCGGTGTGGCAGCTTGACGACATATGATCAACACCGTGAAGGGATCGCGGAGGTCACAGCCGTCCCGCTACCGTACTGGTAACACGCGCGTTGCCCGCCGTGGCGCGGGAGCAGCCCGCTCGGGGGCACGCGCCGGGGAATGGAATGGGTCGGTGAGCCATGACGGGATCACCACAGTCCGACGCTCGGTTGTCGGAGGTCAGGTTCCTGACCGTCGCCGAGGTGGCGACTCTGATGCGGGTTTCGAAGATGACCGTCTATCGGCTCGTGCACTCCGGTGAACTCACCGCGGTCCGGGTCGGCCGGTCGTTCCGGGTGCCCGAGCACGCCGTACACGAGTACCTGCGCGGGGCGTTCCAAGAAACGGCCTGATCCCGTCCGCGACGCCCGTCGGCGTCGGGACGGTGCAGGCCGGGGTGGTCGTGGCCGGGGCCGTGACGGCTGTGCATGGGGTCGCGTTGGGCCTGTGCAGGGGCGACGGCTACCCTGGACCGCGACCGTGATCCCATCTTGGTGCGTCCAACACCCACCAGCCGGATCCGGTCCGTTGTCCAGTTCGGTTCCCGGAGCCATCCGACGATGGCTTCCGGGCCGACCCGCACGTTGCATCGGAAGGGCTGTCGTATGGGCTCGGTGGTCAAGAAGCGCCGCAAGCGCATGGCTAAGAAGAAGCACCGCAAGCTGCTGCGTAAGACCCGCGTCCAGCGTCGCAAGCTCGGCAAGTGACCTGGGCCGGGCCAACGCCCGGCTCAAGGCGCCACTTGCCACCCGTCGACCCTCGGAGGCACCCGTGACGCAGTCGCGGTGGTCCGGGCCCGCGCGCCCGTACCCGCTGAAGAGGAGCATGGGATGACCCCCGGCCGCACCTCGGGTGCACCGGGGGTTGTCGTGGTCACCGGAGTCAGTCGCTACCTCGGCGCCCACGTCGCCGCCCGGCTCGCCGCCGATCCCCGGATCGGACGGGTGGTCGGACTCGACGCCGCCGACCCGTCCACCGAACTCGCCCCCCTGCTCGACGGGGTCGACCGGGTACGGGCCGACGCGGCGTCGGTCGGCACCGTGATCGACGACCTGGCCGCCGACTCGGTGGTCCACCTCGCGCTGGTGACCGCCCCCGACCAGCAGCACGGTGGGCGGGCGGCGATGAAGGAACAGAACGTCATCGGCACCATGCAGCTGCTCGCCGCGTGCCAACGCGCGCCCCGGCTGCGCCGGCTGGTGGTCCGTTCCTCCACCGCCGCGTACGGGGCGTCGTTCCGGGACCCGGCGGTCTTCACCGAGGAGACCGAGCCGCACGCGGTACCGCGCGGTGGGTTCGCCCGCGACATCCTCGACATCGAGGGCTACGTCCGTGGCTTCCGCCGCCGCCGGCCCGACGTCACCGCGACCGTGCTGCGCTTCGCCCCGTTCATCGGATCCACCGCCGACACGACACTGACCCGCTACTTCGCCCAACGGGTCGTGCCGACGGTGCTCGGGCGGGACCCGCGACTGCAGTTCCTGCACATCGACGACGCCCTCGAAGTGCTCCACCGGTCGGTGACCGAGGAGCACGGCGGCACCTACAACGTCGCCGGTCCGGGCGTACTCGCCCTGTCGCAGGCGATCCGGCGATCCGGGCGGGTCGCCGTACCCGTACTCGAACCCGGCCTGTCCGGAGCCGCCGGAATCGCCCGTACGCTGGGCTTCGGGCGCTACGGTCTGGACCAGGTCGACCTCTTCGTGCACGGCCGGGTCGTCGACACCACCCGGCTCACCAACGAGTACGGCTTCACCCCGCGCTCCACCGCCGCCGCGTTCGACGACTTCGTCGGCGGACACACCGACCGTACGGTGGTCCGGGCCGACCAGCTCGCCGCCGCCGAACGGGCCATCCTGGACGGCATCCGGCAGGTACGCGCCGCGGTGGCCAATCCCCCCGGACCAACGAACACCGGTGAGTGACCGTCGATGAGTGAGAACGGGCGCTCGCCCGCGCCGGAGCCGATCGGAGCAGCGGTCCCCGACCAGCCCGGTGATGTCTGGGACCGGCGGGTCGCCTCCGGGCTCGCCTTCCTCCGCCGCCGCCTCGGCGGCCAGTACGAGATCGACGAGTTCGGGTTCGACCCCGAGCTGACCGACCGGGTGTTCCACCCGCTGTTGCGCCAGCTCTACCGGGACTGGTTCCGCACCGAGGTCACCGGGGTGGAGAACCTGCCGGTCGAGGGAGCCGGGTTGGTGGTGGGCAACCACTCCGGCACCGTCGCGCTGGACGCGCTGATCCTCTCCACGGTGCTGCACGACCGGCACCCGGCCCACCGCTACCTGCGCCTGCTCGGCGCCGACATCGTCTTCCGGATGCCGGTCGTCTCCGAACTGGCCCGCAAGACCGGCGGCACGATGGCGTGCAACCCGGACGCGGAGCGGCTGCTCGGCCGGGGCGAACTGGTCGGGGTCTTCCCCGAGGGCTTCAAGGGCGTCGGCAAGCTCTACGCCGACCGGTACCGGCTGCAACGGTTCGGCCGGGGCGGGTTCGTGTCGGCGGCACTGCGTACCGGCACCCCGATCATCCCGGTGGCGATCGTCGGAGCCGAGGAGACGTACCCGATGCTCGCCGACATCAAGCCGCTGGCCCGGCTGCTCAAGCTGCCGTACTTCCCGGTGACGCCGACGTTCCCCTGGCTCGGTCCGCTGGGTCTGGTGCCGCTGCCGAGCAAGTGGCTGATCGAGTTCTGCCCGCCGATCTCGACCGAGGGGATGGCCGACCAGGCCGACGACCCGCTGGTCGTGTTCAACCTCGCCGACCAGGTACGCGAGACGATCCAGCAGACCCTGCACCAACTGCTGGAACGCCGGCCGGACCCGTTCGGCCCCTGACCGGCGTCAGGGTCTACGTCAGGGCGCGCAGGTCCAGACTGTGCCAGGCGGTGACGTCACTGCCCCCAGTCGACCACCAGAGGATGCCGTCCCGGCAGAGCACCAGGCCACTGCCGTCGGTCACCACCACGGTTCGCTGTTCCCGGGCGTCGTACAGCAGCAACTGCTGGCTGTCGGTCGCGGTCCGGCCGGCATCGGCGAGGGAGAGCACCTCGAACCGGTCGAGCACCGCGACGTCGATGACGGCGGCGGTCGCCACCCCGCCGGCCACCCGCTGCCGGGACGTACCGTCGGGGCGCATCAGCTCGATCCGCCCCGGCCCGTCGGCCGCCAGCACCAGCACCCGGCACCAGGCCGGGCTACAGGTGACCAGCTCGGAACCGGTGGCGTCGACCTCGATCACCTTGCGCTGCTCCAGGTCGCGCAGCTGCACCGGGCCGCTCGTCCCGGTGCCGGCGCTGACCAGCCACGGATAGGCGGAGACGGCCCAGGCGCCCGGCTCGGTACGCACCGACACCTCCCCGCCGGTGAGCGCCACCGAACGGATCTCGGTCGCCGTCTCGTCGCCGGGTGCGACCGAGGCCCAGTAGAGCCGACCGGCGTTGACCACCATGTCGTACTGGGAGTTGAAGAAGACCATGTCACCGCCGTCCGAGGTGAGCCGTCGGGCCGGCGTGCCGGAGGTCAGGTTCGCCGCCCACAGCTCGGTACGCCCGTGACCGCCCGCCCCGGCGATCGACTCGGCCCAGGCGAACTCGTCGCCGTCGCGGGCGAACCCGGCGTACTGCGCTCCGTCCGCGATCGGCAGTCGGCGCAGCTCGCGGATCGCGCCGTCGGCGGAGCGCAGCACCAGCCGCAGGTGGGTTCCGTCCGGGCTGGGCGCGGTGCCGACCGAGGTGCGCGGGTCGAGGAAGAGAACCGGGCTGTACGCCGGCCCGTCCGCCAGCGCGGCCGGAATCTCCACCGGTCGGGCGTCCGGCCACACCTGGGCGATCGTCTGCACCTGCGCACCGGGCACCGGGTCGGGGTCGGCGGTGGGCAGGGCGAGCAGCACGCCGCTCGCGGCCAGTGCCGCCACCAGCCCGACCGAGCCGGCCAGCCGGTGACGCTTCGGGTGTGGCGCCGGCCCCCCGGCCGGCTCGGTGGCCGTACGGGTGGCCGGCTCGGTGCTCGGCGGCGCGGTCACTGGCCCTGCCGGCGTCGACGCATCGCGAGCCCGGCGGTCACCGCGCCGGCCAGCAGCCCGGCGGCGACCGTCGACGGTACGGCGATCCGGGCCGCCTTGCGGCCGGTACGGAAGTCGCGCACCTCCCAGCCCCGCATCCGGGAGGCCCGGCGGAGGTTGTTGTCCGGGTTGATCGCCACCGCCCGCCCGACGGCGCAGAGCATCGGCAGGTCGTTCGAGGAGTCGCTGTACGCCACACAGCGGGACAGGTCCAGCTGCTCCACCGCGGCCAGCTGGCACACCGCGTCCGCCTTCGCGGGACCGTGCATCAGGTCCCCGACCAGCCGACCGGTGTACGCCCCGTGGTGGATCTCGGCCACCGTACCGATCGCACCGGTCAGGCCGAGCCGGGCCGCGATCACCCGGCCGATCTCGACCGGTGCCGCGCTGACCAGCCACACCCGCTGGCCGGCGTCGAGGTGCAACTGGGCCAGGGCGCGGGTGCCGGCCCAGATCCGGGGTGCCATCAACTCGTCGAAGATCTCCTCGGTGAGCCGTTCGACGTCCTCGACCCGCCACCCCTCCACGAAGGCGAGCGCGGCCTCCTTGGCGTGGGACATGTCTCCGGCGTGCTCCGTGGCGAGCAGCCGGAACCGCAACTGGTGCCAGGCGAACCGGGCCAGGTCGGTGGTGGTGAAGTAGTTGCGCGCGGCCAGTCCACGGGCGAACCAGTAGATGGAGGCGCCCTGCATCATCGTGTTGTCGACGTCGAAGAAGGCGGCGGCGCGCTGGTCCGGGGGAGCCGTGGGGGCCGCCTCCAGTTCCGTCGCGGCCCAGCCGGCGGTGTGACCGTGTGCGTCCGTACTGACGGTCACCTTTCGGGTCCGGGCCACGCGGACCTCCCTCCGCTCGTTGGATGCGTCGGTGCCTGCAGCGAGCCTAGTCGGGTCCGTCACACCGCAGCACGGTCCCGCCGTGGACCCGCCCCGACGATTCCACCGGGTAGTCGAACGATCGCGACTGGTGTACGCCGTGCTGTCGGCGTACAGGCCGTGGGGTCCGGACCAAAGGCCCGGACCCCACGGTTGCTCGACGTGCTCGTTGGTGCACCCGTCAGTTGGCGGGCCGGCCGTCGACCGGCGTGGTGCTGTCAGCCATCGGCTTCTTGACGTTCGACCCGTTCTCCAGCGGGCGGTCCGGGGTCCCGGTCGGGGTCACCTCGGGTTCCTCCGTCGCCTCCGGTCGGGGCGCGCTCGTGGTCCGCGGGGTGCTCGGGCGGCTCTCCTGCGGGGAACCGTGCGGTAGCCCGACGGCACCCCGGCTGGTGCCGCAGGCGCGGGGCAACGGGCCGAGGTGGTCGATCCGGCTGGCCGGTTCGGCGCCGCACTGCAACGCGGCACGCAGCAGGTCGGCGCGCTTGCCGATCGAGTCGAGCAGGTCGAGCGAGTCCCCGACGCGCTGGCTCTCGGCGGCGGTCGCCCCGCCCAGCAGCCCGGTGATCTGCCGGCGCTGGCCGCTCAGGAACTTGCCGATCGCGTCCAGCGCGGCAACGTCACGGCGCTGCGCGGCGGAGGTGTTCAGGAGCTTGATGCCCTGGCGGGTGTCGTCGTCCATGTCGTCGAGGACGGCCACGAAGCCGACCGGGTCGCCCTGGACCGCGACCGCCTCGGCGAGTCGGGTCTGGGCGAAGTCGAGGAAGAGCTGACCCCGGCTCAGGTCCGAACTGGCCAGTGCGAGCTGGGCCCGTTCGGTGGACCGCTTGACCGCGTACAGGGCGTCGCCGGGTAGCGCGTTCTCGCTGGCCGCCGACATGCCGGAGACCGCGATCGCGCCGACGGCCACGCCGACGATGATCGAGCCGCGTACCCGGGCGCGGGTACGTTGGCCGTTGCGCGCGGGACGGCGTACGACTGCGCCGGCACGCTTGCCGACACTGCGCTCCGGGGCTGCCGCCGCCTCGATCGCCGCCTGTTCGGCAGCGGCCACGAGCATCAGCCGTAACCCGCTGCGGAACTCGGGATCGACCTCGACATCGACGGACTGCCGGGTGCCGCGCATTCGCTGTCCGACCGTCACCAGTTCGGTAAGGTCGTCGTCGGCGCGGGAACGGATGTGGTGTCGACGGCCGCCGTTGGCTTCGTCGAGAAGTTGCGCGAAGCGCTCGGCGCGCCAGCGGCAGAATAGGTTGAGATTCACCGCGGGCACCTCCCTTCGCTGGTCACGGCCATACGGGCGGCATCGTCGCCGACCGCGCGACGGCGGCTGGAAAAATCCGGGCCGCGTGGCCGTGGCCGAATCAGTCGACCGGACCGACGGGCCGGCGGTCTGCCTGGGCAACCGCCCGTCGCATCGGGACAAACGGCCGGTAAGCCCACCCGGTTACGGGCCGTTCGGCCGCAGTATCACGATGAGTGATGGGTGTTGCCGGGCCTGAGTATCCGGGATTTGCCGGACTCACGGCTGGAACCCGTCCGGGAGCAGCCGGGCCAGGGCCCGTACGGCGCGGTATTGCAGGGCCTTGATCGCGCCCTCGTTCTTGCCCATCGTCTGTGCGGTTTCCGCGACGGAGAAGCCCTGCAGGAACCGGAGCACGATGCATTCCTGCTGCTCGGGGTTGAGCTGTTTGACCGCGCCGAGCAGTGCCATGTTGGTGATGTGTTCGACCACTGCGGACTCGGGACTTCCTTCCGGACCCCGGTCCTCACGATCCGCATCTAACACATCACCCGTAGTAACTTCGAGTCGGTACCGACCTGACTTGAAGTGGTCGGCGACCAGGTTCCGGGCGATCGTCACCAGCCAGGCGCCGAGGTCGCGCCCCTGCCAGGTGAAGCTGCCGATCCGCTTCAGTGCGCGCAGGAAGGTGTCCGAGGTCAGGTCCTCGGCGAGTTGCCGGTTGCCGACCCGGAAGTAGACGAACCGGAAGACGGTGTCCACGTACCGGTCGTAGATCAGGCCGAACGCCTCGGACTCGCCCTGCTGGGCCCGCTCGATCAGCTTCCACACCTCGGTCGCGGGGTCCGACGGGTCCGGGCGGTCCGGGTAGCCGGTCGGCGGCGGCTCCGCCGGTCCCGGGGCCGGTTCGACACCGGGTACGACCGGCAGGATGGCGGTCTCGGTCTCCGGCGCGTCCGGCCGGGGGCTGGTCTGTCCGGGGCCGGGTTGGGCCGGCATCGTCGGTCGGGTCGGGCTGGTCACCCGACCACTGATCGGCCGGGCGTTGTTGCCCGGTGGAGTGTGTCGGGACGGCGTCTCGTTCGGATGTGGTCGGTTCCGGGTCCGTTTCGGACTGCCCTCGCCGCGTACGGCCAGGCTCAGCATGTCGTCCATGGGCATCCGCAGCATGGACGCCCGCAGCATGTTCAGCCCCTGGTTCAGGGCGGCGCGGGCGGACTGGACCTCGTGGTGACGTGTGGAGTCCGCGTATCCGTAAGTGCTCACAGGCCCTCCCCGAGCCGGTACGCCAGCGGGACCGGTCGCCGCGATGTCGCGGCGACGATGCCGCGATCGAGGCCTGGACCGGCACGATCCACCGGACCGGGGGCGGTTAGCCCCGGTTGGCGGCACGCATCCATGAGGTGCGGGTGCAGTGCGGTTACGGGCACGGCGGCCTCCTCGGGCTGAGGGGTGTCGACTCACAGCAAAAGGGGTGAGCCGACCCGAGTGATGATAGGGCCAACGTCACCCACGCGTGGCGAGTCCGTTACACAGAGCCAAAGTATTTCCCAGATTTGCCGTTCTGGACCGGACCAAATGTGCGTTGTCGGATCCCAGACAGTGGAGTGAACACACCCGTGAGCTGCGAAGATGCCGCGACACGCCGAGAAACGGCACGGCTTGGCGTGCCGCCGGCATGAGTGCTAGCGGTGATCGCCGGTCCCGTTCGTGATATTTCCATGCGGGCACCCGGTCTCGTGGACGGTACCGTGACGCACCGGCGAAGTCGAGGGGCAGCTGTGCGTCGATGCGCGGCACCGGTCGGGACGGGTCTGTGCCAGACTTCTGCGATCTGTGCCGGACCTGGGAGAACGCCATGGCGAGCGAGCCGCGACTGACTCTGATCACCCGACCCGGGTGTCATCTGTGCGAGGTGGCCAGGGAGGCCATCGAGCGGGTGGTGGCCACCACCGGCGACCGTTGGGTCGAGGTCGACATCACCGACGACCTGGAACTCGAACGCGAGTACGGCGACCGCGTCCCGGTGATCCTCCTCGACGGCAAGGAACACGGCTACTGGCGAGTCGAGGAACCCCGCCTCCACCAAGCCCTGACCCAAACCCCCTAACCCACCCCCGCGGCGTCCCACCCCCGCGGCGTCCCACCCCCGCGGCGTCCCACCCCCGCGGCGTCCCACCCCCGGTGGCGTCGTCGATCTAGGGCGAATGCGGGTTAGTTGATCTCTGATCACCACCATTTGCCCTAGATCAACGGAAGTCGGGGTGGCGGGGTAGGGTGCTGGGGTGGGTACGGGGCGGCATTTGGTGTGGGACTGGAACGGGACCCTGCTCAACGATCTCGGGCTGGTCGTGGCGTCGACGAACGTGGTGTTCGCGAGCGTGGGTGGGCCCGTGGTGACGGCCGAGGAGCACCGGTTCAGGTTCCGGCGACCGATTTCCGAGTACTACGCCGACGTGCTGGGTCGGGCGGTGGACGCCGACGCGTTCGGCTCGCTCGACAAGATCTTCCACGACGCGTACCGCACCGGGTTGACCACGTGTGAGCTGGCGGAGGACGCCACCACCGCGATGCGCTCCTGGACCGGAACCCAGTCGCTGCTGTCCATGTGGTTCCACGAGGAGCTGGTTCCGGCCGTCGAGACGTACGGCCTGACCGGGATGTTCAGCCGGGTCGACGGTCTGCGGGGCACCGTCGGGGGTGACCACAAGGCCGCTCATCTGGCCCGTCACCTGGCCGAGATCGGCATCGACGGCTCGTCGGTGGTGCTCATCGGCGACTCCATCGACGACGCCGACGCGGCGGAATCGGTCGGCGCCACCTGTGTCCTCTACACCGGCGGCTTCACCGACCCCGACCGCCTCCGCGCCTCCGGTCGCCCGGTGGCCGACACCCTCACCGAAGCGGTGCGGCTGGCCGCCGGCTGACCCTTCCCGTCCCCGCGGGTAGGTCAGCCCTATCCCCGCAGGTAGGTCAGCCCTATCCCCGCAGGTAGGTCAGTACGGCCAGGACGCGGCGGTGCTGTTCCTCGTCCGGGGGGAGGCGGAGCTTGGTGAAGATGTTGCGGACGTGCTTCTCGACGGCTCCGTCGCTGACCACCAGGGCGCGGGCGATGGCCGTGTTGGAGCGTCCCTCGGCCATCAGGCTCAGTACCTCACGCTCGCGCGGGGTCAGTTCGCGCAGCGGGTCGTCGCGGCGGCGCCGGACCAGCAGTTGGCCTACCACCTCGGGGTCGAGCACGGTGCCGCCGCCGGCCACCCGGCGGAGCGCGTCGAGGAACTCGTCGATCGCGGCGACCCGGTCCTTGAGCAGGTAGCCGATCCCGCCGCCGGCGCCGGGTCCGGGGTTGACCGTGGCGAGCAGGTCGTCGGCGTACGAGACCTCGACGTACTGGGAGAGGACCAGGATCGGGGCCCGGGGGACGAGCCGACGGGCTTCGACCGCCGCCCGGAGTCCCTCGTCGGTGTGGCTCGGTGGCATCCGTACGTCGACGATCGAGACGTCGGGCAGGTGTGCGACCACCGCCTCGACCAGGGCGGTGCCGTCCCCGACCGCGGCGACCACCTCGTGGCCGTGCTCGGTCAGCAGCCGGGCCAGCCCCTCGCGGAGCAGGAACGCGTCGTCGGCGATCACTACACGCATGGCTCGGTTGTCTACCACGTTCTCGTCCACCCCGCTGGCGGCGGCGCTGATCGCGGGGTCGGTTTCCGTCACCGGGTCGGTCTGCGTCATCTGCTCGGGCCTCAGCACGGAAGCTCGGCGCGGATCTCGGTCGGGCCGCCGGTGGGGCTGATCACGGTCAGGGTGCCGCCGGTGGCGCGTACGCGGTCGGCGATGCCGGCCAGGCCGTGCCCCTTGGAGAGGTGCGCCCCGCCCTCGCCGTCGTCGATCACGGCGATGTGCAGTTGCCGGTCGGCGCGGGTGACGGTGAGCCAGCACTCGCTGGCCCGGCTGTGCTTGGCGACGTTGGTCAGGGCTTCGGCCACCACGAAGTAGGCGGCGTTCTCGACCGCCGGGTCGAGCCGGCCGGTGGGCGTACCGAGTTGCGGGTCGACGGTGAGTTCGACCGGGATCAGTCCCCGGCCGGCGAGCGCGGCCAGCGCGCTGGGCAGGCCCCGGTCGACCAGGATCGGCGGCGCGATGCCCCGGGAGAGGGCCCGCAGTTCGGCGAGGGTGTCCCGGGTCTGGGTCAGCGCCTCGTCAAGGGTGCGCCGGGCGGCGTCCGGGTCGGTGGCGAGCTGGTGCTGGGCGCGGCTGATGTCCATGGCGAGCCGGACCAGGCGTTGCTGGGGGCCGTCGTGGATGTCGCGTTCGAGCCGGCGCAGGGCGCTGGCCTCGGCGGAGACGGCGGCGCGTTTCTGTTCCTCCAGCACCGTGATCCGGTTGCGCATCTCGGCGACGCCGGTGAGCAGGGCCCGGCCGAAGCTGGCCTGGAGCAGTGCGCAGCCGCGTACCACGATCGGGAGGGTGATCAGGAGGAAGATGCCGAAGGCGCTGTTCAGGCCGATCCGGGCGCCGGCCGAGTCACCGAGTCCGAGCAGCACGTTCAGGCCTTCGTTCCCGTCGCCCTGGGGCAGGGTCCAGTCGTACGCCCAGTAGAGCGACCCGCCGATGGCCCCGGCCCACCAGGCGACGGTGACGACGAAGGTGGCCCCGGCGACGATCAGTTTGACGACTCCGTGCGCCAGGTCGAGCCAGGACTGGCCGTCGGCGATCGGTACGAAGATCCGCCGCCAGGCGTTGGCCTCGGGCTCGGCGGCCCGGTACTGCGGCCGGATCCGGGGCTGGTGCAGTACGGAGGGCAGGCGTCGCCGTTCGATGTCGGCCCAGCCGCGGGCGGCGTAGAGCGTGCCGGCGAGGATCGGCAGTCCGATCACGGTCACCATCAGGCCGATGCCGAGCGCCAAGCCGATGATCAATACGACGAAACTGGCCAGCGCGAGTGGGAACCCGAGCAGCACGTACGCCGAATCGACGCCGAGTTGGCGAAGAATCGTCGACGGAGCCGGTCCGGCGTTGGCGGTGACGGTGGTCATGTCCTCCACGCTAGGCAACCGGACGACCGGTCCATATCCCGTCGGCCTGCCTATTTCCGGTAGGGCTGGCCTCACCTGGGCGGTCCACGCGTACCCACGTTAGCCTGTCGAGTTGGCAACAATAGTCGGAATTGAGCAATAATCGACACGGCGGCTGCATCCCGCCCTCAAGCCGATCTTGTGAATGGAGTTCCTGGTGAAGCCGTGTCGCGGGGCTTCAAGATCGCGATTTGTGCACGTCTTCACAAGCGCCTACTCTGTTACTCCGACGAGCCCTGCTAGCACAGCCGGTCACAGCGGTCGCAAGCGGGAGCCCTGTAATGGCCCGCCACTCCGGCTGGTCGAGGATCGCACCGCACGGAGTCACATGAGTCAGCACCGCCCCGCAGGCGCGTCCGGGCGCGCCGGTGCCGTTCCGGCGCTTCCGGATCTTCCTGAGGCGACGGTCGCCCGGCTCCCCGAATACCTGCGTGCCCTGCACAACCTCGCCGAGGCCGGCGACGACACGGTCTCCAGCGAGGGGCTGGCCGCCGCGGCCGGGGTCAACTCGGCCAAGCTGCGCAAGGATCTCTCACACCTCGGCTCGTACGGCACCCGGGGGGTCGGTTACGACGTCGCCCTCCTGATCGACCAGATCGAGTACGTCCTCGGCCTCACCCAACGCCGCGCGGTCGCGCTGGTCGGCGTGGGTAATCTCGGTCACGCGCTGGCCGGGTACGCGGGCTTCGCCAGCCGTGGGTTCCGGATCGCCGCCCTGTTCGACGCCGACCCGGCCCGGGTGGGCGAGGAGATCAACGGGCTGACCGTCCGGCACATCGACGACCTGCCGGCGACCGCGGCCGAAGAGGCGATCGCGATCGGTGTGATCGCCACCCCCGCCTCCGCCGCGCAACGGGTCGCCGACCTGCTGGTGGCCGCCGGCGTGACCAGCATCCTCAACTTCGCGCCCTGCGTGCTCGGGGTGCCCGAGGGGGTGGACGTGCGCAAGGTCGACCTCGCGATCGAGTTGCAGATCCTCTCCTTCCACGAACACCGCAAGGCATCGCTGACCGCACTACCCGGTGGACGGGCCGAGGCCGATCCGGACCTCGCCGCCACCGGCACCGAGGACGTCAGCGGCACCGGCGCGGGTACCGGCACCAAGGAACCCGCCCCGCCGGGCCGTACCCGCTCGACCCGTACGGAGGTGGTCGGCTCGTGAACCTGCTCGTCGTCGGCGCGTCCTACCGCACCGCCCCGGTCGCCACCCTGGAGCGGCTCTCGGTATCCACGGCCGACCTGCCCCGGATCCTCGACCGCCTGCTCGCCCAGCCCTACGTCGGTGAGGCGGTGGTGGTCTCGACCTGCAACCGGGTCGAGGTCTACGCCGCCGTCTCCGGCTTCCACGGTGGGCTCGGTGACATCTGCGCGCTGCTCGCCGCCGAGGCGGGTTGCCCGACCGCCGACCTGGCCAACCACCTCTACGTGCACTACGACGAGGCTGCGGTCGAGCACGTGTTCCGGGTCGCCACCGGGCTGGACTCGATGGTCGTCGGCGAGGCGCAGATCCTGGGCCAACTCCGGGACGCCTACCACGCGGCGACCGAGGCCGACGCGACCGGCCGGCAGCTGCACGAGTTGATGCAGCAGGCGCTCCGGGTCGGCAAGCGGGCCCACGCCGAGACCGGCATCGACCAGGCGGGCCAGAGTGTGGTCAGCGCCGGGCTGGAGATCGCCGCCAACCGGCTCGGCGGATCCCTGTCCGACCGACCGGCGCTGGTGATCGGCGCGGGTGCGATGGGCGCGCTGGCCGTGGCGACGTTGACCCGGCTCGGGCTCGGCTCGATCGCGGTCACCAACCGGGGTGCGGACCGGGCGTCGCGCCTGGCCGAGGCGTACGGCGCCACCGCCGTGCCCTTCGACGATCTTACCGTAGCGCTGTCCACTGTGGACATCGTAGTCACCGCCACGGCGGCGATCGAGCCGGTGCTCACCCGGGACACGGTGGCCGCCGCCCTGGCCCGGCGAGCCGCGAACGGGTCCGCCACCCCGCTGGTCCTGCTCGACCTCGCCGTACCCCGCGACGTCGACGCGGCCGTCGCCGAGCTGCCCGGCGTACTCGTGGTCGACATCGAGCGGCTCGCCGCCGACCTCGCCGACGGACCCGTCGCCACCGACGCCGCCGCGGTCGCCGACATCGTCACCAGCGAGGTGGCCGCCTTCCTCACCTGGCTGCGCGGCGCCGACGTGGTGCCGACCGTGGCCGCCCTGCGCGCCCGCGCCGACGAGGTCGTCACCGCCGAGCTGCGTCGGCTCGCCCAGCGCCGGCCCGATCTCACCGACGACCAGCGGGCCGACGTGGCGCACACCGTGCACCGGGTGGTGCAGCGACTGCTGCACCAGCCGACCGTACGGGTCCGCCAGCTCGCCGCCGAGCCCGGCGGCGACCAGTACACCGCCCTGCTGCGTGAACTCTTCGACCTGGAAGTGCCGAGCACCTCGCAGGTCGACACCGTCCCCGACATCGCCCCCCGGATGTCGCCACCCGCCTCCGGAGCTGACCGATGACCGCACTACGCCTGGGAACCCGGGCCAGTGCCCTGGCCCTGGCCCAGTCCGGCCAGATCGCCGCGGCGGTCCGGGCCGCCACCGGCCGCGAGGTCGAACTGGTCGAGGTGGTCACCGCCGGCGACCGGTCCACCGCCCCGGTACAACGGCTCGGCGTCGGGGTCTTCGTCTCGGCACTGCGCGACGCGCTCCTCGCCCACGAGATCGACTTCGCCGTGCACTCGTACAAGGACCTGCCCACCGCGCCCGCCGACGGCCTGCACATCGCGGCCGTACCCGAGCGCGAGGACCCGCGCGACGCGCTCGTCGCCCGCGACGGTCGCACCCTGGCCGAGTTGGCCCCCGGCTCGACCATCGGCACCGGTGCGCTGCGCCGGATCGCCCAACTGCACGCGCTCGGCCTCCAGTTCGAGGTCGTGCCCATCCGCGGCAACGTCGACACCCGCGTCCAGCGCGTGCTCGGCCCGAACGCGGACCTTGACGCGGTGGTACTCGCCCGCGCCGGACTGACCCGGCTCGGTCGTACCGCCGAGATCACCGAGACGCTCGATCCGATGTTGATGTTGCCCGCACCCGCTCAGGGTGCCCTCGCGGTCGAATGCCGGATCGACGATCCGGACCTGATCGAGCTGCTCGCCGTACTCGACCACGCACCGACCCGAGCCGCGATCACTGCGGAACGGTCGTTGCTGGCCACCCTGGAGGCCGGCTGTAGCGCACCGGTCGCCGCATTCGCGGAACTCGCCGAGGGCGACGACGGCGATGAGATCTACCTGCGCGGGGCGGTGATCAGTCCGGACGGGGCCCATGACCTCCGGCTGTCCCGCACCGGTACGCCCGCCGACGCCGAGGGGATCGGTAAGGCGCTCGCCGCCGAACTCCTCGACCGCGGCGCCGACTCGATCCTCGGTACGCCTTCGCACCCCGGCGCGAGGACCCAGCATTTTGGAGCACAGCCATGATCCGCACCCGTAAGCCCGCAGGCCACATCGCGTTCGTCGGGGCCGGCCCCGGCGACCCAGGCCTGCTGACCCGCCGGGCGCATGACGCGCTGGTCGAGGCGGACCAGGTCATCTTCGACCGGGGTGTCCCCGAGTCGCTGCTCGATGTCCTGCGCGCCGAGGCCAAGGAGGACGCCCAGTTCAGCCCGGCCGAGGGCGCCCCCGGCGACGTCGCCAAGGTACTGATCTCCGCGGCCCGGTCCGGGCTGTCGGCGGTGCACCTGGTAGCCGGTGACCCGTTCGGCCACGACTCGGTGGTCAAGGAGGTGCAGGCGGTCGTCCGCACCGCGGTGCACTTCGAGGTGGTGCCGGGCATCGGCCAGGCCGAGGGCGTGGCCAGCTACGCCGGGGTCCCGCTGCCGGGCGTACGCACCGCCGCCGACGTCGACGACGTCACCGCGCTGGACTTCGAGGCGCTCGCCGCCGCCGTCAACCGGGGTTCGCTCGCGCTCGCCGTGGACGCTGGTGACCTCGCCGCCGTCCGCGACGGCCTGCTCGCGGTCGGCGTCGACGGCGCCACCCCGGTCGGCGTGACCGGCGACGGCACCGGCGAGACGCAGTACACCACCACCTCGACCGTGGACAGCTTCGTCGCCGCCGCGCTCGGCTTCACCGGCCGTGTCGTACTCACCCTGGGTGTGGGCGTCAGCCAGCGGGACAAGCTGAGCTGGTGGGAGAACCGCCCGCTGTACGGCTGGAAGGTGCTCGTCCCGCGTACCAAGGAGCAGGCCGGCGTGATGAGCGCCCGGCTGCGCGCGTACGGGGCGATCCCGTGCGAGGTGCCGACGATCGCGGTCGAGCCGCCCCGTACCCCGGCCCAGATGGAGCGGGCGGTCAAGGGTCTGGTCGACGGCAGGTACGCCTGGGTGATCTTCACCTCGGTCAACGCCGTACGCGCGGTCTGGGAGAAGTTCGCCGAGCACGGCCTGGACGCCCGCCACTTCGGCGGTGTCAAGATCGCCTGTATCGGCGAGGCGACCGCCGACGCCGTCCGCGCCTTCGGCATCCAGCCCGAGCTGGTCCCGGCCGGGGACCAGTCATCGGAGGGGCTGCTGGCCGAGTTCTCCCCGCACGACGAGATCCTCGACCCGGTCGGCCGGGTGCTGCTGCCGCGCGCCGACATCGCGACCGAGACCCTCGCCGCCGGGCTGACCGAGCGGGGCTGGGAGGTCGACGACGTGACCGCCTACCGGACCGTCCGGGCGGCCCCGCCGCCGGCCGAGATCCGCGACGCGATCAAGTCCGGCGGATTCGACGCCGTCCTCTTCACGTCCTCATCGACAGTGCGCAATCTGGTGGGTATCGCGGGCAAGCCGCACCCTCGTACGGTGGTGGCAGTGATCGGGCCGAAGACGGCCGAGACGGCGACGGAGTTCGGCCTGCGGGTCGACGCCCAGCCGAGCAACGCCTCGGTGCCCGACCTCGTCGAGGCACTCGCCTCGTACGCCGTCGAACTGCGCGAGAAGCTGGCGGCGATGCCGGCGAAGCAGCGCCGTGGCTCGAAGGTGCAGGGGCCGACCGCGCTGCGGTTCCGCTGACCGACCGAGGAACGGTCGGTGCGACCAGGCGGGTCGCGCCGACCGGTGGTACTGGAGGACCCATGTCGTACCCCGACACCCGGCCGCGACGGTTGCGGCGCACCCCGGCGATCCGCCGGCTGGTGAGCGAGACCCGGGTCGCACCGGCCGAGCTGGTGCTGCCGATGTTCGTCAAGGAGGGGCTGGCCGAGCCCCGGCCGGTCGCCACCCTGCCCGGAGTGCTGCAACACTCCCGCGACTCGCTGCGCAAGGCGGCGGTCGAGGCGGTCCAGGCCGGAGTCGGCGGCATCATGCTCTTCGGGGTGCCGGCGACCCGCGACGAGCGGGGCTCCGGCGGGACCGACCCGAACGGCATCCTCAACGTGGCGCTGCGCGACCTGCACGCCGAGCTGGGCGACAGCACGGTGCTGATGAGCGACCTGTGCCTGGACGAGTTCACCTCGCACGGGCACTGCGGCCTGCTCGCCCCGGACGGCAGCGTGGACAACGACGCGACCCTGGCCGCGTACGCCGAGATGGCCGTGGTCCAGGCCGCCTCCGGCGCCCACATGGTCGGCCCGTCCGGGATGATGGACGGCCAGGTCGGTGTGGTCCGTCGGGCCCTCGACGCGGCCGGCTACCAGGACACCTCGATCCTGGCGTACGCGGTGAAGTACGCCTCCGCGTTCTTCGGCCCGTTCCGGGACGCGGTCGAGTCGGCCCTGGAGGGCGACCGGAAGGGCTACCAGCAGGACCCGGCGAACCTGCGGGAGTCCCTGCGCGAGGTGCAGCTCGACATCAGCGAGGGCGCCGACCTGGTGATGGTCAAGCCGGCGCTGCCCTACCTCGACGTGCTGGCCGCGGTCCGCGACACGGTGGACGTGCCGGTCGCCGCCTACCAGGTCTCCGGCGAGTACGCGATGGTCGAGGCCGCCGCGGCGAACGGCTGGGTGGACCGGGACCGGGCGATCATGGAGACCCTGACCTCGATCCGTCGGGCCGGGGCACAGATCATCCTCACCTACTGGGCCGTCGAGGCGGCCAAGATGCTGCGCGAGAGCTACTGACCCACTGCGACGGTCGGGGCCGGGGGCGCTACGGCGTACCGGCCCCGCTGGCGTCGAGCCGGTGCACCAGTTCGGCCACGTTCACGCCGTACTCGCACCAGTCCCGCTCGGCCCGGAAACCCAGCTCGGCGTTGACCTTGAGCATCGGCTCGTTCGCCTGCGCGTTCCAGGTCTGCACCTCGGCCAGGTCCGGCTCGGCCGTACGCAGCTCGAACAGCATCCGTGCCTTGATCGCCCGGTCGATGCCGTACCCACGGTGGTCCTGCACGATGATCGTGTCGTACTGGTCGGCCCGGGTCGGGTGCTGGGCCGGCACCACCACCTCGGTCAACCCGGCGACCTCGCCGGTGCGCTCGTGCACGGCGAGCACGATGTACGGCTTCATGCCCCGCCGGTGCAGGCAGCTCAGGCTGTCCCGCAGCCGCTGCGGATCGTAGGAACTCGGCCGTAGGTCCAGGTCACCGTCGTCGATGTCGCGGATCTCGGCCTTGGCCCGCGCGTACGCGTCCAGCATCTCGTCCGGCGGACCACCGGGGTAGAACTCCAGCCGGTAGCCGGAGCTGATGCCGTTGGCCATCTCCTCCAGGGTGACCCAGTCCACCGTGGAAAGAGGCAGGACGCTGCGGGTCTCGACGTATTCCCGGGCGAAGCCGAGCGCCTCGAAGAAGTGGATCGCCGGGGTGTCCCCGATGACCTCCACCCCGAGCGAGGAGAAACCCTCCTGGTACGTCCGCCGGGCCGCCTTGGCCAGCAGTTCCCGTCCGAGCCCCCGGCGGCGCGCGTCCGGGTGGACGACCACGTCGATCACACCGATGTCGCCGAGCAGCAGGACGTGAATGTGGCCCACGATCCGGCCGGCCGTGCCGTCGGCGGTCGGTTGCTCCTGGGCGATCCAGGAAATTCGTCGTTCACCCGGCATCACCTCGGCGAGATACTCCCGAAGTGAGCTGTTCCGCCACTGAGGATCCGCCGGAAGGTCAGCCGCGAAGACCGCGTTGACAGTGTCCAGCAACGACTCGATCTCGGCGGACGACGCGGTCCGGGGATCCCACTCGCGCACCATCACCTCTACAGCTTGCCGCTAACCGCAGTCTGGCGAAAGTGGCCAATTCTTCAATGTACGTGGACCATTACGCTACGTCTAGACTACGCCCGACTGTTGGCGCCGTACTCGTTGGCCTTGTTGAACACGTCCTGAGCGTAAACCCGCACGTCGTTGTAGGACAGGATGGCGTTCCACCAGTCCTCGATCACGGAGAGGTTCCGGCTGCCCTTGCACAGATAGTTACCGGCCGCGAGGGCTGCGTCATCGAGGTCCTGCGGGTTCTTGACCCCGTCGTTGTCCGCGTCGACGCCGCTTTCCTGCCAGGTGGTCGGGATGAACTGCATTGGACCGACCGCCCGGTCGTAGGTGACGTCGCCGTCGAGCACGCCACGGTCGGTGTCCATGATCCGCATTCGGTTGCCCTGGCCGTCGAGTGGATCACCGATGATCCTCGGGGTGGACGCTCCCTTTGCGTCGAGCTGGGCGCCGTTGGCGGTGCCGTGTCGCGACTCGACATAGCCGATCGCGGCCAATGTGGTCCAGGTCAGTTTGCAGGCCGGTTTGGTCTGCGCGAGAACCAGTTCGGCGTATCCGTACGCCTCCATCGCCTGCGGCGCCACCCCGGTCCGGGTCGATGCCTGCTGGGCCCAGCTGCTGAGGACGTCGGCGGGTCGCGCGGTCGCCGGCAGTGCACCGGGCAGGCCGTTGGAGGGCAGCGGGCTGATCGGCAGGCCGGCGCCGTCGGTCGGGGCGACCGCGCCGTCGAGCCCGGTGGGCGGTGCGCTGAGGTCAGGGTTGGGGCCACCGGCGCCGCCGGCACGCGACGGCGGCACGTGCGAGGTGGCCGGGATCAGCACCCCGCCGGCCAGGCCGGCGGCGGCGATCAGGACCAGGATGAGCATCGCGGGCAGGACGAGCCGCCCGCTGCCACCCCGGGCCCAGGAGCGGACCGCGCGGATGGTCGCGGCGGGGATCTGGCGCGGTGGCGGGAACCGGCGCAGCGCGTGCGCGAACGGCACCCGGTTGCGCCGGCCACCGGTGGCCGCGCCCGCCGCGGCGGCGTCGGCCGGCTTTTCCGCGTCCGGTGCGGTGTCGGCAGCCTTGGTGTCGGGCGTCTTCTCCGCGTCCGGTCCGGTGTCGGCGCCCTTGGTGTCGGCCGTCTTCTGCGGGTCCGGTTCGGCGCTGGGCGCCTTTTCCGCGTCCGGTGCGGTGTCGGTCGGCTTCGTGCCGGCTGTCGTCTCCGGGGCCGGTGCGGTGTCGGCCGCCTTCACGTCGGCGCGGGGGGCGTCGTTCGGTGGGGTGGTGGCCGTCACGGTGTCGGTCGCGGTCGGCTCGCCGGGCTCGGTGCCGGTCGACGTCGACTCGCCGGGCTCGGGCTGCTTCGCGCCGGTCGCGGTGCCGTCCGTCGGTACCGGGACGGCTTGCTCCGGCCGGATCGGTTCCGGTGCCGCTCCCGAGCTGGCGAGCGGGCCGTCGAGCAGGGGTGCGGCCCGCCGCAGCGGCCGTGCCGCCGAGCTGTCCGCGCCGTTGGTCACGCGTTCTTCCCCGTCCGCCACGCGTCGAGTATTACCCACCCCGGCGAAAATCGTCAGGGGCGGTCGTACCCTGTTGCCATGCCCCGGTATGAGTTCCGCTGCCGCGCCTGCGGTGACACCTTCGAGATGAATCGACCGATGGCCGAGGCGTCCGCGCCCGCGACCTGCCCGCAGGGCCATGAGGACACGGTGAAGCTGCTCTCCGCCGTGTCGGTGACCGGTCGCGGTGGTTCGGTGGCGGGTGGCTCCGCCGGGGCCCGCCCGGCCGGTGGCGGTGGCGGTTGTTGCGGCGGCGGCTGCGGCTGCTGAGTGGTGCCCCGCTGCTCGCCTCCTTTCCATTCTGCGGCAACTGCGCATGATGCCCGATGTGCCCCGAGCGTCTAGATTGCCCAAGAGCTGACATTTAGTCGTTCTTCCATGGTCGCGTAGTGGGTTGGCACCTTGGGTCGGGCTCGCCCCGTCCGTTCCTACGATGCGCGGTGACGTCGAAATGCGGCAGCATAAACGCGACTTCCAGGGGGCGGAGGTTCCACGCATGTCGGTACGGATCCACCTGCCGAGTGGGCTGGTGACTTTCATGTTCACCGACATCGAGGGCTCGACCCGGTTGGCCCAGATGCTCGGTTCGGGCTATCGCCCGGTGCTCAGCGAGCATCGACGGCTGCTCCGCTCCACCCTGGCCGCCAGTGACGGCACGGAGCTGTTCACCGAGGGCGACTCGTTCTTCATCGCGTTCGCCGACGCGGCCGCCGCCCTCGACGCCTGCCTGACCGCACAGCGGGCCCTGGCCAGCCACGAGTGGCCGACCCCCGAGGCCACCCCACGGGTCCGGATGGGACTGCACACCGGACACGCCGAACCGCTCGCCGGTGAGTACGCCAGCGCCGAGGTGCACCGCGCCGCCCGGATCGCCGCCGCGGCGCACGGTGGGCAGGTCCTCTGCTCCGGTGCGACCGCCCGGCACGCGGCACCGCTGCCGCCCGGAGCATCGCTGCTCGACCTGGGACTGCACCGGCTGCGCGGGTTCGACGACCGGGAGCGCCTCTTCCAGTTGGTCGCGCCCGGCCTGGAGCGGCAGTTCCCCCGACCGCGCACGGCGGATGCCGTACCGCACAATCTGCCGACCCAGGTCACCTCGTTCGTCGGGCGCCGGGCGGAACGGGCCGAGCTCGACCGGCTGGTCAACGAGCACCGGCTGGTCACCGTGGTCGGGGCCGGTGGCGCGGGCAAGACCCGGCTCGCGGTCGAGGTGGTCGGGGCCGACGTGGAGACGTACCCGGACGGGGTCTGGTTCGTCGACATCGCGGCGGTGACCGATCCGGGCCTGGTGGCCTTCGCCATCGCGGCGGTGCTCGGCCTGCGTCCCGAGCCCGGCCGGCCGATGTCGGAGACCCTGGTCGAGTACGCCGCCTCGCGGCGGATGCTGGTCCTGCTGGACACCTGTGACGCCCAGCCGGCCGCCTGCGCCGAGGTGATCGCCCGGTTGCTCACCGGCGGCAGCGGCGTCCGGGTGCTGGCGACCAGCCGGGAGTCGCTCGGCCTGCCCGGCGAGGTGGTGTGGCGGATCCCGCCGCTGTCGGTGGAGCCCGGGCCGGGCGGTGGCCCGAGCGACGCGATCGCGCTGCTGCTCGACCGGACCATCGCCGCCCGGGGCGGCCGCCGGTCCAGCCCCGCCGAGTCGGCCGACCTGGAACGGGTGGTGGCCCGGTTGGACGGCCTCCCGCTCGCGATCGAGCTGGCCGCCGCCCGGCTGCGGATCCTCTCCGCGAGCCAACTCGCCGGACGGCTGGACGACGTGCTCGGCGCGCTGGACGCGGGGCGGGACGAGCCGGAGCAGCCCGCCGAACCGGCGCCCCGGTGGATCGCCAACCAGCACGACACCGTGGACCTGGCCGCCGCCGCGCTGGGCGTGGCGCCGGTCGCCGCCGCCCGCGCCGCCCAACGCTCGGCGACCCAGCGACACGTCACCATGCAGGCGACCGTCACCTGGTCGTACCGGACCCTCGGGCCCCGCGCCGCGCGGCTGCTGCGCTGGCTCGCGGTCTTCTCCGGCCCGGTCGACCTGGCCACCGTGGAGTGGCTGCTCGACGACGACCCGCTCGACCCGCTCTCGGTGCTCGCCGACAAGTCGATGATCCAGGTCGAGCCGCACATCTCCGGCAGCACCTACCGGATGCTCGACCCGATCCGCGCGTACGCCGCCCGCCGGCTGGTCGACGCCGGGGAGGAGCAGAGCGCCCGGGACCGGCACGTGGCCTGGTCCCTGCACGCCCTGCAACGGGCGTACCTCGGGCCGGACGACCGGCCGGTCACCCTGTCGCTGTACGCGCTCGACCCGCTCGCCGACGAGATGCGCGCCGCGCTGCGCTGGACGGCGACCGGTGGCAGTGCCCGCCAGGGCCTGCAACTGGCCGGTGGGCTCGACCAGTGGTGGCGCGAACGCGGGCTGGCCCGGGAGGGGCGACTCTGGCTGTTCCGGCTCTACGGTCGGATCGCCGAGACCGGTGAGCGGATTCCCGAGGCGGAGCTGGCTGCGGCGTACCACATGCACTCGTTGCACGCCGGTGCGGACGGCGAGTTCGCCGAGGAGCTGCGCTTCTCGCAGCGGGCCGAGTCAGCCGCCCGGCAGGCCGGTGACGCCGGTCTGCAGGCGCGGGTGCTCGCCGGCCGGGCCGCACCGCTGATCGACATGGGCCAGCTCGCCGAGGCCGAGCGGGTCTGCCGCGAGGTGATCGCCTGGGCGCACCAGAACGACGTCTCCGGCGATGCGCTGTTCGCCGTCTACAGCCTGGCGGAGCTGCTCTGGCGCCGGTGCGCGCTGGACGAGGCGGCCGAGTTGCTCGGGGCCGCCCGACCGGTGGAGGCGGCCCGTCCGACGGAGCGGGCCCGGCGCTCGGTGGACATGCTGCTCGGCATGGTGGCGCTGTCCCGGGGGGACCTGGTAGCCGCGCACGACCACCTGGTGGTCGCGCTCCGCTCCCGGATGGGGCACGGGTTCCACGGCCGGGCCTGCGACACGATCAACGCGATCGCGGTGCGCTGCGCCTGGGGTGGTGACCCGGTCACCGCCGCCCGTCTGTTCGGTGCGGCGCAGGCGACCCGGTCCGCGATGCGCAGCACGGCCGGGATGTTCGGTCCGTACTGGCTGGAGGAGCAGGCCGGCCTGCGGGCTGTGCTCGGGGACGCGGCGTTCGACGCGGCGTACGCGGAGGGGGCCGAGTTGACGCTGGAGGAGGCGGCGGCGGTGGCGCTCGCGGTCGATCACCCCGACCTGGCCGCCGGATCGATCCGGTTCTCCGGGGTGGAGCAGGCGGCACAGCGGTCGAGGGCCGGGCGCGCCTCGGTCCGTTCCGACCCGCTGCGCGAGACCCCCGACCGCCGGGAGCATCCCGGTTCCTGACCGGAACCGGTCAGCCCGCCGGGCCGGGCTCGGCGGACGAGCCCGGCCGGTGGAACCTGCTCAGTGGACGAGGCCGGCGCTGCGCTCGGCGTCGGACTTCATCTTGGCCACGCGGTCCAGGTCGGCCTGGCTCACGGCCACCTTGCCGAAGATGCTCACCGCCTCGTAGTAGATCCAGGCCAGGCTGTAGCAGGCTGGACGTACGACCGAGTTGTAGGTGGCGCAGGAGCGCTTGAGGTCCTCGTAGAAGGCGCTGTCCAGCCGGGACTTGTTGTTCGGGAACTGGCCGACCGCCTTGAAGTTGCGGTAGCCGAAGTCGTGCCGGTAGCAGGAGAGTTCGAAGTTGAACCCGAGGGGGTTGTCCGGGCTCGACGAGCAGTAGTCGGTGGACCAGTCGAAGTTGTAGTCGGCCCAGGGCGCCTTGTTGTTCCGGGCGGCGTTCCAGTTGTTGTAGCTGGCGGCGCTGGTCTGGGTCCAACCGGTCAGTACGGAGAGCTTCTGGGCGGGCGTCACCGCGGCTGCGGGCGAGGCGACGCCGAGGATGCCGAGCAGGGCAAACGCTGCGGCGGCGAGCACTGTGGTCAACCGACGGGGCATGGGGGATACCTCCGGACGAAGCGATGCCCTGTTGGGCACCCGGGGGGTGGGGGGTTTGTTACCGGCGGGTTACCGGGTCTGCCCAGTCTCGATGAATCGTCGGACGTCGATCTCGATCTGGCATGAATATTTGTCGACATGCGTCGAAACAGACGCATGTGCATCAAACCAGCGTCATCAGGTCGGAACCACCGGTGACGGCGGGGTGACCGGCGGCCGTGCAGGTCGACGTGGGGTGTCGGCCGCCCGTGCACTCCCGGCCGGGCGTACCCGCTATGTTGTGGGCGTGCAGCAGAGTGTGGCGACCGGACCGGACCCGCGGTGATCCATTTCCCCGCCGTCCGGCAGGGCCCGTTGCGTGCCCTCAGCCTGCGACTTCTCGCCGCCATCGGGCTGGTGCTGATCATCGTCTTCGTGGTCTACATCGACCGGGACGGCTACCGGGATGTCAACGAGGACAACCTCACCCTGCTCGACTCCGCCTACTACGCGGTGGTCACCCTCTCGACCACCGGGTACGGCGACATCACGCCGATCTCACCCTCCGCCCGGTTGGTGAACGTCCTGATCATCACCCCGGCCCGGGTGCTGTTCCTGATCATCCTGGTCGGTACCACGCTGGAAGTCCTGACCGAGCAGTACCGCACCAACCTCCGCATGACGCGGTGGAGGAAAACTGTGAAAGACCACGTCATCATCTGCGGTTACGGCACCAAGGGGCGCAGCGCCATCAGCGCCCTGCTGGAGACCGAATACGACAAGTCGAAGATCGTCGTGGTGGAGCGGAGCGCGACCGCCGTACGGCAGGCCACCGCCGCCGGTCTGGTCGCGATCGAGGGCTCGGCCACCCGGTCCTCCGTGCTCAACGAGGCGCACGTCAAGAACGCCAAAGCGGTGATCATCGCGACCGACAGCGACGACGCGTCGGTGCTGGTCGCGCTCACCGTACGGCAGCTCACCGCCGGCCAGGTACGGATCATCGCGGCCGTACGCGAGGCCGAGAACGCCCCCCTGCTGAAGCAGAGCGGCGCGCACCACGTGATCGTCTCGTCGGCCACCGCCGGTCGGCTGCTCGGCCTGTCCACCTCCGCCCCGCCGCTGATCGACGTGGTCGAGGACCTGCTCACCCCCGGCCAGGGCATGGCGTTGGCCATGCGCTCGGCCGAGCGGCACGAGGTCGGCACCTCGCCCCGTGAGGTGGAGGCGCTGGTCATCGCGCTGATCCGGCGCGGCAAGGTGGTCTCGGTGGTGGAACCGGCCGGGGTGCGGATCGAGACCGGGGACATGCTCGTCTACGTACGCGACGACCGCCCGTCCACGGCACAGGTCTGACCGCTCCGACCCCTCCCGTACGACACGAGCAGGGCCCCACGGACGACCGCGGGGCCCTGCTCGTGTCTGCCGATGTCCGGTGGACTACATGATGGTCCAGGTGTCGCCGCTGTTCAGCAGGCCGGCGAGCTGCTGCTCCGGGGTGTCGGTGTTGCCCGCCACGGCGGTCGCCACCTGCTCCTGCACGATGCTGTCGTAGGACGGCCGGGAGACGCTGCGGAGCACCCCGATCGGGGTGTTGCGCAGGTCGAAGCCGGGCAGCCGGGAGAGCGCGAACGCGTACGCCGGCTCGGTCACACCGGTGTCGTGCACGACGATGTCCTCGGGGCGTACGGAGGCGGTGTCGCGCACCTCCAGGCCGAAGCCGCCCGGCGTCTGTACGACGCAGAACTGCCCCTGTGCGCCGAACGTGATCGGCGCACCGTGCTCCAGCCGGATCAGGTAGTCGTCGCGCGTGCCAGGCTCCTTGAGCTGGTCGAACGCGCCGTCGTTGAAGATGTTGCAGTTCTGGTAGATCTCGACGAACGCCGAGCCCTGGTGCTCGGCGGCGGCCCGGAGCACCGACTGGAGGTGCTTGCGGTCGGAGTCGATGGTGCGGCCGACGAAGGTCGCCTCCGCGCCGAGCGCCAGCGACAGCGGGTTGAACGGCGAGTCCGCCGAGCCGACCGGGGTCGACTTGGTGATCTTGCCGACCTCCGAGGTGGGCGAATACTGCCCCTTGGTGAGGCCGTAGATCCGGTTGTTGAACAGCAGGATCTTCAGGTTGACGTTGCGGCGCAGCGCGTGGATCAGGTGGTTGCCGCCGATGGAGAGGGCGTCGCCGTCACCGGTGACCACCCAGACCGACAGGTCCGGCCGGGAGACCGACAGGCCGGTCGCGATCGCCGGCGCCCGCCCGTGGATCGAGTGCATCCCGTACGTGTTCATGTAGTACGGGAACCGGGACGAGCAGCCGATGCCGGAGACGAACACGGTCCGCTCGCGCGGGATCTGCAACTCCGGCATGAACGACTGCACGGCGGCCAGGATCGCGTAGTCACCGCAGCCGGGGCACCAGCGCACCTCCTGGTCGGACTTGAAGTCCTTGGCGGTGAGCTTGAGAGCGAGGGGCTCAGGCATTCTTCACTACCTCTTCCAGCATGGACTCCAGCTCGGTGGCCGTGAACGGCAGGCCCCGGACCTGGTTGTAGCTGATCGCGTCGACCAGGAAACGGGCCCGGATCACGTGCGCGAGCTGACCGAGGTTCATCTCCGGGATGACCACCCGGTCGTACGCCTTCAGCACCTCGCCGACGTTGGCCGGCATCGGCGACAGGTGGCGCAGGTGCGCCTGGGCCACCGAGAGCCCGTTCTGCCGCAGCGCCCGGCAGGCGGCGCCGATCGGGCCGTAGGTCGAACCCCAACCGAGCACCAGCACCCGGGCGTCGCCGTCCGGGTCCTCCACCTCCAGGTCCGGCACCGGGATGGCCTCGATTCGGGCCGCCCGGGTACGGACCATGAAGTCGTGGTTCGCCGGGTCGTACGAGATGTCGCCGGTCTTGTCGGCCTTCTCCAGCCCACCGATCCGGTGTTCCAGGCCGGGTGTGCCGGGGATGGCCCACGGCCGGGCCAGGGTCACCGGGTCGCGCAGGTAGGGCAGGAACGTGGTGCCGTCCTCGCCGTTGGGCTCGGTGGCGAACTCGACCCGGAGGTCGGGCAGGGAGTCGACCTCGGGCAGCAGCCACGGCTCGGAGCCGTTGGCGACGTAGTTGTCCGAGAGCAGGATCACCGGTGTGCGGTACGTCAGCGCGATCCGGGCCGCCTCGATCGCGGCGTGGAAGCAGTCCGACGGGGACCTCGGGGCGATCACCGCGACGGGTGCCTCACCGTGCCGGCCGTACAGGGCCATGTTCAGGTCGGCCTGCTCGGTCTTGGTCGGCAGGCCGGTCGACGGGCCGGCCCGCTGCACGTCGACGATGACCAGCGGCAGTTCGAGCGCGACCGCGAGCGAGATGGTCTCGCCCTTGAGGGCGACGCCGGGGCCGCTGGTGGTGGTCACGCCGAGCGCACCGCCGTACGACGCGCCCAGTGCCGCGCCGATGGCCGCGATCTCGTCCTCGGCCTGCATCGTGGTGACGCCGAACCGCTTGTGCTTGCTCAGCTCGTGCAGGATGTCCGAGGCCGGGGTGATCGGGTAGGCGCCGAGGAAGACCGGCAGTTTCGCGCGTACTCCGGCGGCGACCAGGCCGAGCGACAGGGCCGCGTTGCCGGTGATGTTGCGGTACGTGCCGGGGTTCATCTTGGCCGGCTTGACCTCGTACCGGACGCCGAAGTCCTCGGTGGTCTCGCCGAAGTTCCAACCGGCCTTGAAGGCGGCGGTGTTCGCCGCGATCAGCTCCGGCCGCTTGGCGAACTTGCGTTCGAGGAAGCGGATAGTGGAGGCGTAGGGCCGGGAGTACATCCAGGAGAGCAGGCCGAGGGCGAACATGTTCTTGGCCCGCTCGGCGTCCTTCTTGGCCACGTTCAGTTCGGCCAGCGCCCCGATGGTCATCGAGGTCAGCGCGACCGGGTGCAGCGCGTACGCGTCCAGGGAGCCGTCTTCGAGCGGGCTGACCGTGTAGCCGACCTTGGCCAGGTTGCGCTTGGTGAACTCGTCGGTGTTGACGATGATGTCCGCGCCACGGGGCAGGTCGGTCAGGTTGGCCTTCAGCGCCGCCGGGTTCATCGCGACCAGGACGTTCGGCGCGTCACCCGGGGTGAGGATGTCGTAGTCGGCGAAGTGCACCTGGAAGCTGGAGACGCCGGGCAGGGTGCCGGCGGGTGCCCGGATCTCGGCGGGGAAGTTCGGCAGCGTCGAGATGTCGTTGCCGAGCTGCGCGGTTTCCGAGGTGAAGCGGTCGCCGGTGAGCTGCATCCCGTCGCCGGAGTCGCCGGCGAACCGGATCACCACCCGATCCAGTTGACGGACCTGCTTGGTCACGTGACCTCCTGTCGCCGGCGGCGGTTCGGACGTTGCGGTCTGTCCCCGCCCTGTCTCTCATCGAGAGCCTACGTCGGACCCTTAGGTAAACCTTCCCCCAGGTCCGTCGGATGGGAAGGGCAAGAAAGCGGATTTGCCGGTATTTGCCCGGTCAAACTTTATCGACGTAACCCAGATCACTGGGGTTCGGTCCGCTTCCCGATCCATCATCGCCCGAGGTCGACGCCGTCACCGCTGATTGCCCGGCAGTTCCTGAAGTCCGCACGATCGCGAAGGTCCGTGCCGGTCAGAGGGTGTGCCGGCGCAGCGTCACGGCCGCGAGCGTCAGCGCGAGCGCCACCAGCAGACCGGAGATCACGATCAGCCCGATCGCGGTTCGCTGCACACCGGTCAGCCCGTCGTCCGGGCGTGAGACGGGTCGCACTACCGGCAGGACCCCCTGCGAACCGACCGGCGTCACGCCGGCCGTCGTGGTGGTGCCGGCGGCGACCGCGCTGATCCGGAAGCTCATCTGCATCCGGCCGGTCCGGCCGTGCGCCGGGGTGAGGGTGCCGATGGCGGCACCGGACAGGGGTGCCATCCGCTGGGCGTCGGGTGTCGCGGCGACCGGCAGCCGTACGGTTGCCGTCTGCCCGGCCCGGATCCGGCCGAGGTCGCAGCCGACGCGCGACGTGCCGGCCGGGTCGGGGCCGCTCGGTGCCGGGGTGGCGGGCGACGGCGCGGTGGATCGGCACCCGGCCGGCGGGGTCGGCACGGTGACCCCGGCCGGCAGGACGACCTCGATGGTGCCCGCCGCGTCGGCCGCACCGGTGTTGCCGAGCCGGACCACCAGCGTGGTCGGCGTCCCGGTCACGTCGAAGCTGACCTCGTCGGCGCCGAGTGTCACCCCGGCCGACGGTGGGCCGGGTGGGAAGAGCACCGCGAAGCCCTCGTCGTCGGTCACCGCCGCCACCCCCGACCGGACCGGGTCGGTGGCGCTGACCTGCACCGAGCCGTCGAGCGGCAGTCGCTGCCAGGCGTCGCCGGCGACCAGCACCCGGATCCGGGCGCTGAACCGGGCACCGGCCGTGGTGGTCCAGGCGCCGCACTGGTACGTCCCACGCCCGGTGGCCGAACAGCCCTCGGTGCCGGCGTCGGTGACGCCGTCGGGCAGCGTGTACCGCAGCCCGACGAGCGCCGGCCCGTCACCGGTGTTCGTCACGGTGACCCGCAGTTCGGCGGTGGTGCTCCGGGCGCTCCAGTAGGCGTCGGTGAGGGTGATGTCGCCGGTGGTGACGGTGACCCCGAGGCGGGGTGGGCCCGGCCGCGTCGGCGGTCTGGGCGGGATGCCGGGCGGTGGCGGGGTGGACGGGGTGGTGCCGGGGTCGCCGGTCGGGGGTGGGGTGCCCGGCGGGGGCGGGTCGGTCGGCCCGCTCGTTGTCGGGCCCGTGGTCGGTGGCTCGGTGGCCGGTGGTGTGGTCGGGGCGACCGTCGGTTGTCCGGTTTCCGGGGGCTGGCTCGGCTCCGGCTCCTCCGGGGCGGTTCCGCCGCCGGTCGGCTGCGCCGACTCGGGCACCGCGCGGGTGGTCGCGGCGGCCCGGCCCGCTCCGGCGGCCGTGATCGCGGCGGACCCGACGGTGGTGAGCACGATGAGCGCGGCGACGGCCAGCGCGGCGCCGGCGCGCGCCCGGCCCGGCGTACGGCTGCGGCCGGCGGCCCGGGGGACGGTGTGCCGAGGTGTGCGAGTACGTGGTTCGAACTCCACGCCTGCCATCAGTCCTCCGGTGGTGCCGCTTGGTCTGCCTCATTATTCGACGCGGCCGGGCCGGGTGCGCCGACTCCACACGGAACAAATCCGTAACGTCCGGGTGCCATCGTCAGCATGTGTTGACGATCCGGTTTCGTCAACGTATGTTGACGGTAGGAACTGGGAGGTGCCGTCATGTCACTGGTCGCACAGGAATCCGACGACGACCCCCGGCGGGCCCTGCGCGCCGCCGGAGAGTGGCGCCGCAGCGCCGAGAAGGCCGAGGCGATCCAGGTACGGCGCGCCCGCAACGCCGGCCTGAACTGGCCCCAGATCGCGCTCGCGCTCGGCGTCACCACCACCGAGGTCCGCCGCAGGTACGGCACCCGCCGCCGGCTGCTGCGCGCCGGTCAGCCCTGACCGGCCCCGGAGTACCGGTAGGCTGCCGCGCATGAGCGGCTATCTCGGGTCGTACGCGACGCTCGGGCTCCTGTTGCTCGCCAGCGTCCTGGTCTTCGTCGGGGCGTTCTCGGCGAACCGGCTGCTCCGGCCGGCCCACCCGGCCGACCCGCCGGGCAAGCGGACCAGCTACGAGAGCGGGGTCGACCCGGTCGGCAGCGGCTGGGCACAGGTGCAGATCCGCTACTACGTCTACGCCTACCTGTACGTGCTCTTCGCGGTGGAGGCGGTCTTCCTCTTCCCCTGGGCGGTCGTCTTCGACCGTCCCGGCTTCGGCCTGGTCACCGTCGTCGAGATGGCGATCTTCGTCGCCGTGCTGGCGCTCGGCATCCTCTACGCCTGGCGCAAGAACATCCTGCGCTGGTCCGACTGAGGCGCGGGTCGGCCGAAGGCTCAGGCCAGGCCGCGCCGGGAGAGCGCGGGCGGACGGTCGCCCCGGATCGAGGCGACCATGTCCAGCGCCCGCCGGGTCTGGCGTACCTGGTGCGCCCGGAACACCCGCGCGCCCAGCCAGGCCGAGACCGTGGTCGCCGCGAGCGTCCCCTCCAGCCGCTCGTCGACCGGTACGTCCAGCGTCTCGCCGACGAAGTCCTTGTTCGAGAGCGCCACCAGCACCGGCCAGCCGGTCGAGGTCAACTCACCGAGCCGACGGGTGATCTCCAGCGAGTGCCGGGTGTTCTTGCCGAAGTCGTGCGCCGGGTCGATCAGGATCCCGTCCGGGCGTACGCCGAGCGCGACCGCCCGCTCGGCGAGCCCGGTGACCGTCGACACCACGTCGGCCACCACGTCGTCGAAGGCCGCCCGGTGCGGGCGGGTACGCGGACTCAGCCCACCGGCGTGCGAGCAGACCAGGCCCGTGCCGGTGTCGGCGGCGACCTGTGCGAGGGCCGGGTCGGCGCCGGACCAGGTGTCGTTGAGCAGGTCCGCCCCGGCGGCCACCGCCTCGACGGCCACCTCGGCCCGCCAGGTGTCGATCGAGATCACCACGTCGGGGAAGGCGGCCCGGACGGCGGCGATGGTGGCCACCGTACGGCGGATCTCCTCGGCCACCCCGACCTCCGCGCCCGGTCCGGCCTTGACCCCGCCGATATCGATGATCTGCGCTCCCTCGGCGAGTGCCCGTTCGGCCGCGCGCAGGGCGGCGTCGGCCGCGTACGTCGCGCCGCGATCGAAGAACGAGTCCGGCGTACGATTCACGATCGCCATCACGGCCAGGTCACCGGGGCCGAAGGTCTGCGTACCCAGCCGTAACGTCCGGCCCATCCGGAACCTCCCTCGAAAGCCGACACCGATGGTCCCGACGCTAACCGGCCGGCACCGACCGGGTGCGACGGGAGTCCGGCGGGGTGGCGGGGTCGCCCGGCTGGGCCCGTCGTGACACGATTCTTCTATGGGTCAGTTTCTCCTCCTCCTGGTTGTGGCGTTGACCGCCGCGGCGGTCGTCTTCGGCGTGACCGTGCTGTTGACCGGCAGCGATCCCGGTCTCGCCCCGGCCGAGCCGGACGGCCGGGCGGTGCCGCTGCCGGGCAGCCGGCCATTGGCGGAGTCCGATGTCAGTGAGGTGCGGTTCGACACCGCGCTGCGCGGGTACCGGATGAGCCAGGTCGACCAGGCGTTCCAGCGGGCGGCCTACGACATCGGCTACAAGGACGAACTGATCGGTGTGCTGGAGGCGGAGGTGACGGCGTTGCGCGAGGGCCGTGCCGCCGACGCCGACGCGCTGCACCGGGCCCGGGTGGCGGCGCTCGCGCCGGCCGCCAACGGGGCAGAGGTCGTGCCGGACGCCTCACCGGTCCGCCGACCCGAGACCACCCCGACCGATGTCACCGCACCGGCAGTCGCCACCGCGGCCGACCCCGGCGTTCCGGCAGCGAGCGACGGCACCCCGGTACCGGGTGACAGTGCCGCGGCGCCGGGCGACAGCATCTCGGCAGCTGGCGCGGGCGCCGGCACCCCGGCAGCGCGCGCCGGCGCGGCCGTGCCGGACGCCGCCTCGGCACCGGCCGACGCCGCGCCGACCGGTACCGGACCCGCGCCTGATCCAGCGCGGGAGGACGTACCGGCGCGGGAGGACGTGCCGGCGGAGAGCGCCGGGCCGGCGCTCCGGTCGGAGCGCGGGTGACCGGGACCGGTCCGGACGGTTTGGACGGCACCGTAGCGCCGGGTGCCGGTGAGGTCACCGCGACGGTGATCGTGCGGGCGCCGGCGGCGACGGTGTTCGCCGCCTTCACCGCGTGGGAACGGCAGGGTGAGTGGATCCCGTTCACCCGGGTCCGGGTGGTGCAGGGTGACGGCGGCGAGGGCAGCCTGGTCGAGGCGGTGACCACGGTCGGCCCGGCGGTGCTGCGCGACGAGATGCGGGTGACCCGGGTGGACGCCCCGTACGAGCTGCGGGTGCTGCACTGTGGACGGTTGCTGCGCGGTCCCGGCGTGCTGCGCTGCACCCCGATGGACCGTGAGCGGACCCAGGTGGTCTGGCACGAGTGGTTCCACCTACCCGGCGGCACGGTCGGCCGGTGGGCCTGGCCGTTGCTCTGGCCCGGGTCGAAGCTCAGCCTCGGCCAGGCGCTGAAGCGGTTCGCCCGGCTGGTCGAGAGCGGGCAGTTGCCCTGATCACGGCCTTGCCGACGGGTTAGCATCGGCCGCTGGCCTGACCTACCGTAGTGACCGTGACGGATCTGGTGATCGGCGTGGACGGGCTGGCCCGGTGCGGCTGGGGTGCGAGCACGCCGGACTATGCGATATACCACGACGAGGAGTGGGGACGGCCGCTGCGCGGCGACGACGCCCTCTTCGAGCGGCTCACCCTGGAGGCGTTCCAGTCGGGCCTGTCCTGGCTGACCATCCTGCGCAAGCGGGAGGCCTTCCGGGCCGCCTTCGACCGCTTCCACCTGGAGACCGTCGCCGGGTACGACGAGTCGGACGTCGTACGACTGCTGGGTGATGCCGGAATTGTTCGTAACCGTAGCAAGATCGAGGCCGCCGTCAACAACGCCCGTGCCGCGCTCGACCTGCCTGACGGGCTCTCCGCCCTGCTCTGGAGCTTCGCCCGGACCGGGCAGCGGGCCCGACCGCGCTCCTTCGCCGAGGTGCCGGCCCGTACAGCCGAGTCGACCGCCCTGGCCAAGGAACTCAAGCGGCGGGGCTTCCGGTTCGTCGGCCCGACCACCGCGTACGCGCTGATGCAGGCGACCGGGATGGTCGACGACCACCTCGTCGGCTGCCACGTCCGACGGGAGAACCCCACCGGTCGTTCCGAGCCGCCGGTAGCGGCCGTGATGGGATAGGGCCATGGGTCAGCGGAACGAGGCTCGGGCATGAGCGCCTGGGCGGTGGTCATCAGCGATGAGCGGTACGAGGCGGAGCGGCTCTTCCACCACGACACCGTGGAGTTCACCGGCCTGGCGGGGCGGCACCGGCCGGCCAACGGCGACCCGGTGCTGGTGCTGCGCGACGGCGGCAGCCCACTCCTGGTGGCACTGGGCCGGATCACCCCGTACGCGATCGAGCAGGACCGGGATCCCGACGGTGAGGGGCCCGGCGCGCTGGTGGTGACGTACACCCGGCGGGTGTTCGACCGGCCGGCCCAGATCGACCAGCTCACCCTCGACGGGCCGCTGACCCCGGTCGACCCGGACACCTACCGGGCGCTGGCCGACCGGATCGGGCCGCCGCCGGACCGGAAGACCTGGCTGGTCAGCCTGGACCTGCCGATCGAGGCCGCGTCACCGGCCGAGGCGGTCGGGATCTTCTGGTCCTACGTGCGCGACCTCGGGCCGCAGGAGCTGCCGGCGTTCGTCTCGCCGGCCGGCAACGAGCTGGCCATGCAGGCGTTCGTGCTCGGGGTCGAGGCCAACCAGGACCCGGAAGAGGACGACGACTAGGGCCCATTCCTGCCACGGGGGGCTGTCGCATCGATAGACGTGCGTTGATAATGGGGTGCCCCCTGTGTCGAGGCTGGGAGACGTCATGCGCAACCGTGTCGCCGTGGCAGTGGCCACCTGCTTCTCCGGACTGATTCTCGCCACGTCGGCGGCCGGACCCGCGTCCGCCGCGACCTGGTACCCGAGCGGACCGTACTACGACGAGGCCGAGTGCGAACGCTACCGCGAGATCTACCGAGAGATCCCGGTGTTCGTGGGTCGGTGCGCGTACCACGACAAGCCGAACGACGTGCAGGACGGCTGGTGGTTCCAGCACACCGAGCTGCCCTGGGGACGCCCTTAGCCGGGTGCGACCGGTGTTCCGGGCACCCGGCTCGGTGGCCGACGAAGAGCCGGGTAGTCCGGTTCAGTGGCCGACGAAAACCGCCGGCTGCTTGTCGACGAAGGCGGCGGTGGCGGCCCGGTGGTCCTCGGTGGCACCGCAGATCGCCTGCGCCTGGGCTTCGGCGGCGAGCGCCTCGGAGAGGGTGCCGGCGTCGCCGACCGACAGCTGCCGCTTGATCGCCCCGTACGCCACGGTCGGACCGGCGGCGAGCCGGGCGGCCAGCGCCTGGGCGGCCGGTAGGACGTCCTCGTCGTCGTCGACAAGCTGGGTGAGCAGGCCCAGCCGGTCGGCCTCGGCGGCCGGTACGGGCTCGGCGAGCATCAGCAGCTCGACCGCTTTGGCGTGCCCGACGAGGCGGGGCAGCGACCACGAGGCGCCGGTGTCGGCGGCCAGGCCGACCTTGGCGAACGCCATCAGGAACTTCGTCGTGGGGCCGCCGATCCGGAAGTCGGAGAGGAACGCCAGCGACGCGCCCGCACCGGCGGCCATGCCGCGCACCGCCGCCACCACCGGTTTGGGCAGGTTGCCCAGCCGGGCGGCGATCGGGTTGTAGTGCGCCCGTACGGTGCTCAGCGGGTCGGCCCGGCCGGTGCGCAGGGTCTCGACGTGCTCGCGCAGATCCTGCCCGGTGCAGAAGGCCCGGCCGGCACCGGCGAGCACCACCGCCCGGCAGGACCGGTCCGTCTCCAGCTGGGCCAGGGTGTCACGCAACGCGATCTTGAGTTCGACGTTGAGCGAGTTCATCGCCTCGGGGCGGTTGAGGGTCAGGGTGACGACGGCGTCGGCACGCTCGATGAGCAACGGCTCGGTCACGATTTCTCCGGACCCTTCTGTCGGGGAACCTTGCTGCTGACGTCGAGACAGTGCTCGACGTACCGGTCGGCGGCGGGACGCAGGCGGGCCGCGTGCCGGTCGAAGAAGGCGGCCGCACTGGTGCCGGGCCACCGCTCCGGCAGCAGCGCCGGTGGCAACTGCGGATCCCGGAAGAGGAAGGTACGCCAGGCGTGCACCAGGCGGAAGCGGACCGCGTACGCGTCCTCGTCGCTGCTGCGTACGGTCACCGCGCCGACGAGTGCGCGTTGCTCGGCGATGAACCCGTCGTACGCCCGGCCGATCTCGTCGAGGTCCCAGGCCCGCCGGACCAGGCCCATCGCGCCCGGCGTACCGGCGGTGTGGGTGGCGGAGAAGCGTTCGTAACGTACGCCGGCCTCGTTGAGCATCCCGTCCACCTCCTCGCCGGTGCGGGTGGCGACCCAGGTCTGCTCGTCGATCATGCCGTAGCCGAGGAAGGCGAGGCTGGTGTCGAGCCGTTGACGGTCCCGGCGGGCCGGCGGGGGTTGCAGGACGATGAGATCGAACCGACCATCCCAGCCGATCTTGCCGGTACGGTAGATTCGAGCTGCTGCCTCGTCCAACCGGCGGCCGGCTTTCGGACTCAGCAGGTAGCCGGGTCCACTGCTCAGACGGGTCGGGTAGAGCCAACCCTGGCGGACCATGCGGGAGACCGCCGTCCGTACCGCCGGTGGCGCGATGCCCAGCGGTGCGAGAAGCTTGACCAGGGCGGCGACCGGCGCGCGACCACCTCGGGCGCGGAGATAGTCGCCGTAGAGGTCGAAGAGTGCCGACCGTGCCTGCATGACCGCACATTGTGACAGCCCTTCGCAAGATATGCTAGACGCTGTTACAGCGTTGCTGGTTCGGTTTGGGTCCGGCGGTGTTCATCAGGGAAAATCGTTGGTCGGCACCGCGGGCCGTGAGCGCGGTGATGCCGACGAAGTGGATGTGGGGCAACCCACCGACCCTGATGAAGGTCTGAGGGGAGACAACATGGCGGCGATGAAGCCGCGGACGGGCGACGGTCCGCTGGAAGTCACCAAGGAGGGCCGGGGCATCGTCATGCGGGTTCCGCTGGAGGGTGGTGGCCGGCTCGTCGTCGAGATGACTCCTGACGAGGCCAACGCGCTCGGTGACGCGCTGAAGGCCGCCGCGGGCTAAGTGATCATGAAGGTCCGGGCGCGCCGCGTGCCCGGACCTTCGTTCGTGCTGGGCCACCGGTGACGCCGGTGGCCCAGCACGTTTAACCGGGTCCGGGCGCGCTCAGCCGCGCCACCGGCCCGTCCGTTCCACGATCTTCTGGAGGTACGGTCGGCGTGCTGACCATCCGTCTCGTCGCCGATCCCGGTGGGTTCGACGCCCTCGCCCTGCCCGTCCGCCCGAGCGGCGCGACGGCCACCGACCCGGCCACGGCCACCGGAGCACCCGATCGGGTCGACGACACCGACCGCGCCGACCGACCCGCCGCCGAGCTGCCGCCGACCGCGCTGGACCTCCCGGACGACCTGCTGACCGAGGCGGCGGCACTGCTGCCGCTGGTCGGACAGACCGGTGCGCCGGGCACCACCCACCTCTCGGTCCGGCCGCTGCGTCAGCCCAGCCGGCTGCTGCTGGTCGGGGTGGGCGCCGCCGACGAGGCCGGTTGGCGGGCCGCCGGGGCGGCGATCGCCCGTACCGCTCATGAGACTTCGATCACGATAGCCATGCCGGTCGATGCGACTTCGGAGGCCGTACGCGGACTGGCCGAGGGACTGTGGCTGGCGTCGTACCGGTTCCGGTTGACCGACCGGGACGAGCCCACCGGCCCCGGCGAGGTGCTGGTCGCGGTCGCCGACCCGGCCGCCCACGAACCCGCCCTCGAACTGGCCCGGGTGACCGCCCGGAGCACCCGGCTCGCCCGCGACCTGATCAACACCCCGTCCTCGACGAAGTCGCCGCAGTGGCTCGCCGACCAGATCGTCGGCGCTGCTGCCGAGCACCCCGGCCTGACCGTCGAGGTCCGCGAACCCGAGCAGCTCGACCGCGAGGGCTTCGGCGGCATCCTGGCCGTCGGCGGCGGCTCGGCCACCGGCCCCCGCCTGGTCGAACTGAGCTGGCAACCGGCCGGCGCCAGCACCCACGTGGTGCTGGTCGGCAAGGGCATCACCTTCGACACCGGCGGCATCTCGATCAAGCCGCGCGAGGCGATGAAGCTGATGCGCAAGGACATGGCCGGTGCCGCCGCGATCGCCGCCGCCACCATCGGCGCCGCCGCGCTGAACCTACCGGTACGGATCACCGCGCTCGCCCCGCTCGCCGAGAACATGGTCAGCGGCTCGGCGTTCCGCCCCGGTGACGTGGTCCGCCACTACGGAGGGCTGACCAGCGAGACCACCAACTCCGACGCCGAGGGCCGGCTGGTACTCGCCGACGCGCTCGCGTACGCGGTGCAGCGGCTCGCCCCGGATCTCCTGATCGACATCGCCACCCTCACCGGTGCGAACGCGGTCGCCCTCGGCAAGCGGCACGCCGCCCTCTACAGCGAGAACGACGAGTTGGCCGAGGCGCTGATCGGCGCCGGTCGCCGGGCCGGCGAACTGGCCTGGCGGATGCCGCTGCCCAACGACTACGTCGAGTACCTCGGCAGCGACATCGCCGACCTCTACAGCGCCCCGGACCGGGGTGCCGGTTCGGTGACCGCCGCGCTCTTCCTGCGCGAGTTCACCGGGGCGCTGCGCGACCGCTGGGTGCACGTCGACATGTCCGCCCCCTCGTGGGCCGAGGGCAACGACGGCCCGGTGGCCAAGGGCGCCACCGGCTACGGCGTCCGTACGCTGCTGCGCTGGCTGGGTGATCTGGGGTAGCCGTCGCCGCGCGTCCTCGGGGGCGGTGTGCCCGGTTACGCCACGGGAGACACCTCCCGGATGGTTACGTGTGGGCCGGGGACGGCTTCGACGCCGTGGCCACCCCGGACAACCACGAGGACGTGACATGGCACAGCTGAGCTACTCCACGTACGTCGCGCCGCCCAAACCGGCGGTCTCGGACGACCTGCCGCCCGGCGAGACGCAGCGGAAATGGTCTCCGACCACCGCCACCCTCATCTCCGGCGAGCGCGACGCGGTCCTGGTGGACGCCCTGATGACCGTCGACGAGGCGACCGGCCTGGCCGACTGGGTCGCCGCCAGCGGCAAGAACCTGGCCACGATCTTCATCACCCACGGCCACGGCGACCACTTCTTCGGTACCTCCGTCGTACTGGACCGCTTCCCGGCGGCGAAGGTGGTGGCGACCGCCCACGTGGTCGAGCGGATGCGGCAGCAACTGGGTCCCCGGTGGCTCGACGGCATCTGGCGGGTCCAGTTCCCCGGCCAACTGCCCGACCGGCTGGTCGTCGCCGAACCGCTGACCGACCACACCCTCGACCTGGAGGGGGAGCGGCTGGTCGTGGTCGAACTCGGCCACAGCGACACGGACGACACGACCGCGCTCTACGTACCGTCGATCGGGCTGGTGGTCGCCGGTGACTCGGTCTACAACGACGTGCATCTCTACCTCGGCGAGGCCGGCAACGGCGGCATCGGGGCGTGGCTGGCCGCCCTGGACACCGTGGAGGCGCTCGGCCCCGGTGCCGTCGTCGCCGGACACAAGCGCGACGGCGCCGACGACGGGCCGCACATCATCGAGGAGACCCGCGGCTACCTGCGCGACTTCGAGGCCGGCATGGCGCGCACGAAGACCACGTTGGAGCTGTACGACTACATGGTCGCCCTGCACCCCGGCCGGGTGAACCGGGGCGTGCTGTGGAACTCCGCCCGCGCCGTCAAGGGTTGACGCGGACGAACCCCCGTCACCCGCGCTTGATCGCCGCCAGCAGCCCCTCGCCGGCCGGCAGCAGGGCCGGGATCCAGTCGTCGGACTCGCGTACCGCCTTGACGATCTCGCGTACGGTCACCGTGGTCAGGTCGCGGGCGGCCGGGTCGCCGATCCGCCCGCCGGCCAGCGCGCCGTGCAGCACGAGTGCGCCGCCGGGGCGCAGCAACCGCAGGGCGGCCTCGACGCAGGCGCTGTACTCGGTCGCGTCGGCGTCGGCGAAGATCAGGTCGTAGACCCCGTCGGCGAGCCGGGGCAGCACGTCCAGCGCCCGACCGGTGATGATCCGGGTACGCCCGGCCGCGAAGCCCGCCTCCTGGAAGATCCGCCGGGCGATGCGCTGGTGTTCGGCCTCGACGTCGATCGTGGTCAGCACGCCGTCGGGACGCATCCCGCGCAGCAGCCACAGCCCGCTGACGCCGGTGCCGGTGCCGATCTCCACCACCGAACGCGCACTGCCGGCTGCCGCGAGCAGCCGTAGCGCCGCCCCGGCACCGGGGGTGATGGCCGGTAGGCCGACCTCCCGCGCCAGGCTGCGAGCGGTCTGCAGGACCAGGTCCTCGGCGACGTACGCCTCGGTGAACTGGAGGGCCTGGGCGGTCATCGGGGTGACTGACCGGGCGACCATGGCGATGGCGTACCTCCGCGACGGTGAGGGGTGGACAGGGGCGGTGACGCTATGAGCCTAAGGGCGCCGGTACGTGATCGACAGTCGTCCCACCGGTTCCCCGTCCACGCCGGACCCAACCGCTGAATGCTCTTCGGCTATCCGTGCAATCCTGGAGGCGGAACCCGTACGCCCCGACCGGAGAGCGGCTCACGCCGTGTGGTCGGCGAACGCTTTCCGGGACGGACTGGGAGGGCACGTGACCGACGGCTGGAACTGGCGCCAGCCCGACGGGACACCGACGACGGCACCTGTGCCGCCGCTGGTGGGCCCGCCGGGTGGAATACCGGCGGGACCTGGTGGTGGCGGGGGCACGGTGCCCTCCGTACCGGGGGGTGCCGGTGGGTCGGCGCCCTCGGCCTGGTGGTCCGACGCGATGGGTGATCCGTGGCGGGACCCGCGTACGCACACGGCGGTGGTGGTGCAGGCGCCGCCGCTTCAGGCGAGTGCCCTGCCGGAGCCGGTCACCGACCCGGACGCGCCGCGCCAGCGGGCGACCGGCCCGGTCTTCCTGGTGGCGCTGGTCGCCGCCCTGCTGGCCGGCACCCTCGGCGGCACCCTGGGGTACGTCTTCGCGTCCCGCAGCGGGGTCGGCGGGCCGACCACGGTCCTCGGCCGCCAGGGCACCGAGGCGCCGGCCGCCACGCAACGCAAGCCGGACACGTTGGCGGGGGTGGCCGAGCGGCTGGCGCCGAGCGTCGTGACCGTACGCGTGAACGGCGGCGGCGGGTCGAGCGTGGGCTCCGGTTTCGTCGCGTCGACCGACGGTTACGTGATCACCAATGATCACGTGGTCGAGGGGAGCAACGGGCGCGCGACGGTGGTCTTCAACGACGGGTCCACGACGCCCGCGACGGTGGTGGGCACCGATCCGGAGTCCGACCTCGCCGTGATCAAGGTGTCCCGGCCGGGGCTGGTTCCGGTCGAGTTCGGTGACTCGGAGTCGATCGCGGTCGGTGACCCGGTGCTGGCCTTTGGCACCCCGCTGGCCCTGGCGAACACCGTGACGTCGGGGATCGTCAGCGCGCTGGACCGGACGATCAGCGCCGGTGAACCGGGCGGGCAGGTGCGCTACTACGCGGCGATCCAGACCGACGCCGCGGTCAACCAGGGCAACTCCGGTGGCCCGCTGGTCGACGGCGCGGGCCGGGTGATCGGCGTCAACTCGGTGATCAAGTCGCTGGCGGTGGACGAGTCGGCGGCGGGCAACATCGGGCTCGCCTTCGCGATCCCGATCAACCAGGCCAAGCGGGTCGCCCAGGAGATCATCGACACCGGCAAGGCCCGCCGTACGGTGATCGGGGCCCAGGTCAGCGGCGCCGGGGTCGGTGCCGAGGGCGGCGTACGCGTCGCCGGGGTCGACCCGGCGGGGCCGGCGGCCACTGCCGGTCTGCGGACCGGTGACATCCTGCTCCGGCTGGACGGCCGGGTCCTGGAGGAACCGACTGATCTGATCGCTTTGGTCCGCAAATACGCACCGGGTTCGGTGGTGACCGTCGAGTACCGTCGCGGCACCGATCGGCAGCAGGCTTCAGTGACACTCGCCGCAGATGCGAAGTAGCCGGTCCGCACCCCCTCCCGGATCCGCCCCCGGCGTGCGTAGTCTTGCCCTGGACCGGCACGAGGAGGCGGCGAGGTGTTCGAAAACCTGAACTGGTGGGAGATCGGCGCGCTGCTGCTCCTGGCGCTGCTGATCTTCGGTGACAAGCTGCCGACGGTGATCAACGACGGGCTGCGGATGCTGCGCAACCTGCGCCGGATGGCCAGCAACGCCACCGGCGATCTCAGCCGCGAGCTGGGCACCGACATCCAGCTCGAAGACCTGCACCCGAAGGCGTTCATCCGCAAGCACCTGCTCAGCGAGGACGACGAGGCCGCGCTGCGCAAGCCGTTGCAGGGGCTCTACGACACGGTCAAGTCCGACCTCAGCGGCGTACACGACGAGCTGAAGGACGTGGCCGCCGCGACCGACCTGCGCAACGGCGGCCGTACGGCGAGCGCCGCCGGCAACGGCTCCGGGGCGGTCAACGGCACCGCCGCCACCGCGCCCGCGGGTGGCCCACAGGCGCGGTCGTACGACGACGACGCCACCTGAGCCCGAGCGGACCCGGAAACGGGGTTCCACCCGCTCCGACGGATCGGACGCGGGCGGAACCGAACGTGACGGGTGCGGGTCAGCGACCGGCCGGGCGCAGCCCGAGCGGCTTGCCGATCAGCGACTCCCGGCGTACCGCGAGCCGGTCGGCGACCTTGTTGAGCGCCACCGAGGCGGGCGCGGTCGGGTCGGCGAGCACGATCGGGGTGCCCCGGTCGCCGGCCTCGCGTACGCGGGTGTCGAGCGGAACCTGACCCAGCAGCGGGACGGGTGCGCCGACCACCCGGGTGAGCGACTCGGCCACCGCCGTGCCGCCACCGGAGCCGAAGACCTCCATCCGGGACCCGTCGGGCAGCTCCAGCCAGGACATGTTCTCCACCACACCGACCAGGCGCTGGTGCGTCTGGAGGGCGATCGCGCCGGCCCGCTCGGCCACCTCGGCGGCGGCGGTCTGCGGCGTGGTCACCACCAGGATCTCGGCGTTGGGCAGCAGTTGGGCCAGGGAGATGGCGACGTCGCCGGTGCCCGGCGGCAGGTCGAGCAGGAGCACGTCCAACTCGCCCCAGTAGACGTCGACCAGGAACTGCTGCAACGCCCGGTGCAGCATCGGCCCGCGCCAGACGACCGCCGCGTTGCCGTCGGTGAACATCCCGATTGAGATGATCTTCACGCCGTGCGACTGCGGCGGCATGATCATGTCCTCGACCCGGGTCGGCCGGGCCTCGGTGCCGAGCATCCGGGGAACCGAGTGGCCGTAGATGTCCGCGTCGACCACGCCGACCGAGAGCCCCCGGGCGGCCAGCGCGGCGGCCAGGTTGACCGTCACACTCGACTTGCCCACCCCACCCTTGCCGCTGGCCACCGCGTAGACCCGGGTGCGGGTGCCGGGCTGGGCGAACGGGATCACCGGCTCCTCGGTCGCCGGGCCGCCGCCACGCAGCCGCTGTTGCAACGACTGCCGCTGCTCCGGCGTCATCACGCCGAAGTCGATCTCCACGCCGGTGATCCCCGGCACCGCGCTGACGGCGGCCGTGATGTCCGTACGCAACTTGTCCCTCAACGGGCAGCCGGCAACGGTGAGCAGGAGCTCGACACGTACCCGGCCGTCCGCGTCGACCACGGCGGAGCGCACCATGCCGAGCTCCGTGATGGGCCGGCGGATCTCCGGATCGTCGACGGTGGCCAGTGCGGCCTGGACCGCTTCCTCGACGGTGCTGACGGGTGCTGACATGCCTGCAATCGTACGTCGCATACGGGATCCCGTTGGCGGTCGCGGGCACCCGGTGTGAGCGATCAGATTCGCAGCGGTCCGCGCCCGGCCGTCCCGCAGCCGCTTCCAGCCCTCCGCAGTGCCGAAACAGCCCGATCCGGGCCGCGCGAGGGATACGGATGTACCGATTCGAGGCTGGACGTCGTACCCGTCCGGGTGTAACGATCGACGAGGTTGGGCCGCGCGCCTAGCCCCTTGAGGCGCGCGGCCCGCTCTTCCTCCCGCTCAGCACGGTTGCCGGGGGCCGACGCCGCTCACTCGACGTCCAGCTCGTCGAGCGGTTCCTCGATCCGCTCCGCCGGCACCGGGTGCCCCGCCTGCCGCTGCCGGTCCTTGCGGTACTGCCGCTGCTCCAGCCGCTGCCGGCGCTGCGCCTGCTCGTCCAGCTCCTCCGCCAGCCGGCCCAGCTCCGACCGGAGGAAGTCACGGGTGGCCACCTCGCCGAGGGCGATCCGCAGCGCGGCGATCTCCCGGGCCAGGTACTCGGTGTCCGCCTTCTGCAACGCCGCCCGCCGCCGGTCCTCCTCCGAGGCGAGCCGGTCCCGGGCCGCCTGCCGGTTCTGCGCCAACAGGATCAACGGTGCCGCGTACGACGCCTGCAACGACAGCAGCAGGGTCAGGAACGTGAACGTGTACGGGTCGAACCGCAGTTCCCGGGGAGCGAGGGTGTTCCAGAGCAACCAGAGCGCGATCACCACGGTCATGTAGACGATGAAGTTCGCCGTACCCATGCCGCGCGCGATCCCCTCGGACCAGCGCCCGAACGCCTCCGGGTCGAACCGGGGCAGACGCAGCCGGCGCGGCTCGCGCGGTTGGTCGAGCCGTTCCAGCCGGCGTGGTTCAGTCATCGTCGCCGCCCGACGCGGGCCGGCCGGCGCCCGGGTCGGCCCCGGCCGTCGCCGTGCTCACCACCGCGTCCCGGTCACGCCAGTCGGCCGGCAGCGAATGATCGAGTACGTCGTCGACGGTGACCGCACCCACCAGCCGGTTGGACGGGTCGATCACCGGGAAGGCGACCAGGTCGTAGGTGGCCATCCGGCGGGTCACCTCGTTCAGCCCGGTGGACGGCTGCAACGGGTCGATGTCGTTGATCAGCAGGCTGCCGAGCAGTTCCGCCGGGGGCTCGCGCAGCAGCCGCTGGAAGTGCACCATGCCGAGGTACCGGCCGGTCGGGGTGGCCATCGGCGGCCGGACGATGAAAACCTGGGCGGCGATGGCCGGGGAGAGCTGCGGGTCCCGGATCCGGGCCAGCGCCTCGGCGACGGTCGCGTCCGGCGGCAGGATCACCGGCTCGGAGGTCATCAGGCTGCCGGCCGTACCGGACTGGTATTTCAGCAGCTGGCGGACCGGGTCGGCCTCGTTCGGTTCCATCATGTCGAGCAGCATGTCCTGTTCCGGCGGGGGCAACTCGCTGAGCAGGTCGGCGGCGTCGTCCGGGTCCATCTCCTCCAGCACGTCGGCGGCCCGCTCCCGGTCCAGCCCGGCCAGGATCTCCACCTGGTCGTGCTCGGGCAGCTCACCCAGCACGTCCGCCAGGCGCTCGTCGTCCAGCGCGGCGGCGACCTCGTTGCGGCGGGCGTCCGGCAGATCCTGGAGCGCGTTGGCCAGATCGGCCGGGCGCATGTTCTCCAGCACCGAGAGCAGGTTGGCGGTGCCCCGCGTCTCCGGCAACCCGAGCAGGCCGCCGGCCCGGTCCCACTCCAACTGGTGCAGGTGCCCCCGCCGGCTGAGCCGACTGGTCTGCTCCCGTACGGCGACCCGGGTCAGGGACCACTCGCCCTGGCGGTTGGACTCCATCGCCACGTCGACCACGGTGCCCGGCCGCCCCGAGGGCTCGATCACCACCCGGCGGTCGAGCAGGTCCTCCAGCACCAGCAACTCGTTCGGGCGCTTCTCGAACCGGCGCAGGTTGAGCGTTCCGCTGGCCAGCAGCACCGACTCGGCGTCGATGGTGGTGATCCAGTTGATCGACAGGAAGATCCGCCGGCGCATCGCCAGCTCCGCCACCAGGCCGACGATCTGCGGGTTCCGGCTGGTGGTGCGGAGTCGGGCGACCGCGTCCCGGATCCGGCCGACCTGATCCCCGTTGGGGTCGAAGACGGCCAGCCCGGCAAGGCGGGCGATGTACACCCGGGTCGGCGTGGTCACGGGAGCAAGCCTATGCGCCTAGGCTTTACCAACATGTCGACCTTGGCGTACGAGATCGTGGACGTCTTCACCGACCGCCCGTTCGCCGGCAACCCGCTCGCGGTCGTCTTCGACGCCCACGCACTGGGGACCGAGCAGATGCAGACCATCGCCCGTGAGTTCAACCTCTCCGAGACGGTGTTCGTGCTGCCGTCCACGGCCGCCACGGCGACGTACCGGGCCCGGATCTTCACCCCGGAGCAGGAACTTCCGTTTGCCGGGCACCCGAGCATCGGGGCGGCGGTGACCGCCCGGCGGCGCGGCTGGTTCGGTGCCGGTGAGGTGGTCCAGGAGTGCGGCGCCGGCCTGCTGCCGATCGAGGTGACCGACGATCGGGCCACGGTGACCGGCGCGGGTCCCACGCTCGGCCCGGAGCTGGACGTGGAACCGCTGCTGGTGATGGTCGGGCTGACCGGCAAGGACTTCGTCGGACCGGCTCCCCGGGTGGCCGGCTGTGGCCTGGAGTTCCCGTACCTGTCGGTACGACCGGAGGCGATCACCCGGATCGTGCTCAACGCCCCGGCCGCCGTACGGGCCGGGGTCGAGCATCTGAGCGTCTTCGCCTGGGACCCGGCGGAGTGCACCGCGCACGCCCGCGTTTTCGCGCCGGGTGTCGGGGTGCCGGAGGATCCGGGCACCGGTTCCGCCGCCCTCGGCCTCGGGGTGTGGCTGGTCACCAGCGGTCTGCTGCCGGGGGACGGGCGCTCGTCGTACACCGTGCTCCAGGGCGCCGAGATCGGTCGGCCCTGCCTGCTCGAATGCACGGTGACCGCCGCCGACGGGGGCGCGCTGGGCGCCACCGTCGCCGGCCAGGTCGTCCCGATCGCCGCCGGCCGGATCACCGTGCCGCCGTTCGTGGGTTGATTCGCGGCGGTGGCCGGCCGGTGGCGTTCGGGGCAGATCGGTCGGGTTATCCGGAGGTCACTTCTTCTCCGGCATCTGCGACGAGTGGTGGTTGACGATCAGCCACTTTCCGTCCCGTAGCTCGTAGACGAACGTGTAGCGCGCCTCGACCTTGCCGGGCACGCCGGCCTCGGTCACGGTGAACTCGTAGACGCCGGTGTCGATGGCGACCCTGTCGCCGAGGATCTTGACTGTCGAGTCCTTGACCGTGCCGCGTGGCTTCTTCTTCAGGAAGTGGTCGAAGTAGTCGACGATCGCCGCCCGGGTCTTGCGGACCTCGTTGGAGACGGTCGGCAGGAGGACGGCGTCCGGCGCGTACCGGTCGGCGACCTTCGCCGGGTCACCGGTGGCCAGGGTTTCGTCCCAGCCCTTGAAGAGGTCCTTGATCTGCTGCTCGGTCGGCGGGTTCGGGCTGCCGGTCGGGGCCGGTGTGCCGGTGGGCGGCGCGGATGGGGTGCTCGACGGTGGGGCGGACACCACCACCGAGGGTGCCGTTACCGCAGCCGCACCGATGGCGCCCCCGATGACCAGGGCGGCGCCGACCATGCCGGCGATGAGGAAGCGGGTTGTCCGTCGCACGTGCGCTCCTAGGGGTAGAGGGCATTTGCGACTGTGAATATACATACTGTAGACAGTCTCCCGAGCGCCGGGGGTGCCGGTCGCCACGGCGGCGCAGGGAACTCTGCGGGAGCGGGCCGCCCGAGGTGCGGCCCCAGCGTCAGCGGCGGCGGACCCGGTGCAGGCGGAACGGCTTGCGGGTCTGCCGTACGGCGGGCGACTCCCTCGGCGTCGCGGCCAACGAGCCGTCCGGCAGCGAGCCACCCTCGGCGAGCGGCGCACCGGCCGGGGTCAACCGGTTCAGCGCGCATCCGCGTGCCGCCCAACGCTGCACCAGCTCGACCGCCGTACCGGCGGCGTTGAGCCGCTTCGCGGCGACCAGGGGAGCGCTGGCCTCCCACTCCTCGCTGCCGGGCAGCAGGCGGGTCACCTCGGCCGGCCAGGTGACGATCTGACCGCCGTGATCGCCGCGCAGGGTCACCGCGGCGGCCGCGGTGTCGGCGAGTCCGGGGGCGGTCTGCTCGCCCGGCCCACTGACCACGTAGAGGGCGCCGTCCAGCGGCATGCACCACAGCGCCAGACCGGGGCCGCCGTCGACCGACACCCAGGCCACCGCGGCCTTCTTCATCGCCTCTTCGATCAGTGGCGACGGGCCGACTGCCGGCGCCACCGGGGTCTGCTCGCCATTGTCGTCAGTCACCCCTGCATCCTTCCATTCTCAGCGGGTGCGAAGTGCCGGGCGCCGCCGGCCACGACGGGTGCGGCCGGTCGACCAGACGGTGCCGGACAGGCCCGGCTCGACCAGGTGGAGCACCTCGTGCAGCGAGGTCAGCGCCGGCCCGGTGAATCCGGTGTCCGGGTCGAAGACCAGGTGGCCGCCGAGGTCCGGGGCGTTCAGCCGGACCGCGTCCAGCCCCGCGCCGGTGGCACCGGTGAGTTCCCGGCTGCCGCCGTCGCCGACGTACAGGCAGTCGCTGGGCGCCACCCCGAGCCGGTCGCAGGCGATGCGGTAGATCGCCGGAGCCGGCTTGCAGTAGCCGACCTGGACCGAGAAGACCTGCGTGTCGAGCAACGCCGCGACCGGAAGCTGCGGCAGCAAGACCGGCAGTTCGTGGGTGCAGTCGCTGACCAGGGCGGTGGCGACCCCGAGCCGGCGCAGCGCACGCAGCGTCGGGACCGCCTCGGGGCGTAACCGGGTGTCGGCGCGGACCGCCCCCAGGCGGGCGGCCACCGCCGCCCGTACCCGTTCGTCCGAGGGATGTACGCCGATCCGGTCGCAGACCCAGCGCAGCGTCGCCTCGGCGGTGCCGAGCGCCCCGCTGGCGCGCAGGTAGAACGAGCGGTCGAGGACGTCGAGCAGCGCCTCGGTGGTGCAACCGAGTCGGTCGGCGACGAGGGCGTGCCGCCGGCCACGGTTCGCCGGTCGGGTCAGGGTGTTGAAGAAGTCGAAGAGCACCGCCCGGTATGTGGGCAAGGTGGACCAGCTTCCGGGAGGAGATCGATGAACATTGACCGGCCAGATGGTAACGAAATGTTGATCGGCCCGTGGCCCGGCGTGAGCGGGAGTGGAACATTCGAAGGGCCGAGGCGCGCGTGTGAGGATCTTCCCGTGCCATCTCCGCAAGTCACGCCCACCGGACGCCCCCCGGTCGACCCGCTCAGCGCCGGTGCGGTCATCCTCGCCGTCGCCGCCGTCTCCTCCTCGGCGCCACTGATCGCGTACGCCGCCGCACCCGCGCTGGCGATCGCGTTCTGGCGGAACACCATCTCGGTCGGCCTGCTCAGCCCGGTCACCCTGCTCCGACGCCGGGCCGAACTCCGTACGCTGACCCGGGGCGCCGGGCGCCGCGAGGGCTGGTTCTGCGTCCTGTCCGGGGTGGCGCTGGCGGTGCACTTCGCCACCTGGATGCCGAGCGCCCAACTGACCTCGGTCGCCGCCGCCACCGCCCTGGTCGCCACCCAACCGGTCTGGCAGGGCCTGATCGCCCTCGGGCAGGGCCGGCGGCTGCCCACCGTCGGGTGGGTCGGTATCGGGGTGGCGGTGGTCGGTGCGGTCCTCGCCACCGGTGCCGACTTCGGGCACTCGCACCGGGCGGTCATGGGTGACCTGCTCGCGGTGGTCGGCGGGATGGCGGCGGCGGTCTACACCGCGTTCGGGGAACGGGCCCGCGCGACGATCAGCACCACCACGTACACCACTATCTGCTACGGGGTCTGCGCCGCGCTGCTGCTCGTCGTCTGCCTGGTCGGCGGCGTACGGCTGACCGGGTTCCCCGGCACGACCTGGCTGGCCATCCTGGGGCTGGTCGCCGGCGCCCAACTGCTCGGGCACTCGATGTTCAACTACGCCCTGCACCACTTCTCGGCCACCACGATCAGCGTGCTGATCCTGCTCGAAGCGCCGGGCGCGGCACTGATCGCCTGGGCGTGGCTGGGGCAGTTGCCCCGGTTGGCGGCCCTGCCCGGCCTGGCCCTGCTGCTGGTCGGGGTCGCCATCGTGGTGCTCGGAAGTGCCCGGGCCAACCGGCGTACGGTCCCTATCCCAGCCCCGGCCGAAGTCGCCCCCCTGCCGGACTGATCCCGCTTTCCCCGTCCCGTCGGCCGCCTCGTCGCCCCCGCCGTCGCGCGCGCCCGGTGAGCGCACTTTCATGGCAAGTGTGGCTATTCGCGTGCCGATAGCCGCTCTTTCGGTGAAAGTGCGGGGCAGGGGAAAGCGATCGGGGGTGGGTACGGGTGGGCCGGCACGGGGAGCGGGACGAGGACGCGTCAACGCCGGACCAGCCGACGGTGACGCTCAGCCCGTCGGCGGAGTTCCCTGCGCTGCGCCCCGAGGAACTGGCGGTACTGAGCGAGGTCGGGCAGCGCTGGGCGGCGGCGATGCGCGACCGGTCGGCCGACTGGGACGAACTGCCACTGGATCCGAGCCTGGACCGGTACCGGCACCCGCCCACCCCGAGCCGCTACGGTCGGCTCGCCCGGATCGAGATGTTCAAGTCCGACGAGCCGGACCAACTGCTCGCCACCGAGACCGCGAACCTGCCGCAGTCGGGACCCGGCCGGGTTCTCGCCCGGCTCCGGCGCGGCATCCTCGGGCCACCGCTGGCCAGCACCGCCGTACTCCAGGAACGGATGCGCAAGCTGGTCGCCCTGCCGGTGCTCTCGTCCGACCTGCTCTCCTCGGTCGCGTACGGGCCGGAGGCCCTGCTCGCCGTCCTGGTACTGGCCGGCAGCGGGGCGCTGAACCTCTCGCTGCCGCTGGCCGGAGCGGTGGTGGTGCTGATGATCGTCGTCGGTACGTCGTACCGGCAGACCGTCCGCGCCTACCCGCACGGCGCCGGCTCCTACCTGGTCGCCAGCGACAGCCTCGGTCCCCGGTTCGGGCTGGCCGCCGCCGCCGGCCTGATCCTCGACTACGTGCTGACCGTGTCGGTGTCGGTGGCGGCCGGCATCAGCGCGATCACCTCGGTGCTGCCCGGACTGGCCCGGTTCACCGTGCCGCTCGGCCTGCTGGCGATCGCCCTGCTGCTCGCCGGCAACCTGCGCGGCGTACGGGTCGCCGGCAACCTGTTCGCCGCGCCGACGTACATCTTCATCTTCGCGGCGGTCCTGCTGCTGGTCGTCGGGTTCACCCAGGCCGGCATGCGCGGCTTCGAGCGGTTGCCGTCGCCCCCGGTCACCGCCGTGGAGGGGCTCACCGTGCTGGTGATCCTGCGGGCGTTCGCCTCCGGTGCGACCTCGATGACCGGGATCGAGGCGGTGTCGAACGCCGTGCCGGTGTTCAAACCGGTCGAGTGGCGCAACGCCCGTACGACCCTGACCTGGATGGTCAGCATCCTGGTCGTCCTCTTCGCCGGGCTGACCCTGCTGATCCACCTGAGCGGCCTGGTGCCGCACGCCAACGAGACGCTCATCTCGCAGGTCGCCCGGCAGACGTTCCGCACCGGCCCGTGGTACGGCTTCATCCAGGCGGCCACCGCGATGATCCTGTTGCTGGCCGCGAACACGGCGTACCAGGACTTTCCCCGGCTGCTGTTCTTCATGGCCCGGGACGACTACGCGCCCCGGCGGTTCCTGCACATGGGTGACCGGCTGGCCTTCAGCAACGGGATCATCGCCCTCTCGGTGGCTGCGGCGATCATCTTCGTCACCTTCGGCGGCGGCACCCAGAAGCTGATCCCGCTCTACGCGGTCGGGGTCTTCCTCGCCTTCACCCTGTCCCAGGCCGGCATGGTGGTGCACTGGCGGCGGCACCGTGGCCGGTACTGGCACCGGCGGGCGGTGCTGAACGGGTTCGGCTCGGTGCTCTGCGCGATCGTGCTGGTCACCGCCGCGGTCACCAAGTTCGGCGAGGGTGCCTGGGTGACCGTGCTCGCCATCCCGTTGCTGGTGCTGCTGGCGCTGCGGATCCGGCGGCACTACGACCACACCCGCCGGGCGTTGGCCCTGCGACCGCCGTCGGTGCCGACGGGTGCTCCGGGGCAGCCGGCCGGGGGCGGTGGAGCCCGGGACCGGGCGGTGGGCGCGGACGACCAGGAGAGCGAGGAGAGCCCGCAGGACGTACGACACCTGGTGGTGGTGCCGGTGGCCCGGCTCAACCTGGCCGCCCTGCGGGCGCTGGCGTACGCGGCGTCGCTCGGGCCGCCGGTCTTCGCCGTACACCTCAGTCCGGAGCAGCAGGAGGCGGAGCGGTTCCGGGAGGCGTGGCAGACCTGGGGCGACCACCTGCGGCTGGAGACGATCATCACGCCGTACCGGGCGATCACCGCGCCGCTGGTGCAGTACCTCGACTCGCTGCACACGCTGCGGCCGGACGTGGTGCTCACGGTGGTGGTGCCGGAGCTGGTGGTGAAGCGCCCCTGGCACCGGCTCCTGCACACCCCGATCGACCAGCGGTTGCGCCGGGCCCTGCAGAACCTGCCCGGAGTGGTGATCACCAGCGTCCCGGTGCACCTGACCGAGTGAGCGGACCGGGCGACGGCTCAGGCGAGGTCGGTCTCGGTGAGGGTGTCCAGCCAGGCGGCGACCGAGGTCCGGTGCTCGGGGGTGACCAGGTCCGCGCCGAGGGTACGGCGCCAGTCGGGGCGCTCGGCGCCGACGACGGCCCGCTGCCAGGACAGGGCCCGCCCGACCTTCGCCACCCGCAGCGCGAGCCGGGCCGAGCGGCGCAGCCCGGCCAGGTCCCGTACGCCGGTCCAGGGTTCCAGGTAGGCGTCGCGCAACCGGGCCAGTTCCGGTGCGCCGGGACCCACGCCGAGCTGGTGCCCGGCGACGTTGAGGGCGACCAGCAGGCAGCCGAACGGGTGCGCCACGCTCGCGTCGCCCCAGTCGAAGAAGCGCATCCGGTCGGGGCCGGCGGTGGCGAAGACGTTGCCGTCGTGCAGGTCGTCGTGTTGCAGCGCGGCCGGTACCCCGTCGGTGGCCAGTTCGGCGCACCACCGGGCGTAGTCCGGGGCGAGCGCCGACAGTTCGGCCCGGCGCGTCCCGGTCAGACCGACCGCCGGGTCGTCGAGCAGGCGGGCGAGTTCGTCGGGGAGCCGGGTCGGCCGGGCGTCCGGCACGCCGAGCGCCAGCAGGTCGTCCGCGTGCGCGGCCGTCTCCCGCTGAAGTTCGGCGTGCGCCCGCAGCAGGGTCGCCCAGGTGTCCGGGTCGGGTGGACCGGTCAGCGCCTCCCGCAGGGTGGGCCCGCCGTCGGGGCAGAGCAGCCAACCGGCCGCCGGCCGGACCGCGAGCGGTGGCAGTACCCGGTCGGGGATCAGGTCACCGAGGGCCCGGACCAGTGCCGCCTCGTACGCGCTGGCGGGGGCGGCGGCCTTGAACCAGAGCGGCCCGGTGCTGCTCTCCAGTCGCCGGACGATCGACCACGGCCGTACCCGGAGGGTCTCGACCGGTCCGGTGCGGGTGATGCCGTGCACGGCCAGCCGGTCGTCGATCCACTCGTCGGTCTCGACCAGCCAGGCCGGGTCGAGTCGTCCGCTCTGCTCGGTCCGCGTGGTCACGGCGTCACGGTAGGGCCGCAGGGCCGGTTCCGCCCACCGTTTTTCGCCGCCTGCGGGCGTCCACCGCCGTTCTCCGGCCGTCTTTCTCCGCGCGCGGGGACGGGACGAGGTTACGTTGGGCTGGCGGCGTACGGGTCGGTGGTCGCCGGTCGCGCCGGGCGGGAGAGGGGCTGGTCCGATGCCGGGCGACCGGGAGCTGCTGGAGTCCTACGTCCGCGCGGGGCAGCTCATGCAGTTGGCGACCGTACGCGCGGACGGTTCACCGATGGTGGGCAACCTCTGGTACGACCCGCACTTCGCACCCGACCTGCTCCGCTTCGTCGCCCGGCATGACCGGTGGCACGCGGCCGACGGGCACCGGGCGGGTGGACACGGGCCGGACGGGCCGGGCGACGGCCGGGTCGGCGGCAGCATCGTCGCCGTACCGCCGGACGTGCGGGCCGGGACCGTACGCGGGGTGGCCTTCACCGGTGTGGTGCGGGCGCTGCCGCCGGCCGGGATGGAGGCGGCGGCCCGGTCGTTCCTGGACCGTTGGCCCGGCGCCGAGGTGGCGATCGAGCCGGGCCGGCTGGCGCGGCACGAGACGCCGAGCCGGCTCTACGAGGTCGTGGTGACCGAGTGGGTGCTCTTCGACGAGCGGCGGTTTCCGGCGGAGTCCCGGCACGTGCTCGCCGCCGCCAGGACGGCCTGATCGGCCTGTCCCGTGCATGACTGCCGGGCAGGCCGATCGGAGCGGTGGTTACGGCACCACCGGCAGGCCGGTGTCGAACCAGACGTTGGTCGGTCGGTCCCAGAGGATGCCGGTCTGGTTGGGGCGGGCGATGATGCCGTAGCGGTAGTTCCGGCCGAACTTGTTGTCCCGGATGACGATGTTCGAGGCGATCAGGTCGTCCCGGACGCCGATGGAGTAGTTGCCGCCGTTGCAGTAGTTGTTATCGAAGATCAGGTTGCGGACCGCGTCGGCGGTGGTCGAGCCGATCATGATGCAGGCGTTGAACGGGTCGTTGGTGCTCTGCTTGTACGGCTCCAACCGGTTGTGCCGGACCGCGATGTCGCTGCCGCCGGTGGTCTGCAACGTGTCGTTGTGTGAGCTGGGCACCCGGGCCAGGTCGTGGATCCAGGAGTCCACGACGGTGCTCCTGGTGCTGAGTCGGGGGCCGTCGATCGAGTTGTGGATGTTCGCCCGGCGCAGGGTGTAGTTGCTGCAGCAGACCGCTGCCGAGTTCCGACCGCTTCCGTCGATCTCGACGTCCTCGACCAGCAGGTTGACTGCCGTGTCGTAGATCCGGATGGAATAGGTCGGGCTGTTACAGGTGATTTTCGACCTGCGGATGACGATGTTGCTGGCCCGGACCGTGACGCAGCCGACGATGTTCAGGTTGGTGATCACCTGCCCGGCGACGCGCAGGTCGAGCGAGCCAGAGTTCCTCAGTACGGTGCCGGCCGGCACGCCGGTGGTGGTCGGGCCGGGCCAGTAGGTGATCGGTGTGGGCGGGACGGCGGCGGGTGCCGGGGGCGGGTTCGGCAGCGGAGCTTCCGGGCCGAGGTCGGGCGGGTTGGGGATGGCGGAGATGCCACCGGGTACGTCCGGCGAGTACGCCTCACCGTTCTGCTCCGAGTCCACAATGGTGGCAAGCGAGTCGGTGCTCTGTACGAACGCCCGGCGGCAGTCCCGCACCGTCACCCGTAACGCCGAATAGTCCCCGGGCACGATCCCGTCGGTCCTGTCGTCGGTGCACTGGATTTCGGTGTCGGTGATGGTGGCGCCCGCTACGCCGGGGCGGACCGAGATGGCCGCCGTGCCGCCGGCTCGGATCGTCACCCGTTGCAGCCGGATGTTGTCCGCCGCGATCTCGACCGGACGGTCGAAGGTCTGGCCCGAGATGACGGCATTCGGTGTGCTGAGCACCAGCGGATCCTGGTCCGAATCGGGTCCGGCGAGGATGGCGTAGCCGGTTCCGGCGATCACGGCGAGACCGGCGGTGCTGGTGGCGGCGATGAGTCGGGTACGAGTGATGCGTCGCGGGGCCGGGTTGTCCCCTGCTGGGGGTCCGCCCGGCGGATGCAGATCCGTGTTGTTCATGGTTTCGCCCTTGGGAAGGGGCGGCGCACGGCGTGGCTGCGCTGCCGGTCCTGCCTAGGTAGCCCACCTGGTCGCCGGCGTCGGTGTCGGGTCGATCATTCAGGTCGGGTCCACAAGGTCGATGATCGAGGGCCCTGCCGCCCCGAGGATCTTATTACTCCTAGTTGGAGCCTACTCTTCGTAATCTGTCGGTCACTATTCACGATCTGACGGATTTTCGACAGAAAAGGGCATTCATCATAGAGATTTCCGTTAATAGTGGTAATTGTCGATCCGAGTGGATGGCGGGCTTGCCTGGCTCAGCGCAGGCCGACCGCCTGCGCGCTGGCCTGCCAGAGCCGGGTCGCCAGCGCCGGATCGGCGGCGTGCGGGCGGGGTTCGCGCAGCTCGCGGTCGGCGTAGTAGCCGCCGTTGGTCAGCGCGCCCGGGGCCTGGTGGGCGAGCCACACCAGCGTTTCCGCACCCTTGGCCGGCGTCCGCATGAACCAGGCCAGTTTCATGCCGAAGGCGACCAGCCGGCTGTCGTTGGCGAACCGGGTACGCACCGCGCCCGGGTGGTACGAGACCGAGACCAGATCCGGCCAGCGCCGCGCGGCCTCGGCGGCGCACAGGATGTTCGCCTGCTTGCTGGTCCCGTACGCCCGCATCGCGCGATAGTCGCGCAGGGCGGCGGAGAGGTCGTCCGGATCCAGCTCACCCCACCGGTGCGCGCCGGAGGCGGTGGTCACGATCCGGTCGACCCGGTCCCGCAGCAGGCCGCTGAGCAGGAACGGCGCGAGATGGTTGGCCTGCATGGTCAGCTCGAACCCGTCCACCGTGGTCACCGGGCGGGGACTGACCGCACCGGCGTTGTTGGCCAGCACGTCGATCCGGTCATAGCGGGCGCGCAGTTGCGCGGCGAGCCGCCGTACGTCGTCGAGCACCGCGAAGTCGGCCCGGAACTCGGCCGGCCGGATGCCGCTCGCGTCGCGTACCTGGTCGGCGGCGGCGGTCAGCCGGGCCGGATGCCGCCCGACCAGGACGACCTCGTCACCACGACTCGCCAGTTCGGTGGCGGCGGCCAGGCCGATGCCCGAGGTGGCACCGGTGATCACCACTCGCAGACCGGTGCGCCGGTCGGCGGTCGGCGGGGCGGGCGATGTCGGCCCGGTGACATCTTCGACAGGTCGCTCCTCGCCGGTCATGGCGCGAGGTTACCGTGTGGTCACAAGGATTGTCGTGATCGTCCCGCCCGCTGAGCGTCGGCTGCGGGGCGGTGGAAGGAGCCCCCGATGGCCGCAGCTGGCCGCCCCCGCCGGTCCTGTCTCGCAGTGCCCGGATCGAGCGTCAAGATGCTCGGCAAGGCCCAGGGACTCCCCGCCGACCAGGTGTTCCTCGATCTGGAGGACGCGGTCGCACCACTGGCCAAGCCGGAGGCGCGGCGCAACGTCGTCGCCGCGCTCAACGAGGGCGACTGGGGCGGCAAGATCCGAGCCGTACGCGTCAACGACCTCGGCACACCGTGGACGTACCGGGACGTGGTCGACGTGGTCGAGGGGGCGGGCGCCAACCTGGACTGCGTGATGCTGCCGAAGGTGCAGAACGCCAGCCACGTCGAGTGGCTGGACCTCACTCTCGGGCAGATCGAGCGCGCCATCGGGCTGCCGGTCGGCGGGATCGGCATCGAGGTCCAGATCGAGAACGCGGCCGGTCTGGTCAACGTCGACAGCATCGCCGCCGCGTCGCCCCGGGTCGAGACGATCATCTTCGGCCCGGCCGACTTCATGGCCTCGATCAACATGCGGTCGATGGCGGTCGGGGCGCTCATCCCGGAGTACCCCGGCGACCCGTACCACTACATCCTGATGCGACTGCTGATGGCCGCCCGCACCCACGACCGGCAGGCGATCGACGGCCCGTACCTGCAGATCAGGGACGTGGACGCGTTCCGTGAGTCGGCCCGTCGCTCGGCCGCGCTCGGCTTCGACGGCAAGTGGGTGCTGCACCCCGGCCAGATCGAGGCCGCGAACGAGGTCTACGCGCCGTCCCAGCAGGACTACGACCACGCCGAGCTGATCCTCGACGCGTACCAGCACTACACCTCGGCGGCCGGCGGTCGACGCGGGGCGGTGATGCTCGGCGACGAGATGATCGACGAGGCGTCCCGCAAGATGGCGCTGGTCGTGGCGGCGAAGGGCCGGGCGGCCGGGCTGCGCCGTACGTCGACCTTCACCGCGCCGGAATGAGCCAGCCGGCCGGCCCCTTCCGGTGGGGCCGGCCGCAGGCCGGTGGATGCCGGTCAGCCGGCTTTCCTGAAGTCGGTGGGCGACCGACTCGACTCAGTAGGTGACGAACTCGTCCGGGTTCTGGGTCACGTAGACGAGCCCGATGATGATGAGGATGGTGGCGATCACGGCGATGCCGGTCGTGATCCAACCGATGATGATGCCGGCGGTCGCCATCCCGCCACCGCTCTCGCCACGCTCGCGGATCTGCCGCTTGGCGACGTGGCCCAGGATCGCGCCGACGATGCCGAGGTAACCACCGAGGCCGTAGCCGCAGAGCCCGAGCACGGCGACGATCGAGACCACCAGCGAGGCGACCGCCATCCCGTTCTGCGGTGCCGTGGCCGGGTAGCCGTAGCCCGGCGGGTAGCCGGTGGCGGGGTAACCGGCCGGGGCCGGGTAGCCGGGCGGCGCCGGGTAGGCCGCCGCCGGGTCGGCGTACGGGTACGGGGCCGCCGGGTCCGGGCTGCCGGGCTGCTGGTACGCCGTCGCCGGGTCCGGGCCGGGCGGGTAGGGGTACGCCGGACCGCCGGGCGGACCGGCCGGGTACTGGAACGCGGTCGGATCCTGGTACGCGGGCTGGCTCGCCGGATTCTGGTAGGCGGTCGGATCCTGGTAGGTCGGGTTCTGGTACGCGGTCGGATCCGGTGTGCCGGCCGGGGGCTGGTAGGCCGGGCTCTGCGGGCTGTCCGGGGGCTGGCTCGGCCCGGCCGGGGCGTTCCAGTTGCCGGGTTGCTGGGGGTCGCTCATCGGGTCTCTCCGTCTACGCAGGGGATGCGGCAGCCAGGGTAGTGGCAGATCGCCAGTGATATCCGCCCGCTGTCGGTGGGGGTGCCGCGTTGCCCGGATTGACGGGACCGGGCAGGATCGCGGCATGGCATTCGACGCGCGCGCCGGTGAACGTGCCGGCAGCCGACCCCGGCGGGACGCTTCACGTTCCGCGCTGGCCCGCCGTACCCGGACGGTATCGCCGGGCGGCGTCCCGGTCGACGACTCCGACGAACCCACCACCCTGCCCGACACCGAGCCGATCACCCTGCGCCTCGACGGCCGGGTCGCGTTGGTCACCGGTGCCGGCAGTCCGGACGGCATCGGGTACGCCACCGCCCGCCGGCTGCGTGACCTGGGCGCGCGGGTGGCGATCGTGTCGACCACCCGGCGCATCCACGACCGGGCCACCGAGCTCGGCGCGACCGGTTTTGTCGCCGACCTCACCGACGAGTCGGAGGTGGGCGCGCTCGCCGACGCCATCGCCGAGCAGCTCGGCGAGGTGGAGGTGCTGGTCAACAACGCGGGCCTGGCCAGCCGGGCGAGCCCGGAGGTGCTGCGGCCGGTCGCCCAGCTCAGCTACGACGAGTGGCACGGTGAGATCGAGCGGAACCTGACCACCGCGTTCCTGTGCAGCCGGGCGTTCATCGGCGGCATGGCCGAGCGCGGCTGGGGCCGGATCGTCAACCTCGCGGCGACCGCCGGACCGGTGAACGCGCTGCCGACCGAGGCCGCCTACGCCGCGGCCAAGGCCGGGGTGGTGGGCCTGACCCGCGCGCTGGCGATGGAGATGGTCGCCGACGGGGTCACCGTCAACGCGGTGGCGCCGGGCACGATCTACACCGCCGCATCCACCATGGCCGAGCTCAAGCAGGGCCTGGGTACGCCCGTCGGCCGCCCCGGTACGCCGGACGAGGTGGCGGCGGCGATCACCTTCCTCTGCTCCCCGGCGGCCTCGTACATCACGGGTCAGATGCTGGTCGTCGACGGCGGCAACAGCGTCCGGGAGGCGCAGTTCCGGTAGCGCTCAGCCCGACGTGCCGACCCCGTCGTCGCCGCCCCAGATGGCCAGTGCCAGCCAGCCGCAGCAGAAGATCAGGTAGAACGCGGTGAAGATGTAGCTGAGCACCAGGCCGATGGTGGCGAGGCCGTTGCCCTGCTCCCCGGTCTGCCTGATCTGCCTGCGGGCGAGATGGCCCAGCACGATGCCGGCCGGCGGGAAGACGATGGCGAACACCACCGACAGGATCGCCAGTACGTTCGTGCCGGTCGGCGGCCCGTAGCCGGGTGGGTAGCCGCCGGGCTGGCCCCCGTACTGCCCCGGCTGCCCGTACGGGCCGTACTGGCCGGGTTGGCCGTACTGGGCGCCGTACTGGCCGGGTTGGCCGTACTGCTCCGGGGGTGGTTGGCCGTACTGGCCGTACTGCTCGGGTGGGCCGTACTGGCCGGGCTGCTGACCGTACTGCTGCGGCGGTTGGGGCTGGTGGGGATCGGGGTTCTCGCCCGGTGGTGGGTAGCTCATACCAATCGCCCTCCTCGCTCCGGACGCTACTTGACCAGGTAGTCCGTGCGCGGCGGTTGGGTTGACTGGGTGTGCGCCCGGGCGGGTCGCCCGGTCCGGCGAGCCGCTCGATGACACGTCCGGTTCAGGGCAGGAGGCTGAGGTTGCCGTTCGCTCGTTCGATCACCAGGCAGCGGTCCTCGACGTAGTCGATGCCGGCCTCCTCGGCCAGTCGGCGGGACTCGGCCGAGACGATCCCGAGTTGCAGCCAGACCGCCGGGGCGCCGATCGCGATCGCCGCCCGGACCACCTCGACCGCGTCTTGGGCGGGTCGGAACACGTCGACCAGGTCGACCGGGTGCGGGATGTCGGCCAGGGACCGGTAGACCTTCTCCCCGAACAGTTCCTCCGCGACCGGGTTGACCGGGATGATCCGCCAGCCGTACCGCTGCATCTGGAGCGGCACCCGGTGGGCCGCCTTGTTCGGGTCGCGGGCGGCACCGACCACCGCGATCACCCTGGCCTCGGCCAGGATCTGTTGGGCATCTCGCACTCCGCGACTGTAGCTCCGGCGGGTGTCGCCCGGCAGATCCCGGTCGCGGCGACCGGGGCCGGACGGCCGGGGATCGGAGCCGGGGTCGGACGGCTCGGGGATCAGAGCAGGGTGAGCTGTTCGGTGGCGGGCGGCTCGGGCGGTGGCGTCGGCACCTGCCGGGTCTCGCCGGGTTCGGAGCGGAGCAGGCCGTACCGGCGGGCGGCCATCCTGACCCGCGCCACGATCTCGCGCTGGTAGCTCTGCGGCAGGTAGGAGCCGTTGCCGAACAGTTCCCGGTAGCGGGGGACCAGGGTGGGGTGTTCGCGGGCCAGCCAACTCGCGTACCACTCGCGGGCGCCGGGGCGCAGGTGCAGCGGGATCGGCGTGACGCTGACCGCGCCGGCCGAGGCGATGGCGGCGACGGTGGCCTCGATCGAGTCGTCGGTGTCGGTGAGGCCGGGCAGGATCGGTGCCATCAGCACCCCGACCGGGAAGCCGGCGTCGGTCAGCTGCCGGATCGCGTCCAGCCGCCGTCGCGGGCTCGGGGTGCCGGCCTCGACCGTGCGCCAGAGCCCCTCGTCCACGAAACCCACGGAGTACGAGACGCCGACCCGGGTCACCGTGGCGGCCTGCCGGAGCAACGGCAGGTCCCGCAGCAGCAGGGTGCCCTTGGTGAGGATCGAGAACGGGTTGGCGAAGTCGCGCAGTGCCGAGATGATCTGCGGCATCAGTTGGTAGCGCCCCTCGGCCCGCTGGTAGCAGTCGACGTTGGTGCCCATGGCGATGTGGTCGCCCCGCCACCTCGGCGCGGCCAGCTCGCGGCGGACCAGCTCACCGGCGTTGACCTTGACGATCACCTTGCGGTCGAAGTCCTGCCCGGCGTCCAGGTCGAGGTACGTGTGCGTGTTCCGGGCGAAGCAGTAGACGCACCGGTGCGAGCACCCCCGGTACGGGTTGATGGTCCATTCGAACGGTACGCGTGAGGCGCCGGGTACCCGGTTGATAATCGACTTCGCGCGCACCTCGTAGAAGGTCATCCCGGCGAAGCCGGGGGTGTCGAAGGTCCGGGCGACCGCGTCGGGCAGCGCCAGCGGCAAGGGTGGTGCCGTCGGCGCCGCCGGCTCGGTCGTCCCGGCCCCGACCGCCGCGAAGGAGAGGTTTTCCCAGCGCATGGCCCTGATTCGAACACGCGTTCGACTGTCGGTGCAAGTTCGACCCGCCGGGTGCGTCCGGCTCGGCTCAGGCGGGCGGCGGCGCGGTGCTCTCCCGCCGGATCAGTTCCGCCGGTACGTGTTCGACCTGGTGGTGGTGTGCCGGGTCGGGTTCCTGGAGGGCGAGGGTCATGGCGCGGGCGCCCATGTCGGCGAGGGGGAGGCGGACGGTGGTGAGGGTGGGGGTGACGTCGCGGGCGATGGGCATGTCGTCGAAGCCGGTGATGCTGATGTGTTGGGGGACTTTGATGCCTCGGGTGCGTAGGAGGGCGAGGGCGCCGATGGCCATGGTGTCG
>NZ_JBVJHT010000015.1:0-48698 GCF_055586685.1 Micromonospora sp. NPDC049529
TGCCACCCCGACAGCCTTGACCCACGCCGGGTCCGCGCCGGGACCCCGGCCGGCGTGTCACCCAACCCGGCCAACGTTTGTGGCCACAGCACTAGGGCTGTCATCAGGGTGGCGATCAGGGCGTCGAGGATCCGCCAGGCGTCGGGGCGGGCCAGTGTGGGGGCGAGGCGGTGCGCGCCGAAGCCGAGGGCGGTGAACCATATGGCGCTGGCCGCGACCGCGCCGGTGCCGAACAGCCACCGGCTGTCGTACTGGTTGGCGACCGAGCCCAGCAGCAGCACCGTGTCCAGGTACACGTGCGGGTTCAGGTAGGTGAAGGCGAGACACATCGCGATCGTCGTACGGAGTGCGACCGGTGGGCGGTCGGTCGGCGCCAGGGTGCCGGGGCGCAGCGCCCGCCGGGCCGCGAACAGGGCGTAACACAGCAGGAACACGGCACCGGCGAAGCGGACCGCCAGCACGTGCTGCCGGCGCAGCCCCTGACGGAGGACGAAGGCGTTCTGGGCACCGATGGCGGCGATGAGCCCGATAGAGGCGGTGAAACCGGCAAGCGTCGAGGTGAGCACCGAACCGACGGTACGGACCACCCGTACCGCACTCCAGCTGAAGAAATTCGTGCCCGATTAGCATTGCTTAACATGGCGCTCGACTCCGGCCAGTTGGCGACCCTGCAGGCGGTGGTCGACGAGGGCAGCTTCGAGGCCGCGGCCCGCGCCCTGCACATCACCCCGTCGGCGGTCAGCCAACGGATCAAGGCACTCGAACAGGCCGCCGGTCAGGTCCTGGTTCGGCGTACGAAGCCCTGTCAGCCCACCGAGGCGGGACGGCCACTGGTCCGGTTGGCCGGTCAACTCGCCCTGCTGGAACGGGAGGCGCTGGACGCGGCGCGTGGTCCGCTGGGCGGGCGGCAACCCCGTACCCGGATCGCGGTGGTGGTGAACGCCGACTCGCTCGCCACCTGGTTCCTGCGTGCGCTCGCGCGACTGCCGAGCGACCTCGCGTACTGCTTCGACCTGCACCAGGACGACCAGGACCACACCGCGGACCTGCTCCGCGACGGATCGGTGATGGCGGCGGTGACCGCCCAGCGGGTCGCCGTGCAGGGGTGTCGGGTGCACCGGCTCGGCGCCATGCGCTACCTGGCGATGGCCTCGCCCGAGCTGCACCGCACCCACTTCGCGGCCACCGACATCGTCTCCGCGCTGGCCACCGCGCCCATGCTCCGGCTCGACCGCAAGGACGAGTTGCAGCACCGCTTCGTCGGCCGGCTGACCCGTCGACGGCTCGACCCGGCGATCCACTACCTGCCGGCGGTGGCGGCGTTCGTCGAGGCGATCCGGCTCGGGCTGGGCTGGGCCATGGTGCCCGAACAGATCGCCCGGGAGGACATGGCAACCGGCCGGCTGGTCGAGATCACCCCCGGCCGGCATCTCGACGTGCCCCTCTACTGGCAGTCCTGGCGACTGGAGTCGACCGCGCTGACCGTCCTGACCGGGGCCGTCCAGGCGGCAGCGGCGACCGCGCTGCGCTGAGCGGCCGGCGGGAAGTGTCGGAGAGCGGTCGTAGGGTCGACCAGATGGACGCGAACCCGCTGGAGGCGAAGCTGCTGGCGGCGGCCCGGTCGGGTGACCCGGACGCCTTCGGGCAGCTGGTCGATCCGTTCCGCAACGAGTTGCAGACACACTGCTACCGGATGCTCGGGTCGGTGCACGACGCCGAGGACGCGATGCAGGAGTCGCTGGTCCGCGCCTGGCAGGCGCTGGGACGGTTCGACGACCACGGCTCGATCCGGCCCTGGCTCTACCGGATCACCACGAACCGGTGCCTCACCCTGCTGGAACGGCGACGCCGCCGGGAACTGGTCACCGATCTGCGACCCGGTGCGGTGCCACTGGCGGAGACCGCGTGGCTGGAGCCGTACCCGGACGCGCGGATCGGCTGGGCCGACCGGGACCCGGAGGCGCGCTACGTCGCGCGCGAGGGGGTCGAGCTGGCCTTCGTCGCCGCGCTCCAGCATCTGTCGGCCGGTCAGCGGGCGGTGCTGATCCTGCGCGAGGTGCTCGGCTTCTCCGCGCGTGAGGTCGCCGACCTGCTGGAAACCACGGCCGCCGCCGTCAACAGCGCGCTGCAACGGGCCAGGAAGGCGCTCGACGGTCGGGCACCCCGGATCACCCAGCAGGCCACCCTGGCCTCGCTGGGCGACCCGACCGTACGGCAGCTCGCCGACCGGTACGCGACCGCGTGGGAGAACGGGGACGTGGAGGCGATCGTGGCGATGCTGACCGACGACGCCCGGTACTCCATGCCGCCGCTCGCGCAGTGGTACGAGGGACCGGACCGGATCAGGGCGTTCCTGCTCGAAAAGCCGCTGACCCTGCGGTGGCGGTTCCTGCCGGCGTACGCGAACGGGCAGCTCGCGTACGGCACCTACCTCTGGGACGACGAGCGGGGCGTCTTCGTGGCGGCGGCACTCGACCTGATCCAGTTGCGGGGTACGCGGATCGCCGAGGTTGTCTCGTTCCTCATGCCGGAGATCTTCGGCCGATTCGGCCTGCCCGACGAGGTGCCGGAGTAGTCGGCCGTTCAGGAGAGGAAGTGGGAAGCCGTGGAGCACTTCGAGCGGCTGTTCGTGTCGTACCACCAGCTTCAGGTCGCCACCGGGACCCGGCTCGCCGACCTGCCGCTCTACGCGGTCGGCGACGACCTGGTGCAGTTCACGGGCGAGAACGTGCTGACCGTGCTGACCGGGCCGCACACCGGCTGGGTCCACGTCCGGGCCACGGCGATGTCCCGACCGCCGGACGACCGCGCCGACGGTTGGGCGGCGGTGAGCGAGGCGACACTGTGGTGCCCGGAGGGGCTGATGTGGGTTTGCGGCCTGATGGGGGACTCCCCCGAACCGCTGCGGGAGATCGGGCTGCCCCGACCGGGACTCGTCCGGGTGCAGGTCCGGGCCCGACACCGCAGCCGAGTCGAGGGTGACGCCCGGCCGCCGGAACCCCGCGAGGAGTACGAGATCCTCGCCTGGCCGGTGACCGAGGACGTCGGCGTACGCACCGTGCGCGCCGACGACCTGCGGCCGGTGACCTGGATGCCGGGACCGGACCGGGCCGCCGGGCCGGCGATGGTACGGATGGTCGACCGGGCCAATCCGAGCGCCCGGGAGGCGAACCTGCTTGCCCACTCGGGGATCACCGAGCGGCGGTACGACCGGGTCGACGTACGCCGTGCCCGAATGCTGCCGGCGACGGCGGCCGAGACACTGGTACGCCGCCCGGCGGACTTCCTCGGTGCAGTGGCGGTCGGCGGCGCGCTCGTCCTGCCGGCCGGCCCGGTCGAGGCCAGGCTGATCCCCGTTGCCGAGTCGGCTGAGTCGACTCAGCCGGCCGAGTCGGCTGAGCCGCCGGTGGCGGCCCAGCTCGCCCGCGACCGGCACGAGGCCCTGCGGTGGGGTGGTCGACTGCCGTCGAGGCGGGTGCGGGAGTTGCCGGCCAACGCCCTGGGGCTGGCCCGGCTCGACCGTGGACTGTTGGACGCCCTCGCCGAGGCGACACCCGTACGGCAGCGTCACCTCGCCCGCTGGGCCGCCCGCCGCGCGTGTACGGTCGCCGGGCTGGTCGGCGTCGACTGGATCGCCGCCGGGCTGCGGGCGGTCGAGCAGGGGCTTCCGCTGCCCGCGCCGCTCGACGACGAGGTCCACGCGTGGCAGGTTCTGTGGGCGGACGACCGGGTGCCGGCAACGACGGTCACGAGTCCCGACGGCACCCCGAACTACTCCCAGCAGGCCCTCGCTCTGCCCGCCCTGTTCGCGGCCACCCGTGACGATCCCCTGGTCGCCGCCGTCGACGCGGTGCACGCGGCGGCGTGCGCGCACGGCGACGACCATCGCGACCTGCTCGCCGCCGCCGGGGCCGTCCTGGCCGGCTGAGGCCGCCGCCTCCGGTCAGCCCACGGTCGTCGGCGACGGGACGCGGCGAGCAGAGTGGGGATCATGTCCGCGATGCACACCCCGAAGCTCTTCACCGCCCTGCGGGACAGCCGAAACATCCTGGTCGCCGGTGCCGGTGGCGGCTCGACGTGTACGCCGGACTCCCGCTCGCCCTGGCACTACGCGACACCGGCGGGCCGGGCCCATGTGGTCGGGCTCTCCCTGGGCGGGTACGTCACCGTGCGGCTCGCCGCCGACTGGCCGGACGTGCTGGAGAGCGCCCTGGTAAGTGGAGTCAACGTGCTGCCGTTCCCCCGGCCGGGGCTGATCCGGCTGGCTGGTCTGGTGATGGCACCGCTCATGACCAGCGGCCCGGTGCTGCGCGCCAACGCGAAGGCGCTCCGGGTGCCGGCCGAGGACTTCGCCGAGTACGCGGCGTCGGCGCGGGCGGTGGTGCGGGGAACGTTCCGGCGGGTCGGGGACGAGGGGGTCGCGTTCCGGGTGCCGACCACCGCGGCCACCTCACCGTGCCGACTGCTGGCGGTCGCGGGCGAACACGAGCAGGACCTCATCCTGCGGTCGCTGCTGGAACTGGCGCACGTCTTCCCGAACGGACAGGCCCGGATCGCACCCGGTGTCGGGCACGGCTGGGTGGGCGAGGCACCCGAACTGTTCGCCGAGATGGTGCGGGCCCAGGTGGCGGGCGTCGAACCACCGGCCGGGTTGCGCACGGCACCGACCAGGTAGGCGCGGCGCCGGCCCTGCCCAGCACGCTGCTCCGGTCATCCGCTGACCGGCAGTGGTGCCCGCTCGGCCGGCGGTTGGCGGTCCCGCCGGAGCCGTCGCACACTCACCAGAATCAGGGCGATCGCCGTGACCGTGAAGAGAATGTCGCCGATCAGCTCCTCCGTCGCCGAAACGGGTCGCCACGGACTCAGGTGGAAGCCGTCCCACGCCTGGGTGAGCAGCGCACCCCCGGCCAACGCCAGCCGGTGTCCCCGGGACCACTGCGGACTGCGCGACCACCGGGCGACCAACCAGGCCATACCGGCGAGCAGGGCGAGGCTGGACGCGACACCGAACCAGTTCGCCGGCATCCACAGCAGGCGGGACACGACGAACGCGATCAGCAGGACCGCCGGCCGGCGTCTCGGTGCCCGGACGTCGGGCCGGGTCGGGCGGTGCCGCAACCGGAACGCGGTCACGACGAGCACGACCGCGAGCGTGGCGGCGACGGTGAGCTGGAGGGCACCGGCGTGGAAGCCCTCCGTCGTCTGTAGCTCGGCGTAGATGAAGGCGCCGCCGAGCAGGTACAGCCCCGCCGCCATCACCAGGCCGGGCGTACGCAGCCACGGGGTGGTGGCGCTGCGCTCGGGCACCAGGGACTCGATGATGGCGATCGGTACGCCGATGCTCCAGATGGCGTGTCCGGTGACGAACACCAGCCCGAAGTAGCCACTCACGTGCAGGCCGGGAATGTGGGCGACGCTCTGGAAGTCCATGCCCGCGTAGTCGGGGTTGAACAGCGACTGGTCGAGCAGTCCCGCCTCGATGACCCCGTAGGCGAGCCCGAGCAGCAGCATCGTCGGCCAGCCCCGGCCGGTCCGCCGGGCCACCTCGCGGATCAGCAGCGCACCGCCGCCGTACATCGGCACCAGGAAGACGATCAGCGGGAGGTCGCGGATGCCGTGGCTGCCCATCAGGTACTCGCCCACCCACGGCGCGAGAAAGGCGAGGCCGAGGGCGGGCAGCACGCGGCGACCGAAGCGGGGCGGTGGAACCGGGACGATCGGCGCGGACTCCTGGGTCATACCGACGAGTCTGGATTCCGGCCCGGTACGCGCACCACGAACCGAAGTCGCGTACCGCGACGACTTCGGTCTACCGCGCAACAGTGGATCGCCACCGAAGGCTCCGGTCGGGGCGGCGTGCGGGTCCGGCCGGTCGGATCGACGGTCGCGAGCCGGGGCATCGCGATGGTCATGGATGGGGAACAATGTCGGGCGTGGAACCCCTACGCCTGGTGCTGCTCTACGTCCACCTGATCGGCTTCGCCCTGCTGCTGGGTGGTTCGATCGCCCAGTACGTCAGCGGCGTACTGCGGATCAACCCCGCGATGCTCTGGGGCGCGGGCATCCAACTCCTCTCCGGCCTGGGGCTCGCGGCGCCGCTGCGCGACGGCGACGAGCCGTCGCCGGCCAAGCTCCTCACCAAGCTGCTGATCGCGGTGGCGATCTTCGTGATGGTGTTCTTCTCCCGCAAGCGCGACGCCGTCAACCGGGGACACTTCCTCGGAATCATCGTCTTCACCCTGGCCAACGCCGCGGTGGCCGTTTTCTGGCGCTGACCGGCACCCGACGTTCCCACCCGGTCCGGTGCGCCCGCCGACTCGTTCCGTCCGGTGGTTCCCCGGCGGCCGGACCGACTGACTGGCACACTGCCCGACATGGAGCGGGATCGGGTGGCGGACTGGGTGGCGGCGTACGAGCGTGCCTGGCGGACACCGGGGACCAGGTCGCTCGCCACGATCTTCACCGACGACGCGAGCTACCTCCAGCGGCCGTACCGCGCGCCGGTGCTGGGGCTGCCGGCCATCGCCCGGATGTGGGAGGCCGAACGCGAGGGGCCGGACGAGGCGTTCCGGATGACCAGCGAGGTGGTCGCGGTCGACGGTGACACCGCCGTCGTACGCGCCGAGGTGCACTACGGCGAGCCGACCCATCAGGAGTTCCGCGATCTGTGGATCCTGCGCTTCGCCGACGACGGCCGGTGCCGCGCGTTCGAGGAGTGGCCGTTCTGGCCGCCGAGCCCCGGCGACCCGTCATCCGGCCGGGACTGAACATCCCCCGGACAGGTCCGGCGACCGGCCGGCAATACCCGACCCGGCCGGGCAGCGTCACTCGGTACGGAATTGATTGCGCAACGTCGCCCCGGCGGAATTCGGTGGGCGTGGGGAACCGACACGCGTCACCGGCCACGGGTCACCCGAATTCCTTATGAGCACCGCACTCGCCGCCGCCGCACATCCCACGATCCACCGCCTTACAGGGCGTGTCCAGCCTGCCTCGACAATGGCACGACAAGGAACGGCGACGACCATCGATATCAACAGAACCGGGCCTGTGACGGCCGTTACACGCAATCCGCCAACGGAAGCGTAATGATGCGCACGGAAGGCGGGCAGTGCCCGTACTTCCTGGTGACAGCGCTGGCGCTGGCAATTTCGGTCAGTCGGCGAGCAGTGGACCGATAGCGCGCACATCCGCCACCGGAGCGCCGATCGTTCCACTGAACAGCGCCGTACGTTCATCAGGGCTTTGATTTGGCACGGTGGCCGGAGGATTGCGGCCGGGCATGATGTTCGGGGCCAGTCATGAGGGTACAACTGCCCAAAAGGGCGCAGTCCGTGCTGGCCCAACGCCGGACCCGGCGTAGAAGGAGGAAGTGTGCGAATCTCGGTTGCCCGAACAGTTGCGCTACTCGCGGCGTCCACCGCGGCGCTTGCCATTACCGCGTGCTCGCCCCCGGAGAAGGAAAGCGCGGGGTCGAACAGCGACGCGGCGAAGGCCGTCAGCGTGACCGATTTCGGCGGACTCGACAAGCTCGTCGAGGAGGCCAAGAAGGAGGGGCAGCTCAACGTGATCGCGCTGCCGCCGGACTGGGCCAACTACGGCGAGGTCATCAAGGCGTTCACCGCCAAGTACGGCATCAAGGTCAACTCCGCTCAGCCGGACGCCTCCAGCCAGGACGAGATCAACGCGGCGAACCAGCTCAAGGGCCAGGACACCGCGCCGGACGTGTTCGACCTCGGCGGCGCCGTGGCGTCGGCCAACACCGCGATGTTCGCCCCCTACAAGGTGGCGACCTGGGAGGACATCCCGGACGCGCTGAAGGAAGCCAACGGCACCTGGGTCAACGACTACGGCGGCTACATGTCGATCGGCTACGACAGCAGCAAGGTCCCCGCGCCGACCAGCGTCGCCGACCTGCTCAAGCCGGAGTTCAAGGGCAAGGTCGCGCTCAACGGCGACCCGACCCAGGCCGGCGCGGCGTTCAGCGGCGTGGTCATGGCCGCGCTGGGCAACGGCGGCTCGGCCGACGACATCAGCAAGGGTGTCGACTTCTTCGGCCAGCTGAAGAAGGCCGGCAACTTCCTGCCGGTCGACCCCACCTCGACCACCGTCGAGTCCGGTCAGACGCCGGTCGTCATCGACTGGGACTACCTGAACGTCGCCCAGGGCGCCAAGCTCCAGGGCAAGCTCGACTGGAAGACGGTCGTACCGGCGAACGCGGTGGTCGGCTCCTACTACGTGCAGGCGATCAGCAAGGACGCCCCGCACCCGGCCGCCGCGCGGCTGTGGCAGGAGTTCCTCTACTCCGACGAGGGCCAGAACCTCTGGCTCGGTGGTGGCGCCCGGCCGGTCCGGGCCGACGCGATGGTCAAGGCCGGCACGATCGACCAGGCCGCGTACGGCAAGCTGCCGACCACCAGCGGCGAGCCGGTGTTCCTGACCGACCCGCAGACCGCGAAGGCCAAGGAGAGCCTGGCCGCCAACTGGGCGAAGGCAGTGGGCTGAGCCCACGATGACCGTCGTCACACCGCACCCGGACCCCGTGGCGCCCACGCCCGGGGTCCGGCCCGCCCCGGCCGCTCGGCGCCGGGGCGGCCTGCCGGGCCGTAACCTGCTCGGCGTCGTACCGTTCTTCGCGTTCGTCGTGGTGTTCCTGGCGATCCCCACCCTGGTGGTGGTGATCGGCGCGTTCACCGGCGACGACGGCGGCTTCACCCTCGACAACCTGTCGGCGGTCGCCACCTCGTACATCCTCGAGGCGTTCGGACGCAGCATCCTGCTCTCCGCCGTGACCGCGGCGGTTGGCGCGGTGCTCGGCGCGCTGCTCGCGTACGCCCTGGTCACGGCGAAGCCGGACGGGGTGCTGCGCCGGGTGGTGACCTCGGCCGCCGGGGTGCTGGCCCAGTTCGGCGGGGTCACCCTGGCGTTCGCGTTCCTCGCCACCATCGGGCTGAGCGGGTTCGTCACGGTGTTCCTCCGCGACCACCTCGGCGTCAACATCTACGCCCACGGGGTGTGGCTGTTCGAGCTGCCCGGACTGCTGCTGGTCTACACCTACTTCCAGGTGCCGCTGATGGTGATCGTGTTCCTGCCCGCGCTGGACGGCATCCGTCCACAGTGGCGCGAAGCGGCGGAGAGCCTGGGCGGCTCGACCTGGCAGTACTGGCGGCTGGTCGCGATGCCGCTGCTCGCCCCGCCGTTCCTCGGCGCGACGCTGCTGCTGTTCGCCAACGCCTTCTCGGCGTACGCGACCGCCGCCGCGCTGGTCAGCCAGGGCAGCCCGATCATCCCGTTGCAGATCCGGGGCGCGCTCACCAGTGAGGTCATCCTCGGTCAACAGAACCTGGGCAAGGCCATGGCGCTCGGCATGATCGTGGTGGTCGCGCTGGTGATGTGGCTCTACGCGGTGCTACAGCGAAGGAGTTCACGATGGCTGGGGTGACCCGACGCCGCGCCCGGCGCCAGCGGGCCTTCCGCTGGACGATCGTCACCCTGCTCGGCGTCTTCTTCCTGCTGCCGCTGCTGGCGATGCTGGAATTCACCACCCGTGGCCCGAACGGCACGTACACGCTGGAGACCTGGAAACTGCTGGTCGACTGGGGTCAGCTCGGCGAGACCTACCCGGACCTGCTGACCGGCGTCACCAACTCGTTCGGGCTGGTGCTGCTCACCGTCGCGCTCACCCTGCTGCTGCTGGTGCCGACCGTCGTCTGGGTCCGGCTACGGCTGCCCCGGCTGCGCCGGCTGGTGGAGTTCCTCTGCCTGCTGCCGCTGACCATCCCGGCGATCGTGCTGGTGGTCGGGCTCGCCCCGGTGTACGCCTGGGTCACCTACTTCCTCGGCGGTTCGGCGCTCACGCTCACCTTCGCGTACACGATCCTGGTGCTGCCGTACGCCTACCGGTCGATCGACGCCGGACTGTCCGCGATCGACGTACGGACCCTGGCCGAGGCGTCCCGGAGCCTCGGGGCGAGCTGGGCGACGGTGATCTGGCGGGTGGTCCTGCCGAACATCCGCTCGGCGGTGCTCTCGGCCGCGTTCCTCACCGTCGCGCTCGTGCTCGGCGAGTTCACGATCGCGTCCCTGCTCAACCGCAGCAACCTCCAGGTCGCCATCAACCTGCTCGGCAAGAGCAGCGCCACGACGTCGGTCGCGGCCTCGCTGACCGCGCTGGTGCTCGCATTCGTCCTACTGATGCTCTTGTCCCTCGTCGGCGGCGGCCGACGCCGGACTTCCCCGAAGGAGACACGGTGACCGGTAACACCAGCGTCGCCGCCACGCCCGGCGCCCGCGACGGTGCCCGTCAGGGCGTCACGGTACGACTCGAATCGCTGCACCGGCGGTTCGGCAACACCTCCGCACTGGACGGGCTCGACCTCGAACTCGCCCCCGGTGAGATGGTCGCCCTGCTCGGCCCGTCCGGCTGCGGCAAGACCACCGCACTGCGGGTGCTCGCCGGCCTGGAGGAGGCCGACTCGGGCCGGGTCCTGGTCGACGGGGAGGACATCACGAACCGGCCGGTCAACCGGCGCGACATGGGGATGGTCTTCCAGGCGTACAGCCTGTTCCCGCACCTGAGCGCGCAGGAGAACGTGGAGTTCGGGCTGCGGCTGCGCGGCCGTCCCGCAGCCGCCCGGCGCGAGCGGGCCGGCGACATGCTCGACCTGGTCGGCATCGGCGGCCACGCCGACAAGTACCCGCACCAGCTCTCCGGTGGCCAGCAACAGCGGGTGGCGCTCGCCCGCGCGCTCGCCATCCAGCCCCGGGTGCTGCTGCTCGACGAACCGCTCTCCGCGCTCGACGCGAAGGTACGGGTCCAGTTGCGCGACGAGATCCGGCGGATCCAGATCGAGGTCGGTACCACCACCCTGTTCGTCACCCACGACCAGGAGGAGGCGCTGGCGGTGGCCGACCGGGTCGGTGTGATGCGCGGTGGTCGGCTGGAGCAGTTGGGGCCGCCGGCGGAGATCTACCTGCGTCCGGCGAGCGCGTTCGTGGCCGACTTCGTCGGGCTGAGCAACCGGCTGCCCGGCCGGGTCAACGGCGGCAACGTGGAGGTGCTCGGTGCCACCCTGCCGCTGGTGGAGCCGGCCGACGCACCAGCGGACCCGACCACGCCGGTGACCGCGCTGGTCCGCCCGGAGGCGGTCGACGTGGTCGCCGACCCGGACGGCAGCGGCCGGGTCCTCGCGGCCAGCTTCCTCGGCCCGATCAGCCGGGTGACCGTCGCGATGCCGGACGAGACCCTGGTCGTCGCGCAGGTCTCCAGCGCCCGCCTACCCGAGTTCACCCCCGGCACCCCCGTCCGCATCACCCTCCACCCCTCCCCCGTCGCCCTCGCGCGCTAACCCCCGCCCCGCACCCCGCACCCCCGCCCCCCCCCCCCCCCCCCCCCCCCCCCCCCCCCCCCCACCCCCCCCCCCCACCCCCTCCCCCCCCCCCCCCCCCCCCCCCCCCCCCCCCCGCACCCACCCCGTGCCTCATGTAGAGAAAGAGTGGCAATCCGAGCCGTAATTGCCACTCTTTCTCTACAAGAGGCGGCACCGGGGGCGGGGCGGCGGTGGGCGGGCGGGTTAGGGGGTGAGGGTTAGGACGATTTTGCCCTTGCCGTGGCCGGTTTCCAGGGAGCGGTGGGCGTCGGCGGCTCGGGACAGGGGGAAGGTTTCGCGGATGTGCAGGCGGAGCAGGCCGCGCTGGTGCAGGTCCACGAGTTCGGCCAGCCGGGCGGCGGAGCGGACGGCGGGGTTCACCCGGATGCCGAGCTGTTCGGCCCGGTCGTGCTCGACCAGGGTGAGGATGCGTCCACGGTCGGGCACCAGTTCCAGCGACACCCGCAGCGCGTCACCGCCGGCACCGTCGAGCGCCGCCGAGACACCGCCGGGCGCGAGGGCCCGGACCCGGTCGGCCAGGCCGTCGCCGTACGCGACCGGGGTGGCGCCGAGCCCGCGCAGGTAGTCGTGGTTCTCCTCGCGGGCGGTGCCGATGACGGTGGCCCCCGCCAGTCGGGCGAGTTGCACCGCCACGGTACCGACCGCGCCGGCCGCCCCGTGGATTAGCAGTACGTCGCCTTCGCCCACGGTCAGCGTCTCCAGGGCGATGTGGGCGGCCTGGGCACCGCCGCTGAATCCACCCGCGACGGTCCAGGGCAGCGAGTCCGGCTTCGGGGTGATCTGGTCGGCGGAGATGACCAGGTATTCGGCGTAGCAGCCGAGTTGGCCGAAGCCGAGCACCTCGGCGTCGACCGTGACGCCGTCCACCTCCGGCCCGACCTGGTCGACGACTCCGGCGAACTCGTTTCCGGGGATCCGGGGGAATCCGGGCGCCACACCGGGTGGGGTCCACCCGCTGCGGATCGCATGGTCGTACGGCTGGACTCCGGCTGCCATGACGCGTACCCGTACCTGGCCGGCGCCCGCCCGCGGGGTGTCCAGTTCCATCAGCCGGAGTACCTCCGGTCCGCCGAACTCGGTGAACGCGGCTGCTCTCATCGCCACCCATTCCTCTCGTCGTGGAGAGGAAAGTCTCCAACCTCAACAATGGTTGAGGTCAACCGTGCCGGGTGGTGCCGTCCCGTCCCGGCCGCAGCATCGCCGGGTGCAGCAGGGGGGCGGTGCCGCGTTCGTACAGCATCGCCGGCCGACCGGTCGGCGGCAGCCGCCGCTCGTCGGTGGCCTTCACGAAATCCTTGACCCCGGTGACCTTGCGGTGGAAGTTGCGCGGATCGAGCTGTACGCCCCAGACCGCCTCGTAGACCGCGCGCAGGTCGCTGATGGTGAACAGGTCCTGGCAGAACGCCGTGGCCAGGGGTGAGTACTCCAGTTTGTTGCGGGCGCGTTCGATGGCGTCGCGCAGCAGCACGTCGTGGTCGAAGACGAGCCAGCCCCGGCTGAGCCGGTCGTCGTCGACCGGTTCCCAGTGGGCGGTCGCGGCGTCCGTGCCGGCGACCGGGGTCGGCAGGTCCGGGGCGATCGCCAGGTACGCCACCGAGGCGATCCGCCCGCGCGGGTCCCGATCCGGGTGGGCGTAGGTGCGCACCTGCTCCAGGTGGAGCTTGCCACCGTCGATCCCGGTCTCCTCGGCCAGCTCGCGTACGGCCGTGTCCCACAGGTCCTCGCCGGCCCGGACGAACCCGCCGGGCAGCGCCAACCGGCCCTCGAAGGGTTCCTTCCCGCGCTCGATCAACAGGACGTGCAACCGGTCCTGACGGATGGTCAGGATGATCAGGTCGATGGCGATCCGGAACGGACTCGGCGGACGGGACGGCACCCTGCGAGAGTATCCGTAGAACCCGCCCGTACCCATCATCCGGTACGCCGTCGGCGGGTACGACGGTCCCCGGTTGACGCGGACCGTACCCGTGCGTCGGGTCGGCCGGCTCGGTCCGGCGGTGGCGGTCATGCCGGTCCGGGGTCGGTCCGGCGCCGGTCGCCGCCGATCGGTGCCGGCTGCCCGCTGGCCCAGATCAGGTCGAACTCGCTGGCGAAGTGGCGGTACCAGATCGGGTCCCGGCCGGCGTTGAGGGCGACCACCGCCTCCGGACCGGCCGGCCGGTGGGAGTAGATGTCGACGCAGATCCGGCCGTCCGCCTTCGCCGGGTCCACCAGGGTGAGGCCGAACGCCGGAACGAACTGGAGGAAACGTACCTCCAGCCGGCCGGTCACCTCGGGGCCGGCGGCCAGATGTTCAAGCAGGTCGATGGTCGGCTGCAACCGGTGTTCGAAGACCCTAGCGTCGTCCGGCACCGCGTTGCGGCGGGCCGCCTCGCGCGGGCCGGGGCCGTCCGGGTCGAGGATCGCGACCCGGACCGACGCCCCGGCCGCCAGTCGACGCTCCAGGTCGTGCAGGTGGCTGCGGATGGTCCGGCTCAGGGTGACCCCGACCAGCCGGATGTCCTGCGCCTCGTCGATCCGCAACGCGGTTCCCGGCCCGGCGGCCGTGATCAGCCGGTCCACCGATTCGGTCAGGCCCACCTCGCCCAGCGAGCGGGCCAGTTCGCGGATCGACGAGTCGATCCGGCGCAGCCGCCGCCGCCCGCTGAACAGGTCGAAGACGATCAGCCCGAGGATCGACAGGGTGGCGGCGGAGACCACCGCCGGGCTCGCCACGTCGAGCAGGCTGAGCAGGCCGACGGCCAGCGCCAGGCTCGCGGTGAGGTACGCCTCCAACTCCCGACCGGCCAACTGACCCCACCTGGGCCGCCGGACGGGTGTGCGCAGCTCTCCCCGACCCGGGCGGTGGCCGCCGGCCGGCGTCACTGTCCGGCCTCGGTCAACCGGAGGTACGGCAGCAACTGCTCCATCACCGCGGCGGCGTGCCGGGCGGCGAGGTCGTGATGGTCGTGTCCCTTGTGCCGGTCGGCCATGTCGGAGATGCCACGGATGGTCAGCCAACCGCGCAGCGTCTGGTCGACGTCGATCTCCTCGTAGAACGCCTGGGCGACTCCGCTCGCCTCGGTCTCCACCGCGAGCGTCCGTTCGTTGAACCGCTGCAGGTAGTCCCGGATGTCCGAGTCGGCGTCGGTGATGACCGCGTCACCGGAGCCGATCGGCCCCCGGTGCACCCGGAACTGGTCCGCCGGGTCGAGCTCGACGATCCCCCGGTGCCGTACGAAGAACTCGTTGAGCCGGCGCAGCAGGACCGGCGCGATCTGGTGTGTCTGTCCCCGGCGCCGGGTGCCGGCCGGTGTCTCCCGGCGGGCGTCGTAGTAGATCACCTCGTCGGAGATGACCACGTCGCCGATGTTCAGCTTCGACCGGATGCCACCGGCGATGCCGACCAGCAGCACGATCGGCGGCTGGTAGTACCCGCGCAGGTCCCGGTAGGCGACCGCGGCGGACTGTGTACCGTGCCGCAGGGTCTGCATCGCGACGGTACGGAGGTTGCCGCCGTCGGTGCGTACGGACGCCTCGTGCACCTGGGCCCCGCCGAACATCTGGTACGAGCGGTAGTCCCGCATCCGTTCCAGCACGTCGACCACGGCCACCATCTCCGACTCCAGCACGGTGAGGATGCCGATGTCGGCCCGCCGGCCAGCGTCGCGTTCCCGGCCACCGGATGCGGCTGCCCGACGGGCGGGCGGTTCCGCGGTCTGGTAGATCTTCTGGGAGCCGATGGCGGAGCCGCCGACGGTGATGCTGCCCGATCCGCTGTTGTACGCCCCGATGTTGCGCGGGCCGCGGTCCTCGTTCGCGACACTTCCTCCCATCACGCACCCGTGCCGGCGGTGGCGGGGGCGGGTGGCGGTGTGCCGCTCCCCTGCTGCTGGTTGCCGATGGCGTCGCCGTAGACGTTGATGCTGCCGTTGCCCGTGACCACCGCGCCAGCGCTGAGCAGGGTCATTGCCCGCTGGCGGTACTCGCTGGTGTCCACCCCCCGGACTTCGAGGAAGTCGAGGACCGCGGCCAGCACCCGGCGCTCGATGACCCGCTGGTACTTGGCGATGTCCTGGGTCTGGATGTGGTTGCGGGTGTCCATCGCGGTCCCGAGTTCCCGTACCGAGAACAGGGCGCCGTAGTCGTAGCCGACGGCCACCTGGTCCTGCCCGGCCGGGCTCGTGCTGCGGGCGAACGAGGCGACGATGTTGTCGTAGGCCGCGCGGAGGAGGTTGAGCGGGGCCAGGCCGATGATCTGCGGGCTCTCGGCGATGCTGCGCAGGATTCCCTTGAGGTAGGCCATGGAGCCCGTGCCGTCCACCTGGTCGACGATGCGGTACTGCTCATGGCACGGCGGCAGCGCCATCGAGGTCAGTTCGGTGTAGAGCGACTTGCCCTGGACGGCGAAGTGTACGTAAACGGTCGTGACCAGTTCTCCCCGCCAGGAGACCACCTGGCAGACCAGGTAGTGCCGAGCCGGCGCGGTGGGGTTCCGGACGATCTGGTCGACCTGCTCCTGCGCCATGTACGGCACCAGCCGGCTGGCCTCGGTCCCGGCGAGGAACACCCGGTCGGAGACGGTCAGCCCCGGTAGTTGCTGTTCCGGGCTGGTGGCGACGGTCAGGCTCGTGAGGTGGTCGCGAACGTGCCCGATGATGTCCTCGGCGGAGAACGGCGGCTCGCCGAACTCCCGTTCGGCCTCCGCACGGGCCAGTCCGAGCGGATCGGCGCTGCGCACCAGCCGCTGGGCGAAGCCCCACGATTTCAGGATGGTGCCGGAGCCGACGAACGGCCAGTAGCCGGAGTAGATGACGACGTTACCGCCGTTCTGCCGGTGGATCTCGTCGAATCTCGGCGTCGGCTCGACGGTTTCGGACGGCTGTCCCGGGGCGAGCCTGTCGAGGCGCCCCTGTCGCCACACGCTCGTGGCGATCGGCGCTGCGAACAGCAGGGGTACCAGCACGAAGGTGCCCACTTGGAGGGCGCCGAACACGGCGGAGGCGCTTTCCAGACTGTCGCCGGAGGCTTCGGCGAGGTAGAGCGCGAGAAAGCTGATCACCGTCAGGGCGACCGAGGCGATCACGAACTGGAAGACCAGCAGCAGCAGCCGGTTGAAGACCGTCAGCCCGCTGAGCGGATGATCGCTCTGCATCTCCCGGACGGTGTTGCGCAGCACCCGCCAGACGGCGACGGTGAGGTAGATGGTGATCAGTGTGTAGACGGCGGCCACCAGGGCGAGCGGCGCGGCGCACAGGGTGATGACCAGCAGGGCGACGATGATGCCGTCGCGGATGTTGGCCATCTTCGCCGCCCGCAGGCAGTGCCCGAGCACGGTGATGACGTCGTAGCCGTACGAGGGTGCGACCAGCCGCCTTGCCTGGTGGTAGACCTGGTTCAGGCTGGCCCGGCGGAACCGGTCGTCGAGGTACGCCCCGGCGCTGAGGTGCCGGGTGGCGCTGGATACGGCGTGGGCGGGGACCGGTCCACCGGAGTTGGTGGGCCCGCCGTGGAGGGTGAACGGTGGCGCGGGTGAGGTCCGAAACTGGTCGGACCCGGTTGCCTGGTGTGGGAGTTCCGGATTCGTCATGACGTCCATCCATCGACTGTCGATTGTGCCGGGAGGTTTACCGGGACCTGCGTCGTGGAGCTGGCGTTGCGCTGTATCGCCGGGACGACGGGCGCGGGCTTGCGGTGGAACGACCCCGCCGTTTTCGTCATTCTGACACTAAGTCGAAGGTAGAAGCTGACCCGAGTTCATGTCAAGTAGACGATTAGGGGTTTGGCAGCGACGACGACCGCACCCGTTCAGCGATGCGCGATAACGTAACCACCGATAGTCATCGGCTGCGTCGGGCGAGCGGGCGGCTTGCCGACCCCGACAAGCGGCCGACGGGGTCCACCGCGTCGGCCCGTACGGCTGATCGATGTGGTCGGACGCGCCGGTCGTACACCGTCCCACCTCGGTCGTTGGCGAAGACGACCCGTCCGCGACGGTCGCCCGCACCCGTCTGCGGAGCACCGTCCACCACCCGGACCAGTGACGACCCCGCCGGTCCCACCCACCGGTCCCGCGCGGCCCGTCCGGCGGTGTCCACGACGGACGGACCAGGTTCGGTCGGATCATCGACAAAACCATGTGGATCGATCGTTGACGACAGGCGCGGAGCGTGGTCTGATCGCGGTCGCGAAGATATCTCGCATTCTGCGATCAGCAGGGAGGACACCCCATGTCCATGTTCCGTCGTACCGCGCTCGTGGTCGCCCTCGTCGCGACCCTGAGCTCGGTCGATGCGCTGTCGGCCACCACCTGGGCCCGATCCGGCGCGGCAGCCAGACCGGTCGCGGAGATCGCGGCCCTACCGACCGCCGCGGTGGCGCTCGGCGACAGCTTCGTCAGCGGCGAGGGCGCCGGGGCGTACACCCCGGTCGTCGACGTCAACGGCGTGGCCCAGGGCTTCCCCGGCTGGTCGGCGCCGAACAACAACGCGTTCTTCTGCCACCGGTCCGCCAACGCCTCGCTCAACCAGGCGAACCTGCCCGGCATCCAGGCCCGGTTCAACCTCGCCTGCTCCGGCGGCCAGCCGCACGACATCGCCACCGCCTCGGTCAACCGGGCCAACGGCCGGACCGTCGCCTCCCAGCTCGACCAGCTCCGCGCGGTCGCCCAGACCCACGACATCGACCTCGTGCTGATCGGTCTCGGCTCGAACAACAGCTCGTTCACCTTCGGCGACGTCGCGTCGAAGTGCGCCAACCGGTTCGTGGCCGACGCCTGGACCGGCTGGTGGGAGTTCTGGGCCTACCTCGGCGGCCCGGTCGAGCAGGCCCCGTGCAGCTCCGGCGACCTGGCCACCCCGGCCATGGTCAGTGCCGCCACCGCCGAGACGACCACCGCCGTACGGCAACTGCTCGCCACCCTCGACCAGATCGACCCCGACGGGCAGCACCGGGTCGTCTTCCAGGACTACACCAACCCGCTCCCGTTCGACCTGGAGTCCCGGTTCCACGAGGAGGACGGCCGCGACGACAGCCGGGACAAGTTCCGTGACCTCGGCGCCGAGCGGTACGCGGCCGGCTGCCCGATCCACCGGGCCAGCCTCGCCGCCGGTCACCTCTTCTCCGGCAACCTCGGCACCCTGGTCCAGTCGGTGGCGAACACGATGCGGTCCGAGTTCCCGGCCGACGACCTGGTGTACCTGAACGTGCAGCGGGCCTTCGACGGCGCCCGGCTGTGCGAGGCGGCGACCAGCCCGACCGGCACCCTCGCCACCCCGATCCGGCTCCAGGACGGGCCGACCGGCTCCTTCCTGACCAGCCTCTCCGGCTACGACAAGATCGCCATCCAGCGGATCGCCAACGCGTGTGTGACGTACTTCCAGACCTGCCAGGAAAGCTGGCACCCGAACGCCGCCGGACACGCGGTGCTCGGGCAGTGCCTGACCGGGGCGGCGGCCACGGTCAACCGCACGGTGGCGTGCGTACGCTCCGGCAACGGGGCGATCACCGTCTCCTGATCCGTACCCGACGGCACCGGCCGCCGCTGCCCCGTTGACGGGCGGGTGGCGGCGGCCGGTGCCGTTCGGTCGGTCGGGTGCGGTCAGGCCGGTGCGGCCGAGCCGGCTCGGGTCAGCTCCACGGGTTGGCCGGCTGGTCGTTGATGTACGCCCAGAACCGGGTGTTGGCCGCCGGGGTGCCGTGCGCCCAGATGCTCCAGCCGCTGCGGAGTTGGAACCGGCCGCCGAAGTAGTAGACGCCGTCGTGGAACTCGGCCATCCGCCAGCCGGCGCCGAAGTTCGCGGCGCAGATCGCGTCCGCCGCACCGAGGCTGGTCAGTTGCGAACCGAACACCGGGGCGGTGATCCGTACGTTGCCGCTGGACCAGCCGGCGTACTGGTTGGTGACGACGCCGGGCGGCAACGGCGCACCGGTGACCTGGAGGCAGAGCAGCGGCAGCGCGGCGCTGGCCGGGGTGTCGCCCTGGTAGGGGTTGGTCAGTTCGTCGGCGCCGACCCGGACCACGTTGTCGGCGCGCTGTTCCAGCACCCGCCAGGTCATGCCGGCGTGCGACACCGCCACGGTGCCGGTGAACAGGAGCAGGTTCGGCGAGCCGGTGCCGACGTTCGCCAGCACGTTGGGGGTGGCCCGGCCGAGGATCGCCGAGGTCACCGTGGCCGGCGTGGCGGTGGGGTTGGTGCTCAGGTAGAGCGCGGCGGCACCGGCCACGTGCGGGCTGGCCATCGAGGTGCCGCTGATCGTGTTGGTGGCACCGTCGCCGGTGGACCAGGTCGAGGTGATCGCGGTTCCGGGGGCGAACAGGTCGAGGCAGCCGCCCCAGTTGGAGTACGTCGTGTCCCGGCTGTCGGCGCTGGTGCTGGCGCCGACCGTGATCGCCGTCGGGGTGCGGGCGGGAGAGAAGGCGCAGGCGTCGGTGTTGTAGTTGCCGGCGGCGACCACGTACGTGACCCCGGAGTTGATCGAGTTGGTGACCGCGTCGTCGATCGGCTGGTACGCCCCGCCGCCGAGGCTCATGTTCGCCACCGACGGCCCCGAGCGGTTGGCCGTGACCCAGTTGATGCCGGCGATGACGGTGGCCGCCGTACCGCCGCCGGCGCAGTCGAGCACCCGCACGGGGACCAGGCGCACCGCCTTCGCCACCCCGTACGTGGTGGAGCCGATGGTGCCGGCGACGTGGGTGCCGTGGCCGTTGCAGTCGTTGGTGCCGTTCCCGTCGCCGATGGCGGTGTAGCCGGGGAAGACCCGCCCGCCGAACTCGGCGTGGGTGGGCCGGATCCCGGTGTCGATGACGTACGCGGTGACGCCGGCGCCGGTCTGATCGTAGTCGTAGGTGTTGTTCAGCGGCAGGTTCCGCTGGTCGACCCGGTCGATGCCCCAGGTGGCGGGCGTCTGCGCGACGTCGATGCCGACCCGCTGGTTCGGTGCCAGGTAGGCCACCGAGGGGTCGTCGCGCAGGGCGGCGACCTGGGCCGGGGTGAGCCGGGCGGAGAAGCCGTTGAGGGCGGCGTCGTACCGGTGCTCGACGGTGACGCCCAGCGCGGCCGCGCGGGAGATCGCGGCGCCGGCCCGCGCGGCGTCGACGGTGCCGGGCTTCCCGTTGAGCACCACGATGTAGCTGCCGGGGATGGTGGCCCCGGTCGCGGCGACCAGCGGCGCCGGGCCGGTGACCCGGCCGGGGGCGGCACCGGCGGCGCCGGGCGCGGCCAGGCCGCCGGCCACCAGCGCGAGGGACAGGGCGACGGACGCGCCGCCGCGCCATCGGGCGTGGCCGGGGCGTCGTGCGGTTGCCGGTTGCTGACTGTCGTGCATGGACGGTCCCTCCTCCGTGGTCGGCCCGCCGGCCCGGCAAGGATCCCACCAGGGCTTTTCCGGGTCGACAGGAAAGCGATGGTCATCAATTTACGGCCACACTTTCTCATCGATCCGGGCTCGGGTCACCACATTGGACGGTACCGGTTGTCGATCTATCACCATCAATGGCAACCGACAATTGCCGACAGACGAGCCACGGCGGTGGATCAACCCACGCGCAGCACCCGTGCCCGGTGCGCCGCGTCGGCGACCAGCCGCCGCAGCGACGCCGGATCCACCCCCGGCCCGGCCACGACCGCCGGCAACAGCCCGTCGGGGTCCGGCTCCGGCAGATCCGGCGGTACGGACGGCAGCTCGGCCACCGGCCGCCCGAACACCCCCACCGCCGGTACGCCGGCCGGCGCCGCCCCCACCTCCCGCTCCGGGACCGGTGGCTGCCGGCGCAGGTCACCGAGGAGCCCGGCCGCGCCCCGACCGCGCAGGAGCAGCAGCACGAACGGATCCGCGTCGATCAGCCACGCCGACTGGTAACAGAGTGCCGCCGCGTGCCGGCAGGGAAACTCCCAGTCCGGGCAGGAGCAGTGCGGTTGCAGGTCACCCGGACCGGGCAGCAGCCGTACGTCGACGTCGTGGGCGGCGTCGACCAGCTCGTGCGGCACGTCCCCGTCGAGCAGGGCGGCGAGGTGACCCGCCTTCGCCGTGACCGCCCCGAGCAGCCGCTCCCACTGCCGGTCGGTGAGCCGCTCCACCTCCACCACGGTCCGGTACGTCGCACCCGCGTCGTCGTACACGGTGGCGGCGAGCCGCCCCGGACTGACCGTGATCGAACCGACGTGCCCCCCGTACGCGTACCGCCGGCCCTTGCGGAGTTGGATGCTGTCCAGCGCCGTCTCCTCCATCGCGGTCAGCCAGGCCCGCCCCCACCACGAGCGGGCGAAGCGCGGGATCCGGCGCAGCCCCTTCGGGAACGCCGGGAAACCCAGCACCTCGCCGCCGGTGCTCCTGCCCCCGCCGCCGTTGCCGTCGGTCATGCCGTCTCCCGCAGGGCCACCAGTTCGGCCAGTTCGTCGTCGGTCAGCTCGGTCAGCGCCGCCGCCCCGCCGGAGAGCACGGCGTCGGCCAGTCCGCGCTTGTCGGCGATGGTCCGGGCGATCAGGTCCTCCACCGTGCCCTCCGCGATCAGCCGGTGCACCTGCACCGGCCGGGTCTGCCCGATCCGGTACGCCCGGTCGGTGGCCTGGTCCTCCACCGCCGGGTTCCACCAGCGGTCGTAGTGGATCACGTGGTCGGCGCGGGTCAGGTTGAGCCCGGTGCCGGCGGCCTTCAGCGAGAGCAGGAAGACCGGGATCTCACCGGCCTGGAACCGCGCCACCAACTCCTCCCGGCGGTGCACCGGGGTCCCGCCGTGCAACAGCCGGGTGTCGATCCCGCGCCCGGTGAGGTGCCGTTCGAGCAGCCGGGCCATGGCCACGTACTGGGTGAAGACCAGGGCCGCTCCCCCACCGGCGAGGATCGTGTCGAGCAGTTCGTCGAGCAGTTCGAGCTTGCCGGACCGGCCGCGCAGCCTCGGTTCGTCCTCGTCGAGGTACTGGGCCGGGTGGTTGCAGATCTGCTTGAGCGCGGTGAGCAGCGCCAGCACCAGCCCGCGCCGGGCCATCCCGGTGCTCTGCCTGATCTGGTCGAGGGTCTCTCGGACCACCGCCTCGTAGAGTCCCGCCTGCTCCGGCGTCAGCGTCACCGGGCGGTCGGTCTCGGTCTTGGCCGGCAACTCCGGGGCGATGCCCGGATCCGTCTTGTGCCGGCGCAGCAGGAACGGGCCGACCAACCGGGCCAGCCGGTCCAGGTACGGCGTCGCGTCCGGGCGCACCCACCGCTCCCGGAACGCGGGCAGCGGCCCGAGCAGCCCCGGCGTGGTCCAGTCGAGGATCGCCCACAACTCGGTCAGGTTGTTCTCCACCGGGGTCCCGCTGAGCGCCACCCTGGCCCCGGTGGTGATGGTCCGCAGCGCCTTCGCGGTGTCCGACGCCGGGTTCTTGACGTGCTGGGCCTCGTCGGCGACGACCATCGCCCAGCGCTCGCCGGCCAGCCGGGCGGCGTCGCGCCGCATCGTCGCGTACGTGGTCAGGGTGAAGCCGTCGGCCGGGTCGAGATCCCGTCCGGTGCCGTGGAAACGGCGTACGGCCACACCGGGGGCGAACCGGCGGATCTCCCGCTCCCAGTTGCCGAGCAGCGAGGCCGGGCAGACGACCAGGGTCGGCCCGGCGGTCTCCGGGTCCCGCTGGCGGTGCAGGTGCAGGGCGATCAGGGTGACGGTCTTGCCGAGTCCCATGTCGTCGGCGAGGCAGGCGCCCAGACCGAGCGAGGTCATCCGGGTCAGCCAGCGCAGCCCCCGCAGCTGGTAGTCGCGCAGCGTCGCGGTCAGCCCCGGCGGGGCGCGGAGCGGCTCGGTGCCGCCTTCGGCGTCGGCGACCCGCCGCCGCAGTTCCTCCAGCCACCCGGTCGCGCCGACCGGCACCGCCCGCCCGTCGACGTCGACGGTGCCGGTCAGCGCGGCGCCGAGGGCCGCAACCGGGCTCAGCGCCGGCAGGATCCGGTGCCGGGCCCGGCGTACGGTCTCCGGGTCGACCAGGACCCACCGTCCGCGCAGCCGGGCGACCGGCCGGTGTGCCTCGGCGAGCCGGTCCATCTCGGCCGCGCTGAGCGGGATCCCACCGAGCGCCACCTGCCAGTTGAACTCCAACAGCCGGCCGTCGCCGAACAGGGCGGAGGTGCCGGCCGGCAGGTCCCGACCACCGCCGAGCAGCGCCGTGGTGCTCAGGTCGGCGGCCAGTTCCCGGGGCCAGTGCACGGCCACCCCGGCCGCCGCCAGCCGACCGGCGGCACCGCCGAGCAGGTCGGTGACCTCGTCGTCGTCGAGGACCAGGGTGTCCGGCACCGCGTCGTCGAGCAGGCGCAACAGTGGCGGGAACACCCGCCCGGCCCGGCGTACGGCCAGGCTGGTGCCGGTGCGCGCGGTCTCCGGAAGGGGCGTCGTGGCGTCGGGCGCCCAGAGCGTACGGGCGTCGACCAGGTAGGCCGGGTCGTCCCGGTCGGCGACCTGGAGTACGGCCCGCAGCGGCCCGGAGCCGACGTCGTCCGGATCGGCCTCGATCCGCAGCGACAGCCGCAGCCCGCCGTCCACCGCCGCGATCTCGCCGGCCCAGTCGCGCAGCTCGTCGACCCGCTGTGGCGCGTCGGCGGCGTAGACGGCGGTGGTGTCGGTGTGCCGGGGCAGGGTGTCGGCGACCGCGTCGAGGAACGCGCGTACCAGCGCGACCGCGTCGGGCAGCCGGGGCGGGTCCTGCGCGGGCAGCGGGACCGCCCGCGCGGCGGCCGGCATCGCGGCCCCGAGCGCGGCGACCCGTTCGAGGTCGGAGGCGTCGAACGGGCCGATCCGCCAGGCGTCGAAGCCGGCCGGGGAGATGCCCGGCAGCAGCCTTCCCCGGCCCACCAGGTGCAACGCCTCGTCGGCGACGGCACCCCAGAACACCGCCGCCGGGTGGGCCGCACCGCCGCCCCGTCGGGCCCGTACGAGCAGCGCCAGGGCGTCGCGTACGGGCAGCCGGCGGGCGGGCACGGTGCGTACGGTGACCCCGGTCGGGTCGGCCGGATCCGGGGTGAGCACGGTCAGCGGGCCTGGCTCCCCCACCGGCTCCGGGGCCCCGTCACCGGTCCAGAACGCCACCGTGCCGGCGCGGGGCGGATCGGCCGGTTCGAACAGGACGGCGCACCGGGCGAGTTCCACCGTCGCCCCCTCGTCCCCGTCGGCACCGGCACGGTCCGGTACGCCGCGCGCCGCCACGGCCATTGTCCCGGTCACGCGCCGAGCCTGCGGTAACGGCGTACGGCGAGGGGGAAGAACACCGCGATCAGCAGGGTGGGCCAGAGTACGGCCATCAGCAGGGCGTGCTGGGCGATCCACGAGTCGCCGCCCCAGCCGGGGTTGCCGAACAGTTCGCGGGTGGCGGCGACGGTCGAGGAGAGCGGGTTCCATTCGGCGATCGCGCCGAGCCAGCCCGGCATGGTCTGCGGTGCGGCGAAGGTGTTGGACAGGAAGCCCAGTGGCCAGACCAGGATCTGTACGGCGACCAGTGCCTCCGGGCCCCTGGCCAGCAGGCCGAGCCAGATACCGACCCAGAGCAGCGCGAAGCGCAGCAGCAGGAGCAGCCCGATCGCGGCGGCGGCGCGTACCGGTCCGTGGTGCCAGGACCAGCCGACGGCGAGCCCGCAGCCGATCATCAGGAGCAGACCGACGATCGAGTTGAGCAGGTCGGCGGCGCCTCGGCCGACGACCACCGCCGAGGGTGCCATCGGCATCGACCGGAACCGGTCGGTGACGCCCCTGGCCGCGTCGGTGGCGACCGCGGCGAACGTGGTCTCCAGCCCGAAGACCATGGTCAGGGCGAACATGCCGGGCAGCAGGAACTCCCGGTAGTCGCCTCCGCCCGGCACGGTCATGCCGCCGCCGAGCAGGTAGCCGAACATCAGCACGGTCAGCACCGGGAAGAGCAGCGCGATGACGATCTGCCACGGCTGCCGGGCCCAGTGCGACAGGTCGCGGTGGGTGATCGTCCAGCCGTCGACCACCGCCCAGCGCAGGCGGCCGAGCACCGATCGGGGTGGGGGCGGGGCGAGCGTGGTCACGCGGTCACCTTCTCGTCGGTCGAAGCGGCACCGGTGGTGGGTCGCCCGGTGAGATGGAGGAAGACCTCGTCGAGGGTGGGCCGGCGCAGCGCGATGTCCTCGGCGTCGATGCCGGCGGTGTCGAGTCCCCGGACGACGGCGGAGAGCGCGGTGACCCGCTCGGCGGCCGGGGCGCTGATCCGCCGGGTGTCGGGGTCGACCTCGGCCTGCGCGCCGACGCTCGCGGTGACGACCGAGGCGGCGACCGGCAGCTGGTCGCGGTCGCGGACCACCACGTCGATCCGGTCCCCGCCGAGTCGCGACTTGAGCTGGTCGGCGCTGCCTTCGGCGATGGTCCGGCCGTGGTCGACCACCGAGATCCGGTCGGCGAGCTGGTCCGCCTCGTCCAGGTACTGGGTGGTGAGCAGGACCGTGGTGCCGCCGGCGACGAGGCCCCGGACGGCGTCCCAGACCTCGGCCCGGCTGCCCGGGTCGAGCCCGGTGGTGGGTTCGTCGAGGAAGAGCACCGTCGGGGCGAGGATCAGGCTGGCGGCGAGGTCGAGGCGCCGGCGCATGCCGCCGGAGTAGCGCCCGACCGGTTTGTCGCCGGTGTCGGCGAGACCGAAGCGGGCGAGCAGTTCGTCGGCCCGGCGTCGGGCGGTCGCGCCGGGCAGGTGGTAGAGCCGACCGAACATGACCAGGTTCTGCCGGCCGCCGAGGATCTCGTCCACGGCGGCGTGCTGGCCGACCAGCCCGATCCGGGTGCGTACCGCGACGGGGTCGCGTTCGACGTCGTAACCGGCGACCCGGGCCCGGCCGCCGTCGGGTCGCAGCAGCGTGGTGAGGATGCGTACGGCGGTGGTCTTGCCCGCCCCGTTGGGCCCGAGCAGCCCGTGTACGGTGCCGGGCTCCACCCGCAGGTCGAATCCGTCCAGCGCGGGGCGCCCGCCGTAGCGCTTGACCAGACCCTCGACCTGTACGGCTGCCGCTGTCACTGCCATCCGGACCCCTTAAGATTCGTACGGTGTACGGAACAGACCGTACACCGTACGGTTGGCAGGTGCCAACCCGATTCGCGGACGTCCTGGGAGCGGCGATGAGCACCGAGTACACCGGCAGCGGGGACCCGGCCCGCAGCATGGCCCTGCTCTGGCGGGGACCGGAGAAACCGGCCCCCCGGTCCGGGCTGACCGTCGACCGGATCGTCGACACGGCGATCGAGCTGGCCGACGCCGAGGGTCTGGCCGCGCTGTCCATGCGCAAGCTCGCCGAACGGCTCGGCGTCGGGGTGATGTCGCTTTACACGTACGTGCCGAGCAAGGCCGAACTGGTCGACATCATGCTCGACGCGGTGCTCGGCCGGATGGACCGGCCCGACCGGGGCGAGTCGGACTGGCGGACCCGGCTCGAACACATCGCGCGGGAGAACCTGACCACCTACCAGCGGCACCCGTGGATGTTGGAGGTGGCGGTGCAGCGCCCCCCGATGGGCCCCCACCTGATCGCCAAGTACGACTACGAGCTGCGGGCGCTGTCCGGCATCGGGCTGACCGAGGTGGAGATGGACTCGGTGCTCACCCTCCTGCTCGGCTACGTCACCGGCGCGGCCCGTGGCGCGGTCGAGGCCGACCAGGTGCAACGCCGGACCGGGATGACCGACGAACAGTGGTGGGCCGTGCAGGCACCGCTACTGGAGCAGGTCCTCGACCCGGACCGCTACCCGGTGGCGAGCGCGGTCGGCAGCGCGGCCGGCGAGGCGAACCAGGGCCCGTACGAGCCGACCCGGGCGTTCGAGTTCGGGTTGCAGCGGGTCCTCGACGGGATCGAGGTGTTCGTCAGTTCTGCCGGTCCTGCCACTTCGCGAGGAATTTCCGACCGAGGTAGCCGGCGATGATCCAGGAACCGATCGCGGGGAGCAGGCGGAACTCCACCGCCCCCAGGATCATGGCGACCGTGACGCCGAGGGCCGCCAGGCCCACCACGACGGTCACCAGCCCGATCGCGCCCACCTGGAGCCGGCGGGCCCCGCCCGTCACGGTCCCGGCCCCCGGTTTCGCGGTTCCCGGTCGCGGGATCTCGTCCGGCTCGCGGGCCGGCAGGTCGACCCGCAGCTCCGGCGCCACCTTCGCGTCGATGTCCACGGCGGTCGCGCCCTGGTAGAGGGTGGGTTCGATCCGGACCGTGATCGCATCGGCGCCGACGAGTTGGCGGGCCCCGTCCGGCCAGGCGAGCATCGCCACGCACCGGTCGAACCGTACGGTGTCCGGCTCGCCCTCCTTCGGCACCAGGCTGACCCCGGACTCCCCCACCACGAGCCGCGTCGACCGGTTACCCAGCCCCGGGTACGTCGTCCCCTCGACGGCCTCCTCGGAACCGGTCGGCGCGGCGACGAAACCGGCCCAGTCGGCGGTGCGTCCGGCCGGGGTCATCAACAGTGCCGAGTCGAGCGCGATGCCGGTGACCTCGCGTACCTGCTCGATGGTGACCGCCTTCAGCTCTCCGGCCAGTTCGTCGCTGGAGCGCAACGGGTGACCGGTGAGCAGGTTGAACGCCGCCGAGGGCAGCCGGGCGGCGTCGGCCTCGGCGGTGGTCAGCGAGTCGGTGGCCTTGGTGACCACGGCGGTCAGGTCGGCCTCGTCGATCCGGCCGATCCGCAGCTTCGCCAGTACGTCGACAAATCCGCCGAGTACGGCGTCCTGCTTCTCCGGCAGCGCGTCGGCGAGTGCGGTGACCACGGTGAAGCCGTCGCCGCGCGGGTCGTGGCTCGCCGCCGTCGTGTACGACAGCCCGCCCTGCTGCCGCAGGCCGCGGAACAGTTCCCGTTCGAGCACGCCGGTGAACACGGTGGCGACCGCGTTCCTCGGCACCACCGCGTCCCACCCGGTCGCCCGCGACGGTCCACGGAAGAACGCCGGGGTGGTCGGCAACGCCGAGGACGCCACGGGTACCGGTTGGCGCCGGCCGGACGGCAGGTCGAGGGTCAGCCCCGACGGGACCTCGTCACCGGCGATCCAGAGCACCGCGTTCTCGCGGGTGAAGTACCGGGCGACCCAGTCGCGCAGGTCGTCGGAGGTCAGCCCGGACAACCCCCACTCGGGGTAGCTGACCAGGCCGTAGTCGCTGGCGCCGTACCGCCAGACCGGCATCGGGTCGGCGGCCGAGCGGGTCCGGCCGCTCCACTCCGTACGCAGAATGGTCTTCTCGATCTCCAGCCGCTCGGTGGCGAGGTCGCGCAGGGACCGGCAGACCCCGACCAGGAAGGTGCCGATGTCGGCGGCGGAGCCCTGGAGGTGGAAGTAGGTGATGACGTTGCCGGTGGCGCCGTTGTAGTGGTAGTCGGCGGTGCCGGTCGGGAAGAGCACCAGGTGTTCGAGCAGGTGGGTGATGCCCCGGCGGGCGAGGGTCTCGTCGGCCTGCCCGACCCGGAACATCAGCCCGGCGTGCATCGGCCCGGTGGTGCCGGCGAGCAGCGTCGGTACGCCGTCGACCTCGGTCTGGCGGATCATCGCGCGCCACCTCTCTTGAGCGCCCGGTCGCGGCGCCGGGTGAAGACCGTGAGCGGGTTGCCGAGGTACTCCCAGGGTGATTCGCTGACCAGGTGTCCGACGGCGGTGAAGTGTCGGGCCGCCGCGACCTCGTCGTCGATCATGCCGAACATGAAGGCGAAGTAGTTCTCGACGGTCACCCAGCCGATCGTGCGCCGGTACGCCGGGTGCAGCACCGAACGGGCCGCCGCCTCCCGGATCTCCTCCCGCACCCGGTCGTTGCCGAAATATCCGGACCGCTCGGCGCCGGACAGTTCGAGCCAGTGTTCGAGGTGCGCCTCCAGGACGAGCAGCGCGTTCGGTGCCCCCTCGGGCGCGGCCAGCATCTCCGTACGGGCGAAGGTGTGCATCAGCTCCAGTGAGCCGCTCCACTTCGGGGCGATCTGCTGGAGGAACTGCGACTGTCCGGGCAGGTGGTGCGGGTCGTGCTCGGCGAGCCGGTCGTACCGGCGACGGGCCTCCGACCGGCCGAGTTCCAGTCCCCGCGCGGTGATGATCCGCTGCACCCAGACCGCCGGGTCGCTCGGGTCGTACGCGGCGGCGTCGATCAGCAGTTGTTCGGCCGCGCGCAGGATCGCGTGGAAGCGGTTGAACTGGTCTCGGCTGACGTGTGCCGCCTGGGCGCGGGTACGGATGTCCCACGCCGATTTGATCTGCCGCCCGGCGAACAGCGCGGCGGCGAGGGTGTCGCCCGGCTCGGCCTTCAACCGCAGTCGGGGCGACACGCCGCTTTCGGAAAGCTCGGCGGCCATCCGGATCAGTCGGGTACGCCCAGCCGGTTCCTGCCCGTCGATGATCTCCCGCACGCGGTCCCAGTCCAGGTCCCGGAAGGCGGTGTGCAGGCGGGCGAATTCCGGATAGGCGGCGGCCGGGTCCACGGTGGGCGCCAGGCTCGGGGCGGCGGGCATGGCGAAGATCATAAACAGCGCCGCCCCGATCCGGGTGCCCCCGGTGCGGGGCGGCGGTTCAGAGGGTCACGGGGGTCAGTCAGAGGGTCACGGGCAGCGCCGCGAGCCGCCAGGTGCCGGGATCGGGCAGCCGGCCGGGCCGGGTCGGCGAGCCGGCGAGCGCGAGGTCGGGGAAGCGACGGAGCAGCCCGGCGAGCGCGACCTCGACCTGGGTCCGGGCGAACGCGGCGCCGAGGCAGAAGTGCGGGCCGTGGGCGTAGCCGAGGTGGGCCGCCCCTTCGGCCGGGCGGCTCAGGTCGAGTGTCTCGGGGTCGGGGAAGGCGCGCGGGTCGCGGTTGGCGGCGGCGATCACGGCGGTGACCGCTTCGCCCCTGCCGATCTGCACCCCGGCGACCGCGACGTCCTCGCGCGCGTACCGGGGAATGGTCATCAGCTGCGGCCCGGCCCAGCGGGTCAGCTCCTCCACGGCGCGTGGCATCAGGTCGGGGTCCCGGCGCAGTGCGGCGAGTTGGCCGGGGTGGGTGAGCAGGGTCTCGACCGCGTTGGCGATGAGGTTGGTGGGGGTCTGACCGGCGAGGACGAGGTGCCAGACCAGGGTGACCAGTTCGGTGTCGTCGAGCCGGTCGCCGTCCTGTTCCCGGATCCGGATCAGGTCCGAGATCAGGTCGTCGCCGGGCTCGACCCGGCGGTGCGCGACCGCCGACCGGGCCCTGGCCATGATCTGCGGAATCGCCTCGGCGAACGCCTGCCCCCAGCCGGTGGCGACGGCGGCGCCCCATTCTCTCCACTGTGGACGGCTGTCCTCGGGGATGCCGACCAGTTCACAGATGACGTCCATCGGCAGCGGCCGGGCGAAGTGCAGCAGCAGGTCCACCGACCCGTCCCCGGCCCGTGCCGCCCGCTCGGCCAGGTCGTCGAGAAGCCGGTCGACGATCGGTTCGATCCGGGGCCGGAACTCGGCGGCGCGGCGGGCGGTGAACGCGGGCGACACCAGCCGGCGCAGCCGCAGGTGCTCCGGGCCGTCCATCTCCTGCATGGTCCGCATGTAGGCCAGGCAGTGCTCGGGTACGTCGGGACGGGCGTAACTGGCCGAGGTCAGCTCGAACCTCGGGTCGCCGAGCATCGCCCGGGCCTCCTCGTGCCGGGTGAACGCCCAGATGGGTCCGAATCCGGGTGCCTGGATCCGGGCCAGTGGCGACCGTTCGCGGACGTCGCCGTACGCGGCGAACGGGTCACCCAGCACCTCGGCGCCGGTCAGGTCGATCTCGGGTACGGCGTTCGTCGGGGTTCCGGTGCCGGTCAACGGTGCTCCAATCTCAGATGTTCGCAACAGATGATGGGATCATCTGAATGGTGACGGTATCTTGAACCGGTGGCACTCGGCAACGCCGGGAGTGTCGGCGCGACGGCGAAGGAGAACGATGGGCCGGCTCAACAGGGCGCAGACGCAGGAACGCAACCGCGCGAGGGTGCTCGCCGCCGCCCGGGACGAGTTCGTCGAGCGCGGGTTCCGGGACGCCAAAATCGACAGCATCGCCGAGCGGGCCGAACTCACCAGGGGCGCGGTCTACTCCAACTTCCCCGGCAAACAGGCGCTCTACTTCGCCGTACTCGCCGAGGAGGTCGAGCGGGCGCCGGAGCCGCCGTACCGGGATCCGGGCACCTCACCGCGTACGGCACTCGCCGAGTTCGCCCGCGCCTGGCTCGCCCGACTCCCCCTCGCCACCGACTCCTCCGGCACCGCCCGCCTCGGCACGGACCTGATCCCGGAGATCCTCGCCGCCGAGCGGACCCGGCTGCCGTACACCCAGTTGGTGCACCTGGACGCGATCGTGCTCGGGCTCGCCCTGGAACGGCTGCACCGCACCGGAACACCGACCGGCCGCCGGGTACGGGTGGCCGAGGCAGCGCTCACCACCCTGCACGGCGCGACCCAGCTGGCCGCCGCCGCGCCCGGATTCGTGGAACCGTTCAGTGTGGTCAGTGCCGTCGCCCAGCTCGCCGACCTCGACCTGGACGATCGCTGGGACGCGCCGCACCTCACCCAGATCCCGCAGGCGCGCCCCACCGACGAACCCTGGTCGCCGCCGGCCGCGACCGACGCCCTGCGCGACGAACCCGCCCGACTGGACGGCGACGGGGTGGTGGCCGTCCTCGGCCTGCACCGGCTCTCCGCCATCGAAGAGGCCGTACGCGCCGCCCCGTCCGGCGCCGACGTCACGGCGGTCCTGGTCAGCAGCGCCCCGGACGAGTTGGCGCCACTGGCCCGGCTCACCGTCGCCGAGCTTCGGGGCTGCCTGCGCCAGGCGATCCGACCATCGGCCTGGCCACGGCTGCGGGTCGTACACGATCGGCACGCGCTGGTGGCGGCGGCGGCGGGCGTACCCTCGGTCAGCGACGCCACCGAGACCGCCGTCGCGGTCCGGGCCGGCCGGATCGTCGCCCGCGCGGACGGCTGGGGCGCCTGCCACGCCGCCGCGTCCAGCGGCGGCCCGGCCTGACGGCTACTTCCTCGCTGTCAGGAAATGAAGTCCTGCGCGGTGAAAATGCCCTTCCGCGCCAGTACGACGGCCTTCTGCAACCTGCTCACGGTGAGGAAGGGGATGAAGCTCGGGTCGTGGAGCGGGCCGTTCGCGTCGAGGTCCTTGACCGCCCGCGATCCCGGCAGCGCGTTGCGCTGGAGCGCGTACCACTGGTCGACGACGAAGGCGTTCGGCCCCCAGGTCCGGTAGTCGCTCAGTGTGCTGTCCTGCGCGCGATCCACCACGATCAGGGCGTGCGCGGCCTCCCCCGGGGTGGCCATGAGAACGACCTCGATGGTGCTGGTCGGGTTGAACAACGCCCTGAACTGCGAGCCCAGGAGTGCCACCGCCAGGCAACAGATGTCCAGGCAGGTGCCGACGGCCGGCGTCTTCTTCGCCGCCAGGAGGCGCTCGTTCCCCATCCGCAGGTACGCCTGCCCGAGGGCGGCGTAGATCTCCGGGTCGCTCTTGGTGCGAAGTGCGAGGTCCAACCCGAGCTTGATCTGGTTGGTCAGGGGTTTCAGCTGGGCACCGGGGCCCATGAGCGCCGGCGCCCAGGCGTTGAACCCGCTCTGCGTCACCAGGTTGTTCTGGTTCAGCGTGTTCCACGGGTTGGCCACCACCACGTTCACCAGCACCGAAGCGTCGATGGCGTCCTGCACGTCGGCCATGATCTGCGCCTTCGTCTTCGTGACGTTGTGAACTGCCTCGGCCATCGTGCACTCCTCAAACGGCGCGGTCTAGGGAGGGATTCCGCGCCCAACCCCCACCGCGTACGCGGCTCAGGTATGTATAGCCTCACCGCCCGTGGTGTCGGCCGGACAAGTCGTATGGGAGACAACGACTACAGACCGACAGTCGACCCCGCCGACAGGTCACGAACGACGAACTGTGCGGCCCGGTCGGGATCGCCTCCGGCGCGGTCAATCAGGCCCTCGACCCACCACAGCCGCGGCTGGGTGGACGCCGCCCCGAGAACGACCTCGATGTGCAGGCCGAGCTCGAAACGTTCGGCGTACAGCGCTATCCCGGCTTGGGGCAGGCGCGCGTGCAGGGCGTCGAACAGCGCGAAGGCGAACGCGTCCCGGCGAGCGCGAAGGACCGGGTCGCACTCCCGTACCGCCACGGCCACACCCCGGTCGGCCGCGTCGAACTTGTTCAGCAGCGGCAGCAACACCGGATCAGCCAGGAACGCCGCCGCGTCGAAGGTCAGGACGTGGGCGCTCGACTGCGCCAACAACCCGGCCAGCAGCGAAAGCGCTCGCGAGTCCCGCCGCCTGGCCAGCCCCCGAATACCTTCCTCACGCGCCTCGTCGTAGCTGTCGGTGGTGCGCTCCCAGGGCGCCTGCCGGACCCGGTTGCCGTCAGCGTTGGTCTGCCAGCCGAGCCCGAACGTCGCCCAGTTGCGTACCTCCCGGTCGGGGTCGGCACACAGACCAATCAACGCCTCCACACCCGGACCGTCGACAGCTTCACCGATCGCGGCCGGCAGGGACCGCGCAACCCGAAGCCGTACGTCGGAATCGGCGTGCCGGGCAAGGGTTACCAGCACCGGGATCGTACGGGAATCGACATCAGCGGAATCCACGGGTGGATGGTGTCACGCGGGTCCCGGACGACGACAAAGACCTGTACCTGCCAACAGAACCGCACGCGTCACTGTGTCGCGGCGAGACGGTTACCCTCGTTGGGATGCAGCCACTCGGGGGACTCGTCAGCATCCATCGGGTCGACAACGGCCGGCGCTGGGCTCTGGGAATCGGGGCGCTCCTGATCGCAGGCGCTCCGACGGGTGGGGTGGCGCTCCTGCTCGCCAACAACTGGCTCCCCACCAGTTTCGGCCGGCTGATGGGCTACTCGTTGGTTATCGTCGTGGCAGCACTGCCGCTCGCACTGACGCAACTGGCGAAGGCGATACGTGGCGGCTTCGCCGAGTCGTACGAGATCCACGAGCGCGGTTTCGTGCATGTCAGCTGGGGCAGCCGGCGGACCTGGACCTGGGAGCAGGTCTACGGGGTTGTCGCGACCGAGAAGTCCGGCAGTTCCCGGTTCGGCTGGGACTTCGGTTGTCTGGTCAGCTTCCACGGCGGCGGCCGATTGCAGTTCAACGGTCTCACCCGTGATGCCAGGGCAATGGCGGAGACGCTGAAAAGCCGCTGCCCGCAGACGGTCGGCAGACAGCATGAATCCCGCTGGGTGGGCATCCTGCTCTGGCTGGCCCCCGTCCTCGCCGTCGCCTTCGGCTGGACGACCTGGTGGGCCGCGAATTTCATCATGACGAACGACGAACAATCCGACGAATTCTCGCCCGGCTACGTGGAGGGGGTCGAGCAGTTGAGCGACGCCGCGCTCGGCGGGCTCAGTATCCTCATTCTCGCCTGCGGGCTGGGCTGCATCACCGCCACTATCACCGCCATCTGGCTGATCGTCGACCGCATACGCTTCCGCTGACGATCTTCCGACCCCGGCCGAGCCGGCGTGGCCGATTGTTGCCACCGGGGTGCCCCTCGCCACGCCGAATTGGTCGGATGGGAACCATGGCACACAAAGTCGAACTCGCCCGTTGGCTGGTCGCCGCGCCGGTCGTACTCGCCCTGGCGGGGTGCGGGGCCACCCCGGAGCCCGAGCCCGCCGGCCCGACCGCGCCGGCAACGTCAGCCACCAGCCCCGCTACCCCGTCCGCACCGTCGCCATCACCCACGCCCGCCCCGACCGCGCTGCCGGTCGCGGCGGACGGCACCCGGCTCGACGCGTGCGGGGACGGGAGCTGCGAGGTGACCGTGATGCCGTCGAACATGTTCAAGCTCGATCGGGGTTCCGGGGTGATGTCGATTGCCGTCTCCTCGATCGAGGAGGACGAGGCCATCCTGCTGATCCCGGTGGCCGGTGGCCCCGCCAGGTTCAGTTGCGACGTGCCCATCACCTGTGAGGTGTTGGTGGTCGGCGCGTCGGCGTCGGCTCCGGCGAGCGGCAGGTTCACCGTGCGTCCGGGGGCCCGGTTCACCGTCAGTCAAACCCAGTTCGAGGTCGTGGCGGTCGCCCAGAAGCAGGCCGTACTCCGGATAGCTCGGGCCTAGGCACGAGCCAGCCCGGCCTGACGGCATCCGTACGGATTCGCCGTACCCCCCAACACCACCAACACCGGCACGCCGAAGCGCCCTGCCCCGCGATCTAGGGCAAATGGTGGTGCAGGGAGATCAACTCACACGTATTTGCCCTAGATCACGGGCTGTGGGGACTTTTTGGCGGTTGATGGGGCGGCTTCTCGGGCTGGGAGGGAGGGCCATCGTACGGTGAGCACGACCGAGTCTTCTTCGGCCTGCCATGAGTGATCGATCCCCGGTCCCCAGACGGCGTAGTCGCCCTGGCGCTCAAGTAGGACGCTGCTCAACGACAGGTCGACACGGAACCTTCCACTCACCAGCAGGACCAGGGTGGTTCGCCGCTCGTCGGTCGACCACTGCGGTCGCGCCTGGCCTGCGGGGTGGACGCCCCACTTCACTTCGAGGGCGTCCGTTGCTCGGATGCCTTGCGCGGAAGATGTCCCAGCAGGTGTTCGCCGATCGGGTCGGTAAGTCGAAGAGCTGGGTCGACAAGGTCGAGCGGGGTCAACGGCGGCTGGACAAGTTCTCGACCCTGCACGAGCTGGCCACGGTGCTACAGGTCAGCGTGGACACCCTGCTCGGCCGTGCGTCGAGCACCGCCCGGCTGACCCCGACCGACCCGATCGACCTGGAACGGCTGCGAGCGGCCCTCGCCCGCTACGCCCCGGCCGCCCGGCCGGGGAGTTCCGCTTCCGGTCCTGAACCGGACGGCCCCGAGTTTTACGGTCCGGCGTTGGACGAGCTGGCTCGCGCGGTCCGGCACACGTGGCTGGCGTTCCAGCACGCCCGGTACGACGCACTGGTCCCGACACTGCCGACGCTGCTGCGGCAGGCCAGGGCTGCGCAGGCGTGCCACAGTGGCGACAGCGCCGTGACGGCCGCGCGACTGCTCGCGCAGGTGTACCAGGTCAGTTCGTCGATGACGCGCAAGCTCGGGGCCTTCGACCTGGCCCGACTGACCGCCGAACGGTCGATCGCGCTCGCGTCGTACGCGGACGATCCGCTGCTGGCCGGCACCGGCACGACCCGGTTCGCCAACGCGCTGCTGGCGGCCGGCGACGACCGGGCCGCGTTCGAGGCGAACGTCGTCCTGGCACACCGGCTCGCGCCGGACGGTTCCACCTGGTCGGATCTTGATCGAGTATCGGTGTACGGGTCGCTGCTGTTGCAGGGGACGATGGCGGCGGCGCGGATGGGCGACGATGCGAGCGTGCGAGAACTGCTCCGGGAGGCGACGGTCGCCGCCGACAGGTTGGGGGCCGACGCGAACCGGTACTGGACGTCGTTCGGGCCGACGAACGTCGAGCTGCACCGTGTGGCGGCGGCGGTCGAGTTGGCTGAGGGCCGGCAGGCGGTGACGATCCACCGGGGTCTGAGCCCGAGGCTGTTCGACGCGCTGTTGCCCGAGCGCCGGGCGCAGCACCTGCTCGACGTGGCGCGCGGTCACGTACTGGTCGGGGACCTGATCCGGGCCGGGAACACGTTGGTGGAGGCCGAGCAGCACGCTCCGGCCGAGATTCGTACCCGACCGGTCGCGCACGAGGTGGTGACGGGGATCCTCCGGCGGACCAGAGGTGTGCCGCCGGCACTGGTGACGGACTTGGCCGACCGGATGGGAGCGCGGGTGTGACCGGGGAGCAGGAGACCAGCGACGACGTGGCCGATGACCCGATGGGGGCGCCGCATCGGCCGGGTGAGGACTGGCTGTGCCGCGACGACGCCGAGGAATGGCCCTGCCAGGTTTTTCGCCGACGGATGTGGACGCTGTACCGGCACAACCGCCGGCAACTGGTCGAGGTGATGGGACGCTTCCGGGACCGCGCGGTCCGGGATCTGGACGAGCTGAGCCCCGAGCAGGTCGACGCCCGGTTCGTCGGCTGGATTACCGACCCCCCGGTCCGGCGCCGACTCCGATCGGTCTGACCACCGCGGTCCGGTTTATCGACCGTCACCCCGGTTATCGGTACGCCCTATTACCCGGCGCATTCTACGGCCTGCGCGACCGATCAGTGCCGTGATCGGCTGAATCGGGTCATGTAACAGGCACGCTCCCCCCTCGGGTGCATCTTTCGGGGAAGCGGCCCTGACTCGCCGATACCTCGCCCTAGCCTCGAAACAGGAAAACTCTTCCTATTCACGTTTCGAACGTTAGAGGGATGACTCATGCTCCGAAAGCGGATTCTTGCTGCGGTCGTACTCAGCGGGCTGGCCGGGGGGTTCGCCGCTTCCACGCCCGCGTACTCGGCCCGCGACGACGGCCCGGCGTGGGACGGCTCGCACCGGGACGGCGGCGGCCACCACGACAAGGACGGCGACGACGGCGCGGTCTTCGTCCAGACCAACAAGCCTCTCGGCAACACGATCCAGGTCTTCGACCGTGATGACGCTGGTGTGCTCACCATGGCCGGTGAGTACCAGACCGGCGGCCTCGGCGGTGCCACCATCGGCCCGCCGGTCGACGCGCTCGCCTCGCAGGGCTCGCTGATCTACTCCGACGGTCTGCTGTTCGCGGTCAACGCCGGCAGCAACACCGTCAGCCTGTTCCGCGTCGACGGCGACAAGCTGGAACTGCTCGACGTGGTCTGGTCCGGCGGTCTCCTGCCGGTCAGCATCTCCGTGCACAAGCACCTCGTGTACGTCCTCAACGCGGGCGGCGCCGGCTCGGTACAGGGCTTCCGGATCGAAGAGGAGAAGCTCGCCCGGATCGAGGACTCGACCCGTTCGCTCGACCTGAACAACGCCAACCCGCCCGCGTTCGGCAGCGCGCCCGCGCAGGTCGGCGTCGACCCCGAGGGTCGGGTCGTACTCGTGACCACGAAGAGCAACAACGTGATCGAGGCCTTCCGGATCGAGGAGGACGGCCGCCTGTCGAAGGAGCCGGTCAGCAACCCCGACCCGGGCACCCCGTTCGGCTTCACCTTCGACGAGGACGGCAAGCTGCTCGTCGCCGAGTCGGGCACCAACGCGGTGACCCGCTACCAGGTCAGCGGTGACGGCACGCTCACCCAGATCGGCCCGTCGGTGCCGAACGGGCAGACCGCCTCCTGCTGGATCGAGCGGGTCGGCGACTACTTCTACGTCGCCAACGCCGGCAGTTCCACGATCAGCGCCTACACCGTCGGCGAGGACGGCAACCTGGTGCTGGTCGCGGCGGTCGCCGCCGACACCGGCGGTGGCTCGATCGACATGACCACCGCCGACGGAGTCCTCTACGTCCAGAACGCGGGGGCCGGCAACGTGCAGGGGTACAAGGTCAACGAGGACGGCTCGCTGACGCTGATCACCACCGTCACCGGGCTGCCGCAGTTCGCCAACGGGACCGGCATGGAAGGCATCGCCGCCTCCTGAACCCGGTCTTTCCCAGCGTTGGGCCCGGTCACCGACCGGGGCCAACGGCACGTCGAGGAAAGTCGGTGGCCTGTCGTACGTTCCCGCCCATGTGGGAAGGACTGACCCGGGTCGAGTGGGCCGCGCTGGAGCACGCCTACGGTTCGGCTGGCGACGTACCGGAGCAGTTGCTCGCCCCGCCGCGGTGCTTGCCCGCTGCCTTGACATAGACATCAGCGGCGCCGTGGTATGGCAGCGCGCAGCAGCGGGCGACTGGCACGCGTACGCCGCCCGCACCGCCGACCACGAGACCGTGGTCCTGGGTCGTGTTCGACTCACGGTACGAGATTGCGGTGCCCCACGTGGACCGTCAGGTCGTCACCGCTGGCTCGAAGCCGGGTTGGCTTGTGACACAGTGTCCTGTCGCCGCTCGACCTGTTTGGCGTCCGTGGCCGTTGTCTGGTCCCCTCCCTCGGGAAGGCCGGTGGGCCTGTCCGGTGCGACGTCTACTGGTTAGGGCTCGCTGCCTTGGTTGCCTTCGAACAGGTCTCGGGCACGGCGTAGCAGTGCCTGCCGTACGTCGTCGGGTGACAGCACGTGGAGCGGGACGCCGAGGCCGAGCAGGTATCGGGCGAGGCTGTCGGCTGTGGAGCCGCCGATCTCGACGATGGTGGCCTCGGGTCCGTCCGCACGGTGGGTGCCGATCGTGGGCGGGACCAACTGGAGCGCCCGGTCCATGGGTAGCGGGAGGCGGATCGTCGTGTAGTGCGCGTACACGCCTTGTGTGAGACCTTGCGCGACGAGGAGGGCCGGGTCGGGTGGGTTGATGATTTTCACCACCTGCCCTGTCGACTGGACCTGTATTACTCGGTCGGCACGAAATGTGCGCCATTCACCTTTTGTGACGTCGCGGGCGACGAGGTACCAGCGGTGTCCGGTGCGCACGAGGCGATATGGGTCGACGTCCCGGACGGTGGCCTTCCCGCTCAGGGCCCGGTACGACAGGCGGGTTCGTTCGCTGCGGCGACACAGGGTGGCGAGTTCCAGCAGTATTCCGGCCGTGATGTGGTGCTCGTCGGGCCTGGAGGTGTGTACGAATGCGGCGTCCATCGCGTTCAGCCGGTCCGCGATCCGGTGCGGTAGGCCCTGTTGCAGTTTCAGCAGGGCCGACAGTGCGGCCTGGTCGCTTCCGAGGATGCCGCTGAGTGCGGCCTCGCGTAGTGCGACGGCCACGGCGAGGGACTCTTCCTCGTCGAGGATCAGGGGTAGTGCTCGGGTGCCCTGGCTGAGGCGGTATCCGCCCTGGGGCCCGGGGTCGGACTCGATGCCGTATCCGAGTTCCCGCAGCTTGGCGATGTCGCGTCGTACCGTGCGGTCGGTGATCTTCATCCGGGCGGCCAGTTCGCCGGATGTCCAGGACGGTCGCGCCGAGAGCAGCGAGAGTAGTTGCAGCAGGCGGGCTGAGGTACCGATCACATCCTGGATCTTCCACCATGACCCGGACCGGAGTTGTCCTGATTCCCCCATAGCCTTTTTTCGAGAGCCGGGAATGCCCGACCAGGACCCAGATTTTCGGAGGGATTGCCATGAACGCCCAGGACGTTGTCGAGCGCTTCTTTGTCGCCTTCTACTCGGGCGACGTCGACGCCGCTCGTGAGACCGTCACCGAGGACTTCACCCTGGTAGGGCCGTTCGCCAGCGCGCGTAGTGCGGACGAGCTGTTCCAGCTCGGAAAGGGCCTGCTGGAGATCGTTCGCGGACACCGGGTCCTACGGTGGGTTGTCGACGGCAATGATGTCGCGGCGCTGTACGAGATCCTGCTTCAGGGTCCGGCTGGTGTGGGCGCGTTGACCACCGGTGGGTGGTTCACTGTTGTCGATGGACGTGTGTCCAGCGGTCAGCTGATCTACGACAGCGCGGCGTTCGGTGCCATCGTCTCTGGCGCTTGACTCTCGCCATTTGTGAGCGCTATCCAGCAATCAACGATCACAGCAAAGGAAGAACCATGTCTACGATTGTCATTTTCGGAATCACTGGTTATGCCGGCGACCACATCGCCAATGAGCTACTTGAGCGCGGCCACGACGTGATCGGCGTCGCCCGTAATACCGCCGAGGTGGCCCCGAGGGAACGCCTTGAGGTGCGGGCCGGGTCCCTCTACGACTCCGCGTTCCTCACCGAGACCGCACAGGGAGCGGACGCGGTCGTCGTGGCCATCCGACCCCTGACCGACGGGCACGAGCTGGCGACGGCCGTTCCGGCGCTGTTGGGCGCTGCCGAGGCCAACGGCGCGCGTCTCGGTGTGGTCGGAGGGGCCGCGAGCCTGTTCGTCGCCGAGGGCGGTCCGCGGGTGATCGACGCGGGCTTCCCGGAGGAGTACAAGGCCGAGGCAGAGGCTCATTCCCGTGCTCTGGACGCGCTGAAGGCGGCGGACACCACCGTCGACTGGTTCTACCTCAGCCCGCCCGGGAACTTCGGCTCGCACAACCCCGGATCGAAGACCGGCACCTTCCGCCTCGGAACTGATGTCATCATCGTCGGGGCCGACGGTAACTCCGACATCTCCGGCCCGGACTACGCCACCGCCTTCGCCGACGAAATTGAAAAGCCCGCACACCACCAAACCCGTTTCACTTTGGGCTACTAGGATCGGCATCGAACCAGTCAAAGCCATTCGTTGACCGCAGCGAGATGGATCGTGGCCTGGTAGCGCACGGCGAGCTTGTCGAAGCCGACGGCCACGACGCGGTTGCGTTTGAGCCGGTTGATGTCGCGCTCCACCGCATGGCGTTGCGGACTAGATCCAAGGGGTCGAAGGCTGGCGGTTGGCCGTCCTTCGACCCCTTGGCACAGTCCGCCTTACCTGGGATGGCCTTACCTGGGATGGTTGCCTTGATGCCTCGCTGGCGTAGATGTCGCCGGTTGGCCCCCGAGATGCACGCCTTGTCGGCGCGGACCCGATTCGGGCGGGTCCGCAACCGGCCGCCGTTCAGACGGACACCCGGACGCCCCGCAGGACCGTGATGAACTGCGGGCCGGCACCGCACTGCCAAGCGGGAGCACCACCGACAACAGCTTCTGACCCTACTCGCAGCTCAGGTGCGTCTCGTGGTCAATCCACCGCGAGAGGGCACCAACGCAGCACGTGGACCAAGTTCGCGGGTTGACAGCACTGCCCTACTGGCTGGCACCGGGGCGTATGTGGTGGCTGACGTCGCCGAAGAAGTCGGCGGTCACCTGCCGTTCCACGAAGCGCCACTGCCCGTCGCGACGCTCGAAACGGTCCCGGCAGCGACCGGAAACCACCGGTTGCAGCGGGAAGTCCGCAAGTGCCTGTAGCGCGGTGAAGTAGGACCGGGAGAGGGCGGTGCCCGCCTCCTCATCAATCTCGATGATGACGTTGGTGACGAGGTGTCGGGTCCGCGGTGTGCCGTCCTCATGGACCATCGTGGTGTCGGTCAACTGCTTGACGACAGCGTCCCGACCTCTGGCGGGAACGCCGCCGTTGAAGGTGAAGGTGGCATCCGCGAGCAGGTCACCAAGTTCGGCGAAGTGGCCGTCGTCGATGAGTTCGGCGTACGCGGCGATCAGGTTTTCGATGATCCGCTCGCTGGACGGGGCCCCGGCCGCCGCTGAGTTGGACATGGTCCTACTCTCCCGCACCGCAGGCCTGGACGGGTCGCTTCGCCGAATCCGCCAGTGGTGCGTGAGGTGGGCACCCGACCGGAAGCCGCGCGGGCCTTGTGCCGCCATCCGGAGCGTGCGGCGCACTGGCCCCAGTGCGCCGCATCGGGTGGCCCTACCGACGACCCACCGTAGGGGCCGCCGCCATGGCAGCCGCCCCAGGCAATTCACACCATTCTGATATCCGACGGTGCCAGCAACATCTTCCACCAGAGCACCAGGTACGAGGCGAGTGCGTACACCGTGCCGAGTGCGGCACCCGAGTTGGCGGACGGCGAGGACGGCGAGGACCGCTACACCTACTACGGTTCGCTCTCCGACCAGGACCAGCGGCGGGTGGCCGCCCACATCGAGCTGGCCGTCTACGGCGCGGTCCGGGCCGGCACGACGCTGTTGCGGACCCTGCTCCGTGACGACGACGCTGAGATGCGCACGGCGGCGGCGTACGCCCTGGGTTGGTTCGGGGATGCGTTCGTACCTGTCCTGATCCTCGTCGCGCTGGGCAGGCTCACCCGTCGTTGACGTAACGTCGCGGTATGTGGGATATGGGGTGGTGGCGGCGTACGGCCCGGTTCCACCCCTATGCCCTTGATGCCGCTGCCGCCGTCGGGCTGTTCGCGATCAGCGTCGGCGAACCGCTGGTCGACCCCGCCCCCACCCGGGGCGAACTGAACGCGGGCGAGATCGCCTTCAGTGCGCTCGTCTGCGCGGCCGTGGCGCTGCGCCGTCGCTGGCCGCTGCCGGTGCTCGCGTTCTGCAGTGCCGCGACGGCGGCGTCGATCGCCTTCGGTGCCGCCCGCAACCTGGCCACCTTCGCGGTCGTGATCGCGGTCTACACCGTCGCCGTGACCACGAACCGGGCCACCGCGGTCATCGCCGGCACGTTCACCGCCCTGCTGCTGGTCGTCGGCGCCATCTACTCCTCGTCCAGGGGTTCCTGGCTCGACTCCGAGAAAGTCGTGCTGGCCCTCTGGAGCGGTCTCGCCACCGCCGTCGGTGACGCCGTCCGCAACCATCGCGACTACATCGTCGCCGTCGAGGAGCGCGCCACCCGGGCCGAGCAGAGCCGGGAGGAGGAGGCGCGGCGGCGGGTCGCCGAGGATCGGCTGCGCATCGCCCGCGACCTGCACGACGTGATGGCGCACAACATCGCCCTGATCAACGTGCAGGCCGGGGTGGCCGGGCACGTGTTGCGTACCAACCCGGAGGCGGCCGAGGAGGCGCTCGGGCACGTACGTCAGGCGGGCAGGGCGGCCCTGGACGAACTCGGGACCGTGCTGGGTGTGCTGCGCCAGTCCGACGACGCCGCCGCACCGACCGAGCCGACTCCGACGCTGAACCGGCTCCAGGAACTGGTCGACTCGTTCCACCGGACCGGGTTGGCGGTGAAGTGGCGGTTGTCGGGGCAGCCGTACCCGCTGTCCCCGGCGGCGGACCTGGCCGCGTACCGGGTGGTGCAGGAGGCGCTGACGAACGTGCACAAACACGGCGGGGAGTCCGCCCGGGTGCGACTGGGGTACCAACCGGACGAGTTGACCATCGTGGTGGAGAACGACGCCGGGCGGGAGGAGCCCGCGGCGAATCCGACGACGGGCACCGGGCACGGCCTGCTCGGCATGCGCGAGCGGGTGACGGCGGTCGGTGGCACGATGCACGCCGGACCGGTGCCGGGTGGCTTCCGGGTACGGGCCGTGCTGCCCGCGCGGCAGGAGATGCCATGACGATCCGGGTGCTGCTGGCCGACGACCAGAACCTGATCCGGGCCGGGTTCCGGGTGCTGGTCGACTCCGCCCCGGACCTTGAGGTGGTGGGTGAGGCGACCACCGGCCTGGAGGCGGTGGCGCTGGCCCGGACGACGCGGGCCGATGTGGTGCTGATGGACATCCGAATGCCGGATCTGGACGGGCTGGGCGCAACCCGACAGATCACCGAGGACGAGAGCCTGTCCGGCGTACGGGTCCTGATCCTGACCACCTTCGAGGTCGACGAGTACGTCCTCCAGGCGCTCCGGGCCGGCGCGAGCGGCTTCCTCGGCAAGGGGGTCGACCCGGCCGAGTTGCTGGACGCCATCCGGGTGGTGGCACGCGGCGACGCGCTGCTCTCCCCGGTGGCCACCAAGGGCCTGATCGCCCGGTTCCTGTCCCAGCCGGAGGATTCCGCCTCGGTGCCGGCAGAACTGGATCTTCTCACCGAACGTGAGCGCGAGGTGCTGGTGCTGGTGGCCGCCGGGCTCTCCAACGACGAGATCGCCGAACGGCTCGTGGTCTCGCCGCTGACCGCGAAGACGCACGTCAACCGGGCGATGACGAAGCTCGGCGCACGGGACCGGGCCCAGCTCGTGGTGATCGCCTACCAGAGCGGCCTGGTACGCCCCAGCGACCCACCATCACGCTGAGTCACTGATCCGATATACCACCTCCGTAGTACGTCAGGTGTCTACGGGCGGACGACGACGCGCACCCCGAGCAAAAGCGATGGTTGTTGCCATGCGCCGCTGCACGCGGCACCGCCCCGACGAGGAGCACCCGAAACCATGATCGAAGTCAAGAACCTGGGCAAGCGGTACGGCGACAAGGTCGCCGTCGACGATCTGAGCTTCACCGTGCGACCCGGCATCGTCACCGGTTTCCTGGGTCCGAATGGTGCGGGCAAGTCCACCACCATGCGGATGATCGTCGGTCTGGACGCTCCCACCTCGGGCTCGGTGACGGTCAACGGCCGCCGGTACGCCGACCACGTCGCGCCGCTGAACGAGATCGGCGCCCTGCTGGAGGCGAAGGCGGTGCACACCGGGCGGTCGGCGTACCACCACCTGCTGGCCATGGCCGCCACCACCGGAATCCCGAAGCGACGGGTGGACGAGGTGATCGACCTGGTCGGCCTGCACGAGGTCGCCCGCAAGCGGGCCGGTGGCTTCTCCCTCGGCATGGGCCAGCGCCTGGGCATCGCCTCCGCGCTGCTCGGCGACCCGCACACGGTGCTGCTCGACGAGCCGGTCAACGGGCTCGACCCCGAGGGCGTGCGGTGGATCCGCAACCTGCTCAAGGGGCTGGCCGCCGAGGGTCGTACCGTCTTCATCTCCTCGCACCTGATGAGCGAGATGGCGTTGACCGCCGAACACCTGGTGGTGGTCGGCAAGGGCCGCCTGATCGCGGACGTGTCGATGGACAAGTTCGTCGAACTCTCCTCCGGCAGCCGGATCCGCGTCCGCTCCCCCCAGTCGCACCTGCTCAGCGAGTTGCTCGTCGGGCCGGACGTGACGATCAGCAGCGCCGAACGCGGGGTGCTGGAGGTCACCGGACTCAGCACCGAGCAGATCGGGGAGCGGGCCGCCCTGGCCGGCGTCACCCTGCACGAACTCTCCGTGCAGCAGGCCTCGCTGGAAGAGGCGTTCATGGAGCTGACCCACGACTCGGTCGAATACTCCGCGACCAGCACCGAGCCCGTACTCGCCGGAAAGGCCGCCTGATGAGCACCGCGATCCTCGAACCCCGACTGGTCGGCACCACCGCCACCGCCCGTACCCGCACCGCCGTGACCGGTCGGGTCACCCTCGCCCGCGTCGTCCGCTCCGAATGGATCAAGCTGCGGTCGCTGCGGTCGACGGTGGCGGGACTGCTCGCCGCCGCCGCCATCGTGGTCGCGCTCGGCCTGCTCTTCACCGGCGTGGTCTCCGGAAGCATCGGCGGTGAGTCGATGGACCTCGGGCCCGGTGGCACGAGCGACCCGGTCGGCTCCAGCCTCGGCGGGGTGCAGCTCGGTCAACTGATCGTCGGCGTGCTCGGGGTGCTCTTCGTCGCGAGTGAATACTCCACCGGCATGATCCGGTCCACTCTGGCCGCCGTACCCCGGCGGCTGCCGGTGCTGTGGGGCAAGGCCATCGTGTTCGGCGGGGTGACCCTGGCCGCGACGCTGGTCGCGGTGCTGGCCGCGTTCTTCGGCGGCCAGGAGATCCTGGGTTCCCAGGGCGTGAGCGTGCTCGACTCGGGCGTGTTCCGCGCGGTGGTCGGCGGGGCCGTCTACCTGACCGGGGTCGGCCTGCTCGGTCTGGCACTCGGCACGCTGCTGCGCGGGACGGCCGCCGCGATCGGCGCCCTGTTCGGCGCGATGCTGGTGGTGCCCGGTCTCTTCCCGCTGCTGCCGAGCAGCTGGAACGACGCGGTCGGTCCGTACCTGCCCTCGCACGCCGGAGAGTCGTTCATGGCGGTGACGCCCGGCGCCGGAATGCTCGGCCCGTGGGCCGGACTGGCGGTCTTCGTCGGCTACGTCGTGGCCGCCCTCGCCGCTGCCGCGATCATGCTGAAGCGCCGCGACGCGTAACGGGAGCGGGAGCGGGAATGACTCCGCTCGGACGCCCGAACGATTCCTGAAGCCGCCCGACGCACCGGATCGAAGCGTCGGGCGGCGGGCCGCCCTCCACCGTGGACGCCACGGCACTCCGTTCCCTTGGTATAGTTTCGTTTACCCGGCGTTTGAATGGTGTCCACGACAAAGCCCCCAAGAGGACGATCACGTCGGGATGGCAGAATTCCACAAGGTTTATCCAAGGCCCGTTTCGAAGACTTGTCCACAGTCATCCCCTTGAGGACGGAGTGGACAAGCCATGACCACGCAATCCACGAATGCGCGGGCCACGCGGCCCGCACCGGCCGGGACACGAGGAAGTCGAACACGACGCATCCTCGCGGCCGTCGTCCTGATGCTCGGCATCGTCGCCGTCCCGAGCAGCGCCCAGGCCACCGCCTTCCCGGAGACCCTGTACGCCGACAGCGCCGGGCACTCCTTCTGTTTCACCAGCAGCTGGAACGGACAGCCCGCCCAGCACGCGGACCGGGTCCGGTGGGCGATGAACCAGCTGGACGTCCAGACGGACCTCTCCGACATCGAGGAGGCGTGTCTGGGCGGCACCGACATCGTGTTCGTCCACGGAGATCTCCCCGGGGGCTCGGGCCAGGCGAGTTGCCTCACGTTCATTTCCGGCTCTACCACTCGGTGCGACCAGTGGCGGGTCACGCTCGACTTCGCGGAAATGAACATCGGCAATTACGACGTGGAGGACCAGCAGGCTACCATCCTGCACGAGATTGGCCACACGATCGGGCTCGGCCACCACTCCGTCGGCGGCGCACACCAGCACGACTGCCCCATGTACGTCGCGGTCGACCCACCGGCACCTGCCACTGATATGCAGTGGCGGTCGTTTCACGCTCACGACATCATGCACATCAACGCCTACTACTGAGTCGGGCGGCAGCGCTCCACAAGGCTGCCACTGAATCGCCGCCGATGGGCGACCCCCGGAGCACCAACGGGAGCCGCCCATCGGCCTGTGCGCCAGTTGACACACCCGGCACGGTCTCGATCCGGCGACGGCGGGCGAGCACGACACGGCAGCGGGAGCCGCCCCGGTGGTCGGCGTCGACCAGGTCGCCGGGGCACGGCTCGGTGCCGGTGGAGCCGTCGCCCTCGATCACGCCGACGCCTGTCCGGCGGAGCAGTACCGCTCCACCGGGGTCGACCAGGCATTGAGCTTCGCCATCTACTGTGCACAACAACCTTCAATATGATAAGCCGGACATCCTTTGACCGAGCAACACATCAACTTTTGGTTACAAGTGCAAAAGTTTTACGACTGAGCACGTAACTTGCGCTTTACATGAACGTCATAAATGCCTAGTCTTCGATGCCAAGGGTCGCCGGATGCGGGGGTGGCGCGGATGACGGACGCACGCACAGCGGCAATCGACAACGCATCTGACCAGGTGATACTCCGGATGACCGGGATCACCAAACGGTTCTTCGGGGTGACCGTACTGGACCGGGTCGACCTCGACTACCGTCGAGGACCCTCACCGCCACCCACAGCGGCAAGCTCGCCGACGTCAACGGGGTGTCCACCGTCAACAGCACCGGGATCACCCGGGTCACCTGCGGCACCGCGGCGAGTCAGCGGTGGCAGCCGGTGGCGACCTCCACCGGCGTGTACGAGTTGCGGACCGCCCACTCCGGCCTCTGCCTGGACGTCAACGGCAGCTCCGTCGCCGACGGCGCGACCCTGATCCAGTGGACCTGTGGCGGTGGCGCCAACCAACGCTGGCGCCTCACCCAGGTCGCCTGACCTTTCCTCCCCCGTCCCGGGGGGGGGGGGGGCCCCCCCCCCCCCCGAAGCCCCCCCCGGAAGGGGGGGGGGGGGGGGGGGGGGGGGTTTTGGCCCACTGCCCCCGCGGGAACCGCCCGCCTCTATCCG
>NZ_JBVJHT010000015.1:48708-57254 GCF_055586685.1 Micromonospora sp. NPDC049529
CGAGGTGTCCCCCCCCCCGGGCTTCACTCCCCTTCCCCCCCCCCCCCGCCCCCCCCCCCCCCCCCCCCCCCCCCCGGCACCCCCGCCACGGCAGGGTGGGGGTGGGGTTGGTCAGCGCTGTCGCAACATCGCCCCGGCGGGACCCGCCTGCGCCGGTACGGCGTCGTCCACGTCGGCCACGGGTTGGGAGAACTGGGCGTGGTAGAGGCGGTGGTAGGCGCCCTGGGCGGCCAGCAGCTCGTCGTGGGTGCCCTGCTCGACGATCCGGCCGCTCTCCATCACCAGGATGAGGTGGGCGTCCCGGATGGTCGACAGCCGGTGCGCGATCACGAAGCTGGTCCGGTCCGAACGCAGTGCCGCCATCGCCCGCTGCAACAACACCTCGGTACGGGTGTCCACCGAACTCGTCGCCTCGTCCAGGATCAGCAGCGACGGGTTGGACAGGAACGCGCGGGCGATCGTGATGAGCTGCCGCTCACCCGCGCTGATGTTGCTGCCCTCCTCGTCGATGACCGTGTCGTAACCGTCGGGCAGGCTGCGGACGAACCGGTCGACGAAGGTCGCCTTCGCCGCCGCCTGGATCTCCTCCTCGCTCGCCTCCGGGTTGCCGTACGCGATGTTCTGCCGGATCGTGCCGCCGAACAGCCAGGTGTCCTGGAGCACCATGCCGATCTCGGAGCGCAGCGTGTCCCGGCTCAGGTCGGTCAGGTCGACCCCGTCCAGGGTGATCCGGCCGGAATCCAGTTCGTAGAAGCGCATGACCAGGTTGACCAGGGTGGTCTTGCCGGCACCGGTGGGCCCGACGATCGCCACCGTGTGACCCGGTTCGGCCACCAGCGACAGGTCCTCGATCAGCGGCTTGTCGTGCTCGTACCGGAACGAGACCCGTTCGAACTCGACCCGGCCGTGCCGCTCGGTCAGCTTCGCCGGCTCGGCCGGGTCCGGGCTCTGCTCGTCGGCGTCGAGCAGGTCGAAGACCCGTTCGGCCGAGGCGACCCCGGACTGCAGCAGGTTCGCCATCGACGCCACCTGCGTCAGCGGCTGGGTGAACTGCCGCGAGTACTGGATGAACGCCTGCACGTCACCCAGGCTCATCGCGCCCGAGGCGACCCGCAGGCCGCCGATGACCGCGATCGCCACGTAGCTCAGGTTCCCGATGAACATCATCGACGGCATGATGATGCCGGAGACGAACTGGGCGCCGAAGCTCGCCTTGAACAGCTCGTCGTTCTTCGCGTCGAAGGACGCCTCGATCTCGCGCTGCCGGCCGAACACCTTGACCAGTTCGTGCCCGGTGAACGCCTCCTCGATCTGGCCGTTCAGCGCGCCGGTGTGCTTCCACTGGGCGACGAACTGCTTCTGCGACCGCTTGGCGATCTGCTTGGTCACCCAGACCGACAGCGGCACCGCGACCAGCGCGATCACCGCCAGCAGCGGTGAGATCACGAACATCATGACCACCACGCCGACCACGGTGAGCAGTGAGGTGAGCAACTGGCTCAGCGTCTGCTGGAGGCTGGTCGAGATGTTGTCGATGTCGTTGGTGACCCGGCTGAGCAGTTCGCCCCGGGGCTGCTTGTCGAAGTACGGCAACGGCAACCGGTTGAGCTTGTCCTCGACGTCGGAGCGGAGCTGCCGGATGGTCCGCTGCACCACCCCGTTGAGGATGTAGCCCTGCATCCAGGCGAGCAGGCTGGCGGCGGCGAAGAGCAGCATCACCAGCAGCAGCACCATGCCGAGCCGGTCGAAGTCGATGCCGACGCCGGGCAGCACGTGGGCCTTGGTGATGATGTCGGCGAACGAGTCGTTGCCGGCGGCGCGGGCCGCGTCGGCGGCCTGCTGCGTGGTCGTACCGGGCGGCAGCTGCTTGCCGATCACACCGGAGAAGATGATGTCGGTGGCGTGGCCGAGGATCTTCGGACCGGTGACGCTGAGGCCGACGCTGGCGACGGCGAGCGTGATCACCCCGAACAGGGGCAGTCGGTGCGGCCGGAGCCGGGCCATCAGCCGCTTGGCCGAGGGCAGGAAGTTCATCGACTTCTCGGCCGGCATGCCCGCGCCCATCCAGGGTGGGCCGCCCCCGCGCCGACCGGCTTCGGGCAACCGGGCCGGCGTGGTACCGGTGGTCTTCTGGGTCATCCCCGTACTCCGTGTCTGCTCTGGTGCCGGTTGGTCGCTCATGCCACCGCTGCCACGGTGAGCTGGGACTCCACGATCTCGGCGTAGGTGGGGCAGGTGTCGATGAGTTCCTGGTGCCGGCCGATCCCGACGATCGCCCCGTCCTCCAACACGATGATCTGGTCGGCGTCGACGATGGTGGAGACCCGCTGGGCCACGATCACCACGGCGGCGTCCGCCGTGACCGGCCGCAGCGCGGCCCGCAGCCGGGCGTCGGTGCCGAGGTCGAGGGCGGAGAACGAGTCGTCGAACAGGTAGATCTCCGGCCGGCGGACCAGCGCGCGGGCGATGGCCAGGCGTTGTCGCTGACCGCCGGAGAGGTTCGTCCCGCCCTGGCTGACCGGCGCCTCCAACTGCTCCGGCAGCGCCTCGACGAAGTCGCGGGCCTGGGCGATCTCCAGGCTGGCCCAGAGCTCGTCGTCGGTCGCGTCCGGGTTGCCGTAGCGCAGGTTGCTGGCGATGGTGCCGGAGAAGAGGTACGGCCGCTGGGGCACCAACCCGATCCGCTGCCAGAGGATGTCCGGGGAGAGTTCGCGTACGTCGACCCCGTCCACCAGCACCGTGCCGCCGGTGGCGTCGAAGAGCCGGGGCACCAGGCCGAGCAGGGTCGTCTTGCCCGCCCCGGTGCTCCCGATGATCGCCGTGGTCTGACCGGCGTGGGCCCGCAACGAGATGTCCCGCAGCACCGGGGCGGCGGCTCCCGGGTACTGGAACCGCACGTCGCGCAGTTCCAGTTCACCGTGGGCGGCGACCTCGGTGACCGGGTGCTGCGGCGGCACGACGGAGGAGTCGGTGTCGAGGACCTCGACGATCCGCTCGGCGCAGACCGCCGCGCGCGGCACCATCATCAGCATGAAGGTGGCCATCATGACCGCCATCAGGGTCAGCATCAGGTAGCTCAGGAAGGCGGTCAGCGCGCCGATCTGGATCTGGCCGGCGTCGACCCGGGACGCCCCGAACCAGAGCACGGCGACGCTGGAGGCGTTGAGCACCAGCATCACGATCGGGAAGATCAGGGCCATCAACCGGCCGGTACGCAGCGCGGTCGCGGTCAGGTCGGCGTTGGCGACGTCGAAGCGGCGGGTCTCGAACGGCTCCCGGACGAACGCGCGGACCACCCGGATGCCGGTGATCTGCTCGCGCAGCACCCGGTTGACGGTGTCGATCCGGGTCTGCATCAGCCGGAACTGCGGCACCATCTTGCGGATGATCAGGCCGATGGAGGCGATCAGCACCGGCACGCAGACGACCATCAGCCAGGAGAGGCCGACGTCCTCGCGCAGCGCCATGATCACACCACCGACGCAGGTGATCGGGGCGGCGACGAGCAACGTACAGCTCACCACGACGAGCATCTGGACCTGCTGGACGTCGTTGGTGTTGCGCGTGATCAACGACGGGGCGCCGAACTGGCCGACCTCGCGGGCGGAGAAGCTCATCACCCGGCCGAAGATCGCCGTGCGGACGTCCCGGCCGAAACTCATCGCGGTCCGCGCGCCGTAGTAGACCGCCGCGATCGAGCAGGCGATCTGTACGCCGCTGACCAGCAACATCCAGCCGCCGATGCGGAGGATGTAGTCGGTGTCGCCGCGCGCGATGCCCTGGTCGATGATGTCGGCGTTGAGGCTGGGCAGGTAGAGCGAGGCCATGGTGCCGACGAGTTGCAGCAGCACCACGTAGGTGAGCGGTCGCCGGTACGGCTGTAGGTAGGTACGGAGTAAACGAGTCAGCATCGGTGACCCCCCGAATCAGTGATGCGGCCGGTCATGACGGTTCCGGCTCATGTTGGCGGACACCATCGAGCAGTACGGAGACGATCTGCTCCGCGGTGAGTGGTTCACCGTCGGTGATCATCGGATGGGAGCCGGAGAAGACCAGCAGCCGCAGCAGCCGGGCCACCTCCCCCTCGGTGAAACGAAGCTGGTCGCGGTCGGGTTCGATGATCCGGGCGACCTCGGCCTGGATCCGCTCGTTGGTCGGTCGGACCGTCGCGCGGTGGGCATCCCGGTCGGGTGGCTGGCTGTGCAGTCCGACCGCGGTCAGCAGGTTGATCACTCTGATCAGGCGGCGCTGGATGATGGCGGTCGCCTCGACCAGCCGCTCGCGCAGTGGCAGGGTCAGGTCGACCTCGGCGAACTCGGCCCAGACCGGCTCGGGGTCCAGCGCGGCCGCGACCGCCGCCTCGATGAGGGCCCGCTTGTCCGGGAAGACACGGAAGATGGTGCCCTCGGCGACCCCGGCGGCCTCGGCGATCTGCCGGGTGGTGACCTTGGTGCCGTGCTCGCCGACCAGTGGCAGGGTGGCGGCGATCAGCGCCGCTCGCCGCTCGTCGGGTGGCAGTGGGCGGGCCCGCCCGGAGACGGGCCCGCACTGCGACGGTCGGCTCGGCCCGGACGGTGACCCGTTCCTCGGGGGGAGACTCACGGCCGCGACATTAGCTGAGTGAGTGGCTCACTCACAAGTGAGATGACCCTCACCACGGGGTCGGCGGGACACCGGTCCCGACCGACCCACCGCTTTCCGCCGGAGCCTGGCCGCACCGGGAGAGTGTGGCGTACGGCGGCGGGTAACTCGACCCATTTAATTCGGATAAGACAGGATCAAATCCGCGCGTCGGCGAGGTCGAGCTGCTCGTTGCTGATGTCCTGCGAGGTCATGTCATACTGCTGGCTCCTGGGCCGGGCCAGGCCGGCGTCCTCGGCGATGCTGCCGGTGAACGAGGCGACCCCGAAGATCCGGGTCCGGTCCCCGTTGACCCGCAGGAACGAGACCGTCGCCGGCTCGGCGAGCGATCGGCCGAGCCCGGCGGCGTCGGCGTGGAACGTGTCCAGGATCCCCCGCGCCTGCTCGGACCGGCCGGCCGCCGCCGCGATCAGCAAAGAGTCCTGCTTCCAGTTGACCCGGTCCCCTCGGTCACCACCGTCGGGGCGATCGCGGAGGCGGCCCCGTACACGTCATCCCTCAGCACCGAGGGGTTCATCAGGATCGGGTCCGGCTTGGCCTGCGCCACCGCCTCCAGGTTCGGCTCACCCCGACCGCCCACGTCGCCCATCTGCGCGAGTTGGCCGGCGTACTGGGGAAGGCCGTGGTCAGGTAGGTGGGCACCAGGGCCGCGTCGTCACCTCGGGTGGCGGCGACCGGCACGATCCCCAGGGTCGGCAACCCGTCGGGCTGCCCGAGGGAGATCACCACGACCCGGGTCGGCTGCTCGGGAACGGTGGTGCTGCCGGCGAAGTGCCCGACCGTACGAGGAAAGACGCCGTCGGCGGCGTCGCTGCCCATCCCGGCCCGCCGGCTCACCCGCGCGCCGAGTATGCCACTCGGTCCGTCGGCGGTGATGGGAGCACTGCTGCTGCTCGGCGCGGACCTGCTCGCCCAGCGGGCTCCGGCCCCGTTCCAGATCCCGGTCGGGCTGGTCACCGGGGCACTCGGCGGCGGATACCTGATGCGGCTGCTCACCCGTAGGTCCGTACCCCGCAACTGAGACCGCGTGCCGGCGGACCCGGCTCCCCTGCCGTCACCGGCCCGAGTGTCCATCCTGGTTGACGGACGGTGATCAATCCGCCGGGCGGCAGGGGTTTGTCCGGGCCGGCGCGCGAAACATGTTGCGTGGGTACGGCCGGCACCTTCGGCCGACCCGTGGTCCCGCGCACGGACAGCGCGGTTTCGACGATCGGCCGCTGTCCAGAAGTTGATCCATCGGCCGGAGATCAATGAATCTTGACAACTGTTGCGACGCACAACACACTTCGGCCAACTGCGTGATCATCCCGTGCCGCCCCCGGTCATCGACCTACCGTGGGCGGCTTCCGTGCACGCCTCGACCGGAGGAACCTCGTATGAGGAGTATCAGAAGACCGGCCAGAGTCAGTCGTCTGGTAGCACTACTCACCGTGCCCGCCGCGCTCGTCCTGGGCGCACTGCCGAGCCTCGCCAATCCCGCCGACAACGGGCAGGTGGAGCCGACCCGGAAGTCCACCACCGAACAGAACGGCGTCGCGCTCATGCGCATCGTCGCCGCCGACAAGGGCGAGGTCGACAAGCTCGCCGACCTCGGTGTGGACCTCGTCGAGTACAGCAAGCCGCTGGAGAACGGCATCGAGGTCCACGCCGTACTGAGCCCCGAGGAGACCGCGGCCCTGCGGGATCTGGGCTTCGACGTCCAGGGCAAGATCTCCGACCAGGACGACTACCGGGCCAACGTGGCCGAGCGCAAGGCCGCCATCGCGGCGACCGACGCACTCGCGGTCGAGACCGACCAGCTGACCGTGCTCCGGGCCGAGTGGTTCACCAGCCTGGACGGCAACCGGTTCCTGTCGTTCGAGGTCAAGTCCAGCGCGGGCGCCGACGCCGCCACGGTGATCAACGCGAGCTGGGACACCGGGATGGACACGCCGCCGGCCTCCGGTGGCACCGCCACCATGGCCCGGTTCACCGACGCGGGCGAGTACATGTACCACCGGTTCACCTCGCCGCTGGTGCTGACCACCGCCGCACCGAACAAGGTGACCTTCACCAGCAGCAAGGGCGGCACCGTCAAGGCCTCGGTGACCCAGTGGCTGGGTAAGCCGAAGGAGGCGCCGGAGGAGCACTACGTCTCCGACTTCGTCGACCACTACATGGACCCGACCGAGATCACCGAGCGGATCACCGGGCTCGCGGCCGAGTTCCCGAACATCACGCAGATCATCGACCTGCCGAACCTGACCAACGGGTACCGCCGCCAGGCGCAGGCCCAGTTCGGCACCGCGGCGGCGAGCACCTTCTACGTCACCACCAAGGCGTGGGGACACGAGGGCGGCAACGACACCACGGTCTCGCTGGTCAATCCCGGTGCGCCGAACCAGGCGCTGACCGTACTGGTCGCCGGCAAGACCGTGATGGTCTCGCTGGCCACCGACGCCAGCGGTGCCCTGAGCAGCACCGCTGCCCAGGTGGTCGCCGCGCTGAACGAGAACGCCTCCGCCAGCGCCCTGTTGACCGCGAGCACCTACCGTGGCAACGCCGGCACCGGTCTGGTCGCCGCCGCCGGGACGACCCGGCTCAGCGACAACCTCCAGGCCCCGGCGAGCGTCTCCCGCGAGCCGTTCCAGATGAAGGCGCTGCGGATCGGTCGGGCCAAGGACGGCTCCAAGCCGGGTGTGTACCTCTACTGCCAGCAGCACGCCCGGGAGTGGGTCACCCCGATCACCTGTGTGGAGACCGCCGAGCGGCTGCTGCGCAACTACGAGCGGGACACCAAGACCCGCAACCTGGTCAACGGCCTGGACATCTTCATCCTGCCGGTGGTCAACCCGGACGGCGCGCACTACAGCATGTACGACTTCAACTCGCAGCGTAAGAACATGACCAACCACTGCCCCGCGAACGCCGCCGACCCGGCGAACCGCAACTCCTGGGGCGTGGACCTGAACCGCAACCAGAACGCCGGTTCGCTGTTCGACGGCTACAACGGCGCCTCGTCGAGCTGCACCAGCAGCACGTACGCCGGCCCGAGCGAGCAGTCCGAGCCGGAGGCCAAGAACGAGGACTGGCTGATCAACACGTACCCGAACATCAAGTTCTCGATGAACACCCACTCGTACGGTGGGTACTTCATGTGGGCGCCGGGTGCGTACAAGACGGCCGGTCGCGAGGTGCTGCCGCGTACCGACTTCGGCACCGAGAACTTCTTCTGGAACGCCTCGTCGAAGATCCTCAACGCGGTCCAGTCGCACCGGGGTACGGCGATCTGGCCGGGTCGTACCGGCCCGACCACCGACGTGCTCTACTCGGCGGCCGGTAACAGCGCCGACGCGCACTGGTACAACAAGGGCATCATCGCCTGGAACTTCGAGGTCGGCGCGGACAAGTACAACCCGGCCACGAACCGCTGGGACGCGGTCGGCTTCCAGCCGGACTTCAGCGAGGGTCACGAGGAGGCGATGGAGTTCTCCAGCGGCCAGATCGCGATCCTCGAGGTGGCCAAGGCGTACGCGGCGGACAAGTCCAAGCCCACGGCCGAACTGGTCGTGAAGAGCAAGGGCGCCGGCACCACCGACTTCACCTTCACCACCAGTGAGGCGGCGAACGTCTACTACACCCTGGACGGCAGCGAGCCGACCACGGCGTCGCTGAAGCTCGGCTTCGCCGGCTACCGCGAGGGTCCGGAGCGGATCACCATCACCGCGAAGACCACGGTCCGCTGGCTGACCGTCGACATCGCCGGCAACGTCGGCAACGTACAGGAGAAGCTCCTGAACGTCCCCAAGAGCTAACCCCCACCAGCGTGGGGGGGGAACCCCCCCGGACGCGGGGCCCGACACCCCCCCCACACCGGCGGGGCCGGGGGTGGGAGTGGTGCGGGGGGGAAAGCTCCGGTGGGACTC
>NZ_JBVJHT010000015.1:57264-144039 GCF_055586685.1 Micromonospora sp. NPDC049529
CCACGCCGGGCCAACTGCGGCCCCCCCCCCCCCCGCCCACCCCCCCCCCCCCCCCCCCCCCCCCCCCCCCCCCCCCCCCCCCCCCCCCCCCCCCCCCCCCCCCCCCCCCCCCCCCCCCCCCCCACCCCCGACCTGGTTGATCATGAAGTTAGCGCGTCCGTGAGGCCGAAATTTCCGCGCTAACTTCATGATCAACCACGTTCGTTGGTTCATTTGAGCAGGATGTCGGAGCTTTGGATGCACTCGCACAGCCTTGTCGGTGACGGGCCTACGGATGAGGGGAGCCGGCGGCGGGTTCTGGTGCTGTTGACCCTGATCCTCGCCCCGCTGGCCGTGGCGACCCTGGTCGGCCTGATTCTGCTCTGGCCCGGCGGCAAGCAGGTCTCCGGTGCGGCACCGGGTACGGCCGGACGCGACCTCAGCCACCCGGAGGCGACGGTGCAGACCGTGGCACCGTACGAGTGCCCGGCGCCCGGACAACGTACCGGCCCCCAGGCGGGGCCACGGATGGTCACCTGCGCCACCGTGCAGGCGCGGCTGGAGACCGGCCCGGAGCGCGACGGCATCGTGACCGTGGAGGTGCCGGCGGAGTCGTACCGCAGCGGACTTGAGGTCGGTGACCGGATCAAGGTGGTACGCGTCTTCAACCACCAGACCGGTCCCGCCATGTACGCCTTCTACGACTACGCCCGTACGCTGCCGATCGGCATCCTGGCCGCCGCGTTCGCGCTGCTCGTCGTCGCGGTGGCCCGGATCCGGGGGCTGAAGGCGCTGATCGGGCTCGGCTTCGCGTACCTGGTCATCGTCAAGTTCATGCTGCCCGCGCTGCTGGTCGGCGAGTCCGGCCTGCTGGTCGGACTGGTCGGGGCGGCGGCGATCATGTTCGTCGTCCTCTATCTCGCGCACGGCTTCTCCGCCCGGACCACCACCGCGCTGGCCGGAACCCTGTTCGGCCTGCTGGCCACCGCCGGACTCGGGGTGTGGGCGGCGGGTGCGGCCCACCTGACCGGGCTCGGTGACGCCGACGGGGTCACGCTCGCCGTCTACAACGGACAGGTGGACCTCTCCGGCGTGGTGCTCTGCGGCATCATCGTGGCCGGTCTGGGTGTGCTCAACGATGTCACGATCACCCAGTCCTCGGCGGTCTGGGAGCTGCACCAACTCGCCCCCGAGCGGTCGGCCCGCAAGCTGTTCACCAGCGCGATGCAGATCGGCCGGGACCACATCGCCTCGACCGTCTACACGATCGCGTTCGCCTACGCCGGTGCCGCGCTGCCGATCATGCTGCTGATCAACGCGTACGACCGGCCGGTGCTCGCCGTACTGACCAGCGCGCAGATCGCCGAGGAGATCGTCCGTACGCTGGTCGCCTCGATCGGCCTGGTGTTGGCGATCCCGCTCACCACGGCGGTCGCGGTGGCCGTGGTGAAGGCGGTCGGGCGTCCCGCTCCCCCGGCCCAACCCCCGACCGACGACCACGACGCCGGCACCGACGACAACGGCCCCACCGACGGCGGCGGCAGCAGCACGGACGACAACAGGCTAATCGGGGATGAAGAGGAGGAGGCCGGGAAGGACAGGGGCGGGAAGGACGGGGCCGGGCCCGGGCGACCCCAGCCGGTCGGCAGCCAGCAGGGGTGACCGGCGGGCGGTCGGGAGGGGTCGTCGGGCGGTTCGGGTACGGTGTCCACCGTGCTAAGTGGACTGGACGACGTCGCCTGGAATGAGCTGGACCACGCCCACGGGGCGGCGACGGACGTACCCGGGCTCCTGCGCGGTGTGGCCGGTGGCGACGACGACGCGCTCGGTGAGCTGTTCGGGACCATCTGGCACCAGGGCACGGTGTACGAGGCCACCGCGTACGCAGTGCCGTTCCTGGTCGAGTTGCTGGAGGCTCCGGCCGCCGACGCCACCGGACTGCTGGGCCTGCTGGCGGCGATCGCCCAGGGCACGTCGTACGCGGACGCCCACCAGGAGTACGAACCCGCCCCGGTCCGCGACAGTCCCGAGCTGGCCGCCCGGATCGAGCGGGAGCTGGCCTGGACCCGCGCCGCCAGGGCGGCGGTGGCCACGGGTGCGCCGACCTACCTGCGGCTGCTCGACACGGCAGCGGACGAGGAGGTGCGCAGCCATGCGGCGTACACCCTGCGGGCCAGCGTCGAGCCGACCGACCCGGCCGCGACGGCGATGCTGCACCGGATCGAGCGCGACGACAGCCCACTGGTGCGGGCCAGCCTCATCCTGGCGTCCGGCGCGCTCGGGACCGCGACCCCGGCGTTGATCACCGGTTGGCTGGCCGATCCGGCACCGCCGCCCCGGATGGCGGCCGCGCTGGTCGCCGTGCAGCTGGCGGCCGGGTCGTCGGCTCCGCTGCCCGACGGCGTGGAGGAGGTGCTGGTACGCGACACCCCGTCGTCGTTCGACGCCCTGTCGACGCTGCCGTGGAGCGCGCTCGGGGACGACCCGCTCCGCTGGGTGATCGAGCAGCTCGACGAGGAGTGGGAGCTGCTGATCCGGCTGCTGCGGGGCTGGATGCGGCACGAGAGCGCCGACGTACGCAAGGGTGCGGTCTTCGCCGCGGAGCATCCGATCCTGGAGTGGCGCCCGGCCGCCACCGAACTCGGACCGGCGCTGGGCGCCCGACTGTCCGACCCGGACCGTGACGTCCGATACTGGGCGGCGAGCCTGCTGGCGGACTCCGGTCACGCCGCGGCGACCGCCGCCGACGAGCTGTGGGCGCTGGTGCGGCGGGAACCCGTACGGCACAACGAGCCGGCCGCCCTCGCCCTCACCGCCCTCTGTCGGCTGCACGATCCCCGGGCCGCGACATACCTCGCCGAGCGCCTCGGCGCCGACCCGGTCGACCTGTCCGGGCTGGACGCGGCGATCAGGCTGGTCGGGCCGTGGGCGGACGCCTGCCGTGTCCCACTGGTCCGGTTCACCCCGCTGGCTCCGACCGGCAACATCCGGATCGGCCTGATCACGGCGATCGGCCAGCTGTACGCCGGCACCGGCGCCCCGGCCGACGAGGTCGTCCCGCTGCTGCGGCAGGAGTGCGCGACCCATCCGCACATCGCCACGCGGGTGCTCGGCGACCTCGGGCCGGACGCCGCCGACGCCCTGCCCGACCTGCACCCGATGCTGGCGCACGACGACCCGTTCGTACGGGTCAACGCGGCTCGCGCGGTGTGGCGGATCGGCGGGGATCCGGCCCCGGCGTTGCCCGTACTGCGGGAGATCCTGACCGACGGCGGTCGGGCCGACCGGGGTCACGCGCTCGACCTGCTGCCCGAGCTGGGGCCGGCGGCGGTGGACCTGTCCGACCTGCTGCCGCAGTGGTTCGGGGCCGACGACGACTCGCTCGCGGTGGGGTCGGCGGTCGCCTACTGGTACCTGACCGGTGACCCGACGACGGTGGTGCCGGCGCTGCTGCCGCACCTGCGCACCGGTCCGGACGGGCGCGCCGCGCTGGCCTGCCTGGTCGACATCGGACCGGCGGCGCGGGCGGCCGTGCCCGTCCTGCGGGCGGCCGCCGCGCAGGAGCGTCGTGGACCGACCGGCGGCGGTTCACCGGTCGACGACAACGAGGACTGGCCGACCCTGTGCGCCGCGGCGCTCGCCCGCATCGACGTACCGACGGCCGGGTGACTCCTCGGCTCGCAGCCAGGGTAGGTCCGTCTCGCGGCCGGGTCCGATCAGGGTGGCGGTCTGCGTCGGAGCAGGCTCCGACGCAGATTGTGCCGGCCCGTACGGACGAGGCCGGACAATGATCACGTGGAGATCGATGCTTCGCGTAGGGTGTCCGGGTGCGTAAGTCGATCTCCGTCGTCGCAACGTTCCTGACCGCCGCCATTCTCGCCGGGTGCACCCCCGACCGGTCGACCGAAGCCCCGCCCGAGAACCTGACGGTACGGGTGATCCTCGCCGCCGACGCCGACGAGGCGGAGATCAAGGCCATCGAGGCCCGGCTCCGGACCGTCGCCGACCTCAGCGACCTCACCTTCGTCAACCGCGAGCAGGCGTACGAGAAACTCAAGGCCGACCTGGACGACCAGCCGGAGCTGCTCGAATCTCTCAAGTCCGACAGTGCCCCGCACTACTACGACTTCAGGCTGCCGAACCGTTCGGCCTTCGAACGTACCTACGAGGGGCCGCTCCGCGCCGACCTGCGCCGGATGGACGGCTTCAACTCAATCGTCTTCCGGGGCAAGGAGACCCAGACGTCGGTGGGTGAGTGCGTCATGAGCATCGTCCGGGTCGCCCCGAACCCGACGCCCCAGCTGGACATCAGGGTCTTCCTGACCGACGGCACCTCCGAGGCCGAGAAGGAGGCGATCGAGGCGCGGCTGCGGGAGGTGCCCGGCGCGAGCGACGTTCAACTCCGGGGCAAGCAGGAGGCGTACGAGGAGTTCAAGAAGATGTACGGGGACTCCAACCCCGCAGTCGTCGCCTCTGCCAAGCCGGAGGACCTGCCGGAGGCGCTGATCCTGACCCTGGCCGACCGCGAATCGGTCTCCCGTGCGAACGACGCCCGGATCGATCAGGATCTGTGCCGGATGACCGGGGTCGACGGGGTTGTCGTACCGCCCAAGCCGCTCGGCGGTACGCCCTCGTAGCGTCACCGCGCCCCGGACAGGCGTCGGGCGGCACTCGGGACACGCGGGTGCCGCTCGGCTCACCGGTCGGACCGTCCGTCGCGCGAAAGATCGCGATTGGCGCCGGCGGGCCCGGGCGGCGGTACGGTTCCGGGCGGTATGCGGAGGAATCTGCGGGACTGGTGCAGGTGGCCGCTCGACGGGAACCCCCGCACGGTGACTCGGAGAAGAGGTGTCACGTGCCACTTCTGGCGGCGCTGGACCGCGCCCACACCGTCGCACCACCGGGGTACAGCCGCTGGCTGATCCCTCCGGCGGCCCTGTCCGTGCACCTGTGCATCGGGCAGGCGTACGCGACCAGTGTCTACAAGAACTCGTTGATCAGCCACTTCGACAGCAGCCAGACCGCGATCGGCGTCATCTTCAGCATCGCCATCGTGATGCTCGGCCTGTCCGCCGCGCTCGGCGGCACCTGGGTCGAGGCGAACGGTCCGCGCAAGGCGATGTTCGTCTCCGCCTGCCTCTGGGCCTCCGGTTTCCTGGTCGGCGCCCTCGGTATCGCGACCACGCAGCTCTGGCTGGTCTATCTCGGCTACGGCGTGCTCGGTGGGATCGGACTCGGCATCGGCTACATCTCGCCGGTCTCCACCCTGATCAAGTGGTTCCCCGACCGGCCGGGCCTGGCCACCGGGCTGGCGATCATGGGCTTCGGCGGCGGTGCGCTGCTGGCGAGCCCGCTCTCCCGGCAACTGCTCTCGTTCTACGACTCCGACTACAACCCGACCAACGCCGCGTCGGTCGCCTCCGGTGGCGCCCTGGTCGGGCTCTTCGTCACGCTCGGCCTGGGTTACTTCGTCATCATGATGTTCGGCGTGGTCAATGTCCGGGTGCCGGCGCCGGGTTGGCGCCCGGCCGGCTTCGATCCGGGTACGGTGGCCGCCCGGCCCCTGGTGACCAGGGCGAGCGTGTCGGCCGCCAACGCGGTGCGTACGCGGTCGTTCTGGCTGCTCTGGGTGGTGCTGTTCTGCAACGTCACCGCCGGTATCGGAATCCTCGAACAGGCCAGCCCGATGATCCAGGACTTCTTCCGGTCCGGTGGCGTCTCGACCGTGGCGGTGGCCGCGGCCGGCGGATTCGTCGGGCTGCTGTCGCTGTTCAACATGGCCGGGCGGTTCGTCTGGTCGTCCACGTCGGACCTGATCGGACGCAAGCCGATCTACCTGCTCTACCTCGGCGGCGGCATGGTCCTGTACGCCCTGCTCGCCGCCGTCGGACACCGCTCGACCGCACTGTTCGTCCTGCTCGCCTGCGTGATCCTCTCCTTCTACGGCGGTGGTTTCGCGACTGTGCCGGCATACCTGCGGGACCTGTTCGGCACGTTCCAGGTCGGCGCGATCCACGGCCGGCTGCTGACCGCCTGGTCGGCCGCGGGTGTCGCCGGCCCGCTGATCGTCAACGGTTTTCTCGACGCCCAGGGCAAGCCCGGCACGCTGACCGCCGAGGCGTACCGGCCGGCGCTGTTCACCATGGTCGGGGTACTGGCCGTCGGGTTCGTGGCGAACCTGCTGATCCGCCCGGTGCCGGAGCGGTTCCACGAAGCGGTCGCACCGCCCGGTGCCGAGGTCGCCGTACCGGAGCAGGTTACGCAGGAGAAGGAGTCGAGCCGATGACCGGGAACGAGGGTCGGTCGACGGTCGGCCGGCAGCGGCTGCGCCTCTGGGTGTCCTGGCTGCTGGTCGTCGTCCTGCTCGGCTACGGCGTGGTCCAGACCGTACGAACCGCGGTGAACCTCTTCACCCACTGAGCGGCGGCCCGGCCGCTCGGCCCGCGCTGGTGGACGGCGTGCCCTTCATGTCGTCCACCAGCGCGAGGGTTGGCCGACGGGTCGGCTGCCGACGGCGCTGGTGGACGGCTGGTTCTGGCCTACTCCTGGTGATCGGGTGCGGCCTCGGCAGCGAGACCGATGAGGGTGGTCATCGGGATGGGTCCCGCAGGCGCAGCCAGCGGCGCTGGGTGGCCGCGGCGATGCCGTGGACTAGCCGGGCCAGGTCCGCTGCTCCGTCGGCGTCGTCTGCGCGCCGCACCGTCGTGAGGATCGGCGCGACCTCGTCGAGTTCGACGCTCTCGCGCAGCAGCACGAACTGGAGCACCAGCCCGGCCAAACGAGCGTTGCCGTCGTCGTACGGATGGAAGAAGGCGACGTCGAGGTAGACCCGGGCCGCCCGGGCCGTCACCGGTGTTTCCCGGTCGGCGCCCTGGGCCAGACACGAGGCGAACCGGGCTTCGGTGTCGGAGTGCAGCCCGTACCGTTCCCGACCGTTCTTCGCGTGCGCCGGTGCCCGCCGGAACACCGCTACCGGGACACCACGAATGATCCGGTTCCAGCGGGCCAGCAGGTCCGAGGTGAGGTCGGCGCCGGCTGCGGCTTCGAGCCGCACGTCGTCGTACGCGCTCAGCAGTCGGCTCAGCCGTTGCGGGTCACGCCCGGTAGATCCGCGGGTGAAGCCGACGAAGCCGTCACGAATCGCCGACACTGGCGTCTTCGGGTGCGGGACGACATCCCGCCAGCCGACGGTATCCCGCAATCGCTGCCACACCGCCAGGTGATCAGGCGCGGTCAACGGCCACCCGCCGGGCCAGGTCCCCGGCTACCGACTCCACGACCGCTCTCGGCGGCTCCACCCAACTGTCGAAACGGCCGGCGACCGCGTGTTCGAGTAGTTTCCCCCGCCGGGTGGACTCGATTCCGGCCGCGTCGAGAAACCAGCCGAGCACGGTCATGCAGCAGCCGTACCAGCCGGACTCGTACTGCGTGCGGTCACCGACCACGGTCACCAGGTGGGCAACCGCGCGTTCCCACCCGTCCAGGTCGTCGGCGGGAAGCGGCAGGAACCGGTCGAACCGCTCCGCCACATCGTCCAGCCAGTCGCACCACTCCACCAGAGCCGCGGAAATCGCGGTCGCGGTCGCCTCCGGCGTGGTGACCGAATGCGAGAAGCAGCACCAGGAACCAACCGGGCCACCGTCGAAGTCGCCCTCGCCGACCGACCAGCGCCAACCCACCGCCCACCGCCCGTACCGGTCGACAAGCCCGGCCGACACGTTCTCCAGCCACAGGTCTCTGAGACGCCAGTCGGCCTCCGGTGACGGGAGTTCGGACGCGGCGACCAGATCGCGCACCACCGCCCGAACCGTGTCCGGATCGAAGACCCGATCCGGGGGACCGGTGTCCGCCCAGATCAGCTGACGCGGATGGGGCAGGCGGTCCCGGGGTGTGGTGTAGACGGTGATCCGGCCATCGCCCTGAACAGCCTGCCAGGCCGGCGGTTCGTCGGTACCGTCCGTTGCCACCGGGGCCGCGTCCGCGAAGCGGCCCCGGGCATCGGTGGCGAGCTCGACCAGCAGTTCATGCCAGGCCACCACGGCGTCAGCGAGGCGGGTCAGCGTCTCATCCGGGGTCGTCACCGGAGGGCGTTCCGCCCGCCAGAGCGGAATAACCCCACGGCCCCGGTAGTCCTCCATCGCGACCGTGTACCACCAGCCCACCACCCAATCGCCCAGGTGCTCGACCAGCGCCTCCGTCATCCGGTCGTACCAGAAATCGATGAGTCGCCAGTCGGTGCCGACCGGCGGGACCTCGCCGGCCGGCGGCAGCACCCGCACCAGTTCCGCGACACCAGTCGGGTTGAACGCCGGCCGCGCGGCGGGGTCGACGTCTCTCCAGGTGAGTCTTGACAGTTCGGGGAGATTGACTCGGTCAGTTGTCACACTCGGCCTTCCGTCAGGCAGCCGACCAGCTTAACGGCCCGCACTCCCCCTCGCCGCCCGTCCTCGACCAACCGTGGCGCCCTCCTCAAGAGGCGAGACATCCGCTCGTCGCCAGAAGCCCGAGCGCACCGCCAGCGGTCGGGCCGATCAGCTCGAGCCCAGCAAACCGGTCCAGCCAGCCGCCGGGCACGCGGCAGGCCCACCGGGCGGGGGCACCGTCACTCCGACGCCACCGTCTCGTCACCAGTGGTACCGGTGGTGGTGGCCGGGGTCGGCGTCGCGCGGGCCACCTGGAACCGGCGCCAGGCCAGCGCGGCCCCGATCACCGCAAGGGGCAGTGACGGCACCGTGTAGCGAGGGTCGATCGCCGACGTGGCCACGCTTCCGACGATCATGCCGAATGCCAGCACGACCCAGGCCAGCGGGTCGAGATGCTCCCGCCAGGTCGACGCTCGGGGCCGGTAGAACGCCAGGACCAGGACCAGCAGGAAGCAGAGCGCCACCCCGGTGGTCGGCACGGTCGCCACCGCCGAGTAGCGGTGCAGCGGGCCCATCAGCGGGTGGTCGTAGTCGCCGGAGAGGCCGGCGAAGCGGCGTACGGCAGGGTTCTCCGGTGCCAGGTACGGCACGCAGCTCCGGTCACCGCTGGCCGGGAAGTCCCAGATCTTGGCGACGCAGGCGACCCGCTCGTTCGGGTACGGCCCCGGTCGCACCGCCCGCCACGTCTCCAGCGCGACTGTCGCCAGGTAGTCACCGGGTTGACCGAGGATCGCCTTGCTGGCGAAGCTGCCGAACACCGCGTCCGGCGTCTGCGTGAACTCGGCCTTGTTGCCCTCACCCCACAGGTACAGGTCCGGCGGAAGTCGCCGGCCGAGTGGCTGGTCGGGGCAGAGCCGACGCTCCTCGGCGGTCAGGTCGAGCTGGTCGCAGTCGACGAAGGTCATCGTCCGTGACCAGAGGAAGCGGGATCCGTAGGTGCCGAACGAGTACTGCCCGTGGTGACTGTTGTACCAGACCAGGTAGCCGCCGAGCGCGATGACGACCACCGCGAGGAAGGCGGTCGTCCGGCGCCAGTTGATCCGACGCAGCAGCAGGTAGAGCACCGGTACGGCGAGGGCGGCCAGCCCGATCGAGCGGGTGAGGGCCGCCCACGAGAACACTCCCCCGGCCACCAGCACGCCGATCCAGCCGGGCGCCTGCCGCCAGGTCAGCGCCAGCATCCCGATCAGGATCAGGGTGGTGAACAGCGTCTCGGCGAGCAGGAAGTGTTCGACCGCGACCGTACGGGCGTCGAGCAGCAGCGGCGTCACGGCGAGCGTGGACACCAGCCGGGACACCCCACGGCGTTGCAGGAAGGCGTACCCGGCGACCACCATGCCGAGTCCCATCAGGTGCTGGATGGCGATGATCCGCCGGACCGAGTGCAGGTCCACCAGCAGGCTGAGGAAGAAGCTGTAGCCGTACGGCCGGACGGTGCCGGGCTGGTGCAGGTAGGCCAGGCCCAGGTAACTCTGGCTGTCGCCCTGGTACCAGAGCGCGGGGTTGTAACCGAGCATGACGAGCACTCGCAGGGCGGCGCCGACCACCAGCAGCACGACCAGCACCCAGTGCCGGCGCAGCAGGTGGCCGGCGTCACCCGGCAGTCGCCCCAACCGAACCGTGGTCCAGCCCCGCAGCCGTTCCAACCGGGGGGCGGGCGGGGGCGGGGCGAGCGTGGTCACCGGGCCGGCTGCTTCGGCAGTACGGGAGCGGCCCGGCCGGTGCCGTGGTCACCGGAACCGGAACCCGATCCGGAGTCCTTCTCCTCGTGGTACTCCTCCTCGACGTTGACCTGCCACACGTCGTGGGTGGTGCCGTCGAGGATGTTCTCCGCGGTCAGCATCGCGGTGAGCATCGAGTGGTCCTGGTTGTTGTACCGGTGCATGCCGTTGCGGCCGACCGGGTGCACGTTCGGGACCGCCTCGGCGAGCCAGTGCCGGATGGTGTCGACCGCGTCCTCGTAGCCCTCGTCGTAGACCGGGTACGCCTTCGGCATCCGGACCACGTAACCGGCGCTGACCGCGCCCGGCGTGACCAGCCGCAGCCGCTCCAGCTCGTCGGTGCCGAGCTTGACCAGATCGTCGTCGGCCATCTCCCAGAGATCGTCGCCCTCGTTGACGAAGTATTCCAGGCCCAGGCAGGTGAAACCGTCCTGCACCAGGTACGGCGACCAGGAGCCGAAGTTCTGGATCCGGCCGACCCGTACGCCGGGGGTGTGCACGTAGATCCAGTTGTCCGGGAAGCCGGCGGCCTCGGGCACCACCAGGGCGATGGTGAGGAAGTCGCGGTAGCGCAGCGCGTCGGCGGCGGCGCGTACGTTCTCCGGGGCCGGCGGGTCCATCACCTTGATCAGCTCGGAGATCGGCATGGTCGACACGACGTGGTCGGCCTCGACCCGGCGCTCGTCGTCGGCGTCGGCGACGGTCACCGCGACCGCCCGGCCGTCCTCCCGGTGCACGGTCTTCGCCCAGGTGTTCAGGGTGACCACACCGCCGGCCTTGGCCACGTGCTCGGCGGCCCGTTCCCACATCATGCCGGGGCCGAACTTCGGGTACTGGAACTCCTCGATCAGGCTGGTGATGTCCTTCTGGTTGCGCTTCGGCATGAGCGCGTTCACCACGGCGTTGGCCAGCGAGAGGTTCTTGATCCGCTGGGCCGCCCAGGTGGCCTGCAACTCGGTGGCCGGAATGCCCCACAGCTTCTCGGTGTAGGTCTTGAAGAAGATCGAGTAGAGCCGCTTGCCGAACCGGGCGGTGACCCAGCCCTCGAAGTGGCTCTGGTCCTTCGGCGGGCGGACCTGGGCCCAGACGTACGAGCCGACGCAGCGAACCGCCTCGAACACCCCGAGGTTGCCCAGCGCGTTGCTGGCCTTGAGTGGGTAGTCGAACAGCTTCTCGCGGTAGTGGATCCGGCTCATCCGGGGCCGGAGCAGGAAGTCCTCGTCCGGCAGGATCTCGTGCCACAAGGCCTCGACCGACGAGACCTTGGTGAAGAACCGGTGCCCGCCGATGTCGAAACGCCAGCCCTCGCGTTCCACCGTACGACTGATCCCGCCGACCTGGTCGTCGGCCTCGAACACCTCGACCGAAGCCTGGCGTTTGGTCAGCTGGTACGCCGCGGTCAGGCCTGCCGGGCCGGCCCCGATGACAACGGTGTGTGGTGTTCTCGTCATGCGCTGATTCATCACCTTCGACGTATTGTCGGCCACCACCGCACGGCCGTCCCGCTACCCGACGCCAGCCACCGGCGCTTTTCGCAGCGGGGGGCGCGACGACCATGACGACCGTCGCGGAAGGAGGACAAGGACGCGCGGAATCTAGCATGTCGGCGATCGTGCCGAAGACCGCCTCGATGACCTGGGCCTGCACCGCGCCGGGATTACCGATCAGGACGTCGGGGTATCGCACCGCCATCCGGAGTTCGACCCCACCACACCAGGACACATCCGGATATGTCGGCAGTGCCGTCCCCGTCGAACTGGAGTCGTCATGGAACTGAACGAGAACGCGGAGATCGACACCAGTCAGGTGGAGGACCGGCGTGGATCGGGTGGAGCAGGCGGTTCGGGCGGGTTCTCCCTCGGCGGTGGCGGCGGTCTGGTCGGCGTCATCGTCACCGTGCTGGTCGCGCTGGTCGGCGGCGGCTTCGGCCTGAACGCCCTGACCGGCGGCGACGAGCAGGGTGACAACACCGCGATCGAGCAACGGTGCTCGGCCGACGACGCCCTGCGCCAGCTCGACTGCCGCAACACGCTGTACGTCAACTCCATCCAGAGTTGGTGGGAGCGGACGATGCCGGAGAAGTTCGGCAAGCCGTACGCCGAGTCCGACACGGTCTTCTTCGAACAGGCGGTGAACACCGGATGTGGTGCGGCTGACTCGGGCGTCGGCCCGTTCTACTGCCCGACCGACGACAAGGTCTACATCGACCTGAGCTTCTACCGCCAGTTGGCCGAACAACTCGGCGCGACCGGCGAGTTCGCCCAGCCCTACGTCCTCGCCCACGAGTACGGCCACCACGTGCAGGACCTGCTCGGCACCGAGGCGCAGATGCGCCGGCAGCAGGCCCGCGACCCCGGCCAGGCGAACGCCCTCTCGGTCGCGCTCGAACTCCAGGCGGACTGTTACGCGGGTGCGTGGGCGCGCAACGCCACCGGCACCGCCGACGATCGGGGCGAGAAGATCTTCACCAGCATCTCCGACCAGGACATCCAGGAGGGACTGGACACCGCCGCCGCGATCGGTGACGACGCCATCCAGGAGCGTTCGGGCGGTCGGATCGACGAGTCGGCGTTCACCCACGGCAGCTCGGCCCAACGCCAGGAGTGGTTCCGCCGGGGTTTCGACACCGGCGACCCGACCACCTGCGACACCTTCGGCACCGGCCGCTAGTAGTAATTCGTCCCGTTCTGGTCGAGGGTAGTGGCGATAGGTGCATCAGCCTCGACCAGCCGCGCGTCGCGTTCGCCCTCAGCGCGAGGCCGGCCGCCGGGGCCGTACCGGCGCCGACCGGGCCAGGTCGCGAGCGAGCGCGACGAGGTTGGCGGTGGCCGGGTTGGATCCCATGCGGCGGTACGCGACCGCCAGTTCGATGACGTGGGTGGCCGGGAGGGCTGGCCGGAACGCGACGTCGTCGCGACGTAGCCGGGACACCGACGCGGGCACCAGGGACACGCCGAGTCCGCCTCCGACCAGGCCGATGATGGTCTGCATCTGAATGGCCTCCTGCGCGACGGTCGGAGTGAACCCGGCCCGGCGGCAGTAGTCGACGATCTGGTCGCGCAGGCCGGGGCCGAGGTGGCGGGGCGAGAGGACGAACGGCTCGTCGGCCAGCTGACGCACGTCGACGACCCGGTCACCGGCGCGGGGGTGGTCGGCGGGCAGGGCGACGACGAGTCGTTCGTGGCCGACCGCCTCGACATGCAGGAAGCCGGTGTCGGCGGCGGGCAGTGGCGGGCGGAGCAGGCCGACGTCGAGGGTGCCGTCGCGCAGCCCGTCGACCTGCTGGGTGGTGGTGAGTTCGCGCAGGCTGAGGGTGACGTCGGGATGGCGGTCGCGGACCGCCCGCAGCAGCCGGGGCAGCAGGGTGAAGGTGGCCGAGCCGACAAAGCCGACCGTGAGGCTGCCGGTCTCTCCGCGCCCGGCGCGCTGGGCGGCACGAACCGCGGCGGCGGCGTGGGCGAGCACGCGTTCGGCGTCCGGCCGGAACGCGATCCCGGCCGGGGTGAGGCGGACCCGGCGCGTATTGCGGTCGAACAGGTCGACGCCGATCTCCGACTCCAGCGCCCGGATCTGCTGGCTCAACGGCGGCTGCTGGATTCCCAGTTCGGCGGCGGCGCGGCCGAAGTGCAGGTGGTCGGCGACGGCGAGGAAGTACCGCAGATGTCGCAGTTCCATCATTGCCCCCTCTTCCGAGTCGCCTGCGCCGGTCCGGGCGATACACGGAAGATATCAATTGGTGCGGTTCGGGATATGTGACGACCAGTGCGGCAGCCCATGTCGGCATGGTGGCGGCATGACTTCCCGCACGGTCGCACGGCGGGACCCGTTCAGTCAGGAGCGCCCGCCATGCCCGTCAGCCGTCCAAAAGTGATAGCGGCCGCCGTCGCGGCCCTGCTCCCCGGCGGTACCGCCGCCTCGGCCACCACCCTCGCCGACGCCCCCGGCGCCGACCCGGTCCGCAGCGAACTGCACGTGACCAGCGACCCGGGCATTCGTATCGCCGTGCGGGAGGTCCGGCCACGGGACCCGCGTCCGTCCCCCGCTCGCCCGCCGGTCCTGCTGCTGCACGGGGCCCGGGTGCCCGGGCCGGCAAGCTTCGATCTGCCGGTACCCGGCGGCTCGCTTGCTGTGGACCTCGCCGCTGCCGGGCACCGCGTCTACGTGATGGACGCGCGCGGTTACGGTGGCTCGACCCGCCCGGCAGAGCTGTCCGAACCGCCGCAGGCCAACCCGCCGGCAGTCCGTTCCGACGCGGTGGTACGCGACGTGGCCGCCGTCGTCGACATGATCAGCGCACGGAACCGGGCAGGCGACCGGTCAGGCCGGGTCGCGCTGCTGGGCTGGGCCACCGGCGGCCACTGGCTCGGCCAGTACGCCGCCGCCAACCCGGCGCGGGTCAGCCATCTCGTGCTTTACAACTCCCTCTACGGCGCGAGCGACACCCATCCGACCATGGGACGAGGTAGCGGCTACGAGGACCCGAACCGACCCGGCCGGTTCAACGCGGCCAACTACGGCGCCTACCGCACCAGTACCGCGGCGAGCCTGTTGCCGTCGTGGGACAGCAGCATCCCGACGCCGGACAAGAGCGTCTGGCGCGACCCGGCGGTGGCGGCGGCCTATCAGCGGGCGGCGTTGGATTCCGACCCGACCAGCAGCAGCCGTGAACCGGCGAGCTTTCGCGCGCCGTCCGGCGCTCTGGAGGACAGCTTCTACCTGGCCACCGGCCGTCAACTGTGGGACGCGAGCCTGGTGACCGCACACACGCTCGTGCTGCGCAGCGAGCATGACTTCTGGAGCCGACCGGAAGACCCCACGACGCTGGCGGAGCATCTCGTGCACGCCCGCAGCGTACGCAGCGTGCAGTTGGCCGGGGCAACCCACTACGCGCACCTCGACCGCGGCGACCACGGGCGCGACCAGTTCCTCGCCGAGGTCCTCCGGTTCCTGGGGTCGGGCTGGTGACAACACCCTCCGGGGCGTCATCCGCCACCGCTCCACGCCGCACGGCCGGACGGGGCACGATCATCTGACGCACCGACGGGCTCTCCTGCCGACCGTTACCGGTACGACGGGAGAGCCCACGCCGGGCCGCGTTTCCCTGGACACGATGCCCCTGGACACGGTGCTCCCTGGACACGATGCCGCTGGACGTCCGCAGGCGGACGCGACGGACGCGGCCGACATGGGACGGACGGAGCCCGCCGGGTGGTGCCGGTGTCAGCAGCGACCGAGGTCGCGCCACTGGGCGGTCAGGCCGGGCTCGGAGCCCTGGGTCCACCAGTTGGCCTGCCACAGCCGCCCGTTGTGCTTCACCCGGGCCCCCTCCAGGTAGACGGTCCCCCAGTCCCAGGCCGGGGCGGCGGCGCAGTTGGCCGGCGGCGCGGTGGTCGGCGGTGTGGTGGTCGGCGGTGTGGTGGTCGGCGGACGGGTCGTCGGAGGCGTGGTCGGCGGACGGGTGGTCGGCGGGGTGGTGGTACAGGTGCCACCGGCGCCGACCGTGTCGACGTGGTTGGTGCCCGCCGTCCGGTACGCGGTGACCCGGCTCTTCGCCTCGGCCGTGGTGATCACCTCCCGGTCGGCGTAGTAGAGGTAGTCGACCTGTTGGATGTAGGTCGCCAGCCCGGTGCCGGTACGGCCGAGCAGGTCGATGAACCACAGATTGAAGTTGATCGACATCGGGGTTTCCGGGTAGTAGCGGTCCCCGTGGTCGGCGACCTGCACGCCGTCGACGAAGTACTTCACCCGACCGTCGGAGACGGTGAAGACCAGGTCGTGCCAGCCGTTGAAGCTGGTCCGCTGGGCGGTGTGGGTGTTGTCGGCCCGCCACGGCTCGTTCTGGTACGTCTCCCAGGTGGTCTGGTAGAAGATCGGCCCCTGCTCGCCCCACCCGCCGTTCGGCAGGTACTCGAAGTCGATCTCGCCGTAGTTCGGGTCGAGCGGCCGGTCCAGCGGGGTGATGGTGAAGAACGTCTCGACCAGGCGGTCACCGTCCGGGCCGGACACGGGCGCGTCGGTGAACCGGACCCGGCTGGCGTAGGTGCCCTCGAAGAACTTGCGCTGGTGGAAGAACTCGGCGTGGCTGGTGCCGCCGGCCGTACCGTCGGTCTTGGCGGTCAACTGGAGGACCTTCTGCCCGCCGTCGGTGGGAAAGCTGACGTTCGCCGCCGGCCAGGCCGCGCCGGGCACGCCCGGTCCGCCGGCGTTGGTGCGTACGGTCCAGTTGCGGGCGGCGATCGCCGGGTCCGACGACGACGCGTAGGTGAAGTCGTCGAAGAGGACGCCGCAGTTGGCGGCGATGGCGGGGGCACCGACCGGGGCGGTGCCGGCGGAGGCGGTCGCGGTGATGCCGGCGAGGGTTCCGGCGGCCAGGACGGCCGCCGCACCGGCCGCGAGACTTCTCACGGTGGGTTTCGTGGACACGGGGTCTCCTCACAGTGGATCGAAGGATGGGTACGGCCGGACGACGGTGGTCGGCCGTGGCGTGCCGCAGTGGGCGTTACTTCACCGCGCCGGCGGTGAGGCCGGAGCGGATCTGACGCTGGAAGAGCACGTAGGCGGCGAGGACCGGCAGCATCGCGATGGTGAGACCGGCGAACAGTCCACTCCAGTCGCTGCGGTAGCCCTGGCTGACCGAGAGCGCCGCGAGCCCCTGGGCGAGCACGTACCGGTCGGGGTCGGGGTTGAGCACGAGCGGCAGCAGGTACTGGTTCCACAGCCCGAGGAAGTTGAAGATCCCGATGCTGACCAGGCCCGGCCGGGCCAGTGGCAGCATCACCCGGAAGAACACCCCGGCGTGTGAGCAGCCGTCGATGAAGGCGGCCTCGGCGATCGCCGTGGGCAGCGTACGGAAGAACGAGTGCAGGAAGAACACGGTGAACGGGAGCGCGTACGCGGTGTAGACGAGGATCAGCCCCGGATAGGTGCCGAGCAGTCCGAGTTGCTTGACCACGAAGAAGAGCGGCACCAGGGCGAGGAAGACCGGGAAGAGGATGCCGGCGACGAACAGGTGGTAGAGCAGCCGGTTGCCGGGGAAGGTGTACCGGGCGAGCGCGTACGCGACCAGCGAGCCGAGCAGCATGGTCAGGATGAGCGCGCAACCGACGACGATCGCGCTGTTGACGAAGTAGCTGCCGATCGACGCCTGGGTCCACGCCCGGGACCAGTTGTCGAACTGTGGTTGCGTCGGCAGTCTCCACGGGCTGGTCAGGATCTCCCGGTCGGTCTTGAGCGAGCTGACCACCGCCCAGAGCAGCGGTACGGTGACCAGCACCGCCCAGCCGACCAGGAACAGGTGGGCCGCGACGTCGCCGGGCCGCCCGGAGCGGGTCACCGGTCTGTCCCGCCTGGCAGGAGTGACCGGTCGCGCCGACCGGTCGACGAGCGCGGTCACGACAGTTCCACCCGTTCCCGTCGGCTGGCCCGCAGCGCGATCACGGCGAACGCGAGGGTCAGGAAGAACAGCGTCACGCCCATCGCGGCGGCGTAACCGAACTTGCCGTAGGTGAAGGCACTGCGGTAGAGCCCGAGCCCGATCACCTCGGTGGCCCCGTCCGGTCCGCCCGGTCCGGCGGTCATCACCTGCACCACCGCGAACCCGTCCAGGGCCAGGACGCCCAGGTAGACGAACGCGACCTGGATGTTGTCCCAGAGCAGCGGGACGACCACCCGGCGCAGGGTGGCGAGCCGCCCGGCACCGTCGAGTACGGCGGCTTCCAGCACGTCGCGCGGGATCGACTCCATCGCGGCGGAGAAGAGCACCATGTAGAAGCCGACCGCCGACCAGACCAGGACCGCCATCACCGCCCAGAGCGCCAGTGCGGGATCACCCAGCCAGGCGTGCGCCAGCGCGTCCAGGCCGACGGCCCGCAGCAGGCCGTTGAGCAGTCCCTCGTTGGGGTGGTAGACGAACTGCCACAGCACGGCGATGATCGGCAGCGAGAGCAGCTGCGGGAAGAAGTAGGCGATCTTGTAGAACTCGCCGCCCCGGATCCCGGCCGGGGCGGTGCTGCCACGCCGGCCGCCGAAGTTGACCAGCGCGGCGAGCAGCAGGCCGAGCACGATGGTGGCCAGCGGTACGACCAGCAGCATCAGCCCGTTGTTGCGCAGTGCGGCCAGGAACAGCCGGTCGTCGAGCAGCCGCCGGAAGTTGTCCAGCCCGACGAAGCGCACCTCGCCGGAGACCCCGGTCCAGTCGGTCAGCGACAGGTAGAACGCCTGCGCGTACGGGGAGAGCACGAAAACCGCGTACAACAGCAGCCCCGGCAGGATCGCGCCGGCCAGGAACCGGTATTTGCCGTGCCGCATGGCTGCCATCGCCCCGCCCCTACCGGGCGTACTTGGCGACGGTGGTGTCCCTGGCCAGCGCGTCGGCGGCCTGCTGGATCCGGTCGGCCCACTGGGCCGGGGTGACCCGTCGGGTGGCGAGTTCGCCGGTGGCGTCGTCGACGGCCTTGGCCAGCGGGGCGTACCAGGTGCGGAACCGGTAGGTGAAGGTGTTCGCCCCGGCGGCCTGTACGGCGGACCGGACCGAGCCGAGCCCGCTGCTGACGGTCAGGCCGTCGGTGGCCCCGGCGACGCTGGGCAGGGTGCTGTTGAGTTCGGCGAAGGTGCGGGCGGCCCGCTGGGAAAAGAGGATCCGGAGGAACTCCAGCCCGCCGCGCGGGTTCTTCGCCTTCGCCGGCACCAGGAACGATTCGCTGCTGGCGGCCTGCAACGCGCCGTACGGCAGCCGGTCCCCGGCCCCGAGCGTCGGTACGGCGGCCATCACCATGTCGAAGCCGTCCGGGGTGACACCCTTCTGTTCGGCCTCCAGCCACGACCCGCAGGGGATGATCGCCGCCTTCCCCTGTGACCAGGCGGCCTGCGCCTCGGTGTGCGACAGCGCCTCGGAGCCGGAGAGCAGGTAGCCCCGGCCGGCGAGTTCGGCGACGGCGGTGGCCGCGTCGAGCAGGGGTTGCTGCTTCCACGCGCCGGGCTGGAGGTTGTCCACCGCCTTGACCAGGTCCGGCCCGCCGGCCTTGGCCGCCATGGCGAGCAGCGGGTCGTTCAGGTACTCGGGATACTTGCCCTGGTACGTCCACGGCGCGATGCCGGCCTTCTTGATCTCCGCGCAGAGCGCGAGCATCCCCTCCCAGGTGGTCGGGTAGGTCCAGCCGTGCCGGTCGAACAACGGTTTGGAGTACCAGAGACCCCAGACGGTGTAGGTGAAGTTGAGCGAGTACACCCTGCCGTCGAGGGTGCCGTCCTCGACCACGCCCGGCAGCAGGGTGTCGCGTACCTTGCGGGCCGGGTCGTCGAGTGACGGCGCGTCGAGCAACTCGGTCAGGTCGGTGAGCTTCTTCGCGCCGACCAGGGTGGCGAGGTCGAGCCGACCGGCTCCGGTGTTGTCGACCACGTCCGGCGGGGTGTCGGCGACGAACCGGGGCTGCAACGCCTCGCCGACCTTCTGGATGCCCTTGTGGTCCACGCTGGAGCTGGGGTACCGCTGCTCGTAGAGCTTCTCGGCGTTGATCGCGTAGTCGTCGCCGTACCCGCCCTTGAAGATGACCACCTCCAGCGGGGTCTTCTCGGGTACGCCGAGCGGGTTGTCGGCACTGGTCGCGCCCTTGGCGGCGGTGGAGGTGTCGTTGTCACCGGCACTGGTGACGCAGCCGGTCAGGGCCGGGGCGGCCAGGCCGATGCCGGCGGCTCGGAGCAGGGTGCGTCGGTTGGGACGGCGTACGACCGGGGTGGAAGAGGGGTCCATGGTCGGCGGCCTCGCCTTCTGGTCAGGCGGTGCGTCGGATACGCCCGGCGTACCGCGCTTCGAGTTCGTGGTTGTGGGTGTCGCCGCCGGGCACGTTCGCCGACAGGTAGATCGGTGGGGTCTGGCCGGCGGCGAGCAGGTGCGCGACGACCTCGGTGACGATCTGCTGGGCGAGCAGCGCTCCGGTGATCGACGAGATGGCTCCGACGGCACCGCCGCCGGGGATGGGCAGGGCTGCGTCGCCGTACGGCGCTCCGTTGTCGAGTACGACGTCGGCGATGTCGGCGAGCCGCCGCCCCGAGGGGTGCCTCGATTCGACCCGTGCGGTGTGGTCGAGCGAGGTGATCCCGACGAGCCGGTGGCCGTGCTCCTTGACCAGCAGGGCGAACTCGACGATGACGCCGTTGACGCCGGAGTTGGAGGTGAGGACGAAGACGTCGTCGGGCTTGACCGGGGCCAGCTCGTAGAGCCGGTGGGCCACCGCCGGGTCCCGTTCGAGGTACGGGTCGTCGAGCACGGCCCGGTCGGCGCCGCCGTAGAGGACGAGGTCCCGCAGTGCGATCCTGTTGGTGGGTACGAGTCCGCCGGCCCGCCCGGCGATCTCCATCGACAGTGCCTCGGAGTGCCCGCAGCCGAACGCCTGCACCACCCCGCCCTGGTCGAGAGCGGTGGTGATCAGGGCGGCGGCGGCCCGTACGCCGTCGGCCTGGGTGCCGGTGACCCGTGCGATCGCCGCGGTGACGGCGTCGACGTAGGCCGGTGCGCTGATGGTGGTGGTCATGACCCCTCCGTGGTTTTGACACGTCGACGAGCCGCCCGCTGCGACTCGTCCGGCAGCCGGTGGGCGTCGACGGCGCGTGCCGTGACCTCGAACGCCTCGGTGGTCCGCTGGTACGTCCGCTGCGCCACCGCGACGTAGATCAGGTCGAGCACCAGCAGTTGGGAGTGCAGGGCCGAGAGCGCGGCCAGCCGGAACGTCGTCTCCTGGACGGCGGTCGTCATGACCACGTCGGCGACCTCGGCCAGCGGTGAGCGGGGGAACGAGGTGACCGCGACGGTGAGCGCGCCGTGGTCGGCGGCCTCGGCGAGCACCTCGATCACCTCGCGGGTACGCCCGCTGTGCGACAGTCCGATCGCGACGTCGCCGGGTCCGAGCAGGGCGGCGTTGGTGAGCGCGCTGTGCGCGTCGGCCCGGTGCCAGACCGGGATCCGGATGCGTTCCAACCGGAAGGCCATCTCCCGCGCGGCGTTGCCGGAGCTGCCGAAGCCGAACAGGTCGACCCGTTGGGCCTGCGCGACGGCGGCGGCGACCCGGTCGACGGCGGCGAGGTCGACCTGGCCGGCGGTGTCCTGGATGGCCCGCGCGTCGGCGCTGGCGACGACTTCGAGCAGGTGGTCGAGGGGGTCGTCGGGGCCGATCTCACGGTCGATGTCGGTGTCCCAGCGGGCCTGGGCGGCTCGTCCGGTCTCGGTGGCGATGGCGACCCGCAGCTGGGCGTAGCCCCGGTAGCCGAAGACCCGGCAGAACCGGGTGACCGTGGCCGTGGAGGTGCCGGCGCGTTCGGCCAGGTCGATGATGGTCGCCCGAGCGGCCTCCTCCGGGGCGATCAGGATCTGCTCGGCGACCCGCTGCAAAGCGACCGGCAGCGCACTCAGCTCGGTACGCACCCGGCCCAGCAGTCCGCTCTCCTCCATCAACATTCCTTTCACCGTCACGTGTTGGTGAGAAAAACTATGACCACTGTGGCGCACACGTCAATACCTTTAACTTTTTCGATCCGTACCCTTGTGGTGGGCCACCGGCAGCCCGCACCATCGGCAGGGTGACCACTCCCCTCGTCCTCGGCGTCGACGCCGGGGGCACCGCGACCCGCGTCGTCGTCGCGACCCTGGACGGCCGGATCGTGGGCCGGGGCCAGGCCGGCGGCGGAAACCCGATCGCCACCGACCCGGCGCAGGCCGCCGCCGCGCTCGGTGCCGCGATCCGATCCGCGCTCGCCGGCCACGACCCGGGCCGGATCGTCGGCGGAGTGGTCGGCCTGGCCGGCGTCTCCCGACTGGACGACCCCGAGGTCGCCGCCGGCTACGCCGACCACTGGTCCCGAGCCGGGCTAGCTTGTCCGATGTGGTCGGTCGGTGACGCCGTGGTCGCGTTCGCGGCCGGCACCCCGGCCGACACCGGCACGGTGCTGATCGCCGGCACCGGCGCGGTCGCGGCGGTTGTCCGGGACGGCACGGTGGTCCGGATCGCGGACGGCCTGGGCTGGCTGCTCGGCGACGAGGGCTCCGGCTACTGGCTCGGCCTGGCCGCCGTCAAAGCCACCGCACGAGCCCTCTACCAGGACGAACCGACCGAGCCGGGAGCACTGCCGCCCTCGCCTGGAGCACTGCCGGCCTCAACTGGAGCGCTGGTGGTCGAGCCGGAGGCGCGACCGGCCGAACCGGGGGCACTGGTCCGGGCCGTCTGCCAGCGGGTCGGCGCGACCGCACCGGAGGCGTTCGTGACCCGGTTCTACGAACTCGACCGCCAGCACGTCGCGGCGATCGCACCGGCAGTCGTGGACTGCGCACGGGCCGGCGATCCGATGGCCCTCGACATCGTGGAGACCGCCGCACGCCGGCTCGCCGACACCCTGGTCTCGCTGCACCCGGCACCCGGACCGGTGGTGCTCGCGGGCGGTCTGCTCACCGGAGTGCCGGAGATCCGGGTCAGGGTGCAGCAACGGCTGGTCGCCTGGCTGGGTCGACCCGGCGTACTCGCCGGAGACGGTGCCGCCGGGGCCGCCTGGCTCGCCATCCGCCGGGCCACCCCACAAAATCCAACCGCAGGGGTACGCGACAGCGCGCTGGACGAGCAGACGCACGCCCGACTGGTCAGCGGCTGATCCCCACCCGTTCGGATCCTGCCGTTGCCTACTTCTTCGGATCCTGCTGTTGGCTACGTCCTCGGATCCTGCCGTGCTCGGGTCGCCTCGGCGTGCGAGCGGCTGCGCTCGACGTACTGCTCGGCGGTACGCCGCAGGTCGGCCCGCTCCGGCTCGGTCAGCGGCCGGCGTACCTTCGCCGGCACCCCGGCGACCATCGAACCGGGTGGCACCACGGTCCCGGCCAGCACCACCGCCCCGGCGGCCACCAGCGAACCGGCCCCGATCCGGGCCCCGTTGAGCACCACCGCGCCCATCCCGACCAGCGCACCGTCCTCGACCGTGCAGCCGTGCAGTACGGCCCGGTGCCCGACCGAGACACCGACGCCGACCGTGGCGGGAAAGCCCGGATCGGCGTGCACCACACAACCGTCCTGGATGTTGCTACCCGCCCCGATGCTGATCTGCTCGGTGTCGCCCCGGAGTACGGAGCCGTACCAGACGCTCGCGTCGGCGGCCAGGCGGACCGAGCCGATCACCGTGCAGCCGGGCGCCACCCAGGCTTCGGGATCGATCTGCGGGTGCCGGTCGAGGTAGTCGAACACCAACGGCTCACCTGACACGGTTACCTCCCCGACCGGTCGCGGCGCGGTGCCGCTACCAGGCCGGAATCGTATCGAAGCGCTCCGGGGACGCCTGCCTACCGGCCGTGGCCGGACAACATCTGGCGCTGCTGGCCGCTGATCGTCAGGTTGCGGGGTATCGCGGCGAGTCGGGCGGTCGAGGTTCAGGTCGGGCACGATGGGCCAGGGAGCAGCTCGACCAGGGCTCGGCGGGGGTGACCTTCGCCAACGGGTTGTAGGAGGAGGACGCAGTGCAGGTGATCCAGAAGGTCCGCCATCGCCAGGCCGCTGTCGATGGCCTGGAGGTGTTCTTCCGCGAGGCCGGGCGCCCCGGTGAGCCGGCCGTACTGCTGCTGCACGGGTTCCCGAGCTCGTCGCACACGTTCCGTGAGGTCATGCCCATACTGGCCGACGTCGCGTACGTGATCGCGCCCGATCTTCCCGGCTTCGGCATGTCCTCGTCGCCCACCATCGACGAGTACGCCTACACCTTCGAGAACCTGTCACGGACGGTCGAGAACCTACTCGACCAACTCGGGGTCGAGCGCTTCTTCGTCTACCTGCACGACTTTGGCGCTCCGGTGGGATACCACCTGATCACCCGGGCCCCGAATCGCATCCGCGGCATTATCGTCCAGAGTGGCAACGCGCACGAGGACGGCCTCGGCGAGCAGTGGAACAGCGCCAAGGCGTACTGGGCCGACCCGACCGACGACAAGCGTGCCGAGCTGCCGGACTGGTTGAACTTCGCCGGCACCCGGGACCAGTATCTCGCCGGGCTGCCCGATCACATGCGGACGCTGCAACCTCCGGAATCGTGGCACCTCGACTGGGAGCGCATGAGCCGACCCGGCAACATCGACGCGCAGTTCGCGCTGTTCAGCGACTACGCCAACCACGTCGCCCGCTTCGGTGAGCTCGCCGCGTACCACCGGGCTCATCAGCCGCCGGCGCTCGTGCTGTGGGGACGGCACGACCCGTACTTCGACGTCGAGGAGGTCCTCGCCTACCACCGCGTCCTCGATCGCATGGACGCGCACATCTACGACGGCGGGCACTTCCTGTTGGAGACGCACGCGGCCGAGTGCGCCGAGCACATGCGGACGTTCGTGCACGACAACGCCTGAGCCAATTCACCGCAACACGTTCTCCCACGACGCCTGCTGGATCAGGTGCGCGCCCGTCGGCAGCTCCGAATGCCGACCGACACGGAACCGCTGATCATCATTGATCCAAGTCAACCGATGCCGCCCTACGTGCAGATCCGGGACCAGATCACCGACCTTGTCAACGTGGCGAGTTGGAGGAAGGCACACTGCTGCCACCGGTACGACAGCTCGCCGCCGACCTTTGGCTGAGCTGCGGCTTGATGTGGTGCGGGAACGACGACAGTCACCGCCGATCATGGGCGGCTGTGTGGACCGACCATGACGCAGCGGTGGCTGCCGGATACCGGGCAGATCCTCGGCAGCGGTGCGTAGCCTGCCGGGCCGGTTCGCTGGCCGTCCAGCGGTAGAACCCGGAGCCTTCTCCTGCCGCAGCTCAACCGCCTCGCGCCGCAGGCGGGCGATCTCGGCGTCCTTGTCCGCCACCGACAGCCCCTCCCCGGAGACCGCCGTACCCGTCCCAGACTGCCGCTCCTGCTTACGGACCCAGTTCCGCAGAGTCTCGTGACTCATCCCCAACTCACGGGCAACCTGGTTGATCGGCCGCCCCGACGAGCGGACCAGGTCAACCGCGTCACGCTGGAACTCTTCCGTGTACTTCGATGGACGCCCCAACCGGGACACCCCTTCCTCTGGACCAACATCCAGTTTCAGGATGTCCACATCTCAGGGAAGCCCAGTCAGTGCTTTCCGACGCGGCACCTTAGGGGGAGGTGAAACCCGTTTGGTGTTGCCGGTAGGTCCCTGGAGTCATGCCGTTGGCGGCGGCGAAGAGTCGGTTGAAGTGCGCCTTGTCTGGGAACCCCCAGCGGGCGGCGATGGCGTGGATCGTGTGGGTGGCCATGGCGGGGTCGGCGAGATCGCGTCGGCAGCGGTCGAGTCGGCGGTGGCGGATCCAGCCCGCGACTGTGGTGTGGTGGGCCCGGAAGAGCCGGTGCAGGGTGCGCAGGGAGATGTGGTGGGCGGCAGCGATCGCCGATGGGGTGAGCGCCGGGTCGGCCAGGTGTCGGTCGATGAAGTTCAGGATGCAGGCGTAGGTTGCGTGTTGACGGGTCTCCGGAGGGAGTGCCGCTTCGGTGTCGAGTTGATGCGCGAGGGTGGCCGCGATGAGGTCGACGGTGATCGCGCCGAGGCGTGTTGCGTCGGCGGGTCGCAACTGCTCGACGTTGTGGGCCAGTTGAAGTAGGTGTTGTGACAGCACGGCCACGATGCCGGCTCGGCCGGAGACCAGGGGTGACGCGAAGAGCCTCTTCACCTTTTGGCTGGGAATCGATAGGAGCGCCCGGGGGATCTGGACGCTGATTGCCGTATTCTGATTGCGAGCACCGGGTTCTTCTGAGTAGCTGAGTTGGTGCGGGCTTGAGACGTTGTAGAAGCAGAAGTCGCCTCGGCGGGCCACACAGATACGGCGATCTTGGTCGACGACACCGCGTCCGTGGAGAACCAGGTTGAGCTTGTAGATATCCGGATCAGATTGTCTGATCATTCGTGCGGTGCGGAATACCTCAAGTGATGGAAATTGGTAGATTGACAGCTGGAGGGCGCCGAGCTCAACTGACCGCATCGTGGCAATGAAGTCGATCGAGCGTTCAGCCCGGATGTCCATTGGCGCGAGCGAGGTGGATATCAGCTCGCGGAAAAAGTCGAGTCGGTCCTTGGTAGGATAATCCCTCGTGTTTGCCGTCGTCTGAGCGCGTTGCATCGTCATCCCTCACACGGTTCATCGACGTACTGACGCTTGCGGCGCCACATCCTCGGACTCTTCACGCTCAACCTCGCCGAACGCAGACGTGTTGTGGTGCAACGGAATCGCCACACGGATGCATGACCGGCTGCGCAGAGATTCAACTCCTACGATACCTCCAGCCCACGCGACATCAGCTACAGAGGTTGAAAGGCCGAGTTCTGTTGTGGAGGTTCGTCGGCGGGTCGAGCTGACGCAGCCCCGGTTGATCATCTAGACCTGTGGGGTGAGGTATCCCGATGGTGGTGGTTTGAGTGCGACCGCTCGGCAGCGTCGAGAAGCGGTCGTCACCGCGGCGTCGGTCAACCGCCCTGGCGACGGCGCAGCGAGGGCGAGATCAGCGGCGCGGCGATCTTCCACAAGCGGTCAGGCGCCCACTCGGCCACGGCAGCGGGAGCCCACGGTCGTACCATTGCCGCACTGTGAGGTCAGGAAGGGGATCCGACTTGATGAGTCACCCACCGCACATCGATTTCGAGCGTGTGCCGGAACGGCAGGTCGAACGGATACGGATGCTGATCGTCGACCATGACGCCGACGGCCGTCCCGTGCTGCTGGCGGGAGTCGATGACAGAACTGGGGAGTTTGTTCGGATTGCCGGCATCCCCGCTATGCCTGATCCGACCGTTTGCGACCTCAGCCGCGACGGGCGGAAGATCCTCTTCAACTCCTCAAGGGAGTCTGACCAGGAACAGACGAGGCTGTGTCTGCTGGACCTGCCAACCGGCCAGCCCGACTGGATCGATCACGAGCCATCTGTGCCTAGTAGCACCACGGCGGCGCTCTCGCCGGACGCAAGCAAGATCGCCGTCCTGGCCTCGGTCGAGGAAGGCCCGTACGTGGACCTGATCGACCTCGCCGCCCGAACCACGACACGGCTGTGGGCCGACGACGACGAGATGTGGACCAACTGGGAGAGCAGGATCAGCTGGTCACCCGACGGCGAGCTCATCGCGGCCGCATTTATCTGGTACGACCATGTGGAATCCGACAACGACCAGGACACCGTGGTGGTCATACGCACAGCTGACGGCTCTGTTCAGCACCGCTACGACTTTCATTCTCACATTGGCTGGCTCAACGAGCACGAGCTGGGCATGGTCAACTATGTCACCGATAACACCTTCGTGCTGGCCGACGCGTCCTCTGGCACAGCCCGGGCGTTCGTCGACATATCCTTCGATCCAAATCAATCGTCGGGTGGTCCATGCGGGATCCTCGACAACCGCATCGTAATCCGTCGCGGATACAACGATCCCCTCTCTGTCTTCCTACACAGCGATCGTGACGGCCGGGACCTCAGACCCCTCTTCACGACCAACACACGGTCTGCAAATATCTTCCTCGCCGCCCAGACCGACCCGCTACGGCTCACCAGCCACACCGGCGATGAGCCCAGCTCGCGGGACCTGCCGGCTCGGCCGAAGACTGATTCTGAGCCGCTTTGATAGCGGGCCGTGAGGCGCCGTGGTTCCCGTGGAGGTGAAGACCTGCGCCGGCCTCCTCAGCCACTAGAGAGGTTGAAAGGCTGAGGTCTGATCGGTCAGGTTTTCTCCGGGTCGAGGGTCATGCCGGTCTGGGCGAGGAAGCCGGCGATGAGGTCGGGTCGTTGCTGGATGTGTCGTAGTCGCTGTTTCACGACCTGGGCGAGGTGATCGACGCCTCGGACGGCAAGATTACCGAGGCCGCGTTTCAGGTGTGCCCAGGCGCCCTCGGTCGGGTTCAGGTCGGGGGCGTAGGCGGGTAGCCGGATCACGGTCAGCCAGGCCCGGGCGGCGATCAGGGCGCGCATCGCGGCACTGACGTGAGTGTTCAGGTTGTCCCAGACCAGGATGATCGGGGCCCGTAGACGCTGGTGGACCTGGTCGAGCAGGTTCGCGTAGTCGGTCTCGGAGAAACTGCTCCGCTCACCCTTACGGCCGCGGTGGGTGATGGTGCGCCATCCGAACCTGCCACGGTGGCCGGGCTTGAGACAGACCAGGCCGGCGATCGAGACCCGACCCGAGCCCTTACCCGACACCCCGACCACCGGAGTACGCCCACGCCTGGCCCACGTCTTGGCTTTCGGCGGTCGCAGAGTCTGACCCGCCTCGTCCTGGAAGCAGATCCACGCACCCCGCGCCGCCGCTAGTCTTTTACCGCTGGCCACCGGCGCCGCCGCCACCCGGCGATCTGCTCCGGGTCGCGTTCGACCGCCCGCCGGGCCGGTACCTGAACGGTGTAGCCGATGCGGTGCAGCAGGTAGGACACCCCGCGCAGCGTGTAGTCGACCCCGAACAGTTGGCGGATCACCTCAGCGATGCGGGCCAGTGTCCACCGTTGGTCCGCCCAGCCCCGCGCGGCCGGGCCAGCGTCCAGGACCTCGGCCAACCGGTGGAGCTGTTCATCGGTGAGTTTGCACGTTGACCCGCCCGCCCCGGTCGAGGCCAACGCCTCGTCACCGCCGGCTTTCCACGCACGCCGCCACTGTCGTACCGACTTCTCCGACACCCGCAACCGCGCCGCGACCTGCGTGGTCGGCTCACCCTGGGCGAACATCTCGGCCGCCCGCCGGCGTACCGCTTCTCGACGCTGCCGAGCAGCCGCGCTCAAACCACCACCATCGGGATACCTCACCCCACAGGTCTAGATGATCAACCGGGACTGCGTCAGCTCGACCCGCCGACGAGCCTCCACAGCAGACCTCGGCCTTTCAACCTCTGTAGTGCCTCGTCATGCAGCCTTGGACGTGTAATCCGGGTGTCGGATCTTGGAGTTGATGGCGAATCCGGACGCCGGTCGTGCGCGCTGGTTGCGCCATCGGAGGTAGTCGCCGATGGCCTTGTCCTGCTCTCGGTGGGTGCGGTGGTAGGTGCCGTTGAGGGCGAAGTACCGGACGGCTGCGAACTCGCCCTCGATCCAGTTCAGCCAGGATGCGTAGGTCGCGTTGCTGCCAGGCGCGGCCGGAGCTGGGTTGCAGTTCAACGGCCCAGGTGCTCACGGAGCTTGGTCAGGGACCAGCAGGAAACGGTTTGCCGAGGAACCGGAGGTCGCCCCGGGCGGTGGCGCAGATCCAGGCTCTGGTCTGCTCATCGATCCGTCTCGGTGCGCCCCCTCTCCATTTTGCGTTCAACACGTCGAACCTCCGATCGTTGAACACGTGGATCACGTCCCGGACGTAGTCCTCGGTGGCCTTCAGTAGGTGCGCGATGTCCGGGGCCGGCTGGCCTTGAGCGGACATCAGCACCACGACGGCCCGTCGTAGCTTCACTGGGTCCTTCGCGGTCCGGGTGATCTTCTGCAACCGTTGGCCCTCGGGGCGGCGGGCGGCGGCAGGGTCTTCGCCGGGCGGATGCTGCCGTGGGGAATCTCCCAGCCTCAGGGGTCGGTCACGAACCGGTGACGCCACTTCGAGAGTCGGCGGTGGCTGCTTGCTGCCCACGGACAGACCACACCGCCACCGCAGGTCAGAGCGGATCTCCTGCTGGAGTACCAGAAGAGAGCTTGCCGCACGTGCCGACAAAAGACAGCCCGGTCCGTCCTCACCAACAGCGCGGCGCCGGTCGCTCTACGACGGGCTGGCACGCGCGGTCAACGGCCTGGCACTCGTACACAACAGCCCTGAGGACTATTCACTGCATGCTTTGTCTGGCCGGCGGAGGCGCCTGACATGGCGAACATGTGCGACTACGCCAACGCGGGCCGCCAGCAAGAGCGCAATCAGTCGACGAAATCCAAAGAGGGGAGTTCGCCATGACGCCACCTGACTACTGATGTCTCCAGTTCGACAGGCGGTCAGCGCGTGGACATCACCCGGCGCATCAAGAATCTGACGCACTTTGAGGCCACAGATTCCATTGGATTCCGGGCTCGGCGTCGGACTCCCGACAGCCACGTTACGAGGAGACCTACCCGGGCGTCGGGCGGCCCGGCACCTATCAGTGGTCCGCCGACGCCACCCGAGCCGGCGACAACACCCCGGATCATGCATACGACAGGGGCGGTAAGTCATACCGGGCCGGGCGACTGAGCAGTCCCCAGCCGGGGACGATCAAAAGGTAACGGGGGAGACGAACGCAAGTCGCCTCCCGATTTTGGGCAGGCCTCGCTAGGTTGCGCGTCGTCTACAGATATCCACGAGATAGATCTCGAATGGCCAGAGAGGAACCTACATGCGAGTTACACGGATGATCGCAGGTCTGGTAGCTGCCGCGACTGCTGTTCTCGGGCTGAGCCTGGCGACCGCCGCTCCCGCCGCGGCTGCGGAGAGCGGGTCCTGGCGCCCCTACGGCAACACGTCCCCGCCGAGCGTGGGCACCAGCACGTGGCGCTGCGCCGGCACCGAGAGCGTCACCGAGGACCGCACGGTAATTGCGCAAGTCTGCGCGATCAGGTCGCAAAGCGGGGCGTCCGTACAGGGGGCAGTGATTGTGCGCAACAACCGATCCAGCCTCTACTCGGCGACGGCATCCGCAGACCTGCACACCATCACAGGCGTTGACCTAGGCACGTGGGTATGCGGCTCGTCGGGGGTCGCGGCACACTCGTGGTCAGTGTGCTTCGGACGCACCCTCACCCAGAGCAGCGCGGTGGACTCGGAAGGGTACGTCCACAACGTGTACCTCGGCGTATCACCGCTGGTCTGAATACGGAAACCAATCGAGGCCGATCCTCCTTGAGGACAGGCGGCAATAGCCGAAGCGCTCGATCGGGATGTTCCGGTCGAGCGCTTCGGCTATTGCCGGGGGCGCGGCGCGGGGGCACAGGCCCGGAGCGTGGTGCGTCACCGGCGGTCCGTCCCCGCCCTGAGTGGGCAGGATGGGCGTACGACCTCGCACGGGTCGTTCAGGCCCGGTGGGTGTGGCTGCGGGGCGCCTCGTGGATGACGACGACGAGGACGTGATGGCCCGGCACCGGCACGGCCCGGACTGGCGTTGTCGTGACTGCCTCGACGCGTGGCCGTGCAGGTTCTTCCGGCGGCGGCTGTTGGCGGTGGCCCGACGGGAAGCCGGAGAACATCCGCACCTACATGGAGCAGTACCGGAAGCTCGCGGGCGCGGAACTGGTCGACGCGCCCCCCGAAGAGCTGGACGAACGTTTCCTCGGGTGGCTGACGCGCCGACCCGCCCGGCGACTCGGATTGCGATCGATCGGATGAACGGGAACAGCGCACGCAAGCCTCTCCGCAAGTGCAGCGAGTGCCCCCGTACGTTCGAGGTGGCGCCGGGAAAGGCGGCACCGATCCACGGCGTCGAGGGCACCGACATGATCTGTTTCGGGTCGGGAGCTTTGCCGGTTCCCGTTCCGACGACCAAGTGACAACTTGTGAGGGGCAGTCTCCGATCCTGGGGCCGCTGTCGTTTCCGTCCAAGACGGCCGCCGTGGCCCTGATCTAGCGTGGATCCGGCAGCCCGCTCAAGCATGAGGAGACAGCACAATGCGTAACCTGGTCTACACCGGTTTCATGTCGCTCGACGGCGTGGTGGACTCGCCCGGCGGTGGGCCGGGAGAGGAACACCGCAGCGGCGGGTGGGTGTTCAAGGACCTTGAATTTGTCCCGGAAGCCTGGTCGCTGAAGGGCGAGGAGCTCACCGACACGACGGCGCTGATGTTCGGCCGCCGCAGCTACGAGGCATTCGCGCCGGTCTGGCCCGGTTCGGAGGACCACGCCGGCTACAAGGAGCTGCCCAAGTACGTCGTATCGACCACGTTGCCTGACGACGCCCTCGTCGACGGGTGGGGGCCGACGGTGCTTCTGCGCTCGACCGAGGACGTCTCCGCGCTCAAGCAGGGCGACGGCGGCGCGATCTTCATCCACGGGAGCGCGGAGCTGGCCCGGCGGTTGTCCGATGCGGGCCTGATCGACCAGTACAACCTGCTCGTCTTTCCCGTGCTGCTCGGTGCCGGGAAGAGCGTGTTCGGCCGGGCCGACAGAGACAAGCACATGCTGACGCTGCGGGAGTCGGAGACTTACTCGAACGGGATCCTGAAGCTGGTCTACGACGTCAAACGCTGACCCAGGTCGAGGGCGATCGCACCGCCGGTGCCCTCGCGCAGCTGCCTGACGGTGCGTCCGACGTAGGAGCGCAGTGCCCGGGCCAGGTGCGGCTCGTCGAAGTAGTCGAGCTTGGCAACGACCTCGACGGCCGGGTCACCGGCAGCCAGCAGCTCCGCCGCCGTACGGGCCCGCTCGATCTGCCGGACCGCGCCCCGCGTCAGTCCGGTCGCGGCGCGGAACCGGCGTTCGACGGTGCGCCCCGAGACGGCCGGGCGGTGACCACGCAACACCTCGGCGACGAGCGGATCACGGACCACGGTCCCGGCGCGGACGAGAGTGTCGACCAGTGTCTCGGCGTCGTCGGGGCCGGGCGTCTCCCAGCGCGCGCCGTCGAGCCGGAACGTCCGGCGCGTGCTGTCGGGGAGCCCGATGCCGCCGTCGACCAGCGCCGACGTTGGTACGGCCCGCAACGAGGTGCCCACGGCGAACTCGATGCCCGTGAAGGTCGCGCCCTCCGGCACCGGCGCCGTGCCGGTCCGGGTCTCGGGACCGGTGATCGCCGCGTACGTTCGGCCGGACTGTTCCCAGAACACCAGGCCCCAACGCACCCCGGCGACGGACGTCATCGAAGTGACCTGCTCGCTCGTACATGTCCACACGGTGTCGACCCACGGCGAATCGGACCGACGCGTTTCGAACCGCAGTCCCACGCGCGCAGGATACGCCGCTCCACGTTCTGCTGGCCGGGCCGGCCGCACCACCCTGCGCGACGACGAGCTGAGCGGACTGCGCTCCGGTCACGTCGCCCGCCTGCCGTGCCCGGGGCGCCCGATCATCTGCTCACCGGGTTGCCGGCGCGGTACACGGCGAGCGGGCGGCGCAGTACCGTGATGTCGCTCGTCGGGTCGCCGCCCACGACCAGCAGGTCGGCGTCGAATCCGGGATGGACGCGGCCCTTGCGCCGGCCCAGGCCACACACCTCGGCACCGACCGAGGTTGCCGCGCCGAGGGCGGCGGTGGCGGGGATGCCACACCCGACGTACTCGACGAGCGTCTCCGGCAGGATCCCGTGCGGCTTCGCCGGGCCGAGGCCCGCGTCCGACCCGGCCACCAGGCGGACCCCGGCCCGGTACAGTGACGGGTGTCGCTCACTCCTCGACGAGCGCCCAGTACGGCGGCCGCACAGCAGAGCAGGGCGATCGCGGCAATGACCACCGGAACCCATCCGCCGGGGAAGTACGATTCCCTGCCCATCAGGAAACGCGGCGCACCACCGATGGCCGCCCACAGGTGGACCAGCGCATAGGCGGCCTGCCACGCCACCACGAAGAGTCCGAACCTGCTCGCCGGTCCACCGGCGACCCCTGTGGGCCGACCGGAGACATCGGCGTTCATGAAAGCACCACCAGCCGAAGTATCCCAGCCCCGCCTTTGACTGAGCTGAGCGAAACTGAGGCGCCACTCAGTCTTCCGTCCCACCGGCCGCCGAACCGGCGGCGAGCGGGACTACGCGGGAGCGGACCGTCGGTGTCGGACCCAGCTCTCCTCGGTGACGTCGTAGTCGGCGGGCACCCGGTAGGGCCGTCGTGGATGGTCGCGCTAGTGTGCGGTCCGGGTGTTGGCGCAACATGGGGGGGTAGGGGTCTTGTCGGGTCTTGCCCTGCGCGTCGGTGATCCAGTGCGCCTCGGTGCTTACGAGGTACTGGCTCGGCTGGGCTCCGGTGGGATGGGAGTGGTGTTCCTGGGGCGGACGCCGCAGGGCCGGCAGGTGGCGATCAAGGTGCTCCGTAGCGAGTTCACCCAGGACACGGAGTTCCTCGGCCGGTTCCGCAGCGAGGTCAACCGGGCCCGGCAGGTACCGCCGTTCTGCACCGCGGAAGTCCTTGACGCCGACCTCGACCACGACCCGCCGTACCTGGTGGTCGAGTACGTCGACGGGCGGAACCTGTCCGACGTCATCCGCGAACAAGGGCCACTGTCACCGGCGGCACTGCACAGCGCGGCGTTGGGAATCGCCACCGCGTTGACCGCGATCCACGGCGCCGGGGTCATCCACCGCGACCTCAAGCCCGCCAACGTCCTCTTCGCCCTCGGCGGCCTCAAGGTCATCGATTTCGGAATCGCCCGACCAGTCGAGGCCACCAGCCATCACACCCGCACCGACCAGATCGTCGGAACCGTCGCCTACATGGCACCGGAACGCTTCGACGACGAACCCGGTCCACGCATCGGGCCCGCCGCCGACATCTTCGCCTGGGGCGCGGTCATCACCTTCGCCGGCACCGGCCGAACCCCCTTCGCCGCCGACTCGGCACCCGGCACCGCCATGCGCATCCTGACCCAACCCCCCACCCTGACCGGCCTACCCACACCACTGCGCGCCATCGTCGCCCGTACCCTCGCCAAGGACCCCGACGAACGACCGACGGCCCGCGAACTACTCGACCTCCTCCTCGCCACCAGCGCACCACCACAGCAGCCGGCCGCACCGGAGGCGGTAGCGCCCGCCCCCGTACGGGCAGCATCCACCGACCCCGGTGCACCAGCACCAGAGGACGCACGGCCACGGCGACGCGCTCTCAAACGTGCCGGCGTCGCCGCCCTCGCCCTCGCCGTCCTCCTCCTCACCGGCCTCCTCGGCTACAACCTGCGAACCGGCACCGACACCAAGACCAACCCCGAAGCCGCGAACGACATCGCATCGCCCGCCAGCGCCGGCACCTCGACGCCAGCGACCGGGGGCGCTTCCGTCGGCGCCGGGATCGCAAGCGGCCGGCCCTCGACCGGCCCGTCGATTCCTGCCGCGCCACCACCGGTTCCGTCGCGATCCCCGGCCCACCAGACCTCCGCGCCGGCGTCCCCGGCCGCACCGAAGGCCTCAGCGAACACCTCCGGCCGCAACCTCGCGCTGAACAGCACGGCCACCGCCTCCAGCGTCGAGCACGGGATCTGGCCGGCGTCGAACGCGGTCGACGGTGACCCGGCAACCCGCTGGAGCAGCGAGTTCAGCGACCCACAATGGTTGCGGGTGGATCTCGGCGCGCGGTGGCAGATCAGCGAAGTCCGGCTGAACTGGTACGACTCATACGCCACCGAGTACCGAGTCGAGTTGTCAGCCGACGGTACGACGTGGAAATCCGTCTACCAGACCAGCAACGGCCAGGGCGGCAACGTGGTCGTCGATGTCGCCAAGCTGCCCGCCCGGTACGTGCGGATCTACGGCACCAAGCGTTCGACCAACTACGGCTACTCACTGCTCAACCTCGACGTACGCTGACCTCAGCTCTCCTCGGTGGCGTCGTAGTCGGCGGGCACCCGGTACGGCGCGGCGATCCGCGCCCCGGCGCCAACCGGACCGGACGGGTCCGGCGGCCGACGCAGGTGATGGTCGGTGACCGCCTGGTACGCCGCGACGAGGGCGAGCAGCCGCTCCTCCCCGAACGGCGGCGCCGCGACGGTCGTCCCCCGAGGCACGGTCAGCCCGGTCGCCTGGTCCACGCCCAGGCCGTACGGGAATGCCATCATCGGCAGCCCGATCCGGTCGACCGCGGTCCCGATGAGCAGTACGTCGCACTGGCCGAAGAACTGCGACAGGGTGCGCTTGAGCAGGATGTAACGCGCCTCCATCGCCTTGAGGTAGCTGTCGGCGCTGCGGAACTGGCCGTTCAGGAAACCGGTGAGACGGTCGGCGAAGAGCCGCACGTCGCGTTGCAGCGCCGGCAGGAACAGGTTCGTGCCCTCGCCGGAGGTGCTGGTCACGGTGCCGGTCAGTTCGCTCCAGCCGTCCGGGTACGGCACCTCCCGTACGCGTATCCCGACCGTTTGCATCGCCGCGAGCATGGCCTCGCGCAGTGGTCTGGTCTCCGCGTTGGCGCCGGTGAGGTAGTCGGGCGGGTAGCCGAGGGTGGTCTCCCAGCGGACCCGGATCCGCTTCTTCCAGTAGTAGACCTCGGCCGCCCTGATGTAGTTCGGCACCGGCGGCAGGCCCAGGGTGCGGGGGTCGTTGGGGTCCGGTCCGGCCACCGACTGGAGCATGATCGCGGCGTCCATGGCGTCTCGGGCCAGTGGTCCGGGGTGGTCGTGGGTGATGGTCAGCGGCACGATGCCGTAGAGCGAGGCCCGGCCGAAGGTCGGTTTGAGGCCGGTCAGGTTCTGCGCGTTGGACGGCGAGGTGATCGACCCACCGGTCTGGGTGCCGGTGCCGGAGGTGGCGAGCCGGCCGGCGACCGCGGTGGCGGTGCCGCCGGACGATCCGCTCGGGCTGTACCGGATGTCGTCGGGGGTCCAGGCGTTGTAGGTGGTGGCGGTGCCGTCGGGCAGCCGGGCCCGACCGGAGGCCAGCGGGCCCATCGCCGCCTTGCCGATCATGATCGCCCCGTCGTCCTTGAGCCGGGCGTGCACGGTCGAGTCGTACGCGGGCACGAATCCCTGGTAGACCGGGGACATGGCGGTGGTGGGGATGCCGGCGGTGTAGTAGTTGTCCTTCTCCGCCGTGGTGATGCCGGCCAGCGCCGTCGATCCACTGTGGATTTTCGTACGGCGGGCCAGGTCGAGCAGTTCGGCGTCCGGCCGGCGCCAGAGGAATGCCTGGTAGCGGGCTTCGTACCGGTTGATCCGGTCGAGGTAGGCGGCCATCAGGTCCACCGGCTTGATCAGCTTGCGGCGGAACGCGGCGGCCGCCTCGCTGATGGTCAGCTCGGTCGGGTCGGCCAGCGCCTCGGGGCGTATCGTCCGGGCGAGCGCGCCGTCCCACCAGTCCTTCGGCGTACCCGGTCCGGTGCGAGCGGTCGCGGCCCCGGCCGGTGTCGCGCCGGCCGGCGTGGCCGCGAACAGGGTGCCGCCGACCGCACCGGCGGATGCCGCAGCGGCCCAGACGCCGGCCATCCGCGACATGAACCAGCGTCGGTCGACGGTGAGGTCCTGCGGCTGCCCGGTGCCGTCCGTGACGCGGTCGGGCCGGTACGGTGCCAGCGGTTCAGTCATCGAGCGCTCCCGTCCACTGGGCGAGCTGGACGGGGTAGAAGGTCGGCACGTCGGCCTGTTGGTCGGTCGGGTACGCGGCGATGACCGGGTCCTGCCGGATGACGCTGCGGGCCGAGGCGAACACCCGGGCCTGGTCCATCGGCGCCGCCGGGTCGTCTTCCGGCAGGACCGAGATGTCGATGCCGAGCAGGGCATACCGGGTTCTTATGTAGACGTCGAGTTCCTGGTCGGTGGGTGCTGGAGGTACGGCCATGACCACCCCTTCGCTCCTTACCAGCGGATACTGGAGCGAAAGCCAACCAGAAGATCGTTTCTGCCGGGCATCGGATCAAATTCGTCGATGTTTCCGGGGCGCGGGTCCCGGCCGGTCTCAGCTGCGCTCGGGTACGGCCAGTTCGCCGAGGAGGGACCAGTCGTCCTGCGGAACCGTGGCGTTGACGATCCGGGGTGTTTCAGCCAGATACTGGGGCAGTGTCCGTTGCGCCTGCCGGAAGTGCTCGGACTGCACGTGCGCCCCTCCGGCGTCACCGTCGCGGAACGCCTCGACCAGGACGTACTCGTTCGGGTCGTCGAGGCTGCGGGACCAGTCGAACCAGAGGCAGCCGTCCTCGGCGCGGGTCGCGCGGGTGAAGTCACCGGAGATCTCGGGCCACTGGTCGGCGTGCTCCGGGAGCACCCGGAACTTGGCGGTAATGAAGATCATTCGGATCTCTCCCCTGGGTACGACGGGCGGGTGGAATCACTCGCACCGGGCGATTCTAGTACCCCGATCCGGTCGACATGATCTTCATGGGGTGGTGCCGGTCAGCGCATCCGGCGCTCGGGGTGCTGGCGGTTCCAGGCCCGCATCCGCTCCGGGTAGCCGACCCGGGCCGCCTCGTAGATCGGCACCGCGTGCCGGTGCGCCAGCCGCTGCGCGATCCGGGGTGAACCGGTCCGGCGGCGGATCCACTCGCCGTCGTCGGCGATGGCGACAACGGTCGTGTCGGTGGCCGTCGTCTCCGGTTCGAGGTACAACTCGACGCCGTGCCGATCGTCGATGAACGCGGAGAGCGCCGCAAGATCGGCGGAGGTCGCCTCCCGGTCGAGCTTGGTCGGGGTGTGGAGGTCGTCGGCGGACGCCCGCCGACGGGACAGCCAGCGCATCAGGTGCTCCTTTGCTCCGATTTCCGATCACCGCCGGTGCCCTTTCCGGCAGCCCACCCATTCCAACACCCCGGACCGGGAGAAACCTTCAAAAAACCTGTACGTGAGGTGAGAGCCGCCCGCCGATTCGCCGACGGTGAATTCGCTCGACAAAACCGCACCGACGACGCACCCTCACCGGGATCGGCCGGCGAACTGCCGGCCGACCCCGGCCACAGGTTCCGGGCGAGAGTCGCCGCCGGTTCAGCTCAGGTACACAAGATCGGTCCTGTTGCTCCAACTCCAGTCGCTGTTGCACGGCAACAGCACCGAGGTGAGGTTGTGACGTCCCGGAGGGACCTCAAGCAACCACCCGGGACAGGCGAGGTCCCGCAGGAGTGCTATTCCCGACCTGCGGTTGTAGACGCTGCTGGCCTGGTTGGCGAACCCGATCTCTCTCAGATCGTGCCAGCCCGGACTCCGGCCCGAGACCATGCGGCCGGTGGCGTCCGGGTTGTCCCAGAGGCAGACGGAGCCGCTGGCACAGGCGTCCCAGGCGTTCGTGCCGACACCGGTCCCCGCGAGATCGGGCCCCGGCGACAGCCGAACGATACGGTCGCCGCCGTCCGCGACGACGCCGGTCACCTCGAAACTGTTCGACGGTTCGGCCGCCATCGTCGGCGCGGGTCCGATGGTCACCAGCGTGACGATGCCGAGCACCACGGCGCCGAGGGACAACCCCAGTTGTCGTCGCATGCCGTACACACTTCCTTTCGTCGTGGCCCCTGCCCACGGCTCTCTCCGAATGATTCGCGAAGCCGCGCCGGCCGGACCGACCTGGCTCAAGCCTGCCGATCCGCGACGAAGACGTCGTTGGCGTAGCCTCCACAGTCGCTTGACGATGCCTCTACACACGCGAGCGAGCCGATCGATCCACGCCATTGGATAGACTGGCGACAATCGGCACCGGACACCGATGTCCGTAGTACCCGCCGACCCCTGGGACCACGAGATCGACGCGGACTGCTCCGAAGGGGACGGACAGGTGATCGAATTCGAGTTCGACAGCGCCGAGCTGCCAGCGGTCGAGCGGTTCGACTACTGGCGCAAGTTGATGTCCGTAGCCCCGTCACCGATGCACCCGAGCAGTGATCACGACGCCGCTTTCCGGGTACACCAGCACGACCTCTACCTCGGCGACACGCGGGTGTGGAGAATGGCCTTCGAGCCGATGGTCTTCCATCGCACGGCGAAACTGATCCGACAGTCTGACCCCGAGACGTACAACCTCTGTCTCCTGCTGGACGGGACTCTCGGCCGTAACTGGAACCGGCGCGAGGCCACCTACGAGCCGGACGACCTGCACACGATCGACTCGTCACAGCCGTTCGAACTGCACGCGCGCAGCGTACGAGGACTGATCTCGTGCGTGGGTGTCGAGTTGCCGAAGAGACTGCTGGCCCTGCCGCAGAACCGGACCGACCAGTTGGCCGGGCTACGGCTGTCGGCAAGAGAAGGGTTCGGCGCGCTGCTGGCCGGAACCCTCACCCAGTTGACCACCCGCGCCGGCTCCTATCTCCCCTCGGACGGCCCCCGACTGAACGGCATTCTGGTCGAACTGGTGTCGGCGCTGTTCGCCCACGCACTGGAAACGGAAAAGGTTCTCGCACCACAGGCGCGCCCGCAGGCATTGACCCTGCGAATCCGGGCGTTCATCCAACAGCATCTGCACGATCCGCAGCTGAATCCTGATGCCGTCGCCGCCGCGCACTACATCTCCACAAGCTACCTGCACCGGCTCTTCCAACAGGACGGCACCACCGTCGCCGGCTGGATTCGGGAGCAACGCCTGGACCGGGCCCGCCGCGACCTGATCGATCACGCGTTCTCCGGCACCCCGATCCACGACATCGCCGCCCGACGCGGCTTCAAACACGCCGCCGCCTTCAGTCGCCTGTTCCGGGCCCGATACGGCATCGCCCCGAGCGACTACCGGCAACGGGCACTCGACCCGACAACACGCGGCGCCCCCGACCACCCGCCGCCATGGTGACGCCCATGCCCGACCGCCACCGGTGGTCCGGCACGCGAGATCCCCGGTCAGTGCGACTCGCGGGCCACCTCGTCGCCGCTGGACCCGGTCAGGAAGTCGAGGTCGGCGCCGGTGTCGGCCTGACGCACGGTGTTGACGTAGAGCCGCTCCCAGCCACGTGTCGGGGCGGCGAAGGCCCGCACGGTCGCCTCCGCCGGCTCGCGCCACTCCCACTCCGAGGCGGGCACGTCCACGTCCAGCCGGCGGGCGGCAACATCGAGAACGACAACGTCACCGGTACGCAGCAGCGCCAACGGACCACCGGCGGCGGCCTCCGGGGCGACGTGCAGCACCACCGTGCCGTACGCGGTGCCGCTCATCCGGCCGTCGCTGATCCGTACCATGTCGCGGACCCCGGCGCGCAGCAGTTTGGCCGGCAGCGGCAGGTTCGCCACCTCGGGCATGCCCGGATAGCCGCGCGGTCCGCAGCCACGCAGCACCAGCACCGAGTCCGCGTCGACGTCGAGGTCGGGGTCGTCGATCCGGGCGTGCAGGTCCTCGATGGAGTCGAAGACGACCGCCCGGCCCCGGTGGCGCAGCAGGTGCGGTGACGCGGCCGCCGGTTTGATGATCGCACCGGACGGGGCCAGGTTGCCGTGCAGCACGGCGATCCCGGCGTGCTGCAGCAGCGGCTGGTCGCGTACCCGGATGACCTCGTGGTCCCAGATCCGGGCGTCGTCGAGGTAGTCGACCAGCGGGCGGCCGGTCACCGTGAGCGCGTCCGGGTCGAGCAGGTCGCGCACCTCCCGCAGCACCGCCAGCAGGCCACCGGCGCGGTGCAGGTCGTCCATCAGGAACCGGCCGGCCGGCTGGAGGTCGACCAGCAGCGGCACAGCCGCACCGGTACGGTCGAAGTCGTCCTGGGTCAGCTCGATCCCGAGCCGTCCGGCGACGGCGAGCAGGTGCACGACCGCGTTGGTCGAACCGCCGATGGCGGCCAGCGCCACGATCGCGTTCAGGAACGAGCCACGGGTGAGCAGGTTGCTGGGGCGGCGCTGCTCGGCGACCAGTTCGACGGCGAGTCGGCCGGTGTCGTGGGCGTGTTCGAGCAGCCGGCTGTCCGGGGCCGGGGTGCCGGCCAGGCCGGGAATGGTGGTGCCGAGCGCTTCGGCGAGCAGGGCCATGGTGGACGCGGTGCCCATGGTGTTGCAGTGCCCGCGACTGCGGATCATGGACGATTCGGAACCGAGGAACTCCTGCCGGGACAGGGTGCCGGCGCGTACCTCCTCGGAGAGCTTCCACACGTCGGTGCCGCAGCCCAGCGCCACTCCCCGGAAGGTGCCGGTGATCATCGGACCGCCGGGGACCACGATGGCGGGCAGGTCGACCGAGGCGGCGGCCATCAGCAGGGCCGGGATCGTCTTGTCGCAGCCGCCGAGCAGCACCACGCCGTCGATCGGGTTGGCCCGCAGCATCTCCTCGGTCGCCATCGCGGCCATGTTGCGCCACAGCATCGCGGTCGGGCGTACCTGCGTCTCGCCGAGCGACACCACGGGCAGGTTCAGCGGGATGCCGCCGGCGGCGTACACGCCCTGTTTGACGCTCTGCGCCACCTCGTCCAGGTGGCTGTTGCACGGGGTCAGGTCCGAGGCGGTGTTCGCGATCGCGATGTGCGGGCGACCGTCGAAGGCGTTGGCCGGCAGGCCGCGACGCATCCAGGCGCGGTGGATGTACGCGTTGCGGTCGGTGCCGCCGTACCACTGTGCGCTGCGCTGCCCCGGCATGTGAGCGCCTTCCCATTAGTGGATCACAAGTCTACGATCCGGAACGCCGTCGTGGCGCAGGGAGAGGCCGGTCGGAATGAGGGCGTTCGTGGTGACCGGCCCGCGCCGGGCCGAGGTACGGGAGGTCGAGCCGCCCGAGGCGGGGCCCGGTCGGGTGGTGGTCGACGTGTCCCGGGTCGGGGTCTGCGGCACCGACGTGGAGTTCTTCACCGGCGAGATGGCGTACCTGCACCAGGGGCATGCCCGGTACCCGATGCGGCTGGGGCACGAGTGGTGCGGCACGGTCGCCGCGGTGGGGCACGGGGTCGATCCGGGCTGGGTCGGTCGGCGGGTCACCGGTGACACGATGCTCGGCTGCGGCCACTGCCGGCGCTGCCTGGCCGGTCGCGGTCACGTCTGCGCGGACCGGTTCGAGATAGGCATCCGGGGCGGTTTCGCCGGTGCGCTGGCCGAACAACTGGCCGTACCGGTGAGCGCCCTGCACATCCTGCCGGACGCGGTGGACGACACGGCCGGTGCGCTGGTCGAGCCGGGCGGCAACGCACTGCGGTCGGTACGGGCCGCCGCGCCCGCTCCGGGCGACCGGGTGCTGGTGCTCGGCCCTGGCACGATCGGCCTGCTGGTGGCCGAGTTCGCCCGCGCCAAGGGTGCCGAGGTGCACGTGGTGGGAAAATCCGCCCGCTCCCTCGAATTCGTCCGGGGGCGGGGCTTCGCCGGGGTGTGGCACGCCGACCGGCTGCCCGACCTGCCCTGGGACGCGGTGGTGGACGCGTCCAACGATCCGACCGTACCGGCGCTCGCGCTCGACCTGGTCGAACCCGGCGGCCGGGTGGTCTACGTCGGCCTGGCCGGCACCCCGAGCCGGCTCGACACCCGGACGCTCGTCCTTAAGGACGTGACCGCGGTCGGCATCCTCGGCGCCTCGGCCGGGCTCGCCGGCACCATCGAGCGGTACGCCACCTCGGCCGTGGACCCCCGCCCCCTGGTCGCCGCCACCATCGGCCTGGACCAGGTCACCGAGGTGCTGGCCGGCCGGCTGCCCGAGGGCGCCGGACCGGGCCCCAAGGTGCACGTCGACCCCCGCCGCTGACCGGTCCCGGTCGCGCCGGGCGGGTGGGTTAGCCCGGCGACCGACGGGTAAGCGCCGGTCCTCACCAGGTGGGAGGGATCAGATGTCCGAACGACACACCGTGTTGCGCTCGATGCACGATCTGGGATTGGCGGCCTGGTTCGGCGGTTCGCTGATGGGGGCGGTCGGCGTCAACAGCGCGGCGGCCCGGGTGGACGACTCGAAACAGCGGCTCGGGATCGCCTCGGCCGGCTGGGCCCGGTGGACGCCGGTCAACGCCGCCGCGATCGGCGCCCACGTCGCCGGTGCCGCCGGTGAACTGGTCACCGAGAGCCCACGGGTGATCGCCCAGGCCGGGGTGGCCCGGATGAGCCTGGTCAAGACCGGGCTCACGGTGGCGGCGCTGGCGGTGACCGGTTACAGCCGGATGCTCGGCATGAGGCTGCAACGGGCCGGTGGTTCACCGGTCGACGGGGTCACCGAGCCGAACCACGCCACGCCGAAGGACATCGCGGCCAGCCAGCGGCAGCTGCGGGTGCTCCAGTGGGCGATTCCCGCGCTCACCGGCGCGCTGATCGTGGTCACCGCGCTCGCCGGGGAACAGCAGAAGCCGGGGCAGGTGGCCCGGGGGATGCTACGCCGGGCCAGCGGCCTGCGGCAGCGCCGGTCCGGCGCCTCGCGGTACGCCTCGGGCGCGATGCGGCACGTACCGGGCGCGATGCGGCACGTACCGGGCGCGATGCGGCACGTGCCGGGGGTGATGGGGCACGTACCGGGGGCGGTGCGCCAGGCATCCGGCGGGCTGCGGTACGCCTCGAAGGGGATGGGCCGGGTGATGGCCGTACGGTCGGCCATGCACGCGCTGTCGATGCTGCGACGCTGAACGGGCGGACGGATCCGGGCCGGGCCCGGAGGGAACGCCGACGGCGGTCGGTGCCGGTGCGGCACCGACCGCCGTCGCGGGCGGATCCGAGGGTCAGCGGCTGGCCAGGCCGGCGCGCCGCTTGGTCCAGACGTCGAAGGCCACCGCCGCGAGCAGCACGATGCCCTTGACCAGCATCACCCGCTCGCTCGGGGCGCCGATCAGCGACATACCGTTGTTGATCACACCCATGATCAGGCCACCGGTGATGGCGCCGACGACCTTGCCCACGCCGCCCTGGACCGCCGCGCCGCCGATGAACGCGGCCGCGATGGCGTCGAGCTCGAAGGCGTTGCCGGCGGTGGGACCGGCCTGGTTCAGCCGGCCGGCGAAGATGACCCCGGCGAGGGCGGCCAGCACACCCATGTTGACGAAGATCCAGAAGATCACCGACTTGACCTTGACGCCGGAGAGCGTCGCGGCCTGGAGGTTGCCGCCGACGGCGTAGATCTGCCGGCCGAACACCGCCCGGTTGGTCAGCAGCGAGTACGCCAGCACCAGCACCGCCAGCAGCACCAGCACCCAGGGCAGGTTCTTGAACCGGGCCAGCTGCACCACCACCGCCAGCACCACCACCGCAGCCGCGATGATCTTCAGCAGGAAGAGCGGCAGCGGGTCGACGCTCTGCTGGTAACCGAGCCGGGCCTGGCGGCTGCGCCACTGCGTACCGGCGATGCCGACCACGGCGACCACGCCGACCAGGAGACTGAACAGGTCCGCGCCGCCGAGCGGCCCGAGGCCGATGTTGCCGAAGTAGCCGCTGGTGAACCCGTTGGAGAGGGTACGGATCTGCTCCGGGAACGGGCCGATGCCCTGGTTGCCCAGCACGGTCAGGGTCAGCGCCCGGAACAGCAGCATCCCGGCCAGCGTCACGATGAACGCCGGAATGCCGAAGTAGGCGATCCAGTAGCCCTGCCAGGCGCCGATCAGGCCGCCGACCACCAGCGTGATGAGCAGGGCGAGGGGCCAGGGTACGTCGTGGTTGACCATCAGCACGGCCGAGATCGCCCCGCTGACCGCGACCACCGAGCCCACCGAGAGGTCGATGTGCCCGGCGATGATGATCAGGATCATCCCGATCGCCAGGATCAGGATGTACGAGTTCTGCACGATGATGTTTGAGATGTTCTGCGGCTGTAGCAGGTCCCCGCCGGTCAGCACCGAGAACAACACGATGATCAGGGCGAACGCGACGTAGATGCCGCTCTGCCGCAGGTTCAGCGAGAGTCGCCGCTGCGGACGGCCGTCCGGTGGCCGGGAGTCGCCGACGCCCATCACGGCACCGGCATCTGCGCTCGCGGGTGCGATGCTGCTCATCGGGTCTACTCCTGTTCCTTGGTCATGTACTGCATGAGTCGTTCCTGGGTGGCGTCCGCGCGGTCGACCTCACCGGTCACCCGGCCCGCCGACAGGGCGTAGACGCGGTCGCAGAGGCCGAGCAGTTCCGGCAGCTCGGACGAGATGACCAGCACGGCCTTGCCCTCGTCGGCCAGCCGGTTGATGATCGAGTAGATCTCGTACTTCGCGCCCACGTCGATGCCGCGGGTCGGTTCGTCGAGGATCAGTACGTCCGGATCAGTGAAGATCCACTTGGACAGCACGACCTTCTGCTGGTTACCACCGCTGAGCTTGCCGGTGATGCTCGCGACGCTCGGCGCCTTGATGTTCATGCTGGCCCGGAAGTCGTTCGCGACCCGGTACTCCTCGTTCTCGTTCACCCAACCCCGGCGGGCGAGCTTGCGCAGGCCGGCGGCGGAGACGTTGCGCTTGATGTCGTCGATCAGGTTCAGCCCGTACCGCTTGCGGTCCTCGGTCACGTACGCGATGCCGTGCCGGATGGCGTCCCGGACCGAACGCAGCTCGATCTCCCGACCGTCCTTGAAGATCCGGCCGGAGATGTTCGTCCCGTACGAGCGGCCGAACACGCTCATCGCCAGCTCCGTACGACCGGCGCCCATCAGACCGGCCAGCCCCACGATCTCGCCCCGGCGCAGGCTCAGGTTGGCCTTCGAGACCACCACCCGACCGCGCTGGGTCGGGCTGTGCACGGTCCAGTCCTCGATCCGCAGGACCTCCTCGCCGATCCGCGACTCGTGCGGCGGGAAGCGGTTCTCCAGGGCCCGGCCGACCATGCCGGAGATGATGCGGTCCTCGGTGACCTCCTCGACCGACGGATCCAGGGTCTCGATCGAGCGCCCGTCGCGCAGGATCGTGATCCGGTCGGCGATGGCCCGCACCTCGTTCAACTTGTGCGAGATGATCACCGAGGTGATGCCCTCGTCGCGCAGGCCGCGCAACAGGTCGAGCAGGTGGGCGGAGTCGTCGTCGTTGAGCGCGGCGGTCGGCTCGTCGAGGATCAGCAGCCGTACCTTCTTCGACAGCGCCTTGGCGATCTCGACCAGCTGCTGCTTGCCGACACCGAGGTCGAGCACCGGCGTCACCGGGTTCTCCGCCAGGCCCACCCGGCGCAGCAGCACGGCCGCCTCGTGGTTGGTCCGGTTCCAGTCGATCAACCCACGGGTGGCCAGCTCGTTGCCGAGGAAGATGTTCTCGGCGATCGAGAGCTGCTGGGCCAGCGCCAGCTCCTGGTGGATGATCGCGATGCCGCGCTGCTCGCTGGCCCGGATGTCGCCGAACCGGCAGAGCTCGTCATCGAGAAGGATCTCGCCCTCGTACGACCCGTGCGGGTAGACGCCCGAGAGCACCTTCATCAAAGTCGACTTGCCCGCGCCGTTCTCACCGCAGATCGCGTGGATCTCGCCCCGGCGTACGGACAGGTTCACGTCCCGGAGCGCTTTCACCCCGGGGAACGTCTTGGTGATCCCGCGCATCCGCAGGATGTTGTCGTCGGTCATGCCTGGTGTCCCTCCGGGCTGTGCTGATCGCCGTCGAACCGCGTCACCCCACCGGGTCCCGCCGCCGGCCCGGTTGCCCGGCACCGGCGGCGGGACCGCGCGATCGGACTACTTGAGCTGGTCGGCGGTGTAGAAGCCGGAGTCGACCACGGCCTTCTGGTAGTTGGACTTGTCCACCACCACCGGCTGGAGCAGGTACGACGGGACGACCTTGTTGCCGTTGTCGTAGTCCGTCGTGTTGTTCACCTCGGGCTTGCCGCCCTTGAGCACGGCGTCGGCCATCTTGACCGTCACGTCGGCGAGCAGCCGGGTGTCCTTGTAGACGGTCGAGTACTGCTCACCCGCGATGATCGACTTCACCGACGCCAGCTCGGCGTCCTGACCGGTGACCACCGGGTACGGCTGGCCGGTGGTGCCGTAGCCGTTGCTCTTGAGCGCGGACAGGATGCCGATCGACAACCCGTCGTACGGCGACAGCACGCCCTGGACCTTGGTGCCGCCGCTGTACGTCTTGGTCAGCAGGTCCTCCATCCGCTTCTGCGCGGTGGCCGGGTCCCAGCGCAGGATGGCGACGGTCTTGAAGTCCTTCTGACCGCTCTTCACCACCAGCGTGCCCTTGTCGAGGTACGGCTGGAGGACCGACATCGCCCCGTTGAAGAAGAAGGTGGCGTTGTTGTCGTCCGGCGAGCCGGCGAACAGCTCGATGTTGAACGGGCCCTTGGCGTCGCCGTCGGTGCCGTCGGCCTTCTTCAGGCCCAGCCCGACCAGCAGCGAGGTGGCCTGCTCGACGCCGACCTTGAAGTTGTCGAAGGTGGCGTAGTAGTCCACGTTCGGGCTGTTGCGGATCAGGCGGTCGTAGGAGATGACCGGGATCTTCTTGTCCCCGGCCTCCTGCAACTGGGTGCTCAGCGCGGTGCCGTCGATCGAGGCGACGATGAGCAGCTTGGCACCCTTGGTGATCTGGTTCTCGATCTGGTTGACCTGGGTCGGGATGTCGTTCTCCGCGTACTGGAGGTCGACCTTGTAGCCCAGCTTCTCCAGCGCGCTCTTGACGTTGTCACCGTCGTGGATCCACCGCTCGGAGGACTTGGTCGGCATGGTCACGCCGATCAGGGCACCGGTGTTGTCCCCGCCCTCCGCACCCTGGTCGACCGTCTTGGTGCTTGAGCCGCAGGCCGTCAGGGCGGCGGCGAGCGTGATGGCTCCTGCCATCGACGCGAGCCGTACGAACCTCATGTTCTCTCCTTTGAGTACAGAGCGCGGGCCGACCGTGATCACGTGATCCGGCTGCGAAGGTCGCCGCGGTTTTCCTTGGGTGTCGACCGGCCTCGGGCCCGTCGACGGGTCGTACGGATGAGGGATCTGCCTCATCCCCTGCCCGGCAGCCCTTGGGCCAGCCGGTAGTAGGCCTGGTTCCAGCGCAGCCGGTCGGTGAATCCGGTGGCGGTGGTCTGCTGGTCGATCACCAGCAGCTCGGTGCGGAGCATGTTCGCGAAGTCCTGGAGGGTCTCCACCCCGACCGCCTGGGTCAGCACCGTGTGGTGCGGTCCCCCGGCGGTCAGCCACGACTCGGCCGAGGTGGACAGCGACGGGGCCGGCTTCCAGACCGCCCGCGCCACCGGCAGCTTCGGCAGCGGCTCGTCCGGCGGCACGACCTCGATCTCGTTGGCCACGAACCGGAACCGGTCGCCGAGGTCGGCCAGGCCGATCACCACGCCGGGGCCGGAGACGGCGTCGAAGACCAGCCGGACCGGGTCCTCCCGGCCACCGATGCCGAGCGGGTGGATCTCGCACGAGGGTTGCGCACCGGCGATGCTCGGGCAGACCTCCAGCATGTGCGCGCCGAGGATCTTCGGTTCGCCGGGCCCGAAGTGGTAGGTGTAGTCCTCCATGAAGGAGGTGCCGCGTCCGGTGCCGACGCCCATCGCCTTGACCGCCGCCAGCAGCGCGGAGGTCTTCCAGTCGCCCTCGCCGCCGAAGCCGTAGCCGTCGGCCATCAACCGCTGCACGGCGATACCGGGGAGCTGGCGTAGGCCGCCGAGGTCCTGGAAGTTGGTGGTGAACGCACCGAAGCCGCCGGTGGTGAGGAACTGGCGCAGGCCGAGTTCGATCCGGGCCGCGTACCGCAGTTCGGCGTGGCGTGGGGCGCCGGTGCCGAGTTCCGGGGCGAGCCGGTACTGGTCGGCGTACTCCACGACGAGCTTGTCGATGGCGTCGTCGGCCACCGCGTCGACCAGCTCGACCAGGTCGTTGACGCCGTACGTGTTCACCGAGACACCGAACCGCAGCTCGGCCTCCACCTTGTCACCCTCGGTGACCGCCACGTCGCGCATGTTGTCGCCGAACCGGGCCAGCCGCAGCGTACGCAGGTGGCTGTAGCCGGCGGCGGCCCGTGCCCAGCCCTCGATCCGGGCCACCAGCGCCGGGTCGGAGGCGTGCCCGGCGACGGTCTTGCGGGCCACCCCGAGACGGGTCTGGATGAACCCGAACTCCCGGTCGCCGTGGGCGGCCTGGTTCAGGTTCATGAAGTCCATGTCGATCGACGCCCACGGCAGCGCCACGTTGAGCTGGGTGTGCAGGTGCAGCAGCGGCTTGCGCAGGACGTCGAGCCCGCTGATCCACATCTTCGCCGGGGAGAACGTGTGCATCCAGGCGATCACCCCGATGCAGTCCGGGTCGGCGTTCGCCGCGAGCATCACCTGCCGGATCGCGCCCGCGTCGGTGAGCACCGGCTGCCACACCAGCTCGGCGGCGATCCGGCCCGCGCCGGTCAGCGTCCGGGCGATCTCCTGCGACTGCTCGGCGACCTGCGCGAGCGTCTCCGGCCCGTAGAGGTGCTGGCTGCCGGTGAGGAACCAGATCTGGGGTTTGGTCTCCGGTGTGATGGCGGATCCTCCTGTTCCGGGCATGGTCAGGCCTGCCCGTACACGTTCTGGTAGCGGGCGTGGAGCGAGTCGATGTCCTCGGTCGCCAGCGGCAGCGGCGTCCCGAGCTGGCGGGAGATGTGTACGGTCCGCGCCACGTCCTCGCACATCACCGCCGCCTTGACCGCCGCGCGCGCGCTCGCCCCGATGGTGAAGACGCCGTGGTTGCGCATCAGCACCGCCGGAGACCGGTGCCCGGTGAGGGTGGCCACGATGCCCTGACCGATCGAGTCGTCCCCGATCAGCGCGAACGGGCCGACCGGGATCTCCCCCCCGAACTCGTCGGCGATCATCGTGAGCACGCACGGGATCGGTTCGGCTCGCGCCGACCAGGCGGTCGCGTACGTGGAGTGGGTGTGCACGACGCCGCCGACGTGCGGCATGTGCTTGTAGACGTACGCGTGGGCGGCGGTGTCCGAGGACGGGGCCAGCCCGCCGTCGACGAGGTTGGCGTCGAGGTCGGTCACCACCATGTTGTCGGCGGTGATCTCGTCGTAGCTGACCCCGGACGGCTTGATGACCAGCAGGTCCGCACCGGGAACCCGGGCGGAGACGTTGCCGGCGGTCCAGACCACCAGTTCGTTGCGGGGCAGTTCGGCGTGGAGCGCGGCGACCTGGGCGCGCAGCGCGCGGATGGTCCCGGCGACGGATCCGGTGACGGTCATCGGTGCGCCGCCCGTCCGGCCGCAGCGGCGGTGGCGGTGGCGTCCGGAGCGGTGACCGTGGCGGCACCGGTCGCTTCCGCCAGGGCCTGCCGGCGGATCGCCCGGAGTCTGCGCATGACGCCGTTGCCTCCCCGGCCGAAGTGGTCGTGGAGTTGGCGGTACTCGTCGAACAGTTCGTCGTAGCGGGCCGCCGCCGCCTCGTCCGGGGTGTAGACGGCTCGTTCGACCCGGCCCATCCGGGCCGCCGCCGCGCGTACGTCGGGGTAGAGCCCGGCCGCGACGGCGGCGTGGATGGCCGAGCCGAGGGCCGGTCCCTGGGTGGAGGTGATCAGCGACAGCGGCAGCCGGGTCACGTCGCTGTAGATCTGCATCAGCAGCCGGTTCCTGGTCAGCCCGCCGACGACGACGAGTTCGGTGACCGGTACGCCGGCGTCGTCGAAGGTCTCGATGATGGTCCGGGTGCCGAACGCGGTCGCCTCCAGCAGCGCCCGGTAGATGTCCTCGGGGCGGGTGGCCAGGGTCTCCCCCACCAGCAGCCCGGACAGTTCGTGGTCGACCAGCACCGAGCGGTTGCCGCTGTGCCAGTCGAGCGCCACCAGCCCGTGCTGGCCGACTCGCTGTTCGGCGGCCAGCCGGGTCAGGTACTCGTGGGTGGTCAGCCCCTCGGCCCGCGCCCGCTCGGTGTAGGCGGCCGGCACCCCGGTCGAGACGAAGTGGGCGAAGATGTCGCCGACGCCGCTCTGCCCGGCCTCGTAGCCCCAGCTGCCGGCGACGATGCCGCCGTCGACCACGCCGCACATGCCGGGTACGTCCCGCAGTTCGCGCCCGTTCATCACGTGGCAGGTGGAGGTCCCCATGATGGCGACCATCTGGCCGGGTTCGAGGGCGTTGCCGGCGGCGGCGGTGACGTGCGCGTCGACGTTGCCGACCGCGACCGGGATGCCGACCGGGAGCCCGGTCCAGGCGGCGGCCTGCGGGCTGAGGAACCCGGCGGCGGAGCCGAGGGCACCGATCGGCTGGTCGAGCTTGGTCGACACGAAGTCCGCGAACGCGGGGTTGAGCGCGGCGAGGAACTCGGGGCTCGGGTAGTGACCGTCCTGGAGGATGCCCTTGTAGCCGGCGCTGCACGCGTTGCGGACGTAGCTGCCGGTGAGCTGCCAGACGATCCAGTCGGCCGCCTCGACCCAGCGTTCCATGGCGGCGTAGACCTCGGGGTCCTCCTCCAGCAGCTGGAGCGCCTTGGCGAACTCCCACTCCGAGGAGATCAGCCCACCGTAACGAGGCAGCCACGGCTCGTCGCGGGCGGCGGCGAGTTCGTTGATCCGGTCGGCCTGCGGCTGGGCGGCGTGGTGCCGCCAGAGCTTGACGTAGGCGTGCGGGCGGTCGGCGAACCGGGGCAGTTCGCTGAGCGGGGTGCCATCGGCCAGCGTCGGGACCATGGTGCAGGCGGTGAAGTCGGTGCCGATCCCGACCACGGCCGCCGGGTCCACACCCGCGTCGGCCAGTGCGGCCGGTACGGCGTACCGCAGCACGTCGACGTAGTCGGCGGGCACCTGGAGGGCCCAGTCCGCACCGAGCGGGACCCCGCCACCCGGCAGCGCGTCGGTGAGTACGGCGTGCGGGTACTCGAAGACCGCGGACCCGAGTTCGGTGCCGTCCACGGCCCGGACCACGACGGCACGGCCGGACAGCGTGCCGTAGTCGACACCGACTACGAGCGCTTCTGACGGATCGATGGGCATGTCTGGCACCTTCGGGGTGGACGAACGGGTCGGCCGCCTGAGAGATCGCAGGCTCGGACCCAGAGTATTATCGCTAACAATTGTGGGGTCAACCGGAGGCCGTAACATTTCGGTAACGGAGGCGGGGTGCTTTGTCACACAACCGGCTACGATCTGTTACCCGTACGACGCACGGGCATCCCGAGTACGTGCCGAAGCTCGGCCGCCGGTCAGCGCGGCGGTGGCGCGACGCTCGCCCGGGACACCAGGGCCGGTGCGACGCTCTGCCGCCGGGTCGTCGGCTGTCCGGACTCGATCTGCTCCAGCAGCAGGGCGAGACTCGCCCGCGCGACGGCGCCGAAGTCCGGCCGGATCGTCGTCAGTGGAGGGATGAAGTAGGCCGCCTCGGGCACGTCGTCGAAGCCGACGATGCTGACCTCCTCCGGCACCCGACGGCCCCGCTCGCTCATCGCCCGCAGGAGGCCGAGCGCCAGGTGGTCGTTGGCGGCGAAGATCGCGGTGACCTCCGGCATCCGGGAGAGCATCTGGCCGGCGCGGTAGCCGGCGGCGGCGGTCCAGTCCGCCGGCATCAGCGGCGGCAGTTCGGCCCCGGCGGCCTCCAGCGCCTCCCGCCAGCCCTCGATCCGGCCGGCGCTGTCGAACCAGTCGGGCGGGCCCGTAACGTGCCACACCGTCCGGTGGCCGGCGTCGAGCAGGTGCCGGGTGGCGTCCCGGGCACCGCTCGCCTGGTCGACCGTGACCAGCGCGGCCGACCGCTGCGGATCGCCGTCGATCGCCACCAGCGGCACGTCCGCGGGCAGGTCGTCGAGCGCCTCGTTGGCCGAGGTGACCGGTGCGATGACCATGATGCCGGCGACCCGGTGGTCGAGGTGCCGGGCCACCGCCTCGGCGATGGACCGGCGGTCGAGCACACTGACGCTGCCCACGCTGACCGCGAAGCCGGCCTCGGCCGCCGCCTGCTCGAAGGCGGCGAGCAACGACGCCGGCCCGTAGAGGGTGGAGTTCTGGGCGACCACGCCGATCGACTGCGAGCGGCCGGTGACCAGCGTCCGGGCCGCCCGGTTCGGTCGGTACCCCAGTTCGGCGATGGCGGCGCGGACCCGGCTGCGGGTCTGCTCGCGGACGTTCGGATGATCGTTGAGCACCCGCGACACCGTCTGGTGGGACACCCCGGCAAGGCGCGCGACGTCGGTCATCGCGGGATTGCGCATCATCCTGTTGTCCACTTTCATTACCTCACTGGGGGAAAGCTCACATACGCCGCGTCTGTGCCGAGCGCCGCCGGGGAATCTGATTATCGTCGGGCATGCCCGGTGCGTTCACCCACCCACGCACGGATACCCGCGGCGGACCGATCGGGTGGGCGCGTCATCGGCGACGGCCGACACGGTGCGTCATGCCGCAGCGCGCTCGGCGCGTCGGACTCCGCTCTCCTTCCACCACGGCCGATGCTCGGGCGGTAGCGCCTATGTTAGCGATAACATACGGTCCGTCAAGGGCGCTCCGCGTAAACCACCGTCACCATCGGACCTGCCGTGCGACGGCCGGCACCACCGGGAACTCCGACCGGCCCCGGTCCCGGCGGCACAGGAACCGGCGGGCGAGCCGCCGGCCGGCGTCGGACCACCGGGGCGAGACCGGACCCCAGGGCGAACGCGGACCAGACGGAGAGCCGAGGTCGTCCGGCCAACCCCGATCGTCGCGCCGGTCCGACGGCGGCCACTCCGGCACGCCGAAGGTCGGGGTGCCCAGCCACGAGAGGACGGCGGTCCCGTCCGCCCACTCGCCTACCCCGAGCTCCGCCTCTGAGGCGTGCTGGTCGAGCACAGCCATCGTGCTCACCTCCTCCGGCCTGCCGTACGGCGGCTGCCCCCTCGGCATCCGCCCTGCCATCAGGATCGGTCGAGCCGGGGCGCATCGGACAGGACCGGTGCCCGGCCCAGTTCCGACCGGCAGTGGACCTGGACACCACACGCACCGATGTGCGTCACAACCGCGCCACAACCACGGGAGGGCTTAATGGGAGTTGACACCCGTCGATCGAAGGAGATGATCCGATGACACGTCTGCGCTGGCGGGTCGGCAGTCTTGCCGCCACCGTCGTCGTCCCCACGGCGTTGCTGGCCCTGACCCCGGCAGCCGGCCAGGCCTGCTGCGACCCCAAGGTGGACCAGGTGGTGGTCTCGATCAACGGAACCATCTGCTGGGAACAGACGCCGGCCAACGTTCCACCGGCCGTACAGGCGCTGCCGGGCAAGGCAATCGTCACGGTGACCCTCTCGCAACCGACCACGACGGCGGTGAGCGTACTCTTCCGCACCACCGACGGCACCGCCGTCGCACCGGCCGACTACACCGCGATCCAACAACGGTTGGTGACGGTCCCGGCGGGGGCACGGGCCGTCGACGTGCCGATCGACATCCGACCGGACACCCTGCGCGAACCGGATGAATGGTTCAGCGTCAACATCTCCAACCCGTCGACCGGTGCCGTCATCGGGCAGGGGCGGGCAACGGTGGTGATCAAGGACGGGGCGCCACCCAGGGCCGCCATCGGTCAGTAGGACCGGGGAGCGACGACGGGCCGTGCGTCCCGGTCGAGACGCACGGCCAGCTCGTCCGCCTCCACGGTCGCGTTCGCCCGCCGGAACAGCGCCACCGCCAACCGCCAGTGGTGCTCGGTGCCGGCCCGATCACCGAGCCGCAGGTCCAGGTCGCCCAGGTGTCGGCGGACCCGCGCCTCCTCGTACGGGTCGGGTATCCGGGCACGCAGGGCGAGCGCGTGCCGCAGTTCGTCGCCGGCCTCGGTGAGGTCGCCCGCGCTCAGGTGCACCTGCCCCAGGTTGTGCCGGGTGACCGCCTCCAGGTGCTGGTCGGCGAGATCGTGGGTGAGCAGCAGCGCCCGCCGCAACGGGGTGACCGCCGCGGCGGGGTCACCCCGACGCAGCAGCGTCAGCCCGAGCCCGTTCATCGTCTCCGCCTCGTAGCGCCGGTCCCCGATCGTCCGGTAGACCAGCAGTGCCCGACCGAGGTGGTCGAGCGCGTCGTCGAGGGCGCCCCGGCCGAGATCGGCCTCACCGAGACTGTGCAGCACCGCCGCCTCAAGCCTCGGATTGCCGACCTCCCGGCTGATCCGCAGCGCCTCGGTCAGGTCGGGCGCGCTCAGCTCCGGCCGCCCCATCCGTACGTAGGTGTGTCCGGTGTTGTTCAGGGCCAGGGCGATGCCCAGGCGGTAGCCACTGGCGGTGTGGATGGCCAGCGCGTGCCGGAACGCCGTCACCGCGTCGTCGAACCGGCGCAGGCCGCTGTACGCCGCCGCGATGTTGTTGTACACGTGCCCCGCCCCGCGCTGGTCACCGCTGGCGAGCATCAGCGGCAACGCCTCGTGCAGGCCGTCCAACGCCGCGTCGAACCGGCGGGCCATGATGTGGGCGACCCCGAGTCCGCTGAGCATCAACCCCTCGGTGGCCGGGTCGCCGACCTGCCGGGCCGCGCGCACCCCCCACCGGCACATCTCCACCCGCTCGGGCCAGTGCCCACGGGAGTCGTAGAAGCCGATCAGCAGGTACGTGAGCTGCCAGGCGGCGGTCGGCTGCCCGTGCTCGGCCGCGTACCGGGTGATCGGCAGCAGGTTGCCCCGCTCGGCGTCGAGGAACTCCAGCGCCGCGTGGTGCTCGGCCGGGAACGGCGGCTCGGCCGGCGGATGGCGCAGCACCGGGGTCACCCGGTCCCGCCCCGGATCGAGCACCCGGTTCGCGGCGGCGGCGACCGCGACGTACCAGTCGACGATCCGTACCGCGGTCTCGTCCCGCCGCACGGGCGTCTCGTCGACGGCGGCGCACTGCTGGGCGAAGAGCGCGATCAGGTCGTGGAACCGGTAGTGGTCCACGCCGGTGGGTACGGCGAGGTGCGCCACCACCAGTTCGTCGATGATCCGGTGCGCCTGCGCCGGGTCCAGGTCCGCCACGGCGGCGGCGAGCAGGGGGTGGAAGGTCGGGCCGGGATGGAGCCCGAGCAGGCGGAACAGGCGTGCCGCGGGACCGCTCAGCGCCCGGTACGCACTGGCGAAGACCGCCCGTACGCTGCGCGAGTCGCCGTCCACGGTGAGCGCGTCGAGCCGGTTCGCCCCGGCCAGCTCGGCCACCAGGCTGCCGATCGTACGGTTGGACCGGCCGGCCAGCTTCGCCGCCGCGATCCGCAGGGCCAGCGGCAGCCGGTCGCAGAGCCGGACCAGCTCGGCCGCCGCCACCGGTTCGCGCTCGACCGCCCCGGCGCCGAGCAGTCGCCGCAGCACCGCCAGCGCCTCGGCGTCGGGCAGCACGTCGAGGTCGACCGGGCAGACGGCGTGGTGGGTGTTCAGGGCCGCCATCGTCTTGCGGCTGGTCACCGCGAGCATGGTGCCGGCGCTGGCGGGAACCAGCGGCAGTACGTCGTCGGCGGTACCGGCGTTGTCCAGCACGATCAGGATCCGACGGCCGTGCAGCAGCGAACGGTAGAGGCTCGCCTGCTCGGTCAGCTCGGCCGGGATCCGGTCCGCCGGTACGCCCAGGCTGCGCAGCATGTGCGACAGCGCGTGCTCCGGGGACAGGGTCGACTCCCGTTCGTGCCCGCGCAGGTCGACGAAGAGCTGACCGTCCGGGAAACGGCTCGCCACCCGCCGGCCCCACTGCACCACCAGGGCGGTCTTGCCGATGCCGGCCGGGCCCGAGATGAGCGCCAGCGGGAGGTCACCGTCGGAGTCGTCGAGCAGCCGGTCCAGGATGGACAGTTCCGCTCCCCGGCCGGTGAAGAAGCCGACCGGCGCCGGTAGCTGCATCGGCGTCGGCATCGGTGTCGGCGGGGCGGCCCCGGCGTCGGTGCGGGCGGCGGCTCCGGAGACGGCCACCGGAGCATGGTCGGTGGTCGGGCCCGGCTCCGGGTCGAGGCTCGGGTCGCGGCGCAGGATGCGGGTGTGCAACCGGGCCAGGTCCGGACCGGGGTCGACGCCGAACTCGTCCGCGAGACCGGCCCGCAGCCGCTGGTAGGCGTCGAGCGCGTCGGTCTGCCGGCCGCACCGGTAGAGCGCCAGCATGAGCAACCCGACCAGGCGTTCCCGGGACGGGTGCTCGACCAGCAGCCGCTCCAGTTCGCCGACGGCGACGACGTGCCGCCCCAACCGGAGTTCGGCGTCCCACCGGTCCTCGATCGCGGCGAGCCGCACCTCGGAGAGGCGGTCGACCTCCGCCGCACCCCAACCGGTCGGCTCGGCGTCGGCGAGGGCGACGTCGTGCCGCCACAGGCCCAGTCCCTCGCGCAGGTGGGCGACGGCGCGGGCGGGTGCCCCGGCGGCGAGTTCCTCCCGGCCCCGGCGGGCGTACTCCTCGAAGCGGACCGCGTCGACCGCCGCCGGATCCAGCCGCAGGGTGTACCCGGACTCCCTGGTCACCAGCACGTCCGGCAGGCCGCAGAGGGTCAGCGCCTGGCGTACCCGGGCGACGTGGCTGTGCAACGACTTGATCGCCGTACGGGGTGGGCGCTGGCCCCAGAGCGCGTCGACCAGCCGCCACTGCGGCACCACCGTGTCGGCCTTGAGCGCGAGCAGTCCCACCACGGCACGCTGGCGGGCGCCGACGAGCAGCGCGGGACCGGCCGGACCGATCACCTCCACCGGCCCGAGCAGGCGGATCAGCCGCCCTACCGGGGTCGCCCGGTCCAACCGGGCCGGAGCCGGAGCCGGGACGTTGGGGTCAGGGACCGCCGACATACGCCCCACGGCCCCCCTTCCGCGTGCCGGACACGCGTCATGAAGTCGTCTATGCACGCAGCATAGTGGCCGGGCAGGATCGATGGACAGCAATCGTCGGAGATCCGGCGCCCGGCCGGTGCCGTCGCCTCCACAACCGGCCACCGCGCCACCGGCCGGATCCCACAACCGTCACACAACCGCCCCGCAGCCCGAGGTCCGTACACAAGAGTCATGCGTCACCAGGCCATCCTCACCATCCCGCTCACCGTGACCCGGCAGGCCCGGCAGCCACTGCACGAGCAGATCGCCAGCCAGGTCGGCACGGCCGTGGAGCACGGGCTGCTGGCACAACGTACGCAGCTGCCGTCGACCCGTACCCTCGCCGCACTGCTCGGCGTCTCGCGGGGGGTGACGACGGCGGCGTATGAGTTGCTGTTCACCAGGGGTTACCTGGAGAGCCAGCCGGGCTCGGGGACGTACGTCGCCGGCCGCCCGGCCGGGAAGGAGTCCGGCGGACCGGGACGGGCCGGCGCTGGCGCCGCCGGACGGCGCCCGTGCGGGCTGCCCGAGCGGATCGCCGCGACCCGTCCACCGGCTCCCGCCGAACGCCCGGCGCCGCTCGACCTGCGACCGGGACAGGTGGACATCGAGGCGTGCCCGCTGCCGGCCTGGCGGGCGGCCTGGCGGCGGGCGAGCTTCAACCGGCCGCCGGCCGGGCCACTGCCCCCGCTGGGCCTGCCCGAGTTGCGCCGGGCCGTCGCCGAGCACCTGGCGGGCAGCCGCGGGGTGCCGCTGGCCGGTCGGGACGTGGTGATCACCGCCGGGACCGGGCCGGGACTCCGGTTGGTGCTGGACGCGTTGGGCCTGCACGGACGCCAGGTGGCGATCGAGGAACCGGTGCCGCCGGCCCTGCACCGGGCCGCCGCCGGGGACTCGGAGCGACCGGCCGCGCTGCCGGTCGACGCCGAGGGGGCCAGGCTGGACGCGGTCGGTCCGAACTGCCGGGCGGTGGTGCTCAGCGCCGACGCCCAGGTGCCGCTCGGCCACGTGCTCTCCGCCGAGCGGCGCCGGGCCGCCCTGGCCTGGGCGACGAGCACCGGCGGGCACGTCGTCGAGCTCGCCTGCGACCCGGTGTTCCGGCCGTCGGTGAGCCAGCTACCCCGGCTGTACGGCACCGCCGGCGCCCGGTCGATCCTGGTCGGCGGCTTCTGTGAACTGCTCACCCCGACCCTGAACCTCGGGTACGCGCTCGTGCCCCGTGAACTCACCGCCACCGTCGGCCGCCTGCTCGGCGAGTACGCCACGGCGCCGCCGTACCTGAACCAGCTCGCCCTGGCGTCACTGCTGCGCGACGGCGTGATCGTCCGGCTGATGCACCGGCTCGGCCGCCGGTACGCCGCCCGGCGCCGGATCGTCGAGTCCGCGCTCGCCCCGGTCCGCCGGATCCGCCTCGGTGCGCCGCACGGGGTCAACACGGAGGTGCTGTACCTGCCGGAGCGGCTCGACGCGCAACAGGTCGCCGGCCGGGCGCTGGCCCACGGCGTACGGGTGTCGACGCTGGCGCCGTACCACTTCTCCGGCCGGGCGACGCCGCCCGCGCTGGTGATCGGTTTCGGTCACCTGCCCGATGAGGACCTGCACCGAAGCATGTCCCGCCTGGTCGACGCCCTGTCCGAGCCGGGCTGACCGGTCCGGCTCGACGCCTCAGCCCCCGGCCGGTGGTTCCAGTTCGAAGAGCAGGCAGGTCGAGGTGGCGTGGGCGATCAGCCGGTCGGCGCCGTCGAGCACCCGTGCCTCGGCCAGTGCCGTACGCCGGCCGCGCTGCAACACGGTGCCCTCGCAGCGCAGCACCCCGGAGCCGACGGTGGCCGGGCGGAGGAACTTCACGTTGAGGTCGAGCGAGGTGTAGCCGACGCCGGCCGGCAGGGTGCTGTGCACCGCACACCCGGCGGCGGTGTCGAGCAGGGTGGAGAGCACGCCGCCGTGCACGCTGCCGAGCGGGTTGTAGTGGAACTCCTGGACCTCCATCTCGACCACCACCCGGCCCTCCTCGGCGGTCAGCCGGCCTATGTCGAGCAGGTGCATCACCGGCGGTGGCGGCAGCTCGCCGGCGATCATGGATCGGAGCACGTCCAGGCCGCTGCGCCGGCCCAGGCTCGCCGCGTTGATCGAGGGGTCGGACCAGGAGAAGGTTCGGCTTCGGGGCTGAGTCTGAGTCACAGACGCAGCGTCGCAGGCGTTGCTGCGTCTGTCAACGAGACTTAGCCTGGCGGGGTGACACCGACGGTTATGGACTGGGAACTGGACAACTGCACCATCGCCCGGGCGATGGAGATCCTCGGTGAACGCTGGACCGTGGTGGTGCTCCGCGAGGTCTTCACCGGCGTACGACGCTTCGACGACATGCGCGAGCGGACCGGGATCCCCCGGCAGGTGCTGACCAACCGGCTGGCGAAACTGGTCGACGAGGGGCTGCTGCGCCGGGAGCCCTACCGCGAGCCGGGCGCCCGGCTGCGGCACGAGTACCGGCTCACCGACAAGGGCCTGGATCTCTGGCCGATGCTGGTGGCCCTGCTCGCCTGGGGTGACCGGTACCTCGCCGACCCCGAGGGCTCTCCCCTGCTCACCGCGCACCGCGACTGCGAGGCCCCGGTCCACGTCGAGCTGCGCTGCGCCGACGGACACGAGGTCACCAGGGCACGGGACGTGGTGCCGCGCCCCGGTCCGGGCCTGCGCCGCCGCCCCGCCCCGGTCGAGGTCGGCCCCGGCGGTCACGGTTGACCCGGGACCCGGTCAGGGCTTGGACGCCGGCACCTCGGCCCGGGGGTGCAACGGAGGTCCGTCGACGGCGCAGTGGACCCGTACCGGGCTGGCCGGGGTCGGCTCGACGGGCCCGGCGCCGGTCGCGGACGGGCTACCCGGCGCGGCGAGCCGGGACGGGATGCCGACCAGGCTGATCACCGCGCCGAGCAGCAGCAGACCCGCACAGATCAGCATCGAGATCCGGTAGACCGGCCCGAGTTCGGCCGCGTCGGTCAGGCTGCCGGTGCCAATACCGGCGGCCAACGGCAGGACCGCGACGGCGAGCAGACCGGCCGCGCGGGCGACAGCGTTGTTCACGCCGCTGGCAATGCCGGCATGGCGCTCGTCGACCGAGCCGAGCGCGGTGGCGGTCAGCGGCGCCACGGTCAGCGACAACCCCAGGCCGAGCAGGAGCACCGCCGGCAGCACACCGGTGAGGTAGGTCGTTCCCGGCCCGATGCCGGCGAGCAGCACCAGTGCCGCCGCGCAGACGACCGGGCCGACCGTCATCGGGATCCGTGGGCCGATCCGCTGCCCCAGCGCACCGGCCCGCGCCGAGAGCAGCAGCATCAGCACGGTCACCGGCAGCATCGCGGTCCCGGCGGCCAGCGGGCTGAACCCCACGACCACCTGGAGGTTGAGCACGACCAGGAAGAAGACCCCGCCGAGTGCGGCGTACACGGCGAAGGTCACCAGGTTCACCGCGCTGAACGCCCGGACGGAGAAGACCTCCAGCGGCAGCATCGGGTGCGGGGACCGCCGCTCGGTGAGGACGAAACCGACCATACCGACCACACCGACGGCCAGCGCACCGAGCACCGTCGGCGAGGTCGGCCCGGCCGCCGGCCAGGCGGTGAAGCCGTACGTCAGTCCGGCGAGACCGGCCGCGCCGGTGAGCACTCCGACGACGTCGAGATGGTCCGGCGCGTCCGGATCACGGGACTCCGGTACGTGCCGGAGCGCGACCAGCGCCACGATCGCCGCCAGCGGTACGTTGATCAGGAAGACCAGCCGCCAGCTCGCCGACTCGACCAGCCACCCGCCGAGGAACGGCCCGAGGGCTCCGGCGATGCCACCGAGCCCGGACCAGGCGCCGATCGCCTTCGCCCGGTCGTCCGGGTGGAACGACGCCCCGAGGATCGCCAGCGCCCCCGGCGTGAGCAGCGCGCCGCCGATGCCCTGGAGCACCCGCGCGGCGACCAGGATCTCGACGTTCGGTGCCAGCCCGCAGAGCAGCGAGGCGGCCGCGAACCAGATGATGCCGAGTACGAAGATCCGGCGGCGGCCGAACCGGTCACCCAGTGACCCGCCGAGCAGGATCAGCGCGGCGAGGCTCAGGGTGTAGCCGTTGACGGTCCACTGGAGTGCCGCCGCCCCGGCGTCGAAGTCGTCGCCGATCCGGGGCAGCGCGATGTTGACCACGGTCGCGTCGATGAACGCCAGACCGGAGCCGAGCACGGTGGCGAACAGGACCCAGCGGCCGGCCGGTCGCCCGTACCGGACCAGCTCGCCGGCCGGTGCGGGGGTGGTGGTCATCGGTGCTCCTTCGGCAGGGGACCACCAGGCTAACCCCGCCGACCCGTCATGATCAGAGAGGGTTGAGGCGGGCCTTGAGCAGGCAGAACTCGTTACCCTCGGGGTCGGCCAGGACGTGCCACGACTCCTGACCGGTCTGGCCGACGTCGGCCGGGCGCGCACCGAGCTTCAGCAGGCGTTCCAGCTCGGCGTCCTGATCACGGTCGGTGGCGTTGACGTCGATGTGCAGCCGGGATTTCCCCTGCTCCGGCTCATCCCGGCGGCTGAGGAAGATCGTCGGCTGCGGCCCGCCGAACCCCTCGCGCGGCCCGATCTCCACCGAGCCGTCCACCTCGCGATCGAGCACGACGAAGTCCAGGACCTCGCACCAGAACCGCGCCAGCAGCTCAGGGTCACGGCAACCGAGCACGAGCTCACCGATACGACACGCCATTGACGAAACCTGCCCTCAGTCCGGTAACCACCGGTGCGCCCATACCCGAACCTGATGGGCTCCCAGCAGTGGAAACAACCCCGCGACCGTACCCGACGGGGCGAGCGCGGGCGAACCGATTTCAATGGCCGCCGCGCCCCGGCAAGCCATTGCACTTCATCGATCACCGCAGCAGAATGAGGTGGCGTCCACCATCCCATGTGGACAGACCTGGGAGGGAACATGTCCCGTCGCACCCGTACCATCCGCCGGTCGCTCGCGATGCTGGCGGCAACCGCCGGTGCCGCCACGGCCATCGTCTTCGGCCCGGCCACCCCCGCGCAGGCGATCCCGCACTGCCGCTCCGGATACCAGTGCAGCTACTTCTACTACAGCTCCGCCGAGTACGAGCAGGTCGTCGGCGGCCGGACCATCTTCTGCGACGGCAGCAGCGACACGTTCGGCGTCACCACCCGCTGGCTGGAGTTCACCACCGCGCAGTGCAACGACCCGCTCTGAGCTGACGTGAGGCGGATCGACGCTGGGTAATCCAGGTCGGTTCCAGGAAGAGTAGGGCAGCGCTCGCTACCGTTTCCTCGCCCGGCGACGGAGGGAGATCCGGTGCTGATGCCTTCTCTGATCACGCAGGCGCCGGGTCGCCTGCGATCCCGGCTGAGCCCCGGCACGGTCGCACCGGCGGCACTCGCGGCGCTGATCGCGGTCGCGGCGGTCGCGGTGCACCGAGCCACCGGGCAGTTCTGGTGGGACCTCGCCGCCTACCGTACGGGCGCGGTCGCCGCCGCGAACACCGACGGCAACCTGTACGACGTTGCCGTACGGGGCACCGACGGCATCGCACTGGGTTTCACGTACCCGCCGTTCGCGGCACTGCTGTTCCAGCCACTCGCGTACGTCGGGCCGGACCTCGCCATCGCGGTCTGGACGTTCGCCTCGGTCCTTGCACTGGTCGCCGTTGTCCGGGTGACCCGGCGGTCGGTCGCCCCCACGGCCGACCGCCGTGCCGTGCCGGTGCTGGTCGCCACGGTGGTGGCGCTGCCGGTGTTCGCCGTCTCGGGGCACCTCCAGGCCGGACAGGTCGGCCTGTTCCTGCTGCTGGTGGTGCTGGTCGACCTGACCGGCGATCCCCGGCAGCGGTGGCACGGCCTCGGCGTCGGTCTGGCCGCCGGACTCAAGCTGACCCCACTGATCTTCGTGCTCTTCCTCGTCGCCACCGGGCGGTTCCGGGCGGCGGCGACGGCGGTGGCCGGGTTCCTCGCCACGATCGCGCTCGGCTTCGCCTGGCGGCCGGCGGACTCGGTGCAGTTCTGGGGCGGCACGCTGCTCGACTCGTCCCGGGTGACGGGTGACCCCCGTACGATCCTGAACCAGTCGCTGCACGGCGCGCTGGCCCGGTTGGCCGACTCGGCCGACGTGTCCACGGTCTGGCTGCCGGTGGCCGCCCTCGTCGCGGCGGCGGGCACCGCCCTCGCGGCCTGGTGCGTACGCGCCGGCGAACCCCTGCTCGGGGTGCTCGCCTGCGCGGCGACCGGCCTGCTGGTCTCCCCGGTCTCCTGGCACCACCACTGGGTCTGGGTGGTGCCGGCGCTGGTGCTGCTGGTCGAACGGGCCCGACCCACCGGCAACCGGATCGGGCTGGCGGTCGCGGCCTCGGTCTGGCTCGTCGCAGTGGCGAGCACCAGTTGGGTGCTCGTCGGGATCCAGGGCTGGGACCTGCACTTCCGGGGCTGGGGCCTGGTCTACAGCAACCTGTACGTGCTGATCGGGCTCGCCGGGCTCGGCTACCTGCCGTTCCTCCTGCGTCGGCGGCGGGCGTGAACCGCACCAGCGTGTCGCCGACGGTAGTCAAGGTTGCATCCAGGGCCGGTTCAGAAGGGGTTCCATGCCGATCGGTACCGTCGCTCCCATGTCCATGACAGACGCCGAAGCGGTCGGGGGCACGCCGCGATCCACCGTGGGAGGCACGGCGTGACCGTCATCGCGCCGGAGGCGCCGGTCCGGGAGGTGGCGCGTCCGACCGGGCGGCGTGGCTGGCGCTGGTGGGTCTACTCCGCGCTGGTCGCCGCCGGGGCACTCTGGCTGGCCTTCGTCGTGGCGCATCTGGTGCTCAGCGGCCAGTGGTGGCTGTGGCTCGCGGTGGACGCCATCCCCCCGGTGTTCTTCCTCGTCGTCCCGGTGCTGCTGGCGGTCGGGGCGGCCCCGTGCAGTCGATCGCGGGGACCGGTGGCGTTGCTCGCCGCCGCCGCGCTGGTCCTCGGCGGGTCCCTGTCCGGGATCAACCCGCACCGGTTCGCCGGCGGCGACGGCCCCGCTCCGGCGGACGCGATCCGGGTCCTCTCCTGGAACACCGGCTACTGGGACGAGGGCGGCGAGACCGAACCGCTCTACCGCAAGTTGCGCGACGCCGACGCCGACATCTACCTGTTGCAGGAGTACTGGTACGAGAAGACGCCCGAACCGCTCGACCCGACGGCGACCCGGCTGCGGGCCGAGTTCCCCGGCTTCCACATCGCGATCGTCGGGGAGTTGATCACCGTCTCCCGCTTCCCGATCCTGCGTCAGATCCCGTTGGACGCCCCCGACCTGCCGCCACCGTCGATGGGCAGCACCGACCACTGGCTGTACAAGACGCTCCGTACCGACCTGGATCTCGGCGGGGGTCGGGTGCTGTCGGCGTACAACGTGCACCTGCCGGTGCAGTTGTCACCGGAGGACGGTCCGCTGAGCCGGGACTTCTACCGGGTGATCAAGGACCAACGCGGCCAGCGGGAACCGCAGTTCCGGGCGTTGGCCGGTGACGTCGCGACGAACGACAACCCGGTCCTGGTGGCCGGCGACCTCAACACCAGCCCGGCGATGGGTGACGTACGCAAGTTGCCCGACGGTCTGCGCGACGCGAGCTACGCCATGGCGTCGCTCTACCCGAGAAGCTGGGCCGAGTCGTCCAACTGGCCCCGCTGGTGGCGACTGGACTGGGCGTTCGTCTCCCCCGACGTCCGGGTCCACTCGTACGAGTTCAGCAGCGCCCGTGGCGTGTCCGACCATCGCCCCCAGGAATTGGTCATCTCGACCGGATAGTCGACAAGGGACTCCGAAACCATTGGTCACGTCCATTCCACGCCTTTTTCGAGGCGTGGAATGGTCACGCGCCGAAGCAGCACCGAAAATGCCGACAGCTGAGCCGACAAAGATATTCACGGCCATTGTTTTTCGGCTCGCCCACCGCTAGCCTCGATTTGTGCGAGTGTCGGTGGTCATTCCGAACCACAACAAGGAAAAGACGATCCGGGCCTGCCTCACAGCGGTTTATGCGCAGACCCACACTCCGGCCGAGGTGGTCGTGGTCGACGATGCCAGCACCGACCGGTCGCGGGAGATCGTCGCCGAATTCGACTGCACGCTGGTGGCATTCCCGGTGAACCGGGGAGTGTCGGCGGCCCGCAACGCGGGCGCGGCGCGGGCCGACGGGGACGTGCTCCTCTTCGTCGACTCCGACATCGCGCTGGCCCCGGACGCGCTGGCGGTCGCGTTGCGCACGCTGCGCGAGCACCCGGCCTGCGGGGTGGTGCAGGGCATCTACGACCTGCACCCGCTCTTCGCGGACGGGCCGGTCGAGTCCTACAAGACGCTGTTCGAGCACTTCTGGCGGCGGCGCGACGCCGGGGTCAGCGCGTCCACCATGTTCGCCCTGACGGCGGTGCCGCGTGCGGTGTTCGAGCTGGTCGGCGGCTTCGACGAGCGGCTGCGCGACGCCGAGGACATCGAGTTCGGCACCCGGCTGCCGGCGGCGTACGAGATCCGTACGAGCGCCGAGATGGTCGGCCGGCACGACGACGTGGACCGGCTGTGGCCGTACCTGTCGGAGCTGTTCCGCCGCGCGTTGACGTACTCGGACGCGGTGGTGCTGGCCCGCTGGGCGCCCCGTTCCGAGCCCGATCCACCGGCCGACGAACGTAGCCCGCACCGGGTCGACCTGGCCTCGGTCGCGGGCATGCTGGGCAGCGCGTTCGCGGTGGCCTCCCTGCCCCTGGCCGCCGTCTCGGCCTGGCTGCTGGTCGTGCCGGCGGCCCTGCTGGCGGTCTTCCTCGTCGCCGACCGGGAGCTGCTGGCCTTCGCGTTCCGCCAGCGGGGGCCGGTCTTCCTGCTCTACGCCACGGCGATGCGTTTCCTCACCCATCTGACCGAGTTCGCCGGGCTCTCCATCGGCGTGGGCCGGTCCCTCGCCCTGCGGTTCCGCCCGGGTCGGGCCCGCCCGGCGGCGCTGGGAGCCCGACGATGACACCCGAGCCCGACGCGGTCCCGACCGCAGCACCGACCCCGGCACCCCGGACCGGGGCGAACTGGTGGCGGCTGGTCAACCAGGCGCTGGTCGTGGTGTTCGTGGTGGGGCTGACGGTCGGGCTGGTGCTGTTCGTCCGCGACCAGGACTGGGCGCCGGTCCGGGAGCTGGCCGCCCAACTGGACCCGGTACGGCTCACTGCCGCCCTGGTCGTGGCCCTGCTGATCAACGCCTCCGGGTTGCTGCTCGGGATGCTCTCCTGGCGGGCCCTCTTCGTCGACCTGGGTGCGCCGGTGAACCGGTGGACCGCGTACCGGCTGTTCTTCGTCGGGTTCCTGGCCAAGTTCGTGCCCGGCCGGTTCGTCGCCCTGCCGGTGCTGCTCCGGATGGGCAAGGAGATCAACGTCGGGCCGGTTCGGTTGGCCGGCGTGTTCATGCTGAGCTGGGTGGTGGTGGCGCTGACCGGGGCCACGGTCGCGCTCGCCGCCGGACCGGCCGTGCTCGGCGGCGCCACCGGCTGGCTGCTGCTCGCCACCGTGCCGCTGGTGGTCCTGTTCGCCCGCCCGGACCTGCTCAACCGGGGGCTGGCCACCGCGGCCCGGCTGCTGCGGCGGCAACCACCGGAGGTCACCGCCTCCACGGCCGGCCTGCGTCGGGCGATCACGTCGCAGTCGCTGTCCTGGGTGGTCTCCGGACACCACCTCTGGCTCCTCGCGGTCACCGCCGGTGCCCCGCCCGCGAAGTCCTACCTGATCTGCGTCGCCGGGTTCGCCGCCGCCACGGTGGCGGGACTGGTCGTCATGATCGCCCCGGACGGCCTCGGCGTGCGGGAGGCCGTGCTCCTGGTCGGCCTGGCCACGGTGATGCCGCTGTCGGTCGCCACCCCGGTGGTGCTGGCCAGCCGACTGGTCTGCGCGCTCAGCGAGGTCGCGATCGGGGCCGGCGGGCTGCTGCTCGCCCAGTACATGCACCGCCGCCGGACCGTGCTCGACCGCACCGCCGATCCGGCCCTGGCCGGCTGAATTCACCGAAAGACGAGAACTGTCCCGTTAACCGCGACCAGGAATGTCGGTGATCCCATGTCCAACGGCTTCGTCCGGGCACTGTCGCGACTGACCAGAATTCCGGTACGGATATTCGTGCGCCCCAACCGCAGAATCAACGCGGCGATGTGGGACACCCAGTACGCGCTCGGTCTGTGGAACTATCTGGACGACATGTCCGACGGGACCGTACCGCTGTCGCTGATCGAGACCTGGGCCCCGCAGCCGACAATTCTCGACCTCGGCTGTGGCACCAGCGCGAATCTGCCGCTGGCGCCCGGGTCGTACCGGCATTACCACGGTGTGGACATCAGTCGTAAGGCGATCGCACAGGCGCGGGCGCTGCGCCGGGCCGACACCTCGTTCGACGTCGCCGACATCCGCACCTTCGACTCGTCCGACCGGTACGACGCGATCCTGCTGCGCGAGGTCATCTACTACCTGTCCGCGGCCGAGTCCGCCGCCCTGCTGCGCCGGCTGCCCACGCTGCTCACCCCGCGCGGGCGGATCGTGGTGCAGGTCTACGACGTGTCCCAGAACGAGGAGTTCGTGGAGGTCATCCGGACCTGCGGGGTGCCCGTGGTCGCCGAGGTGCCGACCGGGCGTGGCGAGGGGCCGACCGGCGCGTTCTTCGTGCTCGCCGCCACCAACGACGAAACGGCGTCGGCGGAGTCGGGCCCGGCGGCAACGGCGCCGCCGGAGTCACGGTCGGCGGCCGGCTGAGTGACCGGTCCGGGCGTCACGCCCCGCGACCGGTCTGGTCGCGGGACGGGCCGACGGGCCGCCCCCCGTACGGCCCGCCGTCGGGCTCAGACCGAGACGCGGCGGTCCCACCAGGGGCGTACCGCGACCGGTTCGCTGCGCAGCAGTCTGCGGTGCAGGTCCTGCAACTGGTGTCCCGGCTCCACCCCGAGCCGGTCGGCCAGGGTGATCCGGGCGTCCTCGAAGGCGGTGAGCGCCTCTGCCCGCCGCGAGGTCTGGCCGAGGGCGACCAGCAACAGTTCCCAGAGCCGCTCCCGCATCGGCTGCTCGGCGAGCATCCAGCGCAGCTCGGAGATCAGGTTCTCGTCGTCACCGAGCAGCAGCCGTACGCCCGTGGTCTCCTCCACCACGTCCTGGCGCAGCTCGGTGAGCCGGATCCGCTCGGCCTCCGCGAGCGGGCCGGTCGCCTCCTGGAGCGCCGGACCCGACCACCGGCCCAGCGCCTGCTGGAACAGCCGCAGGGCCTGCGGCAGGTCCGACTGGGCCCGCGCCGCGCGGGCCAGCTTCACGTCCCACTCGAACCGGGTGATGTCGACCGTCCCGTCCGGGATGTCGAGCGTGTATCCGGGACGGGTGGAGCGCAGCACCTGGGCCAGTGCGGGCGGACGCCCCTGCGGTTCGAGCACCCGCCGCAGCCGCCCGATGTAGGTGTGCACCATGTTCTCCACCGAGTTCGGCCGCCGCCCGACCCAGATCGCGTCGACGATCTGCGCCACCGACATCACCATCCCGCTGCGCAGGGCGAGCACCGCCAACACCTCCCGCTGCCGTGGTGTGCCCAGGTAGAGCGCGTAGCCGCAACGTTCGGTCCGGATCGGCCCGAGCAGCGAAATCGTAAGGTCATCGTCCGGCATAGGTCTCTCCCACCCAAGCTGTCGACCGGCGTCGCCCGGCTTCCCATCGGCGCTGGTCTGCCCCGGTGGGGACCGACCCGGCACGCTCACGCCTCACCTGCCGTCTTCGGGGGTGACGAACCGCAGACCCCGCTCCAGCAGCCGGGGCAGCACGGTTTCCAGGGCCTCGACGGTCTGCGAGCGGTCCCCGCCGCCGTCGTGGCAGAGCAGCACCTGACCGGCCCGGCCGCGCGACAGCGACCGGGTGATCCGGGGTACGCCGGGACTGCGCCAGTCGCTCGGGTTAACCGTCCAGTCAACAGCGGTCAAGCCGAGATCCGCCGTGGTACGCAGGACGTCGCGGGACCAGTTGCCGCCGGGCGCCCGGAACAGTCGTGGGCGTACGCCGACGGCCTGCTCGATCTCGGCCTGGGTCCCGGCGATCTCGTCCCGGATCCGCTGCCGGTCGAGCGCGGCGAAGGGTTGCGGGTGCGACATCGAGTGGTTGCCGATGGCGTGACCGGCGGCCACGACCCGGCGGGCCAGGTCGGGGCGCTCGCGTACCCGGTCGCCGATGAGGAAGAAGGTGGCCCGGACCCGGTGCCGGTCGAGCAGGTCGAGCATCCGGGGCGTCCACTCGGGATGCGGGCCGTCATCGATGGTCAACGCCACCCCCTGCCCCGGTACGCCGAACGCCGGCCAGTGCGGCCCGCCGAGCGTCGCCCGCCGGCTCAGGAACTGCTGGCTCCGGATGGCGAAGAACAGGTAGTGCAGTGCCTGGGCGGACAGGTACGCCCAGGGTCGGACGCCCCGGTCCGGCGAGCCGCTCATCGGGGCAGTTCCGCGTTCGGTAGCCGGCTCGGTCCGAAGTCCCGGTCGAGCAGGTGCCGGATCCCGCCGACCGCCGCGCCGGCCGCGATGGTGAGCTGGACCAGCAGGTGCACCCCGAAGAAGAAGGTCACGAATCCGGGGCCGCGTTGGCGCAGCACGAACCGGAGCAGGCCCGGGTCGGCCGCGGCGAACAGGGCGAAGAAACCCACCGGCAGCAGCAGGAACAGCGGGCCGAGCAGCACGAACGGGACCGAGAGCGGCACCAGCGCGGCGGTGAGCAGGCTGGCCGGTCCGTTGGCCCGGATCCCGGCCGGTCCCCGTTCGGCCAGGGCGACCGGCACCAGCAGCTGGGAGCGGCCGAACTGCTTGCGCAGCAGCTTGCCGAGGTGGCTGTCGTCGTCGTGCCGGCAGACGACGGTGTCGGTGAGTACGGTCGCGTACCGCTGGGCGAGCCGGTCACCGAACTCGACGTCCTCGGAGGCGCGAAGCTTCTCGTCGAAGAGGCCGACCTCGGTGAAGGCGACGCGGCGGGTGACGCAGACCGCGAACAGGGTGGTCCGGACCCGGCCGACGTTGCGCAACCGCCAGTAGTGGCCGTGCAGCAGCCGGTACGCCTCGACCGGCCCGTCGTCGAACATCGGCTCCAGCGCGTAGATGCCGTGTACGCAGGCGACGTCGGGCTGGTCGCGGAGAATCGCCAGGGCGTTGTCCAGCGCGTCCGGCTCGGGTGCGCAGTCGGAGTCGAGGAAGAACAGCATCTCGCCGGTGCTGGCCAGAATTCCCCGGTTACGAGCTGCCGCCGGTCCCATATTGTGGTCGGCGATCAGCAGCCGGCACGGGAACTCGGCGGCGATGGCCCGGGTTTCGTCGGTGCTGGCGTCGTCGACGACGATAACCTCGGTGGTCGGATGTTGCTGTGCGTAGACGGCTTCCAGGCAGGCTCGCAGGGTTTTCGCGCTGTTGTACGTGGGGATGATGACCGACACCGTCGGGCGCATGATCAACACCTCACCGGGCGTAGGGGCAAATGGTCTAGACATTGACGCATCGAAAACGATCGTGTCGCGACCACGCTATCTAGCCGCATTCGGACTGGCAAGCGTTGCCTTGAGTAGTCAAGGTTCCGTCCAGGGCCGGTCCAGAAAAGATTCCGGACCGAACTATAGCGTCGCAGTATGTCCAATTTGGTCAGCCTCGACGATTGCGACCGGCTCACTGTTCGTGAGGTTCATGACCTCTATCGCCGATACGTCAACGCCAGCCAGGTCAGCCTCATGACCTCGTTCGGGTTCGGCCGCGAATTGGTCGACCACGCCGAGGGCGCGTACCTGGTGCTCAAGGACGGGCGGCGCATCCTCGACCTCACCGGCGGCGTGGGCGTGCTCAACCACGGGCACAACCACCCCCGCATCGTGGCCGCCCGCCAGCGGTTCGCCGACCAACGGCGGATGGAGGTGCACAAGACGTACTTCTCGCCCTACCTGGCCGCGCTCGGGCACAACCTGGCCCAGCTGCTCCCCGGCGACCTCTCGATGTCCTTCCTGCCGAACTCCGGCGCGGAGGCGGTCGAGGGCGCGGTGAAGCTGGCCTACAAGTACCACCGGGGTCGGCGCGGCACCATCCTGCGGGCGGACTGCGGATTCCACGGGAAGCTGCTCGGATCGGGCGGGCTGACCGGCCAACCGTCGTTCGCCTTCCCCACCATTCCCGGCATCGTTCCCTTTACCTACGGCGATCTGGACTCGGTCCGGGCCGCGCTGGCCGCCCATCCGGACGACATTTACGCCATCATCGTCGAGCCGTTCAGCGCGTCGACCATACAGTGGTGCGACGAGGATTTCCTTCGTGGACTCCGCGAGCTGTGCACTCAGCACGACATAGTTCTCATCTTCGATGAGATTTACACCGGCTGGGGCAAGACCGGCAGCTTGTTCTATTTCATGCGCTATCCCGGGCTGGTGCCGGATGTGCTCACCACGAGCAAGTCCTTTGGCGGCGGGAAGTCCTCCATCTCGGCGTTTGTCGCCCGCGAGCCGATTTTCCGCAAGGCGTACGACAACCTGACCGACGCGCTGTTGCAGAGCACCAGCACCACCTACTACGGGATGGGCGAGGAGTGCGTGACCGCGCTGGAGGCCATCAACATCGTGGTCGAGGACGACTACCCGGGCCGGGCCCGGGAGCTGGAACGGGTACTGGAGCCGGCGCTGCAGCGGCTCGCCAAGGAGTTCCCGGACGCGGTGGGCCGGGTCGCCGGTGCCGGGGCGCTGTGGGGCGTACACATCGACGGCGGCCCGAAGATCCTCGACCTGGTGGCGAAGATCGCCCCGTCCGGCATGGCCCGCGACCCGAGGTTCAAGGCCAAGCTGGTGACCTGCGCCGTGATCAACGCGCTCTACCAGGACCACCAGATCTTCACCTACTACACCCTCAACGGGCTCAACCCGCTGATCCTCGGCCCCTCGCTGGTCACCGAGCCGGTCGACGTGCAGCGCGCCACCGACGCGCTCGGCGAGGTGCTGAGCCAGGGCCTGACCCGGCTGCTCACCCGGTTCGTGGCGCAGAAGGTGGGATCGTCGCTGTGGTGATCACCATCACCGGGGCAGCCGGCATGCTCGGCGGCCGACTGGCCGAACGCCTCGCCGCCGACGGGCACCACGTCCAGGGCGTTGACCTGCGGTCCGGGCCGGGCGTCACCGTCGTCGGCGACATCCGCGACCCACGGGTGATGGACCGGGCCACCGCCGGTGCCCACACCCTGATCCACTGCGCGGCGGCACTGCCCAGCTACCCGGCCAACGAAATCCGCTCGATCATCGTCGACGGCACCGAGAACGTGCTCGGCGCGGCCCACCGGGCGCGGGTACGACACATCGTCCACGTCTCCTCCACCGCCGTGTACGGGCTGCCGAAGCTCGTACCGACCCCGGAGGAGCACCCGCGTACCCCGGTCGACACCTACAGCGCGGCCAAGGCCGCCGCCGAGGAGGTCGCCGAACGGTACCGGGCCACCGGCACCAAGCTGTCGATCCTGCGGCCGAAGACCTTCCTCGGACCGGGGCGGATGGGACTGTTCGCCATGCTCTTCGAGTGGGCCGAGGAGGGTCGCAACTTCCCCGTACTCGGTCGCGGCGACGTACGGATCCAGATGTTCGCCGTGGACGACCTGGTGGACGCCGTGGTCACCGTCCTGCACGCGCCGGACGACGCGGCCAACGACACGTACAACCTCGGGGCGGAGCGGTTCGACACGCTGCGGGCCGACTTCCAGGCCGTACTGGACGCGGCCGGACACGGCAAACGGGTCGTCTCGCTGCCGGCCCGGCCCGCGCTGGCCGCACTCGACCTGCTGGAGCGCACCAAGCTCTCCCCCGTGTACGGCCGGCTGCTGCACAAACTCATGGGCGACTCGTACGTCAGCATCGACAAGGCCCAGCAGCGCCTCGGCTTCGCCCCCAAGCTGTCCAACTCCGACGCGATCCTGCGCACCTACGAGTGGTGGCGCGAACAGCGACACCGGACCGAGCCCGCGCAGCGTGGACGGACCAGCCGCGATCCCTGGAAACAGGGCGCTCTGGCCTTCGCGAAGATCTTCTTCTGACCGGAGGGCCCCATCGTGACCGCCGTCGAGACCACGGTCGAGCGGACCGTCCCCGCCGCCGCTCCCCGCCGACTTGTCCGTGCCCCCGCGCTGGCCCGGCACCTCATCACGCTGACCCGACCCGGCCACTGGGTCAAGAACATCCTGGCCGTACCCCTGGCGTTGGTCGACGCACCGGCCTGGAACGCCTCGACCCTGCTGCGGATCGGCTGGGCGGTGCTGGCGTTCACCCTCGCCTCGTCGCTGATCTACGTGGTCAACGACATCGCCGACCGCCGGCTGGACCGGGAACACCCGGTCAAGAAACACCGGCCGATCGCCGCCGGCCACGTACCGGTGCCACTGGCCTGGCTGCTCGCCACCGCGCTGGCCGCGATGCTGGTGACCACCGTCCTCGCCGGGCCGAACATGTCCTGGCTGCCGCTGGTGGTCTACCTCGGGCTCAGCGCCGCCTACAGCCGGCGGCTCAAACACCTGCCGCTGCTCGACATCTGCGTGGTCGCCGCCGGGTTCGTGCTGCGCGTCCTCCAGGGGTACGCGGCCACCGACGGGCCCGCGTCCGGTCTGCTGCTGACCGCCGTCTTCACCGGTTGTCTGGTGCTGATCCTGGGCAAACGGCGGGCCGAGATCGCCGTCGCCGGGGTGTCCCACCGGCCCGCGCTGGCCGGTTACAACGTCTCGCTCGCCGACCACCTGCTCGGGCTCAACGCCTCGCTGGCCGCCGCCACCTTCCTGCTCTACCTCCACACGGAGGCGCCGATCGACCCGCTCCGCCCGGCCGTGCTGCTGGTCGTGGTGCCGCTGGGACTGCTCGCCGCCTTCCGCTACCTTCAATCGGTCCTGGTGCTCCAGCTCGGCGGCGACCCCATCCGGGCCCTGCTCCGGGACCCCATGATCGTGACCAGCGCCGCCCTGATCGGCACCGCGCTGGCCGTGGCGGAGGTCGCTGCCCGCTATCCGGAACTGCTGACATGGATGGACAGATGAACAAGCCGCTCGTCTCGGTCATCGTGCCGAACTTCAACTACGCCCGCGCCCTCGGCATGTGCCTCACCTCGCTCAAGGCGCAGACGTATCCGCACCTCGAAATCATCGTGGTGGACGACTGCAGCACCGACGACTCGGTGGCGGTCGCGCGGTCGTACGGCGCCCGGGTGCTGCGTACGCCGGAGAACTCCGGACCGGCGGCGGCCCGCAACCTGGGCGCGGCGAACGCCACCGGCGAGATCCTCTTCTTCATCGACTCCGACGTGGCCGCCAAGCCCGACGCGGTCGCGAACGCGGTCGAGGTGCTCGCCTCCGACCCCGAGATCGGGGCGGTCTGCGGCAACTACGACCCGGTGCCGCTGATCCGCGACAGCCTGGTCGAGGAGTACCGCTGCCTGCAACAGTCCTACTGGCTGATCGCCGACGAGGGCCGGATCATGACCCTCTACACGGCGCTGCTGGCCATCCCGGCACCGGTCTTCGCCGAGATCGGGCCGTTCAACCCCCGGCTGCGCGAGACCGAGAACGCCGACTACGGGCTACGCCTGGCCCAGCGCTACCAGATCTGGCTGACCCCACGGGTACGCGGCGTGCACGACCACGACCACGAGCTGAAGGTGCTGGTCCGCAAGGTCTTCACCCGTACCGCCCTGCACATCCCCATGTACGCCCACAAACCCGAGTTCCCCGGCGGGCTGAGCAGCGGGCCCCGGGCCTGGGTGAGCATCGCGGCGCTGGCGACCGTACTGACGCTGGTCCTGCCGGTGCTGTTCGGGCCGGTGTTCCTGCTGGTCCCGCTGGCTTCCTTCGCCGCGTTCGTCGCCGGTGACCTGCCGATGTACCGGTTCGTCCTACGGGAACGCCATCCGCTGTTCCTGATCTACTTCGTCGCGATGCACTTCTTCCTCAACCTGGTGATCGCGGCCGCCGCGATGACCGGGGTGATCGCCTGGCTGGCCTCGGCACGGTTCCGCCGGCTCTACAACCGACCGGAGGCGGCGACCCGATGAACCCCCAACCACTCGTCTCGGTGATCGTGCCGAACTACAACTACGCCGAGTCGCTGGACCTGTGCCTGCGCTCGATTCTCGACCAGACGTACCCGAACATCGAGATCCTGGTGGTCGACGACTGCAGTACGGACCAGTCGATCGAGGTCGCCGAGACCCTCGGCGTACGGGTGATCAGCACCGGGGTGAACGGCGGCTGCGGGCAGGCCCGCAACATCGGCGCCGCGAACACCAGCGGCGACCTGCTCTGTTACGTCGACTCCGACCTGGTGATGGCGCCCGACGCGGTGGCCAACGCGGTACGCCTGCTCGCCGGTGACCCGACCATCGGGGCGGTGTGCGGCATCGAGGACCCCGAGCCGCTGCTGCACGACACCGCCGTGGCCCGGTACCGGGGCCTGCAGTACCACTACTGGTCGATCAGCTCCGAGGGTGACATCTCGTTCCTCTTCCCCGCCGTCTGCGTGATCCGGCGGGACGTCTTCGACGAGATCGGCCCGTTCAACCCGGCGCTGCGGCAGACCGAGGAGGTCGACTACGGCTACCGGCTGACCCGGCGCTACCGGATGGTGCTCACCTCCGACGTGCACGGCCGGCACGACCACGACCACGAACTGCGCGGGCTGCTGCGCAAGCTGTTCCACCGGGGACGGCTGCGGATCCCGCTGTACGCGCGCGCCCGCCGGTTCAGCAAGGGCTTCGAGACGGCGTCCCGTGCCGGGGGCAGCCTGGCCGCGTTCGCCGTACTGCCCGCGCTGGTGGCGCCGCTGCTGTTCGGCCCGTGGGCGGCGGTGCTCCCGGCCGGTCTGCTGGTCACCTCGCTCGCCCTCGACGCCGGCATGTACGGCTTCGTCTACCGCCGGCACGGCCTGCCCTTCCTGGCCTTCTTCGCCGCGCTGCACTTCGTCGTGAACGTGACGATCACCCTCGGGGTCGCCACCGGCGCGGTGCAGTGGCTCGTCTCCCGGACCTTCCGGGGGCTGTACGACGCATCGTTCCCGGTCGACGGGCGGCCACTGCGGGGCGCGGCGTAACGCTCGCACGCTCGCGGGTGGCGCGACGGCCGCGATCGTGCTTACATTGGTGGCGGAACGGCCGGTCATCTCCCCCCGTGGATGCCCGGCCTTTCTTTTTGCCCTCCGCCCGTCCGGGGTGACCTGCGCTTCCGTGCGACATGCTGCCGCTCGGCACCGGGCTGCCAGACCCGGGCCGAGCGGCAACGTGTCGAGATGATTCCGGTCGCGCTCGGGCGCGGCGACGGTCAGCCGAAGCAGTTCTGCACCGTGACCGGGCTGCCCACGCAGTTGGTCGGGCGGTTGTCGATGACGACCGACCGGTCGTCGACCGATACCTGCGCGGCGCTGGCGAAGACCCCGCCGGGCGGCAGCACCGAGTCGTTGCGGCTCACCCGGGTCTCGGTCAGGGTGAGGCTGCCGGCGATGGTGAAGATGCCGGCGCCCTGCGACTGCTCGCCGTTGGCCCGGTTCGAGTCGATCAGGCTCTTGCGCAGGATCACGCCACCGAGCACGTTATACACCCCGCCACCGTTGCTCCGGGTGGTGTTCTCGCTGATCATGCTCTTCTCGACGACGGCCTGGCCGCTGGCGTTGTAGATCCCGCCACCGAAACCGCCGGCACCGTTGCGGACAACCTCCGCGTGCCGTACGTACAGCGAGCCGTCGATGTTGAAGATGCCGCCGCCGGCCGCGGTGTCGGCGGTGCTCTGGTTGTCGCTCACCGCGCTGTACTCGATCTTGGTCACGCCGCCGCCGGTGGCGTAGACCCCACCGCCCAGCCCCGTGGCGACGTTGTCCAGGACCTCGGCGTAACGCAGTACGACACTGCCGCCCTCGTTCGCGACCCCGCCACCGTCACGGATGGTGTTGTTGCCGCCCACCTCGGCGCCGTCCACACCGAGGAACCCGGTGCTGTAGACACCGCCGCCGTCGCCGAGGGCGCTGTTGTCGTTGACCTTGGTGACGTACTCGTGGGTGTCGTGGTCCCAGCTCTCCTTGCTCCAGCCGTCGTCGGTCCAGCTCTCCGGACGGGCGTCGGAGCCCTCGGTCGAGCCGTTCGCGGCACCGTCCGGAGCCGCGCTGCTCGACCCCGCCGACGGCTCCGGGTCCTCCGGCTCGGCCGAGGCGGTCGGTTCGGCCGGATCCTTCGGCTCGGCACCCGACGAGACGGCGCCGTCCTTGGTGGAGATGATCCAGGTGATGCCGTGGTTGGCGATCCCGCCACCGGTCGTGGCGCTGCGGTTCTCGACGATCGAGCTGTCCTCGACCGTCGCCTTGCCGCCGGGCTGGACCAGCAGTCCGCCGCCGCCGAGATCGCTGCGGTCGTCCCCGCCCCGGACGGTGACGTCGTGCAGGGTCAGCTCCCCGCCGGGACCGACGTTGAAGATGCGGAACGGGGAGGCACCCGCCGCCCGTTCGATCGTCGCCCCCTCGCCCTTGATCGCGATCGGCTGGGTGATGACCGGCAACCCGTCCGGCCCCTGGTACGACGTGAGGGTGTAGGTGCAGCCCTTGCTGAGCTTGAGCTTGGCCCCGTCGCGCGCGTTCGCCTCGACGATCGCGGAGATCAACGTGTTGGGGTCGCAGCCGACCTCCAGGGCCTCCCTGTCCCATTCGGCGCGCCAGCCGCCGGGATCCTGGCCACCGGTGTCGTCGCCCGCCACAGCGCCGTCGCGCGCCTGCGCGCTGCTGCCCAGTCTCGGCAGTCCCATCGCATCCGTCGCTGCCGCAACAGCGGGCACACCGCTCATTCCCGCCACCGCCGCCAGGCTGGCCACACCGACCAGGCTGGCCGCGCCTGTCGCGTACCTGCGCGCCCGGCGCCCGTTCCCGAACAGTGCGGACCGGCCTTCGACCACCCGCCCCAGGACACTCTGAAGTTTCGGTAGTTGGTTGGACATACCGTTACCTGACCCTTCCTCCTACGTGCCATGCCGACACGGCCACAAACGGGGTCGCGGCCACTGTTTGTCACCGTAGGCGGAGGTTCCCGGCAATGCGGGCTTATATGAAGACTTCACACATTTGGTACACGCGCCCGCCGGAAGAGTGATCACTTGTCTGCGGCCGCTACCGTTCAGACATGACCGGCGGGGCGCACCGTCGCCGGCACGACCCGACGCCGGGCAGGTAGGCAGGCGACCACGATCAGTACAGTAGGGGCGTGTCTCTATGGATCGCCGCAATGTGGGGACTTGTCGGCAGCGCCGTCTCCGAAGCGCTGAACCTCTACGCCATGATGCGCCCGACAACCGAGTCGAAGGGACGATGGCAGTGGCCCTGGCGAGACAAGCGGGACCGTCCAATAGTGATGTTCGCCGTCGCGCTGCGGGCCCTCGCCGGCACCGGGCTCGCGGCCGCCGCCTGGGCCGGTGGACTTGCCACGACAGCCTTCGCGACGTTCACCTTCGGCGTGGCGGCACCCCTGGTCATCGCCAAGATGTTCGACCAGATCCGGGTGCTCGACCAACCGTCGTCCACGAAGGACACCGACCGGGGAGGGACCGACGATGACGCCGCGTGACGGTTTCCTCCGGCAACTGACCAGGGCACTCGCGGCCCGGCCGTCCACCACCACGGCGTCCGTACCGCTGCCGACCCGCACCCGGTTCGCGGCGGCACTCGCGGCCAGACCCGTCACCCGCAGCCGGGGCCTGACCGACCTCACGATCGGGGCCGACGACAAGCTCACCGACCAGGTCAAGTGGGTGGTGGCCCACCTGCTCGGCACCACCGCCGACCAGCTGCGGGTCGACTCCGACGGAGACATCGGCGTCCGCGCCGGGTCGGCGATCATCTTCGTACGGGCCCAGGAGGATCCGCCGCTGGTCGACGTCTTCTCCCCGCTGCTCACCGGGGTCCAGCCGACCGACTCGCTCTACCGGCGACTCTCCGACCTCACCAACGAGATGCCGATCGGCCGGATCTACTGCACCGGGGACACGATCTGGGCCTCCGTCCCGGTCTTCGGGCAGGATTTCCAACCCACGCACCTGCTGCTGGCGATCCAGACGATGATCACGCTCGCCGACGATCTCGACGACCACCTCCGGGAGGAGTTCGGCGGCAGCCGGTTCTTCGGGGCGGAGTCGTCCGGGCTGGTGCCCGTACCGGATCCGACCGGCTATCTGCGCAACCTCGCCGACTCGGGTGAGTCCCGCGCCGGGCGCGTACTGGCGGACCTGTTGGCCGACCGGGGGCGTACCGACGAGCTACGGATGCGCGCCGAGAGCGGCAACGGGCACGCCGCCGCCCGGCTCGCCGCCCTCCTGCACGACCAGGGCCACACCGACGAGGCCGAGCACTTCTGGCGGCTCGCGGTCGACCAGGGCGAACCGAGCGCCCGACCCGAACTGGCCGACCTGCTCGTCGCACGCGGACGCGTCGAGGAGGCGATCGACCTGCTCCGCGCCGGTACGGAGGACGACTGGCGCACCACCGGCCTCCTGCTCGCCCTGCTCACCCGGCAGAACCGCACCACCGAAGCCCTCCACCTGCTGCACTCCCACAATCCACCCGCTCCCTAGTGCCGCGTGTCGCAAATAGTTGGATAGTTGGAGTTTGAAATCTTTTGGGGCATGGCGAATCGTCCTGCCCCTGCTCTGGTTCTTCGTGATGGTGATCGCGAGGAGTTGGAACGCTGGACTCGTTCGGACCGGTTCGAAGCGGCGGCTGCCAAGCGTGCGCGGTGCTGAGCTGGCGCGGTCGTTGTGCGGAGCGTGGGATCGCGGGTCTGGCTAACGCGCCTCGTCCGGGTCGACCTCGGGAGTTCGATCATCGGCAGATCGTGACCGAGACGTCACCGATCCCGAGTTCGTCGGCAAGGTCATCGCCATCTGCGGGCTCTACCTCGGCGTGCACGACAGGGTGCCCGAGAGCGCGATCGTGCTCTGTGTGGATGAGAAGTCTCAGATCCAGGTCCTGGACCGGAGCGTGCCGATCCTGCCGGATCACACAGGCCGCACAGCCGCCCAATTGCCTCACTCGGTCAGCACGGGGCAGCCGAGACAGCCAGCCCAAACCGAGAAGCCTGTTCAGCGGGCTTCTGCGCCGAGGGCGATGTCGAAGCCGGCGCCGTTGCGGGCCAGCCCCATTAGCAGGACGCCGGCCCATTCAAGGACCGAGGCCATCGCTAGCCCTCCGGCGTCGAGAGGCCGCAAGTCGATGCTCTTCAGAAGCGCCGCGACTTGGGCCTTCGCCTCGGCGTCGTCCCCGGCAAGAAACGCGTCCAGGGGCTTGTCGTGAGCGAGGACGTGGCCGAATATCGAGTTCATCGCCTTCACGACCGGTGTGCCCTCGGGGGCGGCAGCGGCGATCTCCTGGGCCGCTGAGCGGCCCGGGGTAGTCGCGAGCCCGTCGGCGTCGGCATTGAAGGGATTGGAGATGTCGACGAGGATCTTGCCGGCCAACGCGTCGTCGTAGCGAAGGACCACGTCGACTGCGCCGGTGTACGGGACGGCCACGATGACGATGTCACCTGCCGGCGTTGCACCGAACGCGCCGACGGTGGCTCCATTGCCGATCTGGTCGGCCAGCGCCTGAGCCTTGGCAGTGTTGCGACTCATGAGCTCGACGGTGTGGCCGTGCTTCGCCGCCCGGGTGCCGATGGCGGTGGCCATGTTGCCCGAGCCGATGATGCTGATGGTGGTCATGACGTTTCCTTTGCTGTCGAGGGATCAGCTGCTGGGTATTGGGGGGTCTTGCCGGTGTGGTGGGCTGCGTCGGGAGCGTTGGCCGTGCAGCAGTGAGGCGGAGTGCTAAGAGCGTTCGCGGGCGACGTGTTCGCGTACGGCGGGGATGGTTTCCGCGGCGAAGCGTTCGAGTACGTCCGAGTCGTCGCTGGCCAGGATGAAGACGCTGACACCGTCCTCGACGGCCATCTGGGCCAGTGCCTCCGGAGTCTGCTGACCCGGGAAGATGTTCAGCAGCCGGGTGATCTCGCGAGGGTCGCGGTTAGCGGCCCGGGCGGCGTCGTCGATGATCGCGTTTCCCTTCGGGAGGCCGCCTGGCTCCATGACCGGCAGCGACGGCAACCAGCCATCGGCCTTGCGTCCCACCAGATCCTGCATCTTCGGCTTGTGGGCTCCGAGCCAGATTGGGATCTCGTGTGCGGGCGCGGGTCCGCGCTCGGCGCCGTGGACCGAATAGAACTCCCCGTCGACATCCAGTCGGCCGGGCCCGTCGGCGTCCCACACCCCGCGGATCACGTCGATCGCCTCGCTCAACGCCGCCACTGCCTGCGGCGGGGTCAATCGACGTCCGCCGGTCGCCTGCACCGCGTCCCAGTAGAAGCCGGCCCCGAGCCCGAGGCTCATCCGAGCACCGGAGAGCAGGTCGAGGCTGGCGGCCGCGCGGGCGAGCACGGCGGGGGGCTGACGCAGCGGCAGGTTGAGCACATTGCCGGACAGACCGATGCGCTCGGTCCGCGCGGCCACCCAACTCAGCAGAGTCCAGGTATCGAGAAAGCTCGACTGGTAGGGATGATCCTGGAAGGTGACGAAGTCGAAACCGAGCCGCTCACTGAGCTGCGCCAACTCGACCGGACGGGTCGCCGGGGAGTTCGTGGGACCGATAAAAGTTGCGAAACGCAGGGGATGGCCATAGTCAGGCATCGATGCCTCCTTCGGTCGTTCGTGTGTGGTCAGCCGCGACGCGACGTCGTCGCCCACAGCGTGTTTGTCAGATCAGGGCGCAGAGTCACGACCTGGGCGGTGACGACGACGCCCAGAGCCATCCACCGTCGCTCGTAGTAGGGATTGTGTGGAGACGTCGATTGCGCAGCGTCGGCTTTCGCGACGACTGAGACGCGGGGGCCCGGAGGGCTCGATACTGCTCATTTCCCTGGTCCTCGTGCGGTTAGGTCGGAGCGCCGACATGAAGCGCTCCTCTGGTCGTCGCTCGCCCGCTAGATCTGGCTGAACCCGCCGTCGACGACTAGGTTTGCGCCGGTGATGAAGTTGGCGTCCGAGGAGGCCAGGAACAGTGCAGCAGCCCCGATTTCCTCGCTGGTTCCCAGCCGTCCCAGCGGGATGGCGGCGGTGATCTGCTCCCGAAACTCGGGGGATACGGTGCTGAAGAGCGCCGTGTCGATCGAACCGGGACTGACGACATTTACCCGGATGCCGCGGACCTTCAGTTCCGCGGCCCAGGTGCGCGCGAGTGAACGAACGGCGGCCTTGCTCGCCGAGTAGATCCCGGCACCGGGGATGCCCTTGGTAGCGCTGGTCGTGCCGTTCAGGATGATTGACGCGCCGTCGCTCATCAGCGGCAGCAGATACTGAACGGTGAACACGGTGCCGCGGAAGTTCACGCCCACCAGCGCATCGAACGTACCCGGGGTGATGCTTCCCAACGGATCGGACACCGACCCGAGGCCGGCGCTCGCAAACAGGACATCGACTCGTCCGTGATGCTCCCGCACGGTCTCGGCCAAGCGAGCCAGGTCGTTCAGATTTCCCGAGTCCGCCTGCACACCCGTCACGTTGTGGCCAATGGAGGCGACCGCCTCGTCCAGTCTCTGCCTGTTTCGTCCGGTGATGAACACGTAGGCACCTTCGGCCACGAACAACTTGGCCGTCGCCAACCCCATCCCAGAGGTTGCTCCAGTGATCACGGCGACCTTGCCATCAAGCTTGGGCATGTTGACCCTCATCCTTCTGTCGGCCGATCGGCCGATCGGTGTGCGGACCTGCGGGGTACGCGGGGCCGGCGGGTTGACGCCAGTTGTGCGAAGCGCTCCGTACACGGCGCTGGTCTTCCGTTCATGACTGCATGCCTACCGTAGCAGATGCGTGCGCACGCACCTAACTTCGAGGGCATCCAGTTACCGGGTATGCTGGTGGGCGTGAGGGCACCCGTGTCGCAACCGCGAATCATTTCCCCGGACCAGGTCAAGGGCTGGTTTGCGCTGCTGTTCACCCACGCCACGGTTACCGGGCGGATCGACGCCACGCTGATGGACCAGCACAAGATCTCGTTCAGCACCGTCGAGATCCTGTGCTGGCTCCTGGAAACCGAGCCTCAGTCGATTCGAGGTCTGTCTGGCGAACTTGTCAGCGTGAGCCCGACCCGAGCATCACGGTTGGTCCAGGAACTGATCGATGCCGGGCACCTCCAGCGTGGCGCCGACCAAGGCGATGGGCGGGTGTCGCTCATCAGCTTCACCAAGAGCGGACGGCACTTCGCCGAGACAGTCAGACGAACCTTCGAGGATTCGGTCAAGAAATATTTCGTCGATCTCCTCGACGACGACGACATTGCTGCCATCATCCGAATTTGGGCCAAGCTCGAAAACGCAGAAGGTCCTGGTGGCGTAGATTTGAAGTAGTTGGACGGTTGGCTTTTGCGAGGACCTGTTCCGCGGTCTTGGTCCAGACAAAGGGGTGTGAGACGAGGTTCATCCACGAGGCGTGGGTCGGGGCGAAGTGCACGACGAACCTGGGTCTCGGCCAGCCAGGCACGGACATTGGCGTGCTTGTGTGCGGCGTGGTTGTCCATCACCAGGTGCAGCTCGACCGGGGTCCCGGCCTCGTCGATGACGTGGCGGTAGGCAGGCTCGAATCGAAGTGTTGGAGACCTTGAGCCGCTCGGCCAGGAGCCGGGTCGACCAGTGCGTCACGCCGAGCTTCTTCGGCGGCGGCTTCAACGTCTCGGTCACGATCTGGCGATGATCGAACTCCCGAGGCCGACCCGGACGAGGCGCGTTAGCCAGACCCGCGATCCCACGCTCCGCACAACGACCGCGCCGGCTCAGCACCGTCGTCACGGTCGCATCGCACACCTGCGCGATGCGCGTGTCCGCAACCCCGTCGGCGGCCAACAAGACGATCCGCGCCCGCTTGGCAGCCGCCGCTCCGAACCGGTCCGAACGAGTCCAGCGTTCCAACTCCTCGCGATCACCATCACGAAGAACCAGAGCAGGGGCAGGACGATTCGCCATGCCCCAAAAGATTTCAAACTCCAACTATCCAACTATTTGCGACACGCGGCACTGGCCGGGGGGTCTGCGAGGCGCGGATGGCGTCGCGGTGCTCGCGCATCGAGTCGACCATCAACCGCATGAAGCGGTGTACGACCTCCAACTCCTGCTCGGTGAACTGCTCCATCACCAGGTCGCTGCGCTGGCCGAGCGGGCGGAAGAACTCCACCGCGACCCGGGCGCCCCGGTCGGCGTACCGGAGGAAGACCTTGCGCCGGTCGGCGGTGTCGCGGTCCTGGCGGATGTGGCCGGCCCGCTCCAACCGGTCGATCAGCGCGGTGACCGACCCGGACGAGAGGTCGAGCTGCTCCCCCAGCCGGCCCAGCGTGATCAGCTCGCCCCGGCGCTCCGCGTGCATCACCGCGATCAACGCCTGTAGGTCGGTCACGCCCAGGCCGTGCAACGCGGCGAACGCGTGCCCGATGTGCTGGGCGTCCACGGTGTAGTTGCGCAGGTCGGCGGTGATCTCACCGGCGAGGACCGCCCGTGGCGTGTCCCTGCGCCGATACATGCCGTCCGCCCACCTGGCCGCGACCCGGCAGCGGGTCGTCGACGCAGGGCCGCGGAGCTGCGCCGGATCGAACGCGATCTGCACGACGGGGCCCAGGCCCGCACCGTGGCCGCCGACATGACCGCGATGGATCCGATCTGCGCGAGGCTCGTGCGGGCCCCCGTCTCCGTCGAGAAGCACATCAGCAACATCCTCGCCAGGCTGGACCTGCCACCCGCCGACGACGCCCACCGCCGCGTCCGCGCCGTCCTGGCCCACCTCAACGCGCCGATCTAGGGCGGATACGTGTTTGTCGATCTCCGACCACCCCCATTTGCCCTAGATCGCGGGAGGGAGGGGTGGGGTTACGGTGGGCGGCATGGGACAGGTGACACGGTGGGTGAGTGAGACGAAGCCGGGACATTCGCAGTGGTACGTCGAGCGGTTCCGGCAGTTGGCCGCCGAGGGGGCGGACCTGGCAGGTGAGGCACGGTTGGTCGACACGATCGTGGCTCCCGGTGCCCGGATCCTGGACGCCGGCTGCGGCAGTGGACGGGTCGCCGCCGAACTGGCCGCGCGCGGTCACCGGGTGGTGGCCGTCGACGCCGACCCGCTGCTGATCGATGCCGCCCGCGCCGACCACCCCGGCCTGGACCTGCTCGTCGGTGACCTGGCCGAACTCGACATGCCCTCGGCCGGGCAACCCGATCCGTTCGACGCCGTGGTGGTCGCCGGCAACGTGATGCTGTACGTCGCCCCCGGCACCGAGGCCGCCGTACTGGCCCGACTGGCGGCGCACGTACGGCCGGACGGGCCGGTGGTGGTCGGTTTCGGTACCGGCCGGGGTTACCCGTTGGTCGACTTCGACGCCCACGCGGTGGCCGCCGGACTGGTGGTGGAACAGCGCTTCGCCACCTGGGACCTGCGCCCGTGGCGAGCCGACGCCGACTTCGCGGTGACCATCCTGCGCCGCCCACCGGCCTGACCCGCTCCGCTGGCACATCAGGTGCGAGCGTGCATCGGCCGGCCCGGGGGGGGGGGGGGGGGGGGGGGGGGGGACCCCTGGGGGGGGGGGGGGAGGGGGGGCGAGGGCGAGGACGGGGGAT
>NZ_JBVJHT010000015.1:144049-148293 GCF_055586685.1 Micromonospora sp. NPDC049529
TTCTGCGCCCCCCCCCCCCCCCCCCCCCCCTCCCTCCCCCCCCCCCCGAACCCACCCGTCCCACCCCCCCCCCCCCCCCCCCCCGGCGCCCCCTTGCCCCCCCCCCCCCCCCCCCCGGGGCTCGGGGAACGGGGTCACAGGCCCCGGCACTGGCCGGTGGCGGGTCCGTGGACTGTGTTCGTCAGTCCGGCGTTCACCGGGGCTGGGGTGTTGCCCGTACAGGTGAGCGGGCCGTTGACCGTGTTGCCGGCGACCAGCGGTGCCGGGGCGGTGGCGGTGCCGGTCAGGACGACCGGACCGCTGATCCCGACCCGTTCCACGATCACGTCACCGGTGGTCCCGGTGATGCTCACCGGCCCGCTGACCGAGCCGCCGAGCAGTTCGACCAGCACCGCGCCGGTGGCGGTCACCGGTCCCCGGATCGAGGCGCCGGTGGCGATCAGGGACGCGCCGGGGCGTACCACCACCGGGCCGGAGACGGTGGCGCCGGCCAGGCAGGTCACCCCGTCGGCGATGGTCAGCGGACCGTTGTGGTTGCCCGAGACCGTGGCGGTGCAGGTGTTCACGACCACGGTGAAGTGGGCGGTCGTGCTGCCGCCGGGTCGGGTGGCCGTGATCGTGGCCCGGTAGACGCCGTCGCGGGCGTACGCGTGTTCCGCCGTGGCCGCGTAGATGCCGTTGATGCTCTTGTTGGTGCCGGCGGTGCCGCTCAGGGTCGCCGCCGACGCGGTCCCGTCACCCCAGTCGACCGTCGCCGTCACCTGGTCCAGCGCCGCTCCCGGCGTGGCCACCGAGGCGATCTCCCCGGAGACCGTCCGCGAGTCGGTGGTGATGTCCGGTGCCGCCACGTCGACCCGCCACGGCACCTGCGGGGAGGCGTAGAAGTTCTGGCCCTGCACCTGCCGGCGTACGCCGTGGCTGGCGATCCGGGAGACGAAGGAGGCGAGGTTGCGCTCGGGGTGGATGTTCGGTGACCAGCCGATCTCGGCCGTCGCCGGCATCCGGGGGAAGACCTGGAACTCGATGTCGGCCAGGGTCCGCAGCGTCTCGGACCAGATCGGCGCCTCGACACCGATGATGTCGGCGTCGGTCACCGCCGGCAGGGTGACCCCGCCGGTGGTCCGCTCCGGGATGTAGGTGCCGGGGTCGCTGCTGGTGCCGGTCCAGTTGTAGAACTGCGACACGTCCAGCCGGCCGGCCCAGCTCAGCCCGAGCGGGCTGCCGACGAACTGCTGCATGTCCAGGTACGTGTGGTTGGCCGGTGACATGACGACCTTCATGCCCTTCTGCACCGCCCGACGGGCCGAGTCACCGCCGGAGCCGGTCGGGTTGCCGTTGTTCCAGAACTGGGCGACCGACTGCGGCGAACCGGGCTGGTCGAAGTTCGCCTGGGAAACCTCCGCCCAGCCCATCACGATCTTGTCCTGCGCCTTGACGATCTGGGCCTCCCGGTCGACGAAGTCGACGTACCGCGCGCTCGACAGGATCGACGCCGGCACCTCGTCGCCGCCGAGGTGGTAGTACGGGCCGGGGGTCATCGCGCTGAGCTGGTTGATGATGTCGGTGATGATCGCCCAGGTGTTGGGGCTCTCCGGGCACATCGCGCTGTAGCCGACGGCGGTGGTGAGGTTCCACTGCGGCGGGGTGCGGTTGGTGCAGTTGACGTCCGGCAGGACCGGGTCGGCCTGCGGTCCGGCGTACGACATGACGATCGCGTTGGTGTGCCCCGGTGTGTCGACCTCGGGGATGACGGTCATGTGGTGCGCGGCGGCGTAGTTGACGACGTCGACGTACTCGGCCTGGGTCCAGTAGCCGCCGGGGTCGTTGTTGATGGAGAACTGGCCGCCGATGGTGGTGAGTTCGGGCCGCCCGTCGATCGCGATCCGGAAGCCCTGGTCGTCGCTGAGGTGCAGGTGCAGCACGTTGAGCTTGTACGCCGACGCCTGCTCGATCAGCCGCTTGGCCACCTCGGGCGACTGGAAGTGTCGGGCGATGTCGAGCATCACGCCCCGGTAGGCGTACCGGGGGCGGTCGGAGATCCGTACGCCGGCCACGGTCCACGGACCGGGGCGTACGGTCGGACTCTCGATCCACGGCGGGAGCAGCTGGCGCAGGGTCTGTACGGCGTAGAAGAGGCCGGCCGGCTCGGCCGCCGCCAGCCGTACCCCGGTGTCCGAGGCGTCGATCCGGTAACCCTCGGCGCCGAGATCGTCCGCGTCGGTGAGCTGGAACGCGATGTCACCGGGGCGGGGCGTGGCGGTCGAGACCGGCAACGGGTAGCCGGTCGACGGGCGCAGGATCGCCGCCAGGGTGTTCGCCGCCGGCAGTGCCGCAGCGCCGTCGGGGGCGCCCACCACGATCCGGGTCGCCGGTCCGACCTCGAAGGACTGACCGGGCACGTCGACCACGCTGGCCGGGATCGGTACGAGGTCGGCCGGGCCGGTCGGGGCGGTGTCGGCCAGTGCCGGTGTCGCCGACGGGCCGGCAAGCACCATCGTCTGGACCACGAGGGTGAGCGCGAGTACGGCGCCGCCGAGCCGCCGTCGGCGTACCCGGTTGGTCCGTCTGTCCCCTGTTCCTGCCAACAACCGGCCGGACGTCTGCATGTCACGCTCCCTGTTCCGGGGTGCGCGGCGTCCGCCGGGCGCCCACCGACCGCTGGCTGTCGGGTCGGTACGGACGCGGGCAGTGGCGGTCGACCGGCGCGGCTTGGGTGATCGATGCGGTTTGGATGATCAACGCGAAGGACGCTGGCCGAATGATAGGCACCGATACGACGTACTGTAAAGAGTCCTTACATTGAGTGACGCGGGTCAGCCCGACGCGGCAACCGTCGGGCCAGCACCCGCCCGTACGTCAGTGCCTCCATGGAAGCGACAGTTCAGCCTGAACTGTATTCAGAGAAACGTTGAACCTCGGGATGGCCGGGGGTGGTCCGGGCACCGGCGACTTCTGGAAATGTGGGGGATGAGGTTCGTCGGCCTACCGGGGGTGGAGGCGTGACATGTCCGATTGGCGGTCCCGCGCCCAGCGTCCGGCAAAACGCGCCTGGCGACGGTCACACGAGCGGTACCCGCAGCCGTCGCCACCGGAACTGTCGATGGACCCCCGGGCCGCCCACCCGCCGGCACCGGTCGAGGCGAGCGTGGTCACCTCCGGCATCTACCGGGACGGCCACCGCGTCGACGCCCCGACCAGCGTGACCGGAACCTGTGAACTGCTCCGGCGACAGCCCGGCACGATGGCCTGGATCGGCCTGTACCGACCGGCCGAGGCCCAGCTCATGGCGGTGGCCGAGGAGTTCGGCCTGCACGAACTGGCGGTGGAGGACGCCGTCGTCGCCCACCAGCGTCCCAAACTCGAACGGTACGGCGAGACCCTGTTCGTGGTGCTGCGCGCCGCCCGCTACCTCGACGACATCGAGGAGGTCGACTTCGGCGAACTGCACGTGTTCGTCGGCCCGAACTTCGTCCTGACCGTCCGGCACGGCGAGGCACCCGACATGGGTGCCGTCCGGCGCCGGATGGAGGACGACCCCGACCTGCTGCGGCGCGGCCCCGAGGCGGTGCTGTACGCGATCCTGGACGCGGTGGTGGACGGCTACGCCCCGGTGGTCGCCGGGCTGCAACACGACATCGACGAGATCGAGACCGAGGTCTTCGGCGGTGACCCGAAGGTGACCCGGCGCATCTACGAACTCTCCCGTGAGGTGATCGAGTTCCAGCGCGCCTCCCGACCCCTGCTGGACATCCTGCGGGCGCTGACCGCCGGCTTCGCCAAGCACGGCACCGACGAGGAGTTGCGCCGCTACCTGGGCGACGTGGCCGACCACGCCACCACCGCCGCCGAACGGGTCGACGGGTTCCGGCAGATCCTCACCGACATCCGCACCCTGAACGCCACCCTGGTCTCGCAGGCGCAGAACGAGGAGGTCAAGCGCCTGACCGAGGCCAGCTACACGCAGAACGAGGAGGTCAAGAAGATCTCCGCGTGGGCGGCTATCCTGTTCGCCCCGACCCTGATCGGCACCATCTACGGGATGAACTTCGACCACATCCCGGAACTGCACTGGAGCTTCGGCTACCCGTTCGCGCTGGCCCTGATGGCCCTGGTCTGCACCTTGCTCTACCTCGTCTTCAAGCGACGCAACTGGCTGTGATCCGCCGGGCGGGGGGGGGGGGGGGGGGGGGGGGGGGGGGGGGGGGGGGGGGGGGGGGGGGGGGGGGGGGGGGGGGGGAGGGGAA
>NZ_JBVJHT010000015.1:148301-212112 GCF_055586685.1 Micromonospora sp. NPDC049529
TCCCTCCCCCCCCCCCCCCCCCCCCCCCCCCCCCTCCCCCCCCCCCCCCCCCCCCCCCCCCCCCCCCCCCCCCCCCCCCCCCCCCCCCCGGCCGGCGCGGACCGGGCGGGCCGCCGTCAGCAGCGGGGCACGCCCGGGATGTAACCGTCGTGACCGGTGAGGACGTACGTGTCCGAGATGAACCGGCCGGTGCCGATCCGGTCCCAGATGTTGCTGGTGCCGTACGTGCCGGTGACGGTGGAGCCGGCCGTCTGGCACTGGATGGTCACCCGGGCACCGTCGGCGACCGAGCCCACGACGGCGTAACCGGTGCCCGGACCGGAGCGCACGTTGAGGTCGATCCCCGAGGTGTTCACCGTGCCGGTGGCGCCGCCACCACCGCCGCAGTTGTTGTCACTGGTGTACGTCTTCGTGCCGTAGTAGAGGGCGAGGGTGCCGTTGAACCGGACCTGGGCGTACGAGCCGTTGAGCCGCTGCTCGTAGTGCAGGTGCGGTCCGGTCGAGCCGCCGGTGGAGCCGACGTAGCCGATCACGGTGCCGTAGCCGACGCTGGAGCCGACCCCGATGCCGCTGGCGAAAGCGCTCAGGTGGGCGTAGTAGGTGGTGTGGCCGCCGCCGTGGTTGATCCGGATGTAGCGGCCGTAACTGGTGTTGCCGAGGTTCGTCGCGACGTCCACGGTGCCCGGCGCGCTCGCCACCACCGGATCGCCGTCGTCGTTCGTACGGTTGAAGTCGATCGCGGGCTGCGGGCTGTGGTCGGTCCGGGTCTGCCCGGACCAGGACTGCCCACAGGGGAACGGGACCTTGAAGGTGGGCGCGGCCATGGCCGGTGCGGCCGGCACCAGCACCGCCCCCACCAGCAGCGTCGCGGCGGTGACCACGGTCAGCAAACGTCTGTGCATCGGAGTTCTCCTCTGCCGAGAGGCTTTGTGAACGGTGTCACAGACTGGCAGAGGGAACATGAACAACATAGGTGAACATTGATCTCGGAAAGGTAACCAGGGACGATCAGTGGTCCGGGTCGGCCACCGGGTACGGCGCGAACGTGCTGTGGTTCTCGTCGATGGACAGCCCGCGCCCGATCTGCGGGAAGGCCCGCTGCGCGCAGCCGCTGCGCTCGCAGACCTTGCAGCCGATACCGATCGGCACGGCGGCGTCGGCGTCGTCGAGGTCCAGCCCGGTCGAGTAGACGAGCCGACCGGCCTGGCGCAGGTCACAGCCGAGGCCGATGGCGAAGGACTTGCCGGGGCGGCCGTACCGGCCGGGGGCGCGGGTGACCGTCCGGGCGATCCAGAAGTAGCGCCGACCGTCGGGCATCGCCGCGATCTGGGTCAGGATCCGCCCCGGCGCCGCGAACGCCTCGTAGACGTTCCAGAGCGGACAGGTCCCGCCGGTACGGGAGAAGTGGAAACCGGTCGCCGACTGCCGCTTGGACATGTTGCCGGCCCGGTCCACCCGGACGAACGAGAAGGCGACCCCGCGCGCCCGTGGTCGCTGGAGCGTGCTGACCCGGTGACAGACGGTCTCGTACCCGACGCCGTAGTGGGTGGCGAGCCGGTCGAGGTCGTAGCGGAACTCCTCCGCGCGCGCGTGGAAGTCGGTGTACGGCAGGATCAGCGCGGCGGCGAAGTACTTGGCCAGCCCGATCCGGGCCAGTGTCTCCGAGTCCGGGCTGCTCAGCGATGCTGCGTCGATCAGGTTGTCGAGGCTGCCGCCCACCTCGGCGAAGGCGAGTTGGGTGGCCATCCGGATCGCCACCTGCCCCGGTCGCAGGTAACCGGACAGGCGCAGCAACTGCGTCTTCGGGTCGTACCGGTGCAGTTCGTCGCTGTCGCCCCCGGTGCCGGGATCCCCGATCCGGACCCGGATCCCGTGTACGCCCAGCCGCTGCGTCAGCAGCGGCCGCATGTCGCCGGGCCGGATGCCGATCACGGCGGCGAGCCGTTCGGCCGCCTCGTCGAGTTCGGCGATGTAGTTGTGCCGCTGGTAGAAGTAGTCGCGGATCTCCTCGTGCGGCCCGGATCCCAGCTCGCCCATCTCGTGCTCGCGGTCGCCGGTGAGGGCGGCCAGCTGTTCGGCCAGCTGCCGGTAGCGGCGGTGCATGGTGACCAGCGCGTGCGCGGTGTGCGGCAGGCGCTGGGCCAGCTCGGCCGCCTCCTCGGTCGGGATGTCGATGCGCAGCGTGTCGTCGGAGGAGACCTCGCGGATCTCGGCGGTCAGCCTGGCCGTGTCGTGGGTGGCGAAGAACCCGGCGTCGACGCCGAGCGACTCGTTGATGCTCAGCAGCACCGGTACGGTCAGCGGCCGCGACCCGTGCTCGATCTGGTTGAGGTAGCTCGGCGAGATGCCGAGCATCCTCGCGAAGGCGGCCTGGGTCATCCGGCGTTCCTCGCGCAGCCTGCGTAGCCGCGCGCCGGCCACGTCCTTCTGCATCAGCGCTATCCCTTCGCCGCCGGCTCTCCGAGGTGACGGCCGGTTGGCCCGCCAGTTTGCCAACAGTACCTTCGCAACCTTTGCAAAACCGGGGCGAAGATTGGCAACTGTTGGCTGATTGGGGCCGTCGACCAGCACGTTCTCCTATGTCACGGTCGACCCATGAGCACTGCCGAGTCAAGCAAATCGGGATGGAAGGACATTGACATGGACGAGTTCACCGTACCGACGACGACACGCACGGCCGCGGAGCTGGGCCGGCGATGGGAGCGGGATGCGCGCTGGCGTGACATCCGGCGGACGTACTCGGCCGACGACGTGATCCGGCTGCGCGGCAGCGTGGTGGAGGAGCAGACGCTGGCCCGACGCGGCGCGCAGCGGCTCTGGGAGTCCCTGCACCGCGAGGACTTCGTGCCCGCGCTGGGGGCGTTGACCGGCAACCAGGCGGTGCAGCAGGTGGCCGCCGGGCTGCGGGCCATCTACCTCTCCGGCTGGCAGGTCGCCGCCGACGCCAACCTGGCCGGTCAGACCTACCCCGACCAGAGCCTCTACCCGGCGAACTCGGTGCCGGCGGTGGTGCGGCGGATCAACAACGCGCTGCTGCGGGCCGACCGGATCCAGCACGCCGAGGGCGGTGGGACCGGGCCGGCGGACTGGCTGGTCCCGATCGTCGCCGACGCCGAGGCCGGCTTCGGCGGGGTGCTCAACGCGTACGAGCTGATGGGCGCCATGATCACTGCCGGCGCGGCGGCGGTGCACTGGGAGGACCAGCTCGCCTCGGAGAAGAAGTGCGGCCACCTGGGCGGCAAGGTGCTGATCCCGACCGGCCAGCACATCCGTACGCTGAACGCCGCCCGGCTGGCCGCGGACGTCGCCGACGTGCCAACACTGATCATGGCGCGTACCGACGCCGACGCGGCGACGCTGATCACCACTGACGTGGACGAGCGCGACCGCGAGTTCCTCACCGGTGAGCGCTCGGCCGAGGGGTTCTTCCGGGTCCGGCCGGGGATGGCCCCGTGCATCGCCCGAGGGCTCGCCTACGCCCCGTACGCCGAACTGCTCTGGATGGAGACGTCCACTCCGGACCTGGACGCGGCCCGTACGTTCGCCGAGGCGATCAAGGCCGAGTACCCGGACCAGTTGCTCGCCTACAACTGCTCGCCCTCGTTCAACTGGCGCAAGCACCTGGACGACGCGACGATCGCCAAGTTCCAGCGCGAGCTGGGCCACATGGGGTACAAGTTCCAGTTCATCACCCTGGCCGGTTTCCACGCGCTGAACCACTCGATGTTCACGCTCGCCCACGGCTACGCCGCGGGCGGCATGTCGGCGTACGTCGACCTCCAGGAGCGCGAGTTCGCCGCCGAGGCCGACGGCTACACCGCCACCCGGCACCAGCGCGAGGTCGGCACCGGCTACTTCGACCTGGTCAGCACGGTGATCAACCCGACCAGTGACACAGTGGCGCTGCGCGGGTCGACCGAGGAGGAACAGTTCGCCGGGACGGTGTCGTGATGCCGGCGACGATGCGTTCGCAGATCACCGTCGCCGGGCCGGACGGTGACCGGTTCGACGAGATCCTCACCCCGGAGGCGCTGGCGTTCGTCGCCCGGCTCGACGCGGAGTTCGCCGGCCGGCGGGCAGAACTGCTGGTGGCACGGTCCCAGCGCCGGGACCGGCTGGCCCGGGGCGAGGAGTCACTGGGCTGGTTGGCGCAGACCGCGTCGATCCGGGCCGACGCGAGTTGGCGGGTCGCCGGTGCCGCGCCGGGTCTGACCGACCGCCGGGTCGAGATCACCGGGCCACCGGACCGGCGGATGACGGTCAACGCGCTCAACTCCGGTGCCCGGGTCTGGTTGGCCGACTTCGAGGACGCCCTCTCCCCCACCTGGTCCAACCTGGTCGGTGGGCAGCTCAACCTGCGCGACGCGATCGACGGGCGGCTGGACTTCACCGCCGAGACCGGCAAGCGGTACCGGGTCGGGCCGGACCCGGCGACGATAGTGGTCCGGCCGCGCGGCTGGCACCTGGTCGACAAACACGTGCTGGTCGACGGTCGCCCGGTGGCGGCGAGCCTGGTCGACTTCGGGCTCTACCTCTTCCACTGCGGCGGGCGGCAGCTCGACCGGGGCCACGGGCCCTACTTCTACCTGCCGAAACTGGAGAGTCACCGGGAGGCGCGGCTCTGGAACGACGTGTTCGTACTGGCGCAGGGGCTGCTCGGGATGCCGCACGGGACCATCCGGGCCACCGTGCTGATCGAGACGATCACCGCCGCGTTCGAGATGGACGAGATCCTGTACGAGCTGCGCGACCACTGCGCGGGGCTGAACGCCGGGCGCTGGGACTACATCTTCAGCCTGATCAAGACGTTCGGCGCCCGACCGGAGTTCGTCCTGCCGGACCGGGCACAGGTGAGCATGACCGTGCCGTTCATGCGCGCGTACACCGAACTGCTGGTGTCGACCTGCCACCGGCGCGGCGCCCACGCCATCGGCGGCATGGCCGCCGCCATCCCGAGCCGGGACCCGGACGCGAACGCGCAGGCCTGGGTGAAGGTGCGCCAGGACAAGGAACGGGAGGCGACCGACGGCTTCGACGGATCCTGGGTCGCCCACCCGGCCCTGGTGCCGATCTGCCGGGAGGTGTTCGACCGGACGCTCGGTGACCGGCAGCACCAGCTCGACCGGCTCCGCGAAGAGGTCCGGGTGACCCCGGCCGACCTGCTCGACGTGGCCGCCACCGGCGGCACGGTGACCGAGTCCGGGCTGCGCAACAACATCGCCGTCGCGCTGCGCTACCTGGACGCCTGGCTGGGCGGCAGCGGCGCGGTGGCGATCTTCGACCTGATGGAGGACGCGGCCACCGCCGAGATCGCCCGCTGCCAGGTCTGGCAGTGGATCCGGACCGGGACGCGGTTGACCGACGGCCGGACGGTGGACGAGGACCTGGTCCGCAAGCTGCTCACCGAGGAGGCCGCGGCGGTCCGGGACGGGACGGAGGCCGCCGGGCACCGGTGGGCCGAGGCCGAGGACATTTTCGTACGGACAGCGCTCGGCGAAACCCTGCCGACGTTCTTCACCACCGGGGCGTACGCGACGTACCTGGTGGGTCGCCGCACCGGGTGACCCGCACCAGGACCGGTCGGGGAGCACTCTCGGCAGTGCTCCCCTTCTTCACCTCGAAGGACTGACCGCATGTCCCGGACGTGCGAACGCGCCACACTTGGCCGACCTCGTCGTGATCCCGTCGGGTCCGAGACCCAATCGATCGTGAGTACGCCAAGCCGTCGAACCTGGAGACGCTGGCCCGCGGGGCACACCTGCCGGTCGGGCACCTGAGCCGGGTCAGCGGAATGCGGTGGTGAGGCGTTGCAGGGCGGCGTGAGCGGGTGGGCCCCAGGTGGACTGGCCGCCGGGGCGGCCGTGGACGCCGGCGTCGCCGATGAGGATGCCGCCGAGGGCGCGCGCCATCGCCCAGCCACGAGCGCGGCGCACGGTGGCGGTGTCCAGAGTCCGCTGGTAGGCCGCGTAGAACCGGTCGGTGGCGTCGTCCGGTAGCAGGAGCCACGCGGCGGCGAGATCGTATGCCGGGTCGCCCGCGCAGAGATCACCGAAGTCGATCACGCCGCAGAGGGTGCCGTCGGCGGTGAGGACGTTGGCCGGATGCAGGTCGGCGTGCAGCCACAGCGCCGGGCCCGTCCATCGGGGCGCGGTGACCGCGTCGTGCCAGACGGCGCGTACGGCGTCCGGGTCACGGATCAGCCCGCGCTCGGTGACGGCCCTGAGCCCCTCGGCGAACTGGTCGGCGCAGTCGGCCAGTGGCCCGCCGCGGTCCCGGCCGGCGGGCGCGCCGCCGGGGGCGGGTTGGTGAAGAGCCGTCAGGAAGGCGGCCAAGGATTCGGCGGCGTCGACGGCTCGGGTGACGGGCATCCGGTCGGCGGGTGTGCCCGGAATCCAGGTGGTGATGAGCCAGGGCCGGGGGAACCGTTCGGACGGCTCGCCGAGTCGCTGCGGTACGGGGACCGGCAGCGGAAGGCGCGGGGCAAGCGCGGGCAGCCAGGCGTACTCCTTGCGCAGCAGCGCGTCGGCGGACCCGGTGGCCCAGGGAAGCCGGACGGCCAGGTCGTCACCGAGGCGCCAAACTTGGTTGTCCCACCCACGCGCACCCAGCCGAATCGGGCGATCGCCGAGGTCCGGGTGCTGATCGCGGACCAGATCCCGGACCAACCCCGCGGTGATCTCGATCCCGACATGGGTCATGCCGAAGAACAGTAGTCCCGCAACGAGGCGCCCTACATCCGGTTGACGCCCGGTCTTGTATCTCAAGCCGCTTGAGAACGCATAGTGGGCGTCGTGGACATGAACGAGCTGTACCCCATCGGGGATGTCGCCCGGCGGACCGGCCTGAGCATCAGCGCCGTCCGGTACTACGCGGACGCCGGTGTCGTCACGCCGGCCGCCAGCACCCCGGCCGGGCACCGCCTGTACGACGTGGCGGCCATCGCCCGGCTGGAACTGGTCCGGACCCTGCGGGAACTCGACGCCGGCCTGGACGAGATCCGGCGGGTGCTGGCCGGCGAGGCGACGCTGCGCGAGCTGGCCGCCACCCACCTGGCCCTGCTGGCACGGCAGGAGGCACGGCTGCGCAGCCGTCGGGCGGTGCTGTCGGCCATCCTGCGGCAGGACTCCACGGCCGAGCAGGTCACGCTGATGCACAAACTGGTCGGCATGCCGGACGAGGAACGCGACCGGCTGATCGACGAGTTCTGGACCGAGGTCTCCGCCGGCTGGGAGCCGCCGGAGCGGATGGTCGAGTGGTGGCGGGCGGCCCGGCCGGAGCTGTCCGAACATCCCACCGCGGCCCAGTTGGAGGCGTGGATCGAGCTGGCCGAGCTGGTCCGGGACACCGAGGTCCGGCAGGCCGTACGCCGTGAGCTGCACGAGGTGTGCACCACCGGGGCCGGGCCGCTGATGACCTCGTCGCCGATGCTGGACACCCTGGAGGCGGGCGCGGCGATCGGCCAGCCGGTGATGGACGCGGCGCGGGAGCAGGTGCCGCCGGACTCGCCCAGGGGGCGGGAGATCGCCGACCAGTGGATCGGGTGGCTGACCGGGATCTTCGCGACCCCGGACAGCCCCGGGATGCCGGACACGCCCGAGTTCCGGATCCAGGCGGCCGACCACATGCTGGACGGCGCGGAGTGGGACCGCACCCCGCCGGACCCGGAGGGACCGTTCGACCGGTACATGGAGCTGGTCAGCGCCGTGAACGACGTGCCGCCGGAGCGGTTTCCGTACGAGTGGCTGGCCGCGGCCCTGCGCGCGTCCGCCCTACCCGCGCCCTGATCGGCGGTACGCGGCTCGGCCGGCTGGCCCACCTGGTCAACGTGGCGCATCGGGCGGATTCCTGCGCGTTGCAGAAGTGACCGGCGAGCATGAGGTCGGCTCCCTGAGACTTCGCCGCCGACGGAAGCGGTAGTGCGATCGCAGCTGCCGCGACCGATCAGATGCCAACGGACGCGGCAGCTGTCGGCACATCGGCACCGTCGGACCACCCTGTGATGATCGAACCGGTGATGTAGTAGCCGTCTTCGCTGATCTTCGTCGCAAGGTGGAGATCCACTGAAGTCGGGGTGACCCGCAGCACGTGGGTTTCCCAGTGCTGGTAGCGAAGGTCTCGCAGCCATACCTCCTCGATCTCCGCTGCGACGCGGTGCGGTGAAGCCGCTTGTTCGGCGAGGCAGTGCGCGGTCAGTTGACGGGCGGGATCCGGGCTGCTGGACACCATCACCTGTCGGATCGACAGGCATCGTTGCAGGTAGTGCTCGAAGTCGATGGCCATGCCCGAGAGGTTGTCCGGATCGGCCGGCGGCGCCACAGCGGCGACAGCGCGCACGGCATCGATGAAGTCGGTGGCCCCTGCGTCGCCCTCCCCGTCGAAGGCGACAACGCTGGGTGTGACCGCCTCCCACCAGGCTGTCCCGGCGCGGCGCCGCCACCAGTACAGGACTGTTCGATCCTCGGGCCAGGGGGCCAGATCTCCGCCGTGTGGCTCGAACCGGTCGCGGCCATCATCGACGGGGCGCCAGAAGGGGTCCCGGACGAAATCGACACTGTCGGCGCAGACTCGCACACGGCTGGCATCGCCGCTGGAACCGGACGCGGTGAAGCTCTGCTGGGCATCGATCAACGAGCCTCCGTTTGCGCCACCCGTCCGATATGGCCAGCGGAGCTGATAGATGTCGTCCTCCCACCCGCACAGGAGGCAGATCTCGTGAGATCCGGGGGGCTCCGAAAGCGTCCGATATCCGCAGCACACGCAGGGGTAGGCAAGGTTCACGCCATTGAGCGTGCACCAGGAACGCCGCCGAGTCCTGCGCATTTTCGGTGCAACGATCCTCTCGGATCTCACGGCAGCTGCGGATCACCAGCCCGACGACCGAGCAGGACAATTGACTCATCTTCGACGGTCGATGACAGTGCTGTCGAACACAGGTGGACGATTGGTCGCACGCCCTGCCGGCGGCGGGCCGTACGCGTCACGGCCCGGCTGGGCCGGTCGCTGCACTAGGCTGAGGCGGTGACCGAGCGGCGTCCGCAGGGGCCCCTGCCTGGGCTTCTGGTTGGTCTGACCGTCGTCGCCGGCCTCGTGGACGCGTTCAGCCTGTTGGGCCTGGGCCGCGTTTTCGTGGCCAACATGACCGGCAACGTCGTGTTTCTCGGTTTCGCCGTCGCCGGCACGGGCGGGGTCTCGATCGAGGCGAGTCTGCTGGCATTGGCGGCCTTCGCACTGGGCGCCCGGCTCGGCGGCCGGTGGGCGGCCGACCGGACCCCGCACCGGGGCCGCCTGCTGGCCGTCGCCACCGGAGTACAGGCCGGGCTCGTCGTTGTGGCCGCGATCGTCGTCACCGTCGTCGGGGTACCGAACCTGGCTACCCAGCTCGGGCTGCTCGGGCTACTGGGGATGGCGATGGGTGGGCAGAACGGGGTGGTCCGTCGTCTCGGCGTGCCCGGTCTGCCCACCACCGTGCTGACCCGGAGCATCACCGGCCTAGCGGTGGACGCCGGCCACGCGTCGCTGTCGCCTCGGCCGCTGCTGTCCGTGCTGGCGTTGCTCTGCGGTGCGATCGTGGGTGCCGCCCTGCTGCGCTGGCTGGCCCTGCCCGCGCCGCTGTGGCTGGCCGCGCTGCTGCTGGTCGGGTACGCGATCGCCGCCGAGGTGGCCGCCGCTCGTCCCCGTGCGGACAGCTGGCGCTGACCGGCGGTGCCACGCCGCTCCGGGCCAGACACCGGCCGGTGGCAACGCCAGAGCCGGCCACCTCATGGCGCGAGCGGCTGGGCTCACCCCAGGCGGTGTCGGCGGTACTGTGGGTCGAGTTGGCCGAACTCGATTCCGTTCTCGTCCAGGGCGTTGTACAGGGTCAGCCAGCCGTCCGCAAAGCGGAGGCCAAGGGTGACGGCGCCATCGGCCAGGTCGCCGCCAGCCCACTCGAGAAGCTCCACCGACGCAAGTTGCTGCCCGCACCGGGCAGCCAACACGGCGGGAACGTTGTCGCGCCAGACCAGCCGGAAGCCGTCTGAGGTCGGCCACACCGGGGCGCGGGCCACGTCCACGGAGTTCCACGTGATCGACAGATCATCAAACTTCTGATGATTGACCTCCAGGCGCTCCCCGGCGAAGTCGAGCACCACCGGACAGTCAGCAAACCACTCGTCGTCATCGGCATCCCACACGACCCACGTACCCGTCAGCCGGCGGCCGACGAGGCCACGCAGCCGGCGACCGTGACGGTTGGCGACCTCGTCGACCCCGTTGATCCAACGTGGCTGATACCCAGCGATCCCGAAGTCGAACACCACCGGAGAATTGTGACTGACGCCTACACCTCCGGCGTCCTGCCACTGACAGCCCCCGCGCGGGCCGCACTCATCCGAGGCCCGGAGAATGCTGGCACTGCCTGTGACTGTGACGCGCCGTGAGGTGTGTGACTACCGCTCCCGATTCCGGTCCCGGTGCCGTCTCGCCTGATCGCCCGTTCTCCGTACGGCGGTGGCCGCCTACCTCGGTCGGCACCGAGGATGCGCACGGTCGCACACCGACTCCGACCTACGCGTCTTTCCGACCTGGTGCACCGACCAAGACCTGCTGAGCGACGCGCTCATCACCACCACACGCCGATGCGGCATCCCGAAAGACCTTCGCGCCGATCGCGATGCTCGGCTTGCTGGGCTGCGCACCGGTACGTGAGCTCGGCGTTGGCCGCGTTCGCCGGGCCCGCGAAGCCGGCGTGATCCACCGCTTTGGCCACGCCGAACTCGACGTCGTCTTCCGGCCGACAAGGCGTGATCGGGCGGTCATCGGCCTCCCACCGGAACGGGAGCAGACCCGGTAGTTCCGCGGTCATCGCTGGGCTGCCGAGGAGACGACGCGGGGATGGCGTTGTCGATCAGGACGGCGGCGATGGCGGCGGCGGTGGGGAAGGCGTCGGAGTTGAGAACCCGGGTCCGGGCCGCGGCGCCGTCGATGAGCAGCGCGAGCTGCTCGCCGAGCTGTTCAGGCTCGGCGGCGCCGGCTTCCCGGGCGGTGTCGGCGAGCCGCGCGGCGACGGCTTCCTTGTAGTTGCGCGCGTACTGGGATGCGGGGTGCTGGGGATCGTGAAGTTCGACGGCGGCGCCGATGTAGGGGCACAGGGGGGTGGTGGGAGGGACGTCGAACGCGGCCAGGAGCCGCTCGCGCGGCGTGAGGTCTGTGCGGTCGAAAACGCCGGACAGAACGGAGGGGTCGAACCGGCGCAGGTACTCGGCGACGAGTTCGTCCTTGCCGGTGAAGTGCTGGTAGGCCGTGCGCTTGGACACCTGGGCCGCCGCGCAAAGCTGGTCCATGCCGGTGCGGTTGATGCCCTGCTCGCGGAACAGCTGCTGGGAGGCGCTGATGATGCGCTCGCGGGCACCCCGGCCGCGGCGGCGACCCTGGGGGCCCTTCTCCAGTTCTGTCATGGCTCCATGGTACCCCAGCTGGGTAACGACCGGTGTACATAGTTTGCGTCCCGGCCGCCCGCCCCGTACCGTAAGCACACAGGGCGGTTTACATAACAACATCGCCCCGGGTGCGCACGGCACCACCGACCCAAAGGAGCGATCATGGGAAAGCTCGACGGCAAGGTAGCGGTCATCACTGGCGGCACCACCGGCATGGCGCTGGCCGGCGCGAAGCTGTTCGTCGACGAGGGAGCGCACGTCTTCATCACCGGCCGCCGCCAGGACGCCCTGGACGAGGCCGTGAAGCAGATCGGCCGCAACGTCACCGGTGTCCAGGGCGACGCCGCCGACCTGGACGACCTGGACCGCCTGTACGACACCGTCAAGCGGGAGAAGGGAAGCCTCGACGTACTGTGGGCCAGCGCCGGCGGCGGCGAGCCCGCCCCGCTCGGCGAGATCACCGAGGCCCAGTTCGACACCTGGTTCGGGCTCAACGCCCGGGGCACCCTGTTCACCGTCCAGAAGGCCCTCCCGCTCTTCAACGACGGCGGCTCCATCCTCATGACCGGCTCCAACGCCTCCCTCGGCGCCTTCCCCGGCTGGAGCCTCTACGCCGGCAGCAAGGCCGTCCAGCAGGCCTGGGCCCGCGTCTGGCTCAACGAACTGCGCGACCGCAAGATCCGGGTCAACGTTCTGACCCCCGGCCAGGTCGCCACCGCCAAGCAGGAAGAACTCTTCGACGAGGCCACCAAGCGCCAGTTCGAGTCCCTCATCCCCCGCGGGAAAATGGGCCGCCCCGAAGAAATCGCCACCGTCGCCCTGTTCCTCGCCTCCGACGACTCCAGCTACGTCAACGGCCTGGAACTGGTCGCCGACGGCGGCACCACCGCCATCTGAACCACACATCAGGAATGCCGCGGTCACACCCCCCAACAACCCAATCTACCGGCGAAAGCCGACGAGCCGGAGGTGCCGGGAAAGGCGCGGTAGTTGGCCCAGAAACGTCGCGGCCGACGCCCGGCGCCTGACCCGGCACGAACGAGACAGAGCGACACCTCGGGAACAGGAAGAGAGCACACCTCATGAGCAGCATCACCCTCATCGGTACGGGGAACATGGCCCGTACCATCGGCACGCTCGCGGTGGCGGGCGGCAACACCGTCGAGGTCATGGGACGCGATCAGTCCAAGGCCGATGACCTGGCGAAGGCTCTGGCCGGCGGCGCGACGACGGGCAGGTGGGGCGCCGTCCCAACCGGGGACATCGTCATCATGGCCCTGCTGTACGACGGTGTCGTTCCGGTCGTCGCCGAGTACGGAGACGCCCTCGCGGGCAAGGTCATCGTCGACATCAGCAACCCCTTCAACGCCACGTTCGACGGACTGGCCCACAGCGAGGAGACCTCGATCGCGCAGGAAGTCGCCAAGGTGGCCCCGGCCAGCGCCAGCGTGGTGAAGGCATTCAACACCATCTTCCGTAATGTCCTGGAGAAGGGCCGACCCAACGTCTTCATCGCTGGCGACGATGCGCAGGCCAAGGCGGGCGTGGCGGCATTCATCGAGAGCCTCGGGCTGCGCCCGCTGGACGTCGGCGGCCTGAAAATGGCGCACTGGCTGGAAGGAGTGGGCGTGGTCACGGTGGGGCTTGCCGGCAACGGGGTCGGCCACTGGGACTTCGCCCTCGGCGTCAACGAATTCACCGGCTGAGCCCCGGGGCCGAGCAGTCGGCGAACAAGGAGCCGTGCGCCCCGACGAGGATGGTCTGCACGATCGCGTGGTGCGGTGTGGGCAGCAGCGCAGCTTGGTCAAGGTTTTCCAGGTTTTGACGGCCGCGTTGGCGCGTTCGCCGACGGAGCGGATCCGCAAGCCAGGCGGGTCGAGGTGTCGCCGTCGCGCAGGTGTGCCAGGGCGAGCAGGGCTTGCCCGCCGGGATCGAGGCGTCGCCATCGGGACCGGCGCTGGACGCGGTGGGCCCGGATAAGGTCGGCGAGGTGGTTCAGGCTGCGGGTGGACAGCGCAATCGCGGCGGGGTGAGACAGCACAGCGAGGCTCCCGGTTGGTGCGTCGGATCTTGGTCGACTGCCGTCCTACCGGGGAGCCTCGCCGCATGTCCACATCAGACCTCGCCCTACTCGTGACCTGCACCGTCACGATGGAAATGGCTCCGTGGATCGTTGACTGCCACGGCTACGGTCCAATCATGGCCGACATGTCCCTTGCCGAGCTGATCGCGTTGCTCGCCTACGACAACGACGGCGTGGCCAGAGGCACCGACGCGAACCTCGACTACGGCCTGGCCGGAGCGTTGCTCACGGACCTGGCCCTGGCGGGACGCATCGACGTTGCCGGTAAGTACGTCGTCGTCACAGATCCGGCACCCACCGGCGTCCGGCTGATGGACCTCGCCCTCCACCGCTTGCAGCACGACCGCAGGGCCCGCGAGCCCAGAGACTGGATTATCCGGTTAACCAAGAATGTACGCACGGCCGTGCTGAGCCAACTCATCGACGTAGGCACCCTACGGCGCGAAACCGACAAGATGTGGAAGGTGTTTCCTCGTACCCGCTATCCCACCCAGGACGGCTCGGAACCACCAGCCAAGGCAGCGGCCCACCGACAGATACGGGCTGCCGCGACCCGACCGGAGCACGTTGATGCGCGGACAGCGGCCCTGTGCGGCCTGGTCAGCGCAATGGGATGGGAACCGCACGTCGTACCGGATCTACCGCCCATGCAGGTGCGCAACCGCTTCGCTGAGTTTCGACGATCGGTGTGGGCCGCGAACGCGGTGGAAAGGATAATCGACGACGCCCGCACGGCCTCAACAGCAGCGGCAACCGCTGCCGGCGCGACCGCCTGACCTGCCCCCGTCCGCCAACAATGGGAAACTGTCACGCATCGTGGGCAACCTCGGTGCCGGCCGGCACGCGGAGCGCCCGATGTGCGGATGCCTGGTCTATCCTGCGAGTCGTGGTCGTCGACCCCCGTGCGGAAATAAGCGCCGCGTTCCACCCCCTTTAGGTGGCCGCATTCGCGGCCCCGAAAGGGGTCAACCATGTCTCGTACGGACGAAGATGGTCCGCATCATCCGCGAACCGACCTGCGATCTCTCGTCGGTGGCGGTGGTCCCTCCCGCTGGTTCATCAGTCAGGTCTGGACCAGTAGAGAACGTCAAGCAGCGCGAGTCGCGTGCCGAAATGCCGTCAAGGAATATCACGGCGACGGGATCGTCGACACCATCCGGCAGCATCACCACAACGCCCAGTGGCTCTGGTGGTGAAGCTCGCGTTCGCATCTTGCGAACCACCATCTCCATCAGACGCGCTCCGCGGAGATCGTGTCGACCAAGGTCAGGCGTCCGGATCCGCCACGCGACGCCGCGTTGCCCGCCCTGATTGCCCTGGCGAACGACGATCCCCTGGTCGCCGCGATCGACGCCGTCTACAACGCGGCAATCGCTTACGGCGACGACCGCGACCGCTTCCTCACCGACGCCCACATCGCCCTGCGCTGAGCCTCCGGGTGCCGAGGATGCACCCCGACACCCGCGCCACACATTCGTGACGACCAGTGCTTCGAACGCCTCGGTCCACATGACGATCACCCCGCCGTGGCGGTCGGTCCCGCCAGGTGGGGAAAGGGCGGCCGGGGTCGGCGGCCCTTCCCCACCTGGCGGTTGGCTACAGCTTGCCGCCCGTGGTGATCCGGGTGGTGTCGCCGTCGGGACGACCGGTGCCGCCCAGTTGACGGCCGGAGTTCGCGTCGACTCCGGCGGTGCTGGCGGCACCGCCGAGGGACACGATCATGGCGTCGGTGTCGCGTACCAGGACGCCGCGTACGTCGGGGTCGGGCACCAGGGCCGGATCCGAGGCGAGTACGGCGAGGGCGGCGAGTTGCTGGACCGCCCGCCTGTCGTTACCGGCCGCCTCCGAGTCACGGGCCGCGGTCAACTTGTTCGACAACTGCCGGTGGGCCTTGGTGGAGAGCCGGCTGGTCGCCTCGAACCGGTCCAGCAGGTGCTGGATGTCCCGGAACGAGGTGGTGACGAAGAAGCGTACCGAGCTGGTGGTGCTGTTGCCGGCCCGGTCGGTGGCGGTGACGGTGAGCTCGTGCAGGCCCAGGGTGAGGTCGTACAGGGCTTGCAGGGTGTTGCTGGCGTACGGCGTACCGTCGAGTTTTCCGACCGTGGCCGCGACGCCGGAGGTCGGGTCGACGGCCTGGAAGGTGATCCGGACCTCCCCGCTGTCGCCGTAGAGCTGGCCGTCGGCGAGCCCGGAGAGGATCACGGTCGGCTTCGTTCCGTCGATCCGCACCAGCGCGGACTTCAGGGTCTCGGCGTTGCCGGCCGCGTCCTTCGCCCGGTAGAGCAGCTCGTGCTGCCCGTCGCCGGTGACGGCGACCGGGGTCGAGTACGCCGTCCAGGGGCCGCCGTCGAGCGACCATTCGATCCCCTGCGGTCCCGATCCGGCGTCGGCGGCGGCGAGCGTGACCGGGATGGCCCCGGCGTGCCAGCCGTTGTCGTTGGCCGGGGCGAAGGTCGCGGAGCTGACCGGCGCGGTGGCGTCGATCTTCACCTCGACCTGACCGGGGGTGGACAGGTTGCCGGCCCGGTCGGTGGCCCGGTGGCGCAGCACGTGGACGCCGTCGCCGGCGACCCGGACCGGGCCGGTGTAGACGGTCCACGCGGGATCGCCGTCGAGCTGGTACTCGGTGGAGCCGACCCCGCTGCCGCCGGTCTCGTCGGTCGAGGTCAGCGTGACCGTGGCCGGACCGGTGTACCAGCCGGCGGTGTTCGGTCCGGCGACCTCGGCTGCGGTCGTCGGGGCGGTGGTGTCGTCGTCCGGCTCCTCGGTGGCCGGGGTGCCGTGGACGTTGATGTCGAAGAGCGAGTAACCCCATTCGGTGGCCCGTGCGGTGCCGGTGACCCGCACGTGGCGGCCGGTGCCGTCGACCGCGAGGTCGTCGACCCCGCCGTCACCGGTGGTGGTGGCGTGCAGCGGGGTCCAGGTGGATCCGTCGGTCGAGGTTTCCACCTCGTACGCGCTGGCGTAGGCGGCCTCCCAGTTGAGGCGTACCCGGTTCAGGTCGTAGACCGCGCCCAGGTCGACGCTGATCCACTGCGGGTCGATCTCGTGCTCGCTGGCCCACCGGGTGGTGGGGTTGCCGTCGACGGCGTTGCCGGGCGCGTGCGACGAGTTCGGCTCGACCGAGGACGCGGTCACCGGACGGTTCAGCGCCAGGTCGTCGGTGTTGGCCGCGTCCGTCCTGACCCGGATGTTCCGGTAGTTGATCTCCAGTCCGGCACCGTCGTTCTGCACGCCGAAGTGGCCGTCGGCGATGTTGCGGGTACTGGTGTACTCGGTGATCTTCACCCCGTTGAGGAAGATCTCCACCTGCTGCCCGTGCACCCGGATGTCGTACGTGTTCCACTCCCCCGGCGGGTTGAGGTTCGCCGCCCGCAGGGCGGTGTCCGGGGCCTTGAAGCTGTAGACACTGCCGGTGGTCCGGGTCGGATCGTTGTCGGTGGCGTCGATCTGGATCTCGTGCCCGGCGTCGACCGGCTTCCACGGGTCACCCTGCGGATCCGGGAACCCGATAAACACCCCGCCGTTGTCGTCGCCCGGCATCATCCAGTCGACCTTGAGCGAGTAGTTCGCGTACGACCGCTGCGGGTACCAGAGCAGGCCCATCCCACCGAACGAGCTGAGTGTGCCGTCGGCCAGGGTGAAGCCACCCGGACCGGCCTGCTCCCAGTGGTCGAAACTGGCCTGGGTGCCGTCGAACAGGGGCGTGTAGCCGGTCTCCGGCCGGCAGTCGGCGTCGGCCTGGTCGGCGGCCAGTCGGATGCCGCCGAGCAGCATCTTCGTGTAGTTCTCCTGGGCGAACGACTGCGCGGTGTGACCCATGCCGGTGTACCAGGACCGGCCGCCGTCGTACTCCTGGCACCAGGTGATCGGGTGGTCCGCACCCATCCCGCCGCCGCTGTAGGTCGACTCGTCCACGGTGGCGAGCACCTTCACGTTGGCCCGAGGGTTGGCGCGGTAGTTGTACCACTCGTCGGTGTGGGTCCAGGTCGGCCCGAAGTGCGCGGTCGACGGGTTGGCCCGGTCCTCGAACCGGACGGTGGCCGGCTGCGTCGCCGGATGCGAGTCGAACCAGGCGCCGACCAGGCCGCCGTACCAGGGCCAGTCGTACTCGGTGTCGGCCGCCGCGTGCACGCCGACAAAACCACCACCACCCCGGATGTACGCCTCGAACGCCGCCTGCTGGGTGTCGTTCAGCGCGTCACCGGTGGTGGAGAGGAAGACCACGGCCTCGTACTGGGCCAGGTTGGCGGCGGTGAACGCACCGGCGTCCTCGGTCGCGTCGACCCGGAACCCGTTCTCCCGGCCGAGCTGTTCGATCGCGGAGATGCCGGCCTCGACCGAGTCGTGGCGGAACCCGGCGGTCTTGGAGAAGACCAACACCTGGTAGGTCTCCGGCGGGTTCTCCTCCTCCGAGGGTCCGTAGACGTTGAAGTCGAACAGCGAGTAGCCCCACTCGGTGTTGCGCGCGGTGGCGTACACCCGTACGTGCCGGCCGGTGCCGCTGACCTGGATGTCGTCCACCCCGCCGTTGCCGGTCGTGGTGCTGTGGATGGTGGTCCAGTCCTCGCCGTCGTCGGAGACCTGGATCTCGTACGCCTTCGCCGACGCGGTCTCCCAGCTCAGCCGGACCCGCTCCAGCTCGTACGACGCGCCCAGGTCGACGCTGATCCACTGCGGGTCGGTGTACTCGCTGGACCAGCGGGTGCTGGCGTCACCGTCGACCGCCAGACCGGGCACCCGGTACGCCTCGTAGGTCGACGACGCCGTCACCGGGCGGTGCCGGGCCAGGTCACTGTTGCCGGTGCCGCCGCCGGTGAAGGTGAAGCTGTCCACGTTGAACAGACCCTCGGTCGGGTCACCGGCGAAGGTCAGGAACAGCGTGCCGGTGCCGGTCGGCGCGGTGACCGTGCCGGTCACGGTGACGAAGTTCTCCCAGCCGCCGGTGCCCGGCACGGTGGCCGAGCCGACCACCGGGCCGGTCGCCGAGCCGGTACGGACCTGGAGCGTGCCACCGGCGTTGGCCGACGACACCCGGGCGGTGAACCCGGTGACCCCGACCAGGTTGTACGGGCTGAACGACACCCACTCGCCGTTGTTGATCGCCCCGACGTAGCCGCCCTCGGCGGCCGTACTCTGGTAGACCGTCACGTTGCCACTGGAGTCGGCGAAGTGCTCCGCCTGGCGGTGCCGGGGTTGCAGCACCACCTGGGCGTGTCCGGCCAGGCCGGCCCGGTCGGTGTAGGCGGCGTCGATCACGCCGAAGAGGTTGTCGCTCGGCCCGTGCTCGCTGTTGGCGGTGGTCTGGAGGACCCCGGAGCAGCCGGTCGAACTGGTCATCGGGTGGCCGTGCTGGTCGTGGCCGAGCACGAAGTTGACCGCGACCCTGGTGCAGTCGATCGTGCCGTCCTCCGGGTCGGTCACCGTGACCTGGTACGGCACCGCGTCACCGAAGGTGAACACCGATCCGGCCGCCGGGCCGGTGATGGTGATCGTCGGGGCGGTGTTGCCGACCGTGATGGTCACCGTGGAACTGCCGAAGTTGCCGGCCGGGTCCTGCACGGTGAGCTTGGCCTGGTAGGTGCCGTCGGCGGCGTACGTGTGGGTCGGGTTCGCGGAGGTCGAGGTGCCGCCGTCGCCGAACGTCCAGGCGTAGCTGAGCTGGTCGCCTTCGGGGTCGTTCGAACCGGCGGCGCTGAACGTGACGCTGAGCGGGCCCGGTCCCGAGGTCTTGTCGGCGGTGGCGACGGCGGTCGGCGCCCGGTTGCCGTTCGGGGCGGTCTCGATCCGGTAGAGCGCGGAGTTCTCGTCGCCGTTGAACCAGCCGGCGCCGTAGTCGAGCACGTAGAGGGCGCCCTCCGGGCCCATTGCCAGGTCCATCGGGTGGGTGTGGGTCCACGGGAAGTCGGCGATGGTGCCGGCGCTGCCGTCACCGTCGGCCGTGATCGTCTTGATCCAGTCCTGGGTGAACTCCCCGGCGAAGAACTTGTTGTCGAAGCTGGCCGGCAGCTTGGTCGGCGAGTCGAGGGCCGGGTCGAAGTGGTAGACCGGACCGGCCATCGGACCGCCGCCGTTGCCCAGCGGCGAGGACAGACCACCGTCGTACGCGATCCAGGCCGGCTGGGCCGGCGGCAGCTCGGTCAGGCCGGTGTTGTGCGGTGAGTGGTTGACCGGGGCGGCACAGTCGAACTTCGGCCCCGGCGTGTTGGTGGCAAAGTCGAAGTCGTTGTACGGCGAGTTGTAACCCTGGCAGTACGGCCAGCCGAAGTTGCCCGGCCCGGTGATCCGCTCGAACTCCTGGTGCCCGCCGTCGCCCCGGTTCGGGTCGGCGACCTCGGCGTCGGCGGCGTACGTGCCGACGTAGACCACCCCGGTCCGCTTGTCGACCGACATCCGGAACGGGTTGCGGAAACCCATCGCGTAGATCTCGGGGCGGGTCTTCTGGGTGCCCGGCGGGAACAGGTTGCCGGCCGGCACGGTGTAGGTGCCGTCGTCCTCCGGGTGGATGCGCAGCAGCTTGCCGCGCAGGTCGTTGGTGTTGCCGGAGGTGCGCTGCGCGTCGAAGTCCCAGCTGAACCCGTCGCGCTCGTCGATCGGGGTGTAGCCGCTGGACGACCACGGCTGGGTGTCGTCGCCGGTGGTCAGGTAGAGGTTGCCCTGGGCGTCGAAGTCGAGGTCGCCGCCCACGTGGCAGCACATGCCCCGGTCGACGGTGACCTGGAGGACCTTCTTCTCGCTGGCCGGGTCGATCGTCCCGTCCGCCCGTACGGTGAACCGGGAGAGCTGGTTGTGCCCCTGCCAGCGGGCGAAGTCGGCGTCTGTGCCGTTGGACGGGGCGTCGCCGGCCGGGGTGGAGGCGAGCACCGGCGAGTAGTAGACGTACACCCACCGGTTGGTGGCGAAGTCGGGGTCGGCCGCGATGCCCTGGAGGCCGTCCTCGTCGTGGGTGTAGACCGGGATGGTGCCGGCGAGTTTCGTGTTGCCGAGCGCGTCGGTGGAGAAGATCCGCCCGTCCCGCGAGGTGTGCAGGACCGTACGGTCCGGCAGCACAGTCAGGGCCATCGGTTCGCCCATCGCGACCGGGCCCTTGGCGAGGGTCACCTCCTGGAGGATCTCCTCCGCTGCCGCCGGCGTCGCGGGGGCGGCGGTGGCGGGCGGGGTGAGGGTGACGAGCGAGGTCAGGACGAGGGCAGCACTGGCGGCGGACGCGAGGAGGCGTCGGCGCATGGGTGCTCCTTCCGAGAGGTCAGGTTGAGGGAGCGCGCCGCCGCACCAGGGGGGGTTACCGAAAGGCCGCCGAGTCCTTCGGGTCGGTACCGCTCGGACTTTGCCGGCCGGTTTCGTGGGCGTCAAGGCCTCCGATCAAATGGTGTTCCGATCTTTGTCTTCTACTGTGGATCAATGGTTGTGAGCTGGAGATTTCGGGCGGGGTTCGGGTTCTGAGAGTTGAAGAGGCCCGATGTCTGGGGCGGCCGGGTCGGCTGTCCGACACCGGAGGTAAGTAAAGAATTCTTGACATGATGTTGGGGTTTCTTTACCTTGGTGGTGTCAAGGATTTTTTACATGGGGAGGATGACGTGACCGTCGAGGAAAGACGCGTGTGGATCGAGGGGATGGTCGCGGTCGTCGCGTACACGGCGTACGTGGTGGTCGTACTCGGTCGGGCCGGGGGTGAACCGCTGAGCGAGGTGGCCTACGCCGCGCCGTTGCTGTGGACCATCGGCGGGGCCATCGCGGCGGGGATCGTGCTGAACATCGCGGCGGCGATCGTCGCCCCGGAGGGCGCCAACGAGAAGGACCAGCGGGACCGGGAGATCAACCGGATCGGCGAACACATCGGCCAGTCGTTCGTCGTGATCGGCGGGGTGGCGGCGCTCGGCATGGCGTTGGTCGAGTGGGCGCCGTTCTGGATCGCCAACGTCATCTACCTGTGCTTCGTGCTCTCGGCCGTGGTCGGCGCGGTCGCCAAGGTCGTCGCCTACCGCCGGGGTTTCCAGTCGTGGTGAGACCGACCCGGATCACCAACTCGATCCGCACCCTGCGCTTCGCGCACGACGAGATGACCCAGGCCGAGCTGGGTCGGCGCGTCGGCGTCACCCGGCAGACCGTGATCGCCATCGAGCAGGGCCGCTACTCACCGTCGCTGGAGCTGGCGTTCCAGATCGCCGAGGTGTTCGGCGTACCGATCGTCGATGTCTTCCAGTACCCGTCGAACGAGCCACAGGAGCAGCCATGAGAGCAATCGTCCAGGACAGGTACGGCTCGGCCGAGGTGCTCGAACTGAGGGAGATCGACGTACCCCGGGTCGGCGACGGCGAAGTGCTCGTCCGGGTGCGGGCGGCCGGTGTCGACCCCGGCGTGTGGCACCTGATGACGGGCCTGCCGTACCTGGTGCGCCCGATGTTCGGGCTGCGCCGCCCCCGCAACCGCGTTCCCGGCATGGACCTCGCCGGAGTGGTCGAGGCGGTCGGGCCGGGCGTCACCCGGTTCGCGCCCGGCGACGAGGTGTACGGCACCGGCAGGGGCACCTACGCCGAGTACGCGGTCGCGGCCGAGGGCAAGCTCGCCGCCAAGCCGGCCAATCTCAGCTTCGAGCAGGCCGCGGCCGTCCCGATCTCCGGACAGACCGCCCTGGCCGCGGTCCGGGGCGCCGCTGACGTACGGGCGGGGCAGCGGGTCCTGGTCATCGGTGCCGGCGGAGGCGTCGGGTCGTACGCGGTGCAACTCGCCCGGGCGGCCGGGGCACACGTCACCGGTGTGTGCAGCACGTCGAAGATCGACCTGGTCCGGTCGATCGGTGCGGAGCACGTGATCGACTACACCCACGAGGACATCGCCGACCGGGGACAGTGGTACGACGTCATCATCGACACCGCCGGCAACCGTCCGCTGTCGCACCTGCGGCGCGCCCTGGCCGACCGGGGCACGATGATGCTCGTGGGCGGCGAGGCCAGCACCGGCAAACTGTTGCAGGGCTTCGACCGCCAGCTCCGAGCGCTGCTGGTGTCGCCGTTCGTCGGCCAGCGGTTGGTGCCGCTGCTGTCGGTGGAGTCCACGGCGAACCTCGACGCGTTGCGTCAGTTCATCGAGGCCGGTGAGGTCGTGCCGGTGGTCGGCCGGACCTACCCGCTGGCGGAGGTGCCCGACGCCGTACGCGACATCGGGGGCGGTCACACGCGGGGCAAGGTCGTCGTCGTCATCTGACTACTCGTAGCGGTCACGGCGCCACTCGGTCTCGCGGTCCTCGTCCACCTTCGCCCGCCGTCACGCCGCCGCCCACGGTCGACCTCGACCCAGGACCGCACCCACCGCCGCTGTCCCGACGAGCGCCACCGCACCGGCCGTCAACGACCGGCGGTGCCGAGACATCCACGCCTGTGGGCTGTGGCGGTGGGCCCGGCCGTCGAACGACCCGTGCGCGCCGAAGTCGACACCACCGACGCCGTCGGCCGGATGCCACAGGTTCTCCGGGCGGTGCGGATCGGCGGGCCACCGCGCCTGCTGGGAGTCGTACCCGGTGCGGCCGAGGTAGCGGTCGAGCAGGGCCGGGGCGATCCGGTTTGCCAGGATGGTGGTGACGGTGGAGACGCCGACCCAGTACTCCCGCCGGCCCGGTCGGCGCGCCGCGTGCACGATCGCCCGCGCCGCCACCTCGGGCTGGTAGATCGGCGGCACCGGCTGGGGGTGCCGACCCAGCCGGGACAGCACCCAGTCGAACTGCGGGGTGTTGACCGCCGGCAGGTGCACCATGGTCAGCCGTACCCGGCTGCGGCTGTGCAGCAGCTCGCACCGCAGCGACTCGGTGAAACCCACGATCGCGTGCTTCGCCCCGCAGTACGCGGACTGCAACGGAATCGACCGGTACGCCAGCGCCGAGCCGACCTGTACGATCGTGCCCCGGTCACGGGACAGCATGCGGTCGAGCGCCACCCGCGTACCGTGCACGTAGCCCAGGTAGGTCACCTCGGTCACCCGCCGGAACTCCGCCGGATCGATCTCGACGAACGGCGCGAACACCGAGGTGAACGCCCCGTTGATCCACAGATCGATCTCGCCCAGTTCGGCGGTGACCCGCTCGGCGGCAGCCTCCACCTGCGCGTGGTCGGCCATGTCGGTCTCGATCGGCAGCGCCGTACCGCCGGCCGCCCGGATCTCCCGCACCGCCGCCGCCAGACCGACCGAGCCCCGGGCGAGCAGCGCCACCTTCGTACCGTCGGCGGCCAGTTCGCGGGCGGTGGCCCGGCCCACACCGGCGCTCGCCCCGGTGACGACCGCGACCGGACTCACGAACGCAGCTCGTTGAACTTGTCCCGGGCGACGGTGGCCAGGGTGGAGACCTTGTGCGGCTCACCCCGCAGGAACGCCTCGGTGAACTCCTTCGCCTGCTCGTAGCGGACCTTGCCCGGCATCGGCGGCTCGTCCGGGTTGACCCGGCAGTCGACCAGCGCCGGCCCCGGGTACGCCAACGCCTCCCGGATCGCCGACGACACCTGCCCCGGCTCGGTGACCTTGCAGCCGTAGCCGCCGCAACTCGTCGCCCAGGCGGCGAAGTCGGCCTCCGGCTGCCGGTGGCGTACGGAGTACTCGGGGTAGCCGAGGATGATCTGCTCCCAGAGGATCTGCCCGTACGCGTTGTTGTTGTTCACCACCACCTTCACCGGCAGTTGGTAGCGGGCGGCGGTGAGGAACTCCGCCATCAGCATGGCGAAACCGCCGTCACCGACGTAGGCGACGACCTGCCGCCCCGGATACGCGAACTGCATCCCGATCGCGTACGGCAGTCCCGGTGCCATCGAGGCCAGGTTGCCGGAGAGGTAGAACTCGCGCCCGCCCCGGATCGTCCAGTGCCGGGCCGCCCAGGTGGCGATGGTGCCCGAGTCGCAGGTGAGGATCGCGTCGTCGGCGGCGAGTTCGTCGACGCAGCCGATCAGGTACTGCGGTGCGATCGGCTGGCGGGTGCCGTCGCGCAACGACCGCATCTCCTCCCGCCAGGTGTCGCGCATCCGCTGGTACTTGTCGAGGAACGACCGGTCGTCGTGCCGGCGCAGCAGCGGGTGCAGTTGTCTGAGTGTGAGCCGGGCGTCGCCGCTGACGGCCACCTCCACCGGCAGCCGTACCCCGATCTGGCTGGCGTCGTGGTCGACCTGCACCACCCGGGCCTGCCCCGGCGACGGCAGGTAGCTGGCGTACGGGAACGAGGTGCCGACCATCAGCAGCGTGTCGCACTCCTCCATCAGCTCCTCGCTCGGCTTCGTGCCGAGCAGACCGAGGCCGCCGGTGGTGAGCGGGTGCTCGTCGGGCACGACCTGCTTGCCGGGCAGCGTCTTGACGATCGGGGCGCCGAGCGCCTCGGCGACGGCCAGCACCTCCTCGCGCGCGTCCAGCGCACCGGCCCCGACCAGCATCGCGACCTTCTGTCCCGCGTTCAGCACCTCGACCGCCCGTTCGAGGTCCTCGTGCGCGGCCGGCACCGGTGGGCGGGACAGCACCGGGCTGCTCTTCGGTGGCGCCCCCGGACTGACGTGCCGGTACGGGTCATCGGCGGCGCCGGCCACCTGGATGTCGTTGGGCAGGCTCAGGTGCACCACGGTCCGCTTGGCCAGGGCGTGCCGGATGGCGATGTCCAGCACTCCCGGCACCTGCTGCGGGTTGGTGACCATGAGGTTGTAGGCGCCGGCGACGTCCTGGTAGAGCTGCGTCGTCTGCACCTCCTGCTGGTACTGGGTACCGAGCACCGAGGTTTCCTGCATGCCGGTGATCGCCAGCACCGGCTGGTGGTCGAGCTTCGCGTCGTACAGGCCGTTGAGCAGGTGGATCGCACCGGGGCCGGAGGTTGCCACGCACACCCCGAGCCGGCCGGTCGCCTTGGCGTACCCGGTGGCCATGAACGCGGCCGCCTCCTCGTGCTGCACCAGCACGAACCGCACCCGGTCCTGCTGCCGGCGGAAGCCCTCCATCAGTCCGTTGATGCCGTCGCCCGGCAGCCCGAAGACGGTGTCGACCCCCCAGTCGACCAAACGCCGGGCCAGGACCTCTCCGACGATCTCCTGCATCAGTACTCCCCCGTCTGTGTCCCGCGACCCCGGTGGCGGTCATCCTGCGGGCGTCACCGCCGGCCCGTGGCCGGTGCCGGGTCAGCGCGGCCATGGTCGGTGCCGGGTCAGCGCCGAGCCCGGCGGCCGATCAGGTAGCCGACGACCAGGGCTGCCACGGCCGTGAACAGCGCCGGGGCGCTCACGGCAGCCTTCAGCCGGTGGACACCCTCCCTCGGATCCATCACGGCACCCGCGGCGTCACCGATCGCGCCGGTGGCCGCGTCGCCGACACGCCCGTGCGTCATCTGCTCGTCTCCTCCCGGCCCGGATCCGCGCGCGCAAGTCGCTCGCCCATGCCGACGATAACTGACCATAAGTGGAATATTGGACATACAGTCCGGCATCGATCCAACGGGCCGGCATGGCGTCGTGCAGGTACCCGTGCTGCGGTCAGCGCAGCCAGTCGAGCAACCGGTCGCCCTGCTGCCAGATGGTCAGCGCGGAGAAGACCCCGAACAGCAGCACCGCCCAGAGCAGTGCCACCACCCGGTACGGCCGGGGCCGGATCTGCGGCGGCAGCACCCGCCGGTTGAGCACCAGCAGCAGGATCGAGTAGATGAACATCATCAGCCCGCCGACGCAGGCGGAGATGACCAGCAACAGCAGCGGCTGGTCGAAGCCGGCGAGCAGGATGGCGCAGCCGAGCCCGACCAGCCCCCAGACCAGCACGAAGTAGATCGTGCTCTCGGAGCGGCGCGGCAGGTAGGACGTCTTGATCACGTCGGCGGCGAGCCGGCTGGTGTAGTCGACGATGCCCATCGCCGCCGCGAACAGGGAGATCGCGCCGATCACCCAGAACAGGGTGCCGAACCAGGGCCCGACCAGCGCACCGAGCCGGTCCCCCTCCACCTTCAGGAACGAGACACTGTTCGCGAGCCCCGGTACGCCGTACACGGTCGAGTAGGCGAGCATCGACATCAGCGCGATCGTGACGAACGAGATCAGGACGAAGGTGACCAGCTGTTCCCGGTTGGCCAACCGCCACCAGCGCCGCCACCGGCCCAGGTTCTCCTCGGTGGGTTCGAACACGAAACCGGCCGTGTCCGGTGCCGCCTCCGGTCGCCCGGTGACCGGGCTGACCAGCCGGGGAACGTACCGGCCCATGCCGAAGCCCTTGTCCCGGATCCAGTTGCTCTGCACCAGGTTCTGCCCGCCGCCGGCACCGGCGAAGACCAGCGCGGACAGGATCAGCGCGAACCCCAGCTCGGTCGGGAACTCCGGTGCGGTGACCGTCTCCGGCAGTGCCCGCCAGGCGTCCGCGTCGACCGCGAACAGCAGCGCCACCGCGAGGAAGACCACCACGAGCCCGACCTTGACGAACTCCACCCGCTCCAGCGCGGTGTAGATGACCGGGGCCAGGGTGAGGGTCATCCCGATGATCACCAGCATGCCGACCGCGATCCAGGTGGCGTCACCGCCGAAAAGGTACGTCACCATCGTCGCCGAACTGGAGGCCCAACCCGGCCAGAGGTTCGCGAAGTAGACCATCACCGCGAAGACCAGCCCCCAGTGGCGCCAGAACCGGGAGAAGCCGGTGAGCGCGGTCTCGCCGGTGGCGAGCGTGTAGCGCTCGATCTCCATGTTGAGGAACCACTGGGTGATGATGCCCACCCCGGCGGCCCAGAGGAAGACCAGCCCGACCTGCGACGCGATGTACGGAAACAGGATGAACTCGCCCGACGCCAGCCCCACCCCGGCGGCGATCACCCCCGGCCCGATCACCCGCCGGGCCGACGCGGGCGGCTCGGGCAGGTCCCGCACGTTCACTCCGGGCAGGTGCCGGGTGGGGAACCGGTCGGCGGCGGTTGTCATCATTGACCTCCAGGGACGGGGTCCTCCCATACCCGTACCCCACCCACACCCAAACCACTGTGGACGGCCCCGTCCGGACCCGGCCCGAACCGGCCGGTGGTGACCAGGTTCGTGAGGTGCGCGACGAGGTCGTGCGGCATCCCCGGGACCGTGACGGCGAGCCGGCCGGCCACCAGCGCCGCCGTCTCGCCGTCGCCGGGTCGCCAGACGATCGGCAGGTCCGGTCGGATGCCCCGACCGGACAGAACGGCGTGGAAACCGGCGTCGTCGGGAATCGCGAGCAGCAGGGCCCGACACCGGTCCACTCCGGCGAGGCGCAGGGTCTCCGGCCACCTCCCGTCATCGACGATCACCGGGATGTCCGACTCGCGGGCCACCCGGACCCCTCGGGCCGTCGGCGAGACGTCGACGGCGACCACCTCGACGCCGGCCCGGTGCAGCGCGCGTACCAGTCGGGTGCCGAGCCGGCCCAGGCCGACGACCACGACATGGTCGCCGATCCCCTTCGGAGGCATGCCGGCCGTCGCCAGCGCGCGCGTGTGCTGGACCGCGTCGCCGAGGTAGACACCCGCCATCACGCTGCCCGTCACGGCGAGCAGACTGAAGCACGCCTGGTAGACCTGCACGGCCGTGCTGTTGGAAAGCTCGACGTCGCCGAAGTCCCGCAGCAGGGTCGCGTAGAGCGCGTCGGCCAGGCTGAGCGTCTGCAACCGGGAGAGCAGCAGCGCGGCGACCGCCGTCGTCACCGTCGCCAGCACGAGGACCCGGATCGCGCGGGCGCGCAGCTTCTGCCGGACCAGGCGACGGGACGTGCGCGGGCGACGGAGGCGGGCAGGGGCCGCGCGGCGCGGGGGCGACGCCTGCGCGAGCGCGGTCAGGTGGGCCGAGGCCGTGTCGGTGACGGGCGAGAAGAACGTGCAGTCGCCCAACGTCGGGAGCCCGTCGACGTCGTCGGGCTCGGCGCGGACCACCAACCGTACGGTGGGGTGCAGTTCGCGTACCAGTAGGGCCTGACGCGCAGCCGCGCCGGCCGAGAGCAGCACGACCACGTCCGCCCGCTCGATCCCGGCGCGGTGCAGCGTCGTCCGGTCCAGCCGCGCGGTCGCCAGGAGGTCGGCACCGGCGGGAACCGCCGCCCCGACGTCGGGCGGCACGAGGACGGTGACCTCGACGCCGGGCTCCGCCAGCAGCTTCCCGGCCAGGTCGACCGCGAGGTGGTCGTCCCCGCAGAGGATGTACCGCCGGTGGTGACATTCTTCGGGCACGCCCGTCACCGTACGGCGACCGCACAACACCCGACGGTCACCGGTACCGGGTCAGCGAACCCCGACGACGTCGCTCGACCCGGACTCGTCGGTGTCCCGTCCTGCTCGAAGTCGGTGAGGTCACGCAGGCGCCGGATCGGTGCGGCCAGCAGGACCACCGGTATGCCGACGGCCACCACCGCGAAGATCATCAGTGTGGCCCGACTACCGAGGAGCCCGGCGACGAGCCCGCCGACCGGGATCGCGCCCCAGGAGACGAAGCGGACCGTCGCCATCACCCGGGACAGCAGTTCCGGCGGGCTGGCGATCTGCCGGTAGGTACGGGTCACCACGCTGAGCACCACCACCCCGACGGAGAAGACCACGTTGCCGACGGCGAAGGCGACGAAGCCCGACACACCGGTGCCGAGGGGAACGACGAGCGCCCCGACGACCGCGACGAACCCGGCGACGATCAGGGCGCGCGCGGTTCCGATGCCGGCGGTGAGCCGGGTGGTCAGCGCCGCGCCGATCAGGGTGCCGACCCCGTCCGCCGCCATGGCCTACGAGGAGAACACCCCCTGGTGCGAGATGCTGATCGAGTCGTGTGAGCCGCCGCACCGGTTGGCCGTGGCGACGGTCGACGAGACCGGCTCGTGGCGGATGGACCTGCTGCTCTCCGAGGCCGACGGCGCCACCGAACTCAGGCTCGTGCACCACCTCGAAACCGAGGAGGGGATCGGCGAGGTCGGCCCCGGCTGGGAGTACTACCTGGACCTGCTCGTGGCCGCCCGGGAGGGATCGGCCCGGCCCGTCTTCGACGACTACTACCCGGCGATGAAGCCGTACTTCGACGCGCTGACCACCGACACCACTGCCGGCTGACCGCCGCCGGGGTCCCACGGACTACGCGGGGTCCGCCGCCTCCTCGACCAGCCGGGCGAGGTTCGCCAGCGCCATCCGCGTACCGGTCTCGTTGTCGGCGGCGGAGACACCGTCGGGAATGTCCTCGTGCACGATCCGTACCTCGGTGCCGCCGTCGGCGTCGGCGAGCGTGGTGGTCATGGTCATCGCGCCCCGCAGTGCCGGGTCGTCGGTCTCGAACTCGATCACCTCCACCACCTGCTCGTCGGGGACGAGCCGGAGGAAGTGCCCGTGGTACGTGTCGGTGTGCGGCGCCGACTTGCCCGTCCCGTCCGAGGTGTCGTAGGTGAGCGAGACCCGGAACGAACCACCTTCGCTGGCCTCGAACTCATGCACCACGCTGCTCATACCGGTGGGAACCCGCCACCTCGCGATCGCCCCCGGATCCAGCAGTGCCCGGTAGACGGCCGAACGCGCGGCTCTGACCCGCCACGAGACGCTTGTCGATACCATGGGTGAAAAGATAGACCCCGGCGCTGACACGGGTACGACAACCTCCGCCCGATGGCGCAGGGGGGCGTCTGCGCGTCCCACCTGCTCGACCGCGTACGCGCCGTGGTTCACCCGTCGACCGTCAAATTGAAGGTCTCCAGGTAGGCCTCGACGAACAGGCCGCCCCCGCTGTCCGAGGTCGGCCCGCCGCCGGCGGCCGCGCTCGGCCGGCGCGGATCACGCGCGCCGCACGCCGTGGCCGGCTGACCGTCGCCGCGTCCCACCCGCCGTCGCGGGCGGACCGGATCAGTAGTAGCCGGTCTCGCCGTCGAGCAGTTCCCTGATCGTGTCGAGATGGCCCGCGTGGCGGGCGGTCTCCTCGACCATGTGGATCACCATCCAGCGCAGGCTCGCGGCGGCGGACCGGAAGTCCGGGTGGCGACCCACCTGGTCCAGCGGGTGAGCCGCGATGATCTCGTTCGAGACGGCGCACTGCTGCTCGTAGTCGGCCAGGAGTTGTCCGAGCGGAATGCCCTCGACCCTCATCTCGGCGTCCTCGGGCTCCTCCCGGAACTGGGGCCCGTCTGCCGGGCGGCCGAGGAAGAGGACCTCGAACCAGGTCTGCTCGGTCCAGCGCAGGTGCGAGACCAGACCCGCCACCGTCATCAGGGGCGAGGTCGGCAGCACCGACCGGTGACTGTCCGCCTCGGACAGCCCTTCGCACTTGTAGTGAATGATCGCGCGCTGCATGTCGAGCCAGCCGACAAGCTGGGTCCGTTCGTCGGCCACGAACGGGGGACGGATCCGGGGAGGGGACATGGACGGGGACGCTACCCCCGTGGCCGGCGTACCGCGCGGGATTTTCCGTGGGTGTCCGACCGGGCACCGGGCTGCCGGATCAACGGGCAGAGCGGCGGGGTGGTGGCGGTAGCCGGGTCGTGGCGATTAGGTGTTCACCCGGATCCTGGCCGACCGCCCCGCCCGGCACAGTGGCGGGGACGGTCGCGGGCCCGTTCGACGACGCCTCGACCGGATCCGGAGCGAACGGAATCCGGGGCGGGTTCGGGATGACGGCCAACGGGCGGGATCCCGACCGGCATCAGCGGGTTCCGGCAGCGACAACAGGAGGAACCATGGGCAGGAAGACGAAGACCGGCCGGAAGATCGTACGGGCGGCCGTCGTGATCGCCGCGGGTGCCGCGGCGATCGCGCTGGCCGTGGCACCCGCCTCGGCGAACGAGGGCGCCTTCGGCGGGTTCGGTGGCGGCAGCGGCGGCGGTGGCGGCGCCAGCGGCAGCTGGTGACGGGAGTCCGGCAGTAGCCGGTAGCGGCAATCGGAGCCCTGTCGGGCCGGGTGGACGAAATCCACACCCGGACCGGCAGGGCTCCGTCGTGTCGGGCGCGGAGTCGGTCCCACCGGGCCGCCGCGCGCACTGCTAGATCATCGGTTGGAAGGTGTCGATCGGCACGCAGCAGGAGCTGGAGCCGCAGCAGGAACAGGCGGCACCGTCGCCCTGGGACGACATGCCGGTTTCCGGCAGCGCGACCGCGTCACGCATCGAGGTCACCGTGATGTCGTCCAGGTTGAGGTCGTCCAGTTGGAAGACGTCGATCTCCATCGAGAGGTCAGCCCCTTTCCGGGCCAGGCCCGCCCCGGCCGGGGTGGGAAGGAGACCACGGTCGCAGTGCCGTCCGGCCGGGAGCATCCGGGAGAACACCAACCCGCCCCGGAAAGCGGGCCCGGCGAACGGACCACACGCGAGCCGAGCCGCCACCCGACCGGGTCCGGGCTCAGCGGTCGGCCAGCGAGACGTGCCGGGCCACCGCCGCGCGGGTCGAAACCCCGAGTTTGACGAAGATCCGGGCCACGTGCGACTCCACGGTCCGGGTGCTGAGGAACAACCGGGACGCGATCGCCCGGTTGCTGAGCCCCTCGGAGACCATCGCGGCGACCTCCCGCTCCCGGCCGGACAGCGGGTCCGGCCGGTCCTCGCGGGGCCGGGGATGGGCGGCGGCGAACCGCCGTTGCAGGTTGGTCGCCCGCCCCACCAGCCAGTCCGCCCCGCACCGGCCCAGTCGGTGCTTGGCCTCGCCCAGGGTTTGCCGGCTGCCCGCCAGGTCACCGGCCCGGTGCAGCATCGCGGCCAGGGTCACCAGTGCCTGCCCCTCCCGCAGCGGCTGGCTGGCCAGTGCGGCCCGGTTGGCCGCCAGCCGGGCGGCGTCCACCGCCGCCGCGACGTTGCCCCGTTCGGCCGACAGCTCCGCCCGTGCCTGCGCCACCGCCGACGCCTCGCCGTGCAGGCCGCTGCGCCGGGCCGACTCGGCGGCCCGACCCAGGTACTCCTCGGCCGCCCCCAGTTCACCGCGGAGCACCTGGGCCCGGACCACGAGCGACAGACCCTCCGCGGTCGCCACCGGCACCTCGCCGTCGAGCAGCAGCGCCAGGGCGGACTCGGCTTCCCCGGTCTCGATCAGGGCACCGGCGAGCCCGACCCGGGCCATCGAGTGCCACCACGGCGAGCGCAGCGGCTCGCTGGCCCGCAGCTCGGCCAGGGGCCCGGCGGCGGCCGCCGGGCCACCGCGCCAGAGCAGCAACGGCACCCGGATCGCCGTGGCGAACCGGCGCAGTTCGTCGCTGCCGAGCACGCGGGCGATCTCCTCGGCGTCCTCGGCGTCGCGAGACGCCTGCCGCAGATCCCCGAGCCGGCCGTGCAGCACCGACCGGACCAGGTACAACTCGGGCAGGACGTGGCCGCGACCGTACCGGCGGGCGACCCGGAAACCGCGCGCCAGGTGTCGTACGGCCTCGTCCTGCCCCTCCCCCAGCAACTCCGCCCAGACCAGTGCCGGTACCAGGTCGATCGCCCCGCGCAGCCCTCCGTCGTCGAGCCCGTCGACGGCCCACTGGGCGCGGGCGAGTTGCCCGCCGACGTCGGCCCCGGATCGGCGGTCGAGCAGCCAGGCCAGCGCCAGCAGGGTGCTCGCGGCGGCGGCCAGCCCGTGATGGGCCCCCCGTTCGGCCAGCTCACCAGCGAGGGCGGCGTTGTCGGCGGCATCGCCGAACCGACCGGCCAGGATCTCGGTCGTCGCCAGTTCCAGGCGCAGGGTGGCCTCCGTGCAGGCGCCCGGGTCGCGCAGCCGGGCCAACTCGCCGGAGAGCAACGCCCGTGCCTCGTCGAGCCGGCCCAGCATCCGTTCGGTCGCGGCCAGCAGTTCGGTCGCCGGACATCGGTACCTCGGCGCCTCGCCGATCAGGTCGTGCAGGATCTGCTGGCTGTCGCCCAGCCGGCCGGAGATGCTCAACGCGCGGGCCAGGGTGAGCCGCAGCGACGCCCGCCGGTCGGCGGTGTCGGGGCGTTCGGGGACGATCCGCAGCGCCGCCCGCAGCCACCGCACGCTGGTGGTGGGCGCGCTGTCCAGGGTGGCCTCGGCCGCCGCCGCCAACACCCCGGCGGCGTGCTCGGCGCCGGGTCGCGCGCAGTGTTCCAGGTGCTGGGCCTGCCGGACCGGGCCGGCGCCCTCCTGGGCCAGGTGGCGGGCCACCCGGTCGTGCGCGGCCAGCCGCCAGGCCGCCCCGGCGCTCTGGTACGCGGCCGCCCGTACCAGCGGGTGCCGGAACATGATCCGGCCGTCGGCCTGCCGGAGGATGCCCCGCCGGATCAGCGCGTCCAGGGCGGTGATCACCACCGCCACCGGCACCTCGGCGGCGCGGGCGACCAGGGCCGGATCGCAGTCGTCCCCGGCGAGGGCGGCGGCCTGCACGGTGATCCGTTCCGCACCCGGCAGCACGCACAGCTCGGCGCTGACCAGCGCGTCGAGGGCGGTGGCGACCCGGTCGTCCACCACGGCCGGCGCGCAGCCGGCGTCGAGCACCACGGCGTCCGTACCGGTGGCGAGGATCTCGAGGTAGAGGGGGTTGCCGCAGCTGGCCTCGTACAGCGACCGGCGGCGGTGCGGGGACAGTTCGGGGAGCCAGTCGTCGACCTCGGACGGCGAGAGCGGGCCGAGCACCAGTTGCGCCGGTGGCGGCTGGACCCGGCCGAGTTGCAGGGCGAGGCGCACCGGGCACTGCCCGCTGCGGTACGCGAGCACGAACACGACCGGTCCGTCGGCGGGGTGGCGTACGAGATAGTCCAGCAGCTCGACGGACGCCTCGTCGGCCCAGTGCACGTCGTCGAGGACGACGACCAGACCGGCCACCCCGGCGACCTCGGTGAGCAGTTCTCGTACGGTCCGGTAGAGCTGGTGGCGTTCGATGCCGAGCAGGGGTGGCGCCGGCTCGCCGCCGGGGTCCGTACCGGTGGTCCGCCAGGCGGCGCCGACCGAGTGGGCGAGCCGGACCAGGGTCTCGCAGGCGGTGCCGCGCCCGCCGCCGCGGTGCCGTGCGCCGTCGCCGGCCAGCGCGTCGAAGAGCAGGCCGAAGGGGAGACCCACCTCGAACTGGCTGGCCCGGCCGTGCAGTACGGCCCAGCCGCCGCGTCCCGCGGACTCCATCAGGTCGGCGAGCAGTCGACTCTTGCCGATGCCGGTGTCGCCCTCCACCGTCACGAAGGTCGATCGAAGCGGCGGATTGGCGAGGATCTTCTCCAGCAGGACGCGTTCGGTCGTACGGCCCACCAACCGATCAGCAGCAGCCAATTGCCCCATATCAGCATTTCCCCGTTCTTCGACCCCGTGCGCATGATCCACACGAGAGAGGCTGCCGGTACAACCAAGCCCCGAACATCCGCGAAACTACGCAACACCTCTGTCCACAATGGCCAAAAGTCCCTCACGTACCGGCCGTCGCCGTTCGGTAGCCCCCGCCCGACCCCGCCGGCACCGGTACCGGCGCGGACCGACGGCGGCCGCCCCGACGACCGGCGGCGACCGCCGTCGGCGGCGGCGGGCCGGGGAACGGGTCGGGAAAGAGCACCGGACACCGCGCGACCCGCGCCGACGAATGGGGGATTACGCGGATGCTGTCCGGCCCACCGGGTGTGACAGTTCACTCGCCCCACCGGGCGCCCCGGTCGACCGTGACCATCCGCCCGGCGGGAGCCAGTCCCAGGAGGTGAAAACACATGATGGAAATGCTTGATCTGGCAGACCTCCAGCTCGACGACATCACCGTGACGTCGATGCGCGACGCGGTGGCGCTGCCCGAGACCGGTGCGTCGTCGGGCTCCAGTTCGTGCAGCGCGACGTCGACCTGCGGGTCCTCGTCCTGCTGCGCGTCCTGCGGCGGCGGCGGAAGCGTCCAACCGGAAGCCAGCTAGTCCCGGCGCGGCGAACCAGGCCGCGCCACCCCCGGAGGAGGGAGCGTCCTTCCGGTGCTCCCTCCTCCCACCCACCTGGAGTAGCAATGGAAGTCGTCGCACGCCTCGACAACGTGACAAAAACCTACGGCCGGATCGTCGCGCTCGATGCCGTGTCGATCGCCATCCCGCGCGGGGTCACCGCGATCCTCGGCGAGAACGGCGCCGGAAAGTCGACCGCCATCGACCTCCTCGCCGGGCTGCGCCGGCCCAGCTCCGGCCGGGTCGAGGTGCTCGGCGGCGACCCCGCGAGCCTGCCCGTACGGGCCCGGCTGGGCCTGTCCCCGCAGGCCACCGCGCTGCCGTGGCGGCTCACCGTGGCCGAGACCCTGCACCTGCTCGCCGCGCACTACCCGAACCCGATCCCGCCGGCCACCCTCGCCGACCGGCTGGACCTCGGCGGCATCTGGCGCCGCCGTAACGGCACCCTCTCCGGCGGGCAACGCCGCCGGGTGGTGCTCGCCTCCGCCCTGGTCGGCAATCCGGAACTGGTCTTCCTCGACGAACCGACCACCGGCCTGGACGCGGACAGCCGCGACCTGCTCTGGGCGGCCATCGAACAGGTCGCGGCCGAGGGTCGTAACGTCCTGCTGACCAGCCACAACATGCCCGAGGTGGAACGCCTCGCCCACCACGTGGTGATGATCAGTGGCGGTCAGGTGGCCCAGTTCGGCACCGTCGAGCAGGTCTGCTCCGACGTCGGGCTGCACGTGGTCGAGGCCGAACTGCTCGGACCGCTACCGGAGGCGGTCACCGAGCACGCCGTCCGGGTCGAGCCGGCCGGTGTCCGTACCCGGCTCTACACCGCCGACCCGGACGCCACCGTACGCGCCCTGGTCCGGCACGACGTGTCGTTCCGCGCCATCCGGGTCGACCGGGTCGGCCTCGAAGAGGCGATCCGTACGGTCGCACACGCCAAAGCCCGCAACGAACCACTTCGGACGGCCTGACATGCGATACGTACTGCTCCACGCCGGCGCGCACCTGCGGGACATGGTCCGGGTACCGATCTACTGGGTTCCCGGCCTGCTCTTCCCGATGCTCTTCTTCCTCCTGTTCGGCCTCACCTCCGCCGCCCAACTCGCCCACCAGGGCCTGGGCAGCGAGTACGTCGTCACCCCGTTCCTGCTGTTCACCACGCTCAACGTCACGCTCATCTCACTGTCGGCCGGAGTGGCCGCCGACCGGGAGAACCCGTGGGAGCAGCGGCTGCGGCTGCTGCCGGTGGCCGTACTGACCCGGTTCCTCGGGCGGCTGCTCTACGTGCTGGTGTTCAACGTGGTCAGCTGGATCCCGCTGATCGTGGTCGCCTCGTTCGCCACCGACCTGCGACTGCCGGCCGCGATCTGGCCCGTGTGGCTGGTCGCCGTGGTCGTCGGCGCGATCCCGTTCGGACTGCTCGGCATGGCGCTCGGCTACCGGCTGCCGCCGTCGGCCGCCGCCATGGTCTGCAACATCGTCTTCCTCATCCTGGCCTTCTGCGGCGGGCTGCTGGTACCGGCCGAGATGCTGCCCGGCCCGGTCCAGGCCGTCACGCCGTACCTGCCCACGCACGAGTACCTGCACCTCGTGCTGACCGTCATCGGCCGGGCCGACCAGGTCACCTCACCGTCCTGGATGATCGGCCTGCTGGCCGGTTGGGCCGTGCTGTTCGCCCTGCTGGCCCGGCACGGCTACCAGCGCGACGAGGGAGTGCGGTACGGATGACCCCGGTCACCGTCACCGCGCCGGTCGCCCCGGACAGCCTCACCGCATCACTCGACCCGGACAGCGTCACCTCGTCCGTCGGCCCGGACAGCGCCGTCGAGGTCGAACTGGCGCCCTACGCCCTGGTCCGGATGGCCGCCGTGCCGTACCCGCCGGCACCGGAGCGGGCGGCACCGTTCCGGGCCGCGCTCACCGGACTGGTGTCGCTGCGTACGGCGACGGCGGCGATGGCGCCCGGACTCAGCGCGGCCCTGCACGACACGGCCACCGGGCACGACCCGCTCTTCCACCGCTCCGTGGTGCTGCCGCTGCGGCGGGACATCCACAACGGCCGGCCGCCCCGACCGGCGACCCGGGCAGCCCTGGACGACCTGGTGGCACGCGTACCGGTGCTCGGTGACTGGCTGGCGGCGCAGGACGAGATCGCCCGACTCACCGCGACCGTCACGGACACCTCGGCGGACGCCCTGGCCGCCGAGCGGGCAACGCTGGCCGGGATCTGCGCCACCGACGAACTGCGGCGCGCGGTCACCCTGGTCGGCGCCGACCTGCTGCGCGGCGTCGACCGGGTCGCCGCCCGTGCCGGCCAACCGGACGGGCGGGCCCGCAAGGCCGAGCCGACCGTGCTGCGCTACGCCCTGCGGGCCTCCGCCAAGACCAGCCCGCTGTCCTGGTTCACCCAGGTCGCGTGGGCCGGCTGGGCCGGACCCGACGCCCCGGAACGGCTCGACGCCGGCGACCCGGTCGCGGTCACCGCGCTGAACCGGACCCCGCTGGCGGCGGTCACCGCCGCGGTCCTCGCCGCCGCGCCCCGGCGGGACCGGTTGCCGCACCGGCTCGCCCCCGGCGTACGGATCCTCGACGGCCGGATGCTGTTCCGGCGGGACACCCCGGTCCCCGGCACCCACCGGCTCGCCGCGCTCCGCGAGGAGGAGGTGGGTCTGCCGCACACCCGCTCGCTGGACTTCGTGGTCGCGGCCGTACGCGCCGCCGGGGCGACCGGCGCCACCCCGACCGACCTCGCCACCGCGCTGGCCACCCGGCTGCCCGGCCCACCCGACCGGACCGGACCGGCAGCGCTCGCCTACGTGTGCAGCCTGGTCGACGCCGGCCTGCTCGCCCCAGTCGCCCCCTTCCACCCCCAGCACGGCACCGCCGTACGCGACTTCGCCGACTGGCTGGACCGGCACGACGCCACCCGGCTCGCCACCGGGCTGCGCGAACTACAGGCCGGTGCCGACGCGTTCGCCGAGGTGCCGGCAGCCGAACGACCGGCCGCCCTGGGCCGGATCAGCGCACAGTGGGACGCCGTCTGCGACGAGGCCGGTGTGCCCCGCCCGGTGGCGTCCCCGCTGACCGAGGACGTCGGCCGGCGCGGCCGGATGCTGCTCGGGTCGACGCACGGCGCCCACGCCGCCGCGACCCTGCCCGAACTCGGCGCCCTGGTCGAGCTCTTCGACCAGCACCTGCTGGTCCGCCGGCTGCTCCGGGACCGCTTCGTCGCCCGGTTCGGTGTCGGCGGAACCTGCACCGACCTGACCGACTTCACCACCGACCTGAGCGAGGTGTGGCAGGCCGCCGACCTGGTCGCGGTCGACGGCAGCACGGCTGCCGGCGGTGGTCGCGAGCACCTGCTCACCGACGAACTGCGGCACCTGGCACAGGGGCGGGCCGCGCTCACCCGAGCCATCCGGGCGGCGGCGGACCCGGCCGCGACCGAGGTGCACCTGCCCCGACACGCGCTCGCCGGGGCGGCCGACGCCCTGCCCCGGTGGGCGTACGGGCGGCCGGCGTCGTACAGCTTCTTCGTCCAGCCGGCCCGTACGCCCGACGGCACCCTGCTCGTGCTCAACCACGTGTACGCCGGATTCGGCCGGTTCACCAGCCGCTTCCTCGACCTGCTCGACCCGGCTGCCGGACGGGCCGTCGCCGCCCAGTTGCGCCGCACCTTCGGACCCGACTCCCGGCTCGCCCAGTTCCGCCCGGTCAACGGCTTCAACGCCAACCTGCATCCGCTGCTCACCCCGGACGAGGTCGCCGAGGAGCCGAGCTGGGCCGGGATCGCCGCCGACGACCTCGAACTCTGGCACCACGCCGAGGCCGACCAGGTCCGGCTGCGCCACCGGCCCACCGGCGAACCGGTCGACGTGCTCTACCTCGGTTTCCTGGTGCCGTTCGTGATGCCGGACCGGTTCGCCCCGATCTACGGCGACCTCGGCTGCGGGGTGGTCGACCTGAGCCACCTGACCGTTCCCGCCACCGTCGACGAGACGGTGGCCGTACGGCCCCGGCTGCGTCACCGGGACGTGGTACTCAGCCGCCGGTCGTGGACCGTACCGCCGGAGCGGGTGGCCGGTTGGCGGGCCGAACTGGACGCCGACGGGGACGTACCGGCCCTGGCCGCGGCGCGCGGGCGGGCCCGCTGGGGGCTGCCCGAACACGTCTTCCTCACCGCCGACGGGGCGACGCTGCGGCGCCCGGAGGACCTGTTCCGCTACCTCGACCGGCCGAAACCGCAGTACACCGACCTCGGCAACGCGCTGCACCTGCGCTGTCTGTCCCGGCTGCTCGGCCGGCACGACACGGCGGTGCAGTTCACCGAGGCGCTGCCGGTTCCCGGCGTACAGAGCCCCACCGGACGGGTGGTCGAACTCGTCACCGAGACCTACCGGAGGGCATCGTGACCGCCAGCGCCACGACCGGAAACGCGGAGGGCATCGTGACCGCCAGCGCCGCCGTCGCCTGCTACTACCACGACCCGGTGAAGGCACCGCTGCTGCGCGACGCCGTACTGCCGGTGATCGGCGAGGTCGGCCGGGCTTACCCGGACGTCACCGCCCACCTGGAACGGCACTGGCGACACGGCCCGCACGTCCGGGTACGGCTCGCCGGGCCGATGGCGTCCGTCGACGCGGCCGCGAACCGGGTCGCGGAACGGCTGCGGGCCCACCTGAGCGTCCACCCGTCCACTGTGAAGGTGTCGACGGAGACGCTACTGGCCCGCTCCGAGGCGGCCGGGCAGTCCGAACTCGTCCCCGGCCCCTACACACCGATCCACCCCGACAACACCGTACGGGTCGAGGAGAGCGACGACGACCGGCTGCTCGACCTGCTCGAAGCGACCGAGGCGGTGCGGTGCCGGTCCACCCTGCTCCAGCTCGGACTGCCCGCCGTCGGCGCCTCCCTGGACCGGCTCGGCGCGGCCGGCGACACCGCCAACGCCCGGGTATGGCTGACCATCGCGGCGATGTCGGCGCACGCCGGCCGGTACCCGCTCGGCCTCGGCGACGGCCACCAGTCGTTCCTGTCCCACCTGGAGGACTTCCTGCTGCACGCCGACCCGCAGGGCACCCTGCGCGCCGGCTACCAGCGCCAGTGGGAACGGCACGCCGACTCGGTCACCGCGACCGTGGCCCGGATCGCCGGTGGCGACGGTGCCGATCCGGCCGAACGGGCGTGGCTGACCTGGACCAGCGCCGCACGGGCAGTCACCGAACCGGTCTACGACCGGGGACTGCTGCCACCCGTACCGGGGGCGGGGTACCTGCGGCGGGCCCGCGAGATGGGCGACGCCGGCACCGCGCGCCGCTGGGACCCGGAGAAACGTACCGCGTACAGCGACTACCACCGGTTGCTCCGGCAGATCGACTTCAGTCGGGTACGGCACCAGCGCGAGTTCGTCGTCTACCGGTTCGCCACCAACGTGCTCTACCTGCTGCTCAACGTCTGCGACGTCACCCCGGTCGAGCGGCACCTGGCCGCGTACCTGGTCAGTCGGGCCGCCGAGCGGCTGACCGGCACCACCTGGCAGGAGCGGCTCGGCGGCTACCTCGCCATCCTCGCCGCCGAGCGGCCGGACCCGACCGGCCCGGACACGAACAGCGGCGGCGACACCACCGGAGAGGGAGTCAGGTCTTGACCGTGCACCGGCTGCGGCCCACCGTTTTCGCCACCCCGATCCCGACCGGGGTACACGTGCGGGGTTGGGCGTCCAGCTTCACCATCGAGGGCGGTGCCGGCCTGTGGCGGGTCTGGCAGGCGCTGGCCGGGCAACTGGCGACCGGCGTACCCGCCGAGGGGCTCGACGCGCCGGCCGGGCTCCCACCGGAGGTGCGTCGGGCGATCGACGGCTTCCTCGACCAGTTGCGCGCACACGACCTGCTCGTCGAGGTGCCGCAGGGGTGGGCCGGGCCGGACGTACCCGGGCTCCCGCCGGCCGACGTGGCCGGCTGGCTGGAGGCTGTAGCCGCCAACCCGGCGGCAGCCTGGTCCCGGCTGCGGGAGGTGACGGTCGACGTCGCCGGCACCGGGCCGGTGGCCGACGCCGCCCGGCGGGCGTTGCGGCGGACCGGGGTACGGATGACCGACCCGACACCCGTCGACCCGTCGCGGGACGGCCGGCCACCGGATCCGGAGCACGCAAGCCCGGCGCCCACCGAGGGTGACGTGCTGCTGCTCGCCCACGACCGTTCGACCGGTGCGGTGGTGACCGCGATCGGGGCCCGCTGCGCCGCCGAGGTCGCCTTCGTGACCCCGGTCGCTCCCCCGACCCGACTCGGGTCCGACCTGGTCGCGCTCGGCGTTCGGCTGCGCGCGGTGCCGGTGCCGGACCCGCCCGGACCGCTGGCCGCCCTGGTCGGCGCGGCGGCGGTACACCGCCTGGTCTGCGCGGTGGGCGGACTACCCGATCCGGCGCGGGAGACGACGATGGTCGACGACACGCCGGACGAGCCGGTTCGGGACGCGCATCCGGCCGTACTGGTCGCCCGGATCGATCCGCTGCGGGCGACGTACCACCCGTGGCTCGGCCACGACGGCCCGATGGCGGACGACACCGGCGGACCGGTGGACCTGGTGACCGCGTTGCACCGGCTCGACGTGCTGGCCGATCCCGAACTGGGACTGCTGGCACCGCCCGGCCCGGCGGAGCTGCCGCAGGTGCCGGCGGCCCTGGCGACCAGCGGCGGGGTGCTCGGCGTCGGTGTCACCGCCGACGCCGCACGCCTGGACGCCGGACTGCGGGCGGCGGCACGCCTGCTCGGCGGGGCGGCGATCGTCGGTGCCGACAACCGGCACGCCACCGGCGCCGGACTGCGGCACGCCGTCAACGCCCACCGCGAATCGTTGCCCGGCAGCCCGGTACCGGAAGCGGAATGGTCGACCTCGCCGGCCGCCCGCCGCTGGTGGAAGGCGCTGACCCTGCGCTTCGGCTGCCCCGCCGGGGTCCGGGTCCGCCGGCTCGCCCCGGCCGTCGTGCACGCCGCGATCGTCGCCGACGGCACCGTACTGGGCTGGGCGGTGGAAAGCACGGCGGCGGACGCGGTCGGGCTCGCCGCGCTCGCCGCGACCGGTGTCGCCCAGGCACGGGCCGCCGGGGTCGAGGTCCCGATCGGCGGCATCACGCTCGTCGGGGCGTCGCCCGGTTGGCGGCCGGCGGAGTCGGACTCCGGTGGCTGGGCCGGCCCGAACTGGCAGTGGCCGGTCGGGCTCACCGAGGCCGAGGACGAGCTACAGGACGCGCTGCGTCGGTTGATTCCGGCGCCGCTGGCCGGGGACCGTCGCGGTCCGCTGCCGACCGACGCACCGGAGATCGGGGGCGCACTGCTCCGCGCCGGTTTCGCGCTGGTCCCGGTGCCATCGGACCCCGTCCCCCGGCCGGATGCCGTCGACCCGGCCGACATGGTCGTCCCGACCGAGGCCGTGGAGGTGCCGGCGTGACCGCACAGCAGACCCTGGTCGGCGGGGAGCGGCCGACCGACACCCGCGACGCCGGGTCCGGACTGGCCGCACTGCTCGCCGACGCCGGACACCCGGTGTACGACATCCCGGCGGCCCTGCTCGCCGACGGCGGCACCGCCGTGGTCGCGATGCCACAGTGGAGCCCCGAAACCGCCGCCGCACTCTCCCGACGGGCCTGGGACACCGGCGCCCGGTGGCTGCCGGTCTGCCTCGACGGCGGGCTGGTCCTGATCGGACCACTGCTGCGTCCCGGCGCCACCGCCTGCCTCGGCTGCGCGGAGTCGGCCCGGCTGACCAGCATGGGATCGAAGGTCCCGCACACCGTGTCCGGGCTGCGCCTCGGCGGTGTGCCGGTGCCGACGGTCGGCCCCGTACTGGCCGAGGTGGTGGCGGCGATGCTGGCCGAACCCGAGCCGTACGACGCGACCGTGGTCGCCGTACGGGCCGACCGGGGAACCGTCAGCACCCACGCCGTACGCCCGCGTGGTGGCGGCTGCCCGGTCTGCGCCCCCGCCCGCGACGACGCACCGGAGCCGGTCGAGGGGCTGACCGCGTACCGGCCGACGGAGCATCCGGAGTCGCTGCGGGCCGCGAACCCGAACACCGACCGGCAGGGGCTGCGGGATGCGCTGTTCGACTGGCGCTACGGTCCGGTCGCGCACGTGTTCCGGGCCGAGCGCCTGCCGCTGCCACTGGTCACCGCCGAACTGGTCGGGGAGAGCGCGGTACGCGAGGGCGGCTACGGCCGCGCCGCCACCTATCCCGAGGCCGAACAGGTGGCCCTCTTCGAGGCGGTCGAGCGGCTCACCGGGATGCGCCCGCACCGGCGCCGTACGGTGGTCGAGGCGTCCTTCGCCGACCTCGGCCCGGAGGTGGCGCTCGACCCGGTCCGGCTCGGCCCGCACGACCCGCGCTACCACGACCACCCGGCGTTCCACCTCTCCGCCTACCACCCGGATCTGCGGGTCCGCTGGGTGTACGGCTGGTCGCTGCGGCACGAGCGGCCGGTGGCGGTCCCCGAACACGTGGCCTACTGGGGCCTGACGCGCGGGCTCGGCCCGCAGTTCCTCTACGAGAGCTCCAACGGCTGCGGGCTCGGCAACAGCCTCACCGAGGCGATCCTCTACGGACTGTTCGAGGTCGCCGAACGCGACGCGTTCCTGATGGCCTGGTACGCCCGCACCCCGCTGCGCCGGATCAGCCTCCCACAGGACGATCCGGTGCTCCCGCACCTGGTCGACGACCTGGAACGGATCGGGTACGACCTGCTGCTGTTCGACGCCACCAACGACCTCGGTATCCCGGCCGTGCTCGGGATGACCCGGTACCGGGGTGACGACGAACGGGCCCCGCTGGCGTTCTTCGCCGCCGGGGCGCACCCGAACCCACGGGCCGCGATGCGGTCGGCCGCCGCCGAGGCGATCGTCAACACGATGATGGCGCCGGAGCTGGCCCGGTCCCGCCCCGGCCACCTGGACCGCGACCGGCTCCGGCCGATGCTGGACCGCCCCGAACTGGTGCACACCCTGGACGACCACGTCGGGCTGAACACGCTGCCGGAGGCGGCTTCCCGGTACGCGTTCCTGTTCGAGCACGGCGACGACCCGGCCGACTGGCGGGACGTCTGGCCCGGTCTGCCGGCACCCGCGCCCGACCTCGGGTGGGTGCTCGACGACACCGTCGGGCGCCTCGGTGACCTCGGCCTGGAGGTCGTCGCGGTGGACCAGACCGATCCGGCGATCGCCGCCCGGCTCGGCCTGTACGCGGCGAAGGTCATCGTTCCCGGCACCCTGCCGATGACCTTCGGACAGGTCAACCACCGGACCCTGGGGCTGCCGAGGCTGCTGGAGGTGCCGTACCGGCTCGGTCGGGTGCCGGCGCCCCTGCGGTACGACACGCTGCCCCTGCATCCGCACCCGTTCCCGTGAGCACCCGTTCCGGTGACGGGTCGATGAGCGACCGGGGCTCCGACACGCGTCCCGTCGACCACGGTCGGGGCGCGCTCGCCGAGGCGTACGCGCACGGGCACGGCAAGGACGTCCGTCCGGGTGCCGGGCGCGGGGCACCGCCGCCGGGGCGCGACGGGCACCACTTCGCCACGGTCGCGTCCGCCGGTCCGTTCGCGGCGGAACTGGTACGCGTACTGGCGATCGCGTTGGCGCCGCGCCGGTGGGAGCCGTGGAACGCGTACAACGACCATCGGGCGTACCCGTCGCCCCGGTCGGCGTACCTGGTGGACGTGTGGCTGGTCGAGCCGGCGGGACCGCGTTGGCGGGTCGACCCGGTGCGGCGGGTGTTCACCGGGCCGGTGTCCGTACCGGACCCGGCCAGCGCGGCCCTGCTGGTGTTGAGTACCCATCCCGAGCGGCTGCCGGACGGTTACGGGCCGCTCGCCGACGCCCTGGCCGAACTGGAGGCCGGTCACGTCCTCGCGGCGTTGACCGAGGCGGCCGCCGGAGCGGGTCTGACCGCCGGGCCACACGACGGCGGGATCCTGCTCCGCCCCGGCGACCGGCACGACCCGACCGCCGGCCCCGCCGGGGTACGAGACCGCGCCCGCGAGCCGGACGCGGAGCGGGAACGGTGGTGGCGGCGGGCGACTGCGCCGCGCAGTTCCGGTCCGTACCCGGTCGGGGTCGCGCCGGACCCCCGCCCGCTGCCGGCCGAGACCCTGGGTGACCTGGTCCGGGCCGCGAGGCGACCGCCGCCGGGATCACCCGCGAGCGCCGCCGGGGCGCTGCGCCACCGACTCGCGGTCGGCCGGGTCGACGACCACCCGGACGGCTGGTACGCCGTTGACCCGGTCCCGGCCACCGGCGACCCGACGCCGCTGACGGTGGTGGAACGTGCTCCGGCGCTGGCGGCGGTGCAGGGCGCGTTCAGTTACGACCGGGCCCTCGCCGATGTCACCGCGATGCACGTCGCCTGGGTGATGACCGCCGACCTGCACCGGGCGGTGGCGCCCGACGGCGGCGGGTACCGCGCGCTGCTGCGCCGCACCGGCGCGGTCGCGCAGCACATCGCCTCGGCGGCCGCCGTCGCCGGGTTGTTCTGCCGCCCGGTACGCAGCGTCTACGAGGCCCGGCTGGAGGCGACGGCCGGCGCACCGGCCGGACACGACTTCGTCTACCTCCTGCTGGTCGGGCGGTCCCGGCTGTCCGGCTTCGGCTACGACCTGTCCCCGGCGGAGGAGACCCGATGAGCACGGACACGGCGAGCACGGACACGGTGAGCACGGACGCACCGGCGGCGGAATGGTTGAGTCTGCACTGCTTCGCGTACTGGCGGTCGGAGCACTTCGACCGGTTCCTCGTCGACACCGTCGCGCCACGGCTGGACCGGCTCCGCCGCGACGGCCGGATCCGCGACTGGTTCTACATCAGGTACGGCGAGAACGGCCCCCACCTGCGGCTGCGCCTACACGGGGCGGATCCGCGGACGGCGGCCACGCTGCCGGAGGAGCTGTCCGGGGCGATCGCGTCTGCGCCGTACCCGGTGGTGGCGCTGGAGGCACGGGCCGACCTCGAACCGCACGGTGCCGTACGCCGGATCGCCTACCTGCCGGAAACCGGACGGTACGGCGGCCCGGCGGCGCTGCCCGTCGCCGAACGCCTCTTCTGCCGCTCCACCGAGACCTCGGTCCGGACCGTGGCCGCCGCCCCGGAACGCGGCGCCCGGTTCACCGCGGCCGTCGACCTGATCACCGCGACCGCCCAGGCACTGGCGATGGACCGGCTGGCCACCGCCCGCTGGCTGCGCGCCCACGCGATGAGCTGGCGGTGGGTGGACGAGGTGACGATGCCGCCGACGGTGGCCGCCCAGGCGCGGGTCACCGGCATCCTCACCGGACGGTCGGGCGCGGTCGGTGCCCGTTGGACGGCAGTCGCCGACCTGCTGACGAACCCGGACGCGGTCAGCGCCACCGGCTGGGCGGCGGTGGTACGCGACTGGGCCGGAGCGGTACGGCAGGCGTCGCGGGACCTTCCCCGCACCGGCGACCGGCCGCCCGAACCGGACGACTGGCTGTCGGTGTGGGCGTCCCAGCTGCACATGCTGCTCAACCGCCTCGGCATCACCCCGGAGGAGGAACGCACCCTGTGCTGGCTGGTCGCGGCGGCAACGATGGCGCCCGACGGGGTGCCGCCGTTCTTCACCGACACCGCCGACGCACCCGACCGCCGCTACCAGGAGGCGAGCAGATTCCTGCCGGGCCGCACCGACCAGGAACCGGCCGCGAAGGAGCGGCCCCGGACCCGGTTGCGCTTCTCCGCCGGGCCGCCGGTGCCCCTGCCGGCCGGGGCGCCGCCGACGGTGAGCCTCACCGACGCGCTGCTCGCCCGGCGGTCCGCCCGGGGCCGGCTCACCGGGCCGGTCACCGCAGCCGACCTCGGCACCCTGCTCTGGAGCGCGCACGCCGCGACCGGGACGACGACTGTCGTGCTGCCGGACGGAACCGACCTCGACCTGCGCCACCGGCCGTACCCGAGCGCGGGCGCGAGTTGTGCGGCCCGGCTGCGGCTGCTCGCCTTCGACGTACCGGGGCTGGTGCCCGGTTGTTACGAGGTCGACGGGGTGACCCGGTCGCTGTGGCCGCTGGGCCGGGCAGCCGACCGGGCCGAGGTCGCCGGCACCTCGGCCTGGTTGAGCGGTGAGAACCCGCAGGACGGGCGGATCGACATCGGCGAACTGCCCGCCCTGCTCGGGCTCTACGTCCAGTTGGGCGCGCTGCGCCCCCGGTACGGCCTGCGCGCGCTGCGGTTCGCCATCGCCGAGGCCGGTCACCTGGCCCAGAACCTGGCCCTGGTGGCGGCCGCCAGCGGGCTGGCACTGAGCACCATCGGCGGTTTCTACGACGACGTGGCGCACGAGCTGATCGGTCTCGACGGGGTCGACGACCTGCTGGTGTACCTGATCCCGGTCGGCCGTACCGGGCCGGGTGGTCGTGGGGTCAGCGGCCGTTCCCCGACTCGGCGGTGATCATCCGGGCCACGGCGGACCGGGTACTCACCCCGAGCTTGGCGAAGATCCGGTTGAGGTGCGACTCGACCGTACGCGGACTGAGGAAGAGCTGGCCGGCGATCTGCGGGCTGGTCAGCCCCTGCGCCACCAGCTCGGCGATCTCCCGCTCCCGCCCGGAGAGCCGGTCCCCTACCGAGGCGCCGGGTGGGCGGGAGCCGGTGCGCCGCTGTTCCCGGCCGACCCAGCTGCTCAGCCAGGGCGCCCCGCACCCGTCGAACGCCGCACGGGCCCGCCCCAACTGCTTGCGGGCGGCGGCCGGGTCACCGGAGCGGACCAGGATGTCGGCGACCACCGTCCGGGCGAGCCCCTCGCCGATCGGCAGGCGCACCTGCTCGAACCGCTCGACGGCGAGCATCCCCGCCTCGCGGGCCTGCGCGTACCGGCCTTCGGCGGCGTACAGGAGCGCCTGGTTGCGGGCCACGCAGCCGAACTGTGCCGGCGGCGCCCCGGTCTCGGCGACCGCCGCCGCGCGCTCGTACCACTCCCAGCCGGCCGCGAGGTTCCCGCACACCACCTCCGCCTGCGAGCGCAGCGCGTACACCGACGGCGCGTACGGGCCGAGGCCCGCCGGGTCGGGGCCGATCCGCTCGGCGAGCAGGTCACGACAGTCGCGGATCCGGCCGACGAAGTAGAGCACCTCGGCGTGGTGCTGGTCGGCGATCCCCCGCCACCAGGCCGACCGCAGCCGCTGGTGGGACTGCAACTCGGCGAGGAGCGGCAGGGCCGCATCGGCGCCCTGCTGCCAGAGCAGCGGCCGGGAGCGCAGGGCCAGGGTGAAGGCGCGCAGTTCCGGGCTGTCGATGTGCCGGGCACTCTCCGCGCCGTCCTCCACGTCGACCAGGGCCAGTGCCGCGTCCCCGGTCCGGGCGTGCACCACCGACCGGACCAGGTAGAGCTGGGCCACCTCGTGGGTGGTACGCCCGTAGCTGCGGGCCATCCGCAGGCCCCGCTCCACGTGCCGCAGCGCGTCGGAGTGCTGGTCGACCAGGTACTCCGCCCAGGCCAGGGCCGCCACCACGCCGAGATCGTCGCGAAGTTGCACGTCGGTCAGCGCGTCGGTGTCCCGGCGTGCCTGCTCCAGCAGCGTGTACCCCCGGTCGAACCGGCACTGGTACAGCTCGCTGAGCGCCAGCAGGGTGGTCGCCGCGACCGCGATGCCGGGGCGGGTGCCGGGCCCGACCGCCTCGATCGCCCGCGTGCTCCGTTCGACCCCGGCGGCCCAGTTGCCCTGCAACATCTCGATGGCGGCGGCCTCGACCAGCAGGCCGGCGCGGGCGTCGCCGTCGGCGTCGGCCCGGACCAGCGCCGCACCGATCAGCGCGCGGGCCTCGGCCAGTCGACCGACGGTCCGTTCGGTGACCGCGAGCAGTTCCACCGCCCGGTACCGGATGGTGCTGTCCCCGGCGACCAGGGAGTGCAGGATCTCGCGGGCCTCGTCGAGCCGGCCGGTCCTGATGAACGCGTCGGCGAGCAGCAGACGCAGCTCCGCCCGTCGTTCCGTCAGCGCCGGCCGGTCCGGCATGGCCCGCAACGCCGACCGCAGCCAGCCGACGGTGGTCGCCGGGGCGGTCTCCAGGATCGCGGTCGCGGCCGTGGCGAGCAGTTCCGCGCCGGCCAGGTCGCCGGGGCGTACCGCGTGGCGCATGTGCTCGGCGCGCCGGTACAGCGGCGCCCCGTGCCGGGTCAGGTAGGCCACCGCGCGCCCGTGCGCCGCCGCCCGCCAGGCCGGGCCCGCCATCCGGTACGCGGCAGCCCGCACCAGCGGGTGCCGGAACGTCAACTGCCCGTCCACCACCCGCAGTACGTCCCGCGCGACGAGCTCGTCCAGCGCGACCCGTGCCTGCTCCACCGGTACGTCGGCCACCGCCGCGACGAGCGCGGTGTCGAACTCGGCACCGGTGACCGCGGCGGCGTGCACGGCCAGTCGCCGTGTCCCGCCCAGCGACTCCAGGTCACGGGCGATCAGTACGTCCAGCCCGACCCCGGCCCGCCCACCGTCGTCGGTGACCGGGGCCCGGTCCAGCTCGTCGACCACCCGCGCGGGTAGCTGACCGAGGATCTCCAGGTAGAGCGGGTTGCCGCCACCGGCCCGGTGCAGCCGCCGCCGGTACGCCGCCGGTTGACCGGCCAGCAGCAGGTCGGCGTCGGCGGACGACAGCGGTCCGAGCGGCATCCGTACCACCGGTGCCCGGGTGGTACCGAGCGACCGGACCAGTTCCGCCGGGAGGCGCCCGGTCCGGGCGGCCAGGACGATGACGACGGCCGCCCGCGGCGGGTGCCGGATCAGGTAGTCGACCAGTGCGATCGAGGCGTCGTCGGCCCACTGCACGTCGTCGAGGAGCAGGAGCAGCGGCGCGGTCGCGGCGGACGCCTCCAGGGCGGTTCGGACCTGCCGGTGCAGCAGGTGCCGCTCCACGCCGCCGGTGGGGTCGCCGGGTCCGGCGGGGGTGGCGAGCGCGGTCCGCAGCCGGGCCGCGTGCCGGGCCAGGACCGGATGCCGGTCGGCGTCGCCGAGCAGGTCGAGCACCAGCCCGAGCGGGGCGTTCCGCTCGAACTCGGTGGCCCGGCCGACGAGTGCGCAGCCGTCGGCGCCGAGCGCGGCGAACGCGGCGAGCAGGTGCGACTTGCCGATTCCCGGTTCGCCGGTGACCAGCACGAACGCCGGTTCACCGGGACCGGGTGCCGGTGGGGTCGGCCGACCGTCGGCCCGTGACGCGGTCACCAGTTCGCGCATCCGGGCCAGCTCGGCGTCGCGGCCGAGCAGGCCGGGGCGTACGTCCGGGTCCGCGTTCGGGGCAATCATGGGCACGACCTTTCGGCGATGATCACATCCGGCGGGAAGCCAATCACATCGGAGAACTGCGCACCATGGGCGAAAGGATGACGTACATGGCGGCGGTGCCGTTCTCGCGGCTTCCGCTCATAGAAGCGGCTAAATCGCGCTATTCGCGGGTGCCGTGGTGTCGCCCGCCGCGTACCGTTCCACCGGTGCGACGCGTGAACATGCTGGTCCCGGCCCTGCTGCTGGCCCTCGCGGTGGCCGGCTGCGGTGCCCCGGCGCCCCGCTCAGCCGCCCCGGCGACGCCGTCCGCTCCGGCAACGCCGTCCGCTCCGGCCGCCCCGGCGGGTACGGGCAGCCCGGCACCGGCCGACTTCGTCTCCGCGATCGCCCCGGTGACCGCCGCCGACCTCGGCGCGAGCTGGCACCCCGGTTGCCCGGTCGGCCCGGACCAGCTCAGCGCGCTCAGGCTCAGCTACTGGGGCTTCGACGACCGGCCGCACCTCGGCACGATCGTGGTGCACCGGACGGTCGCCGACGAGGTGATCGGTGTCTTCGCCGCCCTGTACCGCGAACGGTTCCCGATCCGCCGGCTCACCCCGGTCAGCGAGTACGGCGGCAGCGACGACCGCTCGATGGCCGACGACAACAGCTCCGGCTTCAACTGCCGCGACGCCGTGGCCGACGGTCCGACGAAGTGGTCCGCGCACGCGTACGGGCAGGCGATCGACATCAACCCGGTGGAGAACCCCTACCTGGTCGACGGTCGGGTGCTGCCCCCCGCCGGTGCCCCGTACGCCGATCGTGGCGCCGACCGGCCCGGCCAGGCGGTGCCCGGCGGTCCGCTGGTCGAGGCGTTCACGGCGGCCGGTTGGACCTGGGGCGGCGAATGGTCCGCGCCGGACTACCAGCACTTCAGCAAGACGGGTGGCTGATCCACCGCCCCCGCCCCGACCGGTTCAGCCGCCGACCTGGGCCAGTGGTGGGGCCAGCGCCCAGCCGCGCGCCAGCAGATCGGCGCAGGCGGCACGGGCGGCGGCGAGGCGTACGTCGGGAGGGCCGGTCAGTTCGCGTACCGGCACGCCGCTGTCGCGCAGCACCTCCCGGAACCGCGCGGTCATCCAGGCGCGCAGGTGTTCCCCGTCGCGCAGGCCGTCGTCCTCGAACGGCACACCCTCGTGGTCGGTGAGCAGGTAGAGGTCGGGGCGCCGGGCGGCGGCGAGCGTCGCGGCGGACACCGAACCCAGGTAACGCTCCTCCCACACGGCGGTGGCGCGGGCGTCGGTGTCGCCGACCAGGATCGGTCCGCCGACCCGGGCCGCGGCGTCCTCGGCCCGGTTCTGGGTCCGGGCCACCTCCGCGAAGTCCTCCGGCGACCAGGTCACGTCGAACACGGTGGCGGTCGGGTCGGTGTGCCGCAGCACGGCGAGCTTGCGGGCGGTCAGTTCACGGCCGTACTCCGGGACCCAGCGGGTGTCCGCCCACGCGCCGCCGTCAGCGCGCAACGCTCCGGCCAGGTCACGGGCGAGCGTCGTGGTGCCGGTCGACTCCGCGCCGACGACCACGACCCGCCGGGTGAACCAGGCCCGCACCGGCGGCGCCAGGTGTCGCCAGTACGCCACCGGGTCCGCCCGCACCGCCGTTCCGGAGACCGTGACGGCGCTGCGGTCCTGATCGACGCAGACGTGGGTGGCGGAGAAGCGTCGGGCCAGTTCGTCGCCGTACGACTCGGAGCTGAACACCGCGTCGACCGGCCCGTCGAGTGCGGCCCGGAAGACCGCGCAGTGCGCGTCCCAGACCAGCGGGTCGGTGTAGTCGACCGGGTGGTCGTCAACGACGCCGACGAACCGTACCCACGGTGTGGCGGCGTGGACCTCGCGCAGCCAGGCCAGGCGCAGGTCGAGCGGGATCGACTCGACGCTCGACGGTGCCACCACCACGGTCAACCGGGCGCAGGCCGCCGCCGCGGTGGCGATCAGGTGGTGGTGACCGGCGTGCGGCGGGTAGAACTTGCCCACCACCATGCCGTGCGCGAACCGGCCGGCGTCGGCCGGACGGTCGCCCCGGTGCCCGACGGCGTTCACGCGGTCACCGGCGTGTTCACCGGGCCGGACCGGGCCGACCGGCCGCGCAGGTCGGCCCGCCACGCCCGCCAGCCGAGCGCGCACAGTCCGAGGAATCCGACGTACAGGATCGCGGTCAGCCACAGGCCCTTGTAGCCGTACAGCGGGATGTAGACGAGGTCGGCGGTCGCCCACAACCACCAGCTCTCGACCAGCTTGCGCGCCTGGCCGTACGTGGCGAGCAGGGACAGCGCGGTGGTCAGCGCGTCCGGCAACGGCACCGTCGAGCCGGTGAAACGGTCGAGGAAGAGCCAGAGCAGGCCGGTGAGCGCGACCCCCGCGACGGCGAGGCCGACCCATTCGGCTCCGGTGGTGGTCCGCACCCCGGTCACCGTGCCCGGTCCGGCGCCTCGGGTCCACCGCCACCAGCCGTAACCGCCGAGTGCGACGTACACGACCTGGAGTCCGGCGTCGGCGTAGAGCCCGACGGACCAGAAGACCACCATCAGCAGCAGTACGTTCAGGATGCCGATCGGCCAGTTCGCGACGTGCTGGCGGACGACGAGCAGCACGCACACCATCCCGGTGGCGAAACCGAGCAGTTCCGCCCACGAGGTCGGTGCCCCGAACAGCGTCACCGCCGGGGAGTTGAGCCAGTCGAGCATGGACCTCGCCGTCCCTTCGGGAGTCGCCATACGCTACCGGAGCCGTACCGCTGGCCGCGCACGGGCGAACGGGTGGGCGCCCCGGTTGCCCACCCGCCCGCGCACCTTTCAGTTCCCGCTGACTCGGGGCATCAGGAGAACTTCACCGAACCGGCCCGGTTGCTCCAGCCACTGCCGATGGTGGACAGATCCGCCGACTTGTCGATCCAGGTCGAGACGGCACCACCGAAACTGACACCGTCGTACAGTTTCACGTCGCACCTGTTGTAGGTGTGCACCGAACTCGCCCGGTTGTTCCAGTTGCCGCCGCTGGTGTACCGCAGGTCGTCCCACTGCCATTCCCTGTCGTACGACGGGGTGCACGCCCGGGACTGGACGAACGTGAGGGTCGCCCCCTTGTGGCCGGGCAGGTCGTAGAACCGGGCGATGGTCAGCGTGGCAGCCGGTAGCGCCGCCCTCCGTCGAGCCTCGGTCTCGGTCGACGCGCAGCTCACCGTGGCGTTGTCCAGGTCGACCACACAGTCGCGGGTCACCCCGGAGGCTGCCGCCGGTGAGCCGCTCAGTCCCAGCAGGCCGACCGCACAGGCCAGGACTCCGGTCGTCGCGAACATCCGTACGTTTCTCATCTTTCCTCCTTCACCGGGCCACCGGCTCTGCCCGCCGGATGGCCGCTCGACTCCATTGCTAATCGCCGGCTCGGTTGTCCGGAGAGATCAGCCGGCGCAATCAATCAATTGCGGTCAAGTCCACCGCTGCGCAAAGAATCCGACAGCGATTGGGCGTGGCCCGGTGCCGTGGGCGAGCATTGACGGGAAACTGCCGCCCGGAGATTCGTTGGGGGCGAGAAATCACGTGGCCCGTCGAGAGAGACCCGTCGACCCGGCTACCGGCCCGCTGCCGGCATTCGCCTACGAACTGCGGAAGTTGCGGGCCGAGGCGGGCAACCCGACGTACCGGGTGCTGGCCAAGTCGGCCGGCTACAGCGCGACGACCCTCTCCGAGGCGGCCGGCGGGGACCGGATGCCGACCCTGGACGTGCTGCTCGCGTACGTCGGCGCCTGCCACGGGGACGTCGAGCGGTGGCGACAGCGCTGGTACGAGACGACCGCCCACCAGCAGTCGACCGCCGAGGGGAGCGGACCGGGCGACGGCACCGAACCGGGAGCCCTACCGGGAGGCGAGCCGCCGCCGGCGGTGTCGTCCGGATCGTCGACGGCGATCGGCCGGGCGGATCGTCGTACCGAAATGGATGCCGGTCCACGACGGCGGCGGAGGATGGGCGTCTTGGCCGTCGGCGCCGTGTCCGCGCTGGTCGCCACGGTGGTCGTGGGCGAGCCGTCGCGGCCGGGCGGCCCACGCAGCGGGTCCACCATCGCCGGGGCTGTTTCGGTCGCGCCGAGCTGCCCCGGTACGCCGGTCGGCGCCCTGTTCACCGGCGTCACCTACGGCGGTGGGGCGCACCTGCGCGGTGGGGCGAGCCGGGACGCGCCGCTGCTGACGACGATCCCGCCACACTGCACCGTCGGTTTCACCGGCTTCTGCATCGGCGAGAAGGTGTACGACAACACCGGTGGCACTCCCGACGTCCGCTGGTTCAAGGCGGCCGGTGGCGGGGTCGTCTCGTCGGCGGTCATCCACGGCAATCCGCCCCGGACCGAACCGGCGTCCGAGTGTCCGAACGGGCGTACGGCACCCACCGCGATCACCTTCTCCGTCACCGCCGGGACCGGCCCGCCGGGTACGGTCACGCTGCACGCCGCCGGTGCGGACGTGGACATCGTCGGGTTCACCCGGTCGACCGGAACCGATCCGGCCTCGCCGGACCGGGTGACCTGGCGACAGGTGAGCCTGGCCGACGTCCGCCACCCGCCCTCCGGGGCCGGGGTCCAACTCGACGTGGCGTCCACTGGCGCCGGACAGCCGATCCTGGTCGCGGTCGCGTGCCTCGGCGGCGACAGCCCGACCGGCGTGGTCGAAGCCCGGCGGGCGCACCCCGAGCACCCGGACCGGTACGTCCCGGTGGTCCTCTCCCCCGAGCAGCGCCACGCCGCGACGGGCTCGGCCTGCCGCTACCCGAACCGGGGATGACCCGCCACCGGGGACAGCACCGCTGCGCACCCGGAACAGCACCTCCGGATCCGAACAGCACCGCAGCGCACCCGGCACCCCGGCATCCCGGCGGCGGCAGGCAGATTGGCCGGGGCGTCGGTCGGTCGGCATCCTTGACCGGGCCGGGCAGGATCGGTGCCGGCGGGTAGCGCCCGGTCGCGACGGTTGACGTGGGCAGTCCGGCCCGCCCGCCGGTCGGCCGCCGTGAGACAGCGGGACGGACATCCGGGAGGACACACATGACCGACACCCCGAGCCGGGACGACCTGTTCGCCCATCTGATCGAGTCTCGGATCGCCGGTCGGGTCGCCACCCCGCGCGAGAACAACCTCGACCATTTCCGGCGGATGAGCCGGCGCGAACCGCTCTACCTGTTCGGGCTCGAACCGAGCGGCAGCTGGACCCCGGCCGAGGTTCTGACGCTCATGGTCACCCGCTGCGGCGTCTCCCCCGACACCACGCACGTACGCGGCACCGACACCATCGATCCGGAGCGCACCGTCGAGCGCCTGGAGGCGATGGCGACCCTCGTCCGCGACGCCGCCCGGCGCCAGCAGCGGGTGCTGCTCGCGACCGGACATCCGCACGGGGTGTTCTCCATCCACCGCGCGCTGGCCGGGGCCCTACGTGCGGCGGGCTGCCCACTGCTCTCGGCGGCCTCCGGCTGGGAGCATCCCGACGAGCCGTCCTACCGCAGCCGCCACGGGTCGATCCGGTTCGTCGACGACGTCGCGGTGCTCACCCACTCGTCCGGCGGGCTGGCCCACACCCATTCGCCGATGCCGATGACGGCGATCCTGGACGAGTTGGCGGCGACCGGTCAGCCCCCGCCCGAACTCGTCATCGCCGACCACGGTTGGGCCGGCGCGGCCGCCCAGGCCGGGATCCCCACCGTCGGTTTCGCCGACTGCAACGACCCGGCCCTGTTCGTCGGCGAGGCGGAGGGGCGGGTACGGGTCTGCGTGCCGTTGGACGACAACGTGGACCCGGACCTCTACGCGCCGCTGACCGCGTACCTGCTGCACCACGCGGGTCTGGCCGGCTGACCGTAGGGCGTGGTCAGCTCGGGGCGCCCGTGGGGAAGTCGGCCCGGTGCCGGGTGAGCTCGGCGACGATCTCCCCGTCCTCGTCCGGTTCCGACTCCTCGAATCCGACGGACGCGTAGAGCTGGCGCGCCGTCGTGTTCGCCCGGTCGACACTGAGGCGTACGGCGGGACAGTCGGGCCGTTCCATCAGCCAACGCACCAGGCTCGACACGGTGGCCCGGCCCAGTCCGGCGCCCTGTTGGGCCGCGTCGACGAGCATGCCGCCGATCCAGTAGGTCCGGTCGTCCTCGTCGTACCCCCACATGACGTGGCCGACCACCGTCTCGTCGGCGTAGACGGCGAACGATTGCCAGACGCCTTCGCGCATGCCGAGCAGCAGATAGCGGGCCGCCGACGGTGCGACGAACGCACGCTGGTCGTCGAGCGGCACCACGTCGGCGACCGCGCGCCAGTTCTCGTCGTCCACCGGCCGCAGCGTAACCCGCCGGTCCGCCCGGTCCACCAACCCGTAGTTGATCACAGCCCCGTTCATCCGGGTAGCCTGCCATGCGCCGACCCGCGCCGTGTGCCGCGGGTCCTGCGCGTCCCGGCCGGGCCGGGGTGGATGGTCGGATCGCCGGGTCGTCGGTTTACCGAGCCGAAAAGAGATCGAAAACTCGCCGCAGCACCCACGTTGCAATGATCTTGGCGGTCGCCAACCGGCGCCCAGCGGGCATCTCAGCGCGGTGCCCATTCCTGGCAGAAGACAGGAGCCCCCAGCACATGCACGACAAGCAGGACACCCCCTCGGTCACCGCCGCACCGGACGACACCCGCCGAACCGGGCTCAGCCGCCGGATGCTGCTCGGCAGCACCGCCGCCGTGGCCGGCGCGACGGTGAGCACGCTCGCGGTCGCGCAGCCCGCCGCCGCCACCCGGAACGAGTCCGAACAACTGCTCGACGCACTGCCGTCGGTACGCGACATCCCCCGCCGGTCGAGGATCGTCGACTACGAGATCGCCGAGCTGATCGTCCTGCTCCGCGCCAACCGGCTGACCTCGGTCGAGCTGACGCGGGCGTACCTGGACCGGATCGACCGGTTCAACGGCCCGTTCGAGATCTACGGCGACAACGGCGGTTACAACGCCTTCGTACGCGTCGACCGGGTCGGCGCCCTCGCCCAGGCCGCAGCGGCGGACAGGTTGCTGCGCAAGGGCTCCCACTCGGCCGTACCACCGCTGTGCGGCATCCCGTTCGGCATCAAGGACTCGGTCGGCGTACGCGGGCTGGAGGCCAAGAACGGCACCCACGCGTACACCGGCAACGTGGCGTACCGCGACTCCACGGTGGTGGCCAGGTTGCGGGCGCAGGGCGCGGTCATCATCGGCCACACGATCGCCTCGGCGTTCTCCGGCTCGATCTCCGGCACCTTCGCCGGCAACGCCTGGAATCCGCGCTTCATCCCCGGCGGGTCGAGCCAGGGCTCCGGCGTCGCCACCTCCGCCCGGTTGGCGGCGGCCACCATCGGCGAGGAGACCGGCGGCTCGATCATGATGCCGGCCGCGGCGAACGGCGCCAGCGCCATCAAACCGTCGCTCGGCCTCGTCTCGACCGCCGGGGTGATGCCGCTCTCCCCCGGTTACGACGTGCTCGGACCGATCGCCCGCTCGGTCCGGGACGCGTCGCTGGTGCTGGCCGCGATCCTCGGCCCCGACCCGGCACCGGACCCGCTCACGCTCTCCGCCCCGGACCCGTTCCCGGCCCTTCCGGTCGCCGCCCGCAAGGGCAAATCCCCGCTTCACGGCGTGACCATCGGCATCCCGCAGACCGACTGGATGACCCGGGGCGGGACCGGCACCCCACCGGCCGAGACCTACGACACCGACTACCGGGCCGCGTTCGAGCGGTTCAAGAAGGAGCTGGTCAAGCTCGGAGCGCAGGTCAAGGAGTTCCCCGGCCTGGACGTCACGGTCCCGGAGAACGACCCCTACTTCCGTACGCCGGACCGGCTGCCGGTGCCCGTCGGGAACCCGGTGTCACCGGCGACCGCCGTACTCAGCCCCAACCGCTACGAGATCCGCTACTGGCAGGCGGTGCAGGCGTTCGCCGACTCGCATCCGGCGAACGCCGAGGCGCTGCGCCGCCAGTTCGGCGACTTCGCGGCGGCGGCGGCCACGGCCGGCGCGATCCCCGCATCAGTACGCGACGAGGGCGAACGCCGCCGACGCGTGCTCCAGGCGAACTACCAGCGCGCGCTGGACGAGGCCGGGGTCGACTTCATGCTGGTGCTGCCGATCGGGGCGAAGATCGGACCGCGTACCGGTGGGACCCAGCTGTCGAACTACCGCACCTTCTACCAGCTCCCGAACGCGCTGACCTGGCCGATGGTCTCGTTCCCGATCGGGTACGACAGCACCGACGGACTCCCGATCAACGCCGCCTTCTGGGGTCCCCGGTTCTCCGAACCGACCCTGGTCCAGGCCGCGATCGACTACCAGGACCGGTACCCGTCGTACCACCGGGCGGCACCGCCGGACCCGACCTTCACCGCCCCGCGCAGCCGCGCGCTGTCGCCGGTGGAAGAGGTCGTGCCACCGGAGTTGTCCAACGATCCGCTGGTGGCCGAGAAGGCCTGGTCATGACGGCCGGCCCGTTCCTGACCGTCGAGTGGCAGCCGCTGCTCAACGCCGGCCTGCCACTGCGCGAGCCGGACGACGAACCGGAGCCCGTACTCACCGTCGAGTGGGGAGCGAAACTCGGCACGAGCTACTACGCGTACGACGACGAGCTGCCCGAGCGCCCGCCGAACCACTGACCCGATCGCGAACTGACAACGGCGGCCCGGTACGGAAACGTACCGGGCCGCCGCCTCGACCCACCCGACGGCTTGCCCGGGGCAGGGTCCGGATGATCGGATCGGACCGCGGTTGTCGGGCGCGGACGACGGGTTCCCGGCCAGGCTTGGTGTCGAAAGGGGGCCACGTGATCTCGGCACTCAACGGGCTTGTCGACCTGGTCGAGCAGCACCTCACCGAGGACGTCGACGTCGACCGGTTTGCCAGGACGGTCGGCACGACCGAATACCACCTGCGTCGGATGTTCTCGTCGCTGGCCGGCATGCCGCTGTCGGAGTACGTGCGCCGACGCCGCATGACCGTCGCCGCCGCCGACATCGTCAGCACCGGATGCGACCTGCTGAGCATCGCCGTCCGGTACGGATACGGCTCGGGCGAGGCGTTCGGACGTGCGTTCCGGGCCGTGCACGGCGCCGGTCCCGGCGACGTACGCCGCGATGGTGGCCCCCTGCGTACACAACCGCAGCTCAGGTTCCGTCTGACGGTCGAAGGGAGTATCCCGATGGACACCCGCATCGTCGACCGCCCCGCGTTCCGGCTCGTCGGACACGCGACCCGGGTCCCCCTGGTCCACCAGGGCGTCAACCCGGACATCCATCGGCACATCAGCGCACTGCCAGCAGAAGAGCACCTCCGGCTGAAGGAGCTGGGCAACACCGAGCCGGCGGGTCTACTCGCGGTCAGCGACAACCTGGACCCCGACCGGACCGAGGGCAGTGAGCTGACCTACCTGCACGGAGTCGCCGTCTCCGTCGACACGACGGCAGCCGACGAGCTCGACAGCATCGACGTCCCGGCCGGCACGTGGGCCGTCTTCCGCACGACCGGGCCCCACCCCACCGCCCTGCAGAAGACATGGGCCGCAACCGCGACCGAGTGGTTCCCCTCCAACCGGTGGCGCCTGCGGCCGGGCCCGGAAATCGTCGCGGTGATCGAACGCGAGGCCGGTTTCAGCAGCGCGACCTGCGAACTCTGGCTCCCGGTCGAACCGTCGTGAACGGTTTCGCCGACGCCTGAAAAGCATCGGACATGCCGGCTCAGAAACTGCTGACCAGCTTCACGAACGCCTCGTCGATCATGGCGGGATCGGTGGCGTCGAACGCCTTGCCCGATGACGCCTTGGCGATCCGGTCCAGCGTGGCGAAGTCCGACTCCCGGTCGAAGGCGATACAGAAGACCTTGACCGGGCGCTGCGGATCCAGGGCGACATCGGTGAGCAGCCGGCCCAGGTCGTTGTCCCGGCTGTACTCGTTCTTGCCGTCGGTCAGCACGACGACGGCGTTGATCCGCTCCGGGTCGTACCGGTCGAGCACGTGCCGGTGGGCGGCCCGGACCGTCGCGTAGAGCGCGGTCGCCCCCTCGACGTGCAGGTCGGCGATCCGGCCGTTGATCCGTTCCTGGTCGAACGCGCCGAGCCGGACCTCCTCCCGGTAGGCTCCCTCGGACCGCTTCGGCCTCTCCGACGAGAACGACCAGAGCCCGACCCGGTCCTCCGCGTTGAGCAGCGCAAGCCCCTTGGCCGCCGCCGCCGAGGCGACCTGGAAGCGGGTACGATCGCCGATCTTTGCCTCCATCGACCCGGAGGTGTCCAGCGCGATCAGGATGTTGGCCTTCTTGCGCAGCGTGCTCCAGCCGTCCAGCATCGCCTCGACCACCATCGGGTTCGGCGGCTCGAAGTAGGTCAGCCCCCCGGTGGGCTCGACACCGGCGCTGGCGAGCAACCCCGGCGAGGCCCGACGCTCGTGGTCCCGGAAGCCGAGGCGGGCGAAGCTCTCCTGCTGGGCGTCCTCGGTCAGGAAGGCCAGGAAGTCGGCCGCCGCCGCGCGCTGCCGTTCGTCGGCGGAGGAAAGCACCACGAACGGGTGGTCAAGATTGAAGGTGCCCTCCTTCGGGTGGACGGCGACCAACGGGACGTTCGGCCGGCGGCCCCACTCCTGGCCCTCCTGCTTCGGGCTCAGTCCCCCCTCGTTGTAGAGGTGGACCAGTTCCTCCTGCATGACGATGGCGCTCATGTCGTCCGTGCTGGCACCTCCGCCGGCCAGATCAGCCTCGGCGAGGTCCCGCAGCAGGTCCACCACGTCGTCGCTGTAGTGCGACACGTTCGCCTCGATCTGCCGGACGAACCGGGTCACCTCCGGGTCGGCCAGGTCGGACCGGGTCAGGTCGCTGGACCGGTTCACCGCGGCGTAGTAGGTGGCAATGGTCGCGGCCAGCCCCGACGTGGAGAGGTTCGGGTTGTCCTTGCCGAAGGTGAAGCGGCCCCACTCCGGCTTGCCGAAGCCCGCCCATCCCTCCCGTCCGGAGAGGCCGAGGATCTCGCCCCAGCCCAGCGGCCCGCGCTGGCGTACCAGTTCGCCCTTGGGCTGCGGCATCGCGATCACCAGCGGGCTGTTGGCGATCGACGGGTACTGGTCCGGGGTCTGCAACGCTCGCCCGGCGGACTGGTCGAGCAACCGGAGCTGCCCCGTCCACAGGCTCGATGTCGGCAACCAGACCTGCGGCTCCGGTAGGCCGATGCCGCTCCAGCCGGCGGCCAGCGCCTCGACGGCCTTGCCCGAGGTCAGGCCGGTGACGTGCACCTGGGCGCAGTGGCCGTCGAGCGACCGGTCGCTGCTGTTGTACCGCTGCGCCAGTTCGACCAGCAGCTCCGCCTTCTCGGTCGAGGAGTTGACCTCCAGCTTGGTGGTGCAGTCGGCCCGGTTCCGGTCGGTGCCCGGGTCCCGCTGCCGGACGAGCACGTACGCCCCGGCGATGACCAGCAACCCGGCAGTGACGGCGGCGGCGTACGGCAACCACTGTCGTGTGCGCGACGGGGCTGGGTCCATGGGGATGTCCTCCTCGGCAGTCGACTGATGCCAGTCAAAGTATCGCTGCGGGCGCCACCGACGGCGCCGGGCTCGGCGCCTCGCCCGTCAGGGCTGGTCCGACCGGTCGCCGAGCACCACCGCGACCAGCAGCCGAACCACGTAGACCGCGATGAAGGTGGCCGCCCCGGCCGTCGCGGCCGCGCCCGGCGCACTCGACGCGACGTACCCGACCGCAGCACCGACCGAACCAAGGAAGATCGCGGTCGAGATCCCCCAGGCGTCGAGCGACTCCCGGCGCAGCCGCTTCCCCCAACCGCCGCCCACCCCGATGGTCGACGTGGCGGGCGTACCGGGTACGGGCGCCGGAGGCTGGTACCGCACCGGTGCCACCGGCGCAGTCTGTGCTTCCCGTGCAGTCGGTGCTTCCGGTGCCACTGGCATCGGTGCTTCCGGTGCCACTGGCAGGGGACGGGGCAACGGCAGGGACCGGTCCGGCGTCGTCGCGCCGGCGGTCTCGTTACCCGCTTGGAGCACGGTCTCCCGGCGGAGCGGACCGGTGCTCCTGACGTCCTGCCCGAGCAGCCGCATCAGCACGTGCTCGGCATCCGGCCGGTTCGCCGGGTCCTTGTCCAGGCACCGCCGGATCAGCCGGTCCAGGCCCGGCGAAAGCTCGGGCAGGTCGGGCGGGTCGTTCAGCACCCGGTGCATCACCGCGACGAGCGAGTCGTTGCCGAACGGCGGCCGACCACCGGCGGCGAAGGCGATCGTGGCGGCCCAGGCGAAGACGTCGCAGGGTGGGCCGACCGAGTCGTTGCGGAACCGCTCGGGGGCCATGTATGCGAGTGTCCCCATCACCCGGCTGGTCACCGTCTCGGTGACACCGAGGGCGCGGGCGATGCCGAAGTCGATGACCCGGGCACCGTCCCGACCAAGCACCACGTTGTCCGGCTTCAGGTCGCAGTGCACCACGTCGGAGCGGTGGATCGCGGCGACCGCGGTGGCGGTTCCGACGGCGAGCCGGTGCAGCGCGTTGCCCGCGACCGGGCCGTGCTCGCGGACGTGACGGTGGAGGGTGGGGCCCTCGATGAACTCGCTGACCACATAGGGCCTGTCGCCGTCGACCTCGGCGAAGAGCACCTGCGCGGTGCAGAACGGAGCGACGCGCCGCGCCGCGGCGATCTCCTTCATGAACTGCGACCGTGCCCGGGGGTCACTCAGGTCAACGTTGATCATTTTCACCGCCACCCGGTGGCCCTGGTCGTCCTCGCCGAGATAGACCACCCCCTGACCGCCCGCGCCCAGCCGGCCGACCAGCCGGTACGGGCCGGCGGTGACCGGATCGTGCGTCCACAGTGGCGCCAGCCCCGGCGGCGGCCCGCCAACCAGTCCCGTCATCCCGACTCCATCGATGTCGTGTCCCGGCACCCGTGGCGTAGGACACGGTCATGGTGCCACGTTCCCGCCGGAGTGGACGCTTCCATGATCACAAAGAGTTCGGGCCACCGTGACCGGCCACACGCCACCAAACGGAACTGGTCAACAGAGCGGATTAGTCCGAATACGAGTGATTTGAGAGCTATATACATCGTACTTTCGGCTAGCCTGCGGCTGACTAAACAGGTTATGGTGACTGCACTGATCGACCCTAAGCGAACAACCGGTCAGCCAACCGAACGGCCTACACGAACTTTTGCGCACGGCAACTTGTCTTGTCAGCGGACGAGGTGCAGGGAGGACC